>NZ_LR813084.1:0-652500 GCF_903815225.1 Delftia tsuruhatensis
ATGACAGAGGAACCCACGAACGATGCAGGCCAGGGCCTGTGGCAAGTCTGCGTTGAGCAACTCGGGCAGGAGTTGCCCGAGCAGCAGTTCAACACCTGGATCAAGCCCCTGACCGCGCACGTCGCCGAAGACTTCTCCAAGGTCACCGTCTACGTGGCCAACCGCTTCAAGCTCGACTGGATACGTGCCCAGTACGCAGGCCGCATCTCGGCCATGCTGGAGTCGCTCTACGGCCAGCCGGTCACACTGGAGTTGGCACTCGCTCAGCGTGAAAGTGTTGTGCGCACTTATGTGCGCCCTTCGTCGACCGAACGCTCGGCGCCCCCGGAGACCATCACCACCGCCGTGCCGACCGTCACGGGCGAAGACGCCGCGGCGCCGGTCTTTCGCACGCGCCTGAACGCCGCCCTGACCTTCGATACCCTGGTGGAAGGTACGGCCAACCGCATGGCGCGCTCGGCCGCCATGCACGTGGCGGCATCGCCCGGCCACCTGTACAACCCGTTGTTCATCTACGGTGGCGTGGGCCTGGGCAAGACCCACCTGGTGCATGCCGTGGGCAACAAGCTGCTGGCCGACAAGCCCGACGCCAAAGTTCTCTACATCCATGCCGAGCAATTCGTCTCGGATGTGGTCAAGGCCTACCAGCGCCGCACTTTCGACGAGTTCAAGGAGCGTTACCACTCGCTGGATCTGCTGCTGATCGACGATGTGCAGTTCTTCGCCAACAAGGATCGCACGCAGGAAGAGTTCTTCAATGCGTTCGAGGCCCTGCTGGCCAAGAAGAGCCACATCGTGATGACCTCGGACACCTATCCCAAGGGGCTGGCCAACATCCACGAGCGGCTGGTCTCGCGCTTCGACTCCGGGCTGACGGTGGCCATCGAGCCGCCCGAGCTGGAGATGCGCGTGGCCATCCTGATCAACAAGGCCCGTGCCGAGAACGCCGAGATGCCCGAGGAAGTCGCCTTCTTCGTGGCCAAGAACGTGCGCTCCAACGTGCGCGAGCTCGAAGGCGCGCTGCGCAAGATCCTGGCCTACTCGCGCTTCAACCAGAAGGAAGTCTCCATCCAGCTGGCCCGCGAGGCCCTGCGCGATCTGCTGTCCATCCAGAACCGCCAGATCAGCGTGGAAAACATCCAGAAGACGGTGGCCGACTACTACAAGATCAAGGTCGCCGACATGTACAGCAAGAAGCGCCCTGCCAGCATCGCCCGGCCGCGCCAGATCGCCATGTACCTGGCCAAGGAATTGACCCAGAAGAGCCTGCCCGAGATCGGCGAGCTGTTCGGCGGACGCGACCACACCACGGTGCTGCACGCGGTGCGCAAGATCGCCGGCGAACGCCAGCAGCTGACCGAGCTGAACCAGCAGCTGCACGTGCTGGAGCAAACTCTCAAAGGTTGATGAAAACTCCCCCATCCAGGCCGCATGTACGCGGCAAAATGGGGAATTGGAGCGGCAAGAGGGGGCTCATTTGTGAGCCGCCGCTCCCACCGAGACCCGCATCCTGAATATCAGAGGTTGACATGATCGTCCTGAAAGCCACACAAGACAAAGTTCTCGCGGTCCTGCAATCGGTGTCCGGCATCGTCGAACGCCGCCACACGCTGCCCATCCTGGCCAACGTGCTGATCAAGAAGACCGGCAACGCGCTGCAGCTGACCACCAGCGACCTGGAAATCCAGATCCGCACCACGGCCGAACTCGGCGGCGACACCGGCGACTTCACCACCACCGTGGGCGCGCGCAAGCTCATCGACATCCTCAAGACCATGCCCGGCGACCAGACCGTGAGCCTGGAAACACAGCAGTCCAAGATGGTGCTCAAGGGCGGCAAGAGCCGCTTCACGCTGCAGACCCTGCCGGCCGAGGACTTTCCGCTGGTGCAGGAGGCCGCGGCCTTCGGCCCGTCCTTCAGCGTGCCGCAGAAGGTGCTCAAGGACCTGCTGGGCCAGGTCTCCTTCGCCATGGCCGTGCAGGACATCCGCTACTACCTCAACGGCATCCTGTTCGTGGCCGAAGGCAAGCAATTGTCCCTGGTCGCCACCGACGGCCACCGCCTGGCCTTCGCCAGCAGCCAGCTGGACGTGGAAGTGCCCAAGCAGGAAGTGATCCTGCCGCGCAAGACCGTGCTGGAGCTGCAGCGCCTGCTGTCGGACGCCGGTGGCGAGAACCAGCCCCACATCGAGATGCAGTTCGCCAACAACCAGGCCAAGTTCACCTTCGGCGGCATGGAGTTCGTGACCAAGCTGGTCGAGGGCAAGTTCCCCGACTACAACCGCGTCATCCCGCGCAACCACACCAACAGCGTGACCCTGGGCCGCGCCCCGCTGCTGGCCAGCCTGCAGCGCACGGCCATCATGACCAGCGACAAGTTCAAGGGCGTGCGCCTGACGGTGGAGCCCGGCACCCTGCGCGTGGCGTCCAACAACGCCGAGCAGGAAGAGGCCATGGACGAGCTGGACATCGACTACGGTGGCGACACCATCGAGATCGGCTTCAACGTCACCTACCTGATCGACGCCCTGTCCAACATGAACCAGGACATGATCAGGATCGACCTGCAGGACGGCAACAGCTCGGCGCTGCTGACCATCCCCGAGAACGACAGCTTCAAGTACGTCGTGATGCCCATGCGCATCTGAGCCATTGCGAGCGCGTCACACCGACCCGATGCCTGACACCTTGCGCAGCCCCCGCACCCGCCGCCCCATGGCGTTGCATGGTGCACGGCGCGCAACCACCCTATCCGACTCGTAGCCCCCAGCGCGTGTCCCTACGCACCGCGCCAGCGGCCGATTCGAACCATTTTCAAGCGAAGCGACAGCTTCCGACGGAACTACCCCAGGGCCTTCCATGACCGACGAGAACAAGCCAGCACCCCAGACCACCGCCCCCGCAGGATCCGATTCGGGCGGGTATGGCGAAGGCGCGATCCAGATCCTCGAAGGCCTGGAGGCCGTGCGCAAGCGCCCCGGCATGTACATCGGCGACACCTCCGACGGCACGGGCCTGCACCACCTGGTCTTCGAAGTGGTGGACAACTCCATCGACGAGGCCCTGGCCGGCTATTGCGACGACATCCTCGTGACCATCCATGCCGATGGCTCGCTGTCCGTCATCGACAACGGCCGCGGCATTCCCACGCGCGTGAAGATGGACGACAAGCACGAGCCCAAGCGCTCGGCCGCCGAGATCGCGCTGACCGAACTGCACGCCGGCGGCAAGTTCAACCAGAACAGCTACAAGGTCTCGGGCGGCCTGCACGGCGTGGGCGTGTCCTGCGTGAACGCGCTGTCCGTCTGGCTCAAGCTCAGCGTACGCCGCGACGGCGAGGTCTACGAGATCGACTTCTCGCGCGGCCAGGTGCAGAACCGCCTGATCGAGGTCGTGGACGGCTTCGAGGTCTCGCCCATGCGCGTGGTCGGCAAGAGCGACAAGCGCGGCACCAAGGTCCACTTCCTGCCCGACACGGAAATCTTCACGCAGAACCATGAGTTCCGCTACGAGATCCTGGCCAAGCGCCTGCGCGAGCTGTCCTTCCTGAACAACGGCGTGCGCATCCGCCTCAAGGACGAGCGCGACGGCCGCGAGGACGACTTCTCGGGCGCCGGCGGCGTCATGGGCTTCGTGCAGTTCATCAACGCCAACAAGAAGGTGCTGCATCCCACGGCCTTCCACGCCAACGGCAGCCGCCCCGCGGAAAGCTATGGCGGCATCCCCGGCACCGAGATCGGCGTCGAAGTCGCCATGCAGTGGAACGACAGCTATGCCGAGCAGGTGCTATGCTTCACCAACAACATCCCGCAGCGCGACGGCGGCACCCACCTGACGGGCCTGCGCGCGGCCATGACGCGCGTGATCGGCAAGTACATCGAGCAGAACGAGCTGGCCAAGAAGGCCAAGGTCGAGGTCAGCGGCGACGACATGCGCGAAGGCCTGTGCTGCGTGCTCTCCGTGAAGGTGCCCGAGCCCAAGTTCAGCAGCCAGACCAAGGACAAGCTGGTCTCCAGCGAAGTGCGCGCGCCCGTGGAGGACATCGTCGCCAAGGCGCTGACCGACTACCTGGAAGAAAAACCCAACGACGCCAAGATCCTGTGCGGCAAGATCGTCGAGGCCGCGCGTGCCCGCGAGGCCGCGCGCAAGGCCCGCGAGATGACGCGCCGCAAGGGCGTGCTCGACGGCATGGGCCTGCCCGGCAAGCTGGCCGACTGCCAGGAAAAGGACCCGGCGCTGTGCGAGATCTACATCGTCGAGGGCGACTCCGCAGGGGGCTCGGCCAAGCAGGGGCGCGACCGCAAGTTCCAGGCCATCCTGCCGCTGCGCGGCAAGATCCTGAACGTCGAGAAGGCGCGCTACGAAAAGCTGCTGTCCAGCAATGAAATCGTGACCCTGATCACGGCCCTGGGCACCGGCATCGGCAAGGCCACGGCCGAATCGGGCAAGAGCGGCAGCGACGACTTCGACCCCAACAAGCTGCGCTACCACCGCATCATCATCATGACCGACGCGGACGTGGACGGCGCCCACATCCGCACCCTGCTGCTGACCTTCTTCTACCGCCAGATGCCCGAGCTGGTCGAGCGCGGCCACATCTACATCGCCCAGCCGCCGCTGTACAAGGTCAAGAACGGCAAGGAAGAGCTGTACATCAAGGACGCCCCGGCCCTGGACCAGTACCTGCTGCGCATCGCCCTGCTCAATGCCAGCGTCCACACCGGCGGCGCCAACCCACGCACGCTGGACGGCGAGGAACTGGCCAGGCTGGCCAACATGCACCTGGCCGCAGAGACCGTCATCGACCGCCTGTCCAACTTCATGGATGCCGAGGCGCTGCGCGCCATCGCCGATGGCGTGCAGATCACGCTGGACAGCATCGAGGCCGCCCAGGCCTGCGCCCCCATCCTGGAGGCCAAGCTGCGCGAGCTGACCACCACGGGCGTGCCCGCCGAAGTCACGGCCGAGATCGACCCCGTCACCGAAAAGCCCGTGCTGCGCATCAGCCGCCACCACCACGGCAACATCAAGAGCTCCATCCTCACCCAGGAGTTCGTGCGCAGCCATGACTACGCGGCCCTGGCCGACGAGGCCCAGAACTTCAACGGCCTGCTGGGCGAAGGCGCCAAGGTCATGCGCGGCGAAGGCGAAAAGGCCAAGAGCGACAAGGCCGCCGACTTCCGCCAGGCCATGCAGTGGCTGCTGCACGAGGCCGAGCGCACCACGGCCCGCCAGCGCTACAAGGGCCTGGGCGAAATGAACCCCGAGCAGCTCTGGGAAACCACCATGGACCCCAACGTGCGCAGCCTGCTGCAGGTGCAGATCGGCGACGCCATCGAGGCCGACCGCGTGTTCACCATGCTGATGGGCGACGAGGTCGAGCCGCGCAGGGACTTCATCGAGACGAATGCGCTGCGGGCGGGGAATATCGACGTGTGATGTCCTCGGGCGACAAGGACGGTGCAGGTTCCGGCATGGCTGAGGCCCCCCAGGACGAGCCCACGGCCCTGCCCTTCGTCGAGGACTACCTGCCGGCGCTGCTGGCACAGGCCAGCAAGCTGATTTCGGCGGAGTTCCATGCCGTGGTCGAGGCCGAGGGTTTTTCGGTCACCGAGTGGCGCATCCTGGCCTCGCTGACCGGCTCGCCGGGCATCAGCACCGGGCGGCTGGCGCAGATCTCGGTCACCAAGCAGCCCACGGTCACGCGGCTGCTGGACCGCATGGAGGCCAAGGGCTATGTGGAGCGCTTCGCGCACGACAGCGACCGGCGCCTGACCATGGTGCGCATCGCGCCGGCGGGCCAGGCCATCCTGGCCGATCTGATCCGCAAGGCCAAGGAGCACGAGCTGCGCGTGCTGCAGCCCTTCGGCCTCAAGCGCGCCGAGGCGCTCAAGGTCACGCTGCGGCGCATCATCGAGCTGCACCTGCCGCCCGGCTGAGCGGCTGACAGCCTGGGTGGCCTGGGCCGCTACAGCGCCAGGCTGCCCACGCTGGTGCCACCGCAGACATAGAGCACCTGGCCGGTCACGAAGCCGCTGGCCGCATCGGCGAAGAAGGCCACGGCGCGCGCCACGTCGGCCGCCTCGCCCAGCCGGCGCACGGGCACGGAGGCGGCCAGCTGGCGCTCCCTGTCGCTGCCCTGCGCCACCACGTCGTAGAACATGTCGGTGCGTATCGGCCCCGGCGCGACCACGTTGACCGTGATGCCCTCGGGCGCCAGCTCCAGCGCCCAGGTGCGCGCCATGCCCAGCATGCCGGCCTTGGTGGCCGAGTAGCTGGTGCGCGTGGCCAGGCCCAGCGCCGCGCGCGAGGACAGCAGCACCACGCGGCCGAACTGCCGCGCCCGCATGGCCGGCAGCGCCGCCTGCAGCATCTGCACCGCGCAGCCCAGGTGCAGCTCGACCAGGGCATCCAGGTCCGCGAGCTGCACATCGGGCAGCAGGGCGGCGCGGATCACGCCCGCGTTGTGCACGATGGTGGTGACCTCGTGCTGCCCCACCATGGCCTGCACCGCCTGGGCCGTGGCTGCGCGGTCGGCCAGGTCCACCTCGATGCTGTGCAGGCGCGGATGGTCGATTTCGGTGCGCCGCCGCGCCAGCGAGATGACTTCATAGCCCTGGGCCAGCAGCTGTTCGCAGATGGCCTTGCCGATGCCGGCGCTGCCGCCCGTCACCGCGGCGACCTTGTGCGCCTTCATGCCCTGCCCTCCTCCACCAGCGCCAGCACCCGCAGCGGGCTGCCGCTGCCGTTTTCGATCTTCAGCGGCGCGGCCACCACCAGTGCGCCGGTGGGCGGCAGCTGGTCCAGCCGGGTCAGGCATTGCAGGCCGTATTTGCCGGCGCCGTGCATCAGCGAATGGCAGGGATAGGGTGGACGCAGGTGGTAGGCCTGGCCCGCGTCCGTGCCTATGGATTCGGTGCCGAAGCCCAGCACGTCGCGCTGCTCGACCAGGAAACGCACGGCGTCCGTGTCCGGCCCCGGCGTGTGCTGGCCGCTGGCGTCGAAGTTCTGGAAGGCCTGGGCATCGCGCGCCTGCGACCAGCGCCGCGCCCAGTCGGTGCGCATCAGCACCCAGCTGCCGGCCGGGATGCGGCCGTGGGCGGCCTCGAAGCGCGCGATATCGGCCACGCCCATCAGGTAGTCGGGATCGGCCGCGGCCTGGGCGCTGCAGTCAATCACGCAGGCCGGGGCGATGAAGTGCTGCGGCGGGATGCTGTCCACGGCGTTGTTCGGCAGGTCGCGGCCCGAGATCCAGTGGATGGGCGCATCGAAATGCGTGCCCGTGTGTTCGCCGCAGGAAAAATTGTTCCAGTACCAGGCCGGCCCGCGCTCGTCATAGGCCGATATCCGTTCGATGCGAAAGGGCTGGCACTGGCCTACCTCGGGCGGCAGGGCGATGGTGGGAAAGTCCGGGCTCAGCGTCTGGGTCAGGTCGATGATGCGGATGCGGCCGCTGGCCAGGGCCAGCGCAAGGCCGGCCAGCAGATCGGGGGAAGCGGGCATGTCAGAGTCCTCCTGCGGCGAGTTCGCGTTCAAGTACCTTGGGGTCGTGGCGCCAGCGCTGGCGCCATTCCTGGGCCAGGTCGCCGGGGTAGATGTCTTCCAGGCCGTCACGCAAAGCCTTCACGATGGCTGACGCCAGCGCGGCGGGAGCGAGCTTGGGCGGTGGCAGGTTCTGGCTCCATTCGTCGTCGATGGGTCCGGGGAACACGTTGACCACGCGGATGCCCGCAGGCTGCATTTCCGCGCGCAGGCACTGGGCCAGCGACAGGGCCGCCGCCTTGGAGGCCGAGAAGGTGCCATGCGCGGGAAAATTGGCCAGCGCGTAGACCGACAGCAGATTGACCCAGGCCGTGGCGTGCGCGGCACCATCGGCCGCGCGGGCCTTGAGCGCCGGGCCGAAGCACTGCGCCAGCCGCAGCAGGCCGAAGTAGTTGACCTCCATCTCGGCCTTGGCCACGTCGGTGCCGCGCCGCGCCGCGATGCCGAAGCCCCGGTGCAACTCGGCCGTGTTGACCACGATGTCCACCTTGCCGCCGATCTGGCCGGCCAGGGTGCCGACCGAGCGCTCGTCGGTCACATCCAGCGGCACCAGCGTGACCTGCGGCATGGCCGCCAACTCCGCCAGGCCCGGCAGCTTCTTCCAGGGTTCGGCATGGCCGACCCAGACAAGATCTGCGCCAGCCTGGACCAG
Organism: Delftia tsuruhatensis; assembly: GCF_903815225.1. Classification (NCBI taxonomy): domain Bacteria; kingdom Pseudomonadati; phylum Pseudomonadota; class Betaproteobacteria; order Burkholderiales; family Comamonadaceae; genus Delftia; species Delftia tsuruhatensis. The sequence continues at coordinate 8,195 of NZ_LR813084.1, forward strand.
CGCACGGGCCATGGCCTGGCCCACGGCGGATTGGCCATCCGTCACCAGGCTCTTGCGGTGCTTGGGGTCGCTGGCCATTTCGCGCAGCAGGGGGTCGTCGGCCATGTGTGGGGTTCCTTTCTCGGGGCATGCGATCAGCACCGCCTGGCCGGCGCGGTCCAGGCGGGCCTGCACTTGCACGCGCTCGGGGGCGGCGCCCACTTCGCCATGCAGGTGCACCATGACGCTGGGCCCCGTATCGAGCTGCACCATGCCCAGGCGCCAGGGCAGGCGCTCGCGGAAGTACAGGTCGTTGCTGTGGGCCAGCGTGGTCGAGGCCAGCAGCACGCCCGCACCGTCCTGCGCCTGCCAGGGCAGCTCGGGCGACAGGCAGCGGTGGCAGGCCTCGCGCGGCGGGTACTGCACGGCGCCGCATTCGGCGCAGGCCTGCAAGGCAAGGCGCCCTTCGGCGGCGGCCGCCGTCAGGCCCAGCGCCACGCGGCCGCGCGCGGACGGCGGCAGGTTGATCTGCGGGGTGCGCAGCAGAGGGTTCTTGCGTGCGGGCTTCGTGAACGGCAATGTCATCTGCTGGCCTCCACGATCACGGCGCCCGTGCACAGGCAGCGGTCATAGGTCACCATGCCGAAGCCGCCCACCAGGGCCGTGCGCGCACCGGGCACGGCGCGTTCCCCGGCCTGTCCGGTGAGCTGGCGCAGCGTCTCGGTCAGGCCCAGGAAGCCGCCGGCCGCGCCCGCCTGGCCGCAGGACAGCTGGCCGCCACCGGTGTTGTGCGGGAAGTCCCCGGCATGGGTCAGGTCGTGGGCGCGCACGAAGTCCGGCCCTTCCCCCTTGCCGCAAAAGCCCAGGTCCTCCATCTGCATCATGGCGATCACCGGGTAGTCGTCATAGGTCTGCAGAAAGTCGATGTCCCGGGGCTGCATGCCCGCCTGGGCATAGAGGTCGCCACGGTCCACGGCCCAGCCGCCGCGCAGCATCACGGGGTCTTCGGCATAGGCGTTGTGGCGTTCGATGGCGCCGCGCAGCAGCACATGGGGCAGGCCCAGGTCGCGCGCACGTTCGGGTGCCATCACGAGAAAGGCCTCCGCCCCCGCGCAGGGCATGACGCAGTCGAACAGGTGGATGGGCTCGGCAATCGGCCGGGCCGCCAGGTAGTCCTCCAGCGTCAAGGGCTTGTCGAACAAGGCATGGGGATTGCGCAACGCGTTCGTGCGCTGGGCCACGGCGATGCGCCCGAAATCCTCGCGCCGCGCGCCATGGCTGCGCATGTAGTGCGCGGTGATGAAGGCGAACATGGCGTTGGGCCCGCCCGCGCCGTAGGGGTAGCTGGCATCGCGCGCGAAGTCGCTGAAGGCGCCCAGCGTCTGCCGGAACGAGTCCACATGGTTGGTGTCGGCCGCCACGCAGGCCACCACCTCGGCATCGCCGCATTGCACGGCCCGCGCGGCGCGGCGCAGCGCCATCACGCCCGAGGCCCCGCCCGTGGGGATGTGGTCCAGCCAGCGCGGCGACAGGCCCAGGTGCTGGGTCACGCCCACGGCGGTGTCGGGCGCCAGCGAGAAGCTGCTGACCGTCAGGCCGTCGATCTGCGCCTTGGCCAGGCCGCTGCCGGCCAGCAGGCCGCGCACGGCCTGGCCCAGGAACCAGTGCGCGCCATGGATGCTGTAGCGCTCGTAGGGCACGGTGACGGGCACGGCCAGCGCCACGCCCTCGTAGCCTTTGCGTTGCAGGTAGGTGGCCATGCTCAGTCCAGCCGGATGCCGGCCGCCTCGATGATGCGGCCGAATTTCAGGGTGTCGTCCGCGATGGTCTGCGCGAACTGCGCGGGCGTGCCGGCCACCACCGTCATGCCCATGCCGGACAGCAGCTCGCGCGTGGCCGGCATCCGCAGGATGGCGGCCAGTTCCCGGTGCAGCCGCTCGACGATGGCCGGCGGCGTTCCTGCCGGCACCACGAAGCCGATCCAGGTCAGCAGGTCCACGCCGGGCAGGCCCGATTCGGCCAGGGTCGGCACCTCGGGCAGCAGCGGGCTGCGCGTGGCGCTGGTCACGGCCAGCGGCCGGACCTTGCCGCCCTGGATGTAGGGCATGGCCGGCCCCAGCGCATCGAAGATCAGCGGCACCTGGCCCGCCACCGTGTCCGTCATGGCCGGTGCGCCGCCCTTGTAGGGCACGGCCAGCAGGTCCACGCCAGCCGCGCTCTTGAAGACCTCGCCGGCCACCTGGGCCGGCATGGCGCCGTGCGCATAGGCCAGCCGGCCCGGCTGGGCGCGCGCCGCCGCCAGCAGCTCGGCCACGCTGCGCGCGCCGGCCGACGGATGCGCCGCCAGCACCATGGGCATGGTGATGGCCAGCGTGACCGGGGCGAAGCTTTTGACCGGGTCGTAGGGCAGCTTGCGGTACAGGCTCTGGTTCATGGCCAGCGTGGAGTCGATGGCCACGAACAGCGTATGCCCATCGGGCGCCGCGCGGGCCGCCGCCTCGGCCGCGATGAGGGTGTTTCCGCCGGGCCGGTTGTCCACCATGACGGGCTGCCTCCAGCGCTCGCCCAGGCGTGCCGCCACGGTGCGGGCCACGAGGTCGCTGCCGCCACCGGGCGGGAAGGGCACGATGATGCGGATGGGCTTGCTGGGGTAGGCCTGCGGCGCCCCCGTGCCTGCGGCTGCGCCCAGGGCCAGGCAGGCGGTGCACAGCAGGACACCCAGGGACCGGATCGGGAATGACAGGGCGTGCATGGTGGCTCCCGTGGGGTCAGCGCCGGAGCTGGAAGCCGGCCGCCTCGCGGTCCCAGGTCTGCGCGGTGATGCCGCGCTCGCGCAGCTTGAATTTCTGCACCTTGCCGTTCTCGGTCGAGGGCAGCGCGGCCATGAATTCCAGGTAGCGCGGGACAGCGAAATACGCCATGCGCGTCTCGCAAAAGCGCAGCAGCTCCACAGGGTCCGGCACGGCGTCCTCGCGCGGGACGATGGCGGCCATGACCTCGTCCTCGGCCAGCTCGCTGCGCACGGGGAACACCGCCGCCACGGCCACGTCCGGATGGCTCAGCAGCACCTGTTCGACCTCGTAGCTGGAGATGTTCTCGCCACGCCGGCGGATGGCGTCCTTGAGCCGGTCCAGGAAGGTGAAGAAGCCGTCGGCATCGCGCACCACGCGGTCGCCGGTGTGGAACCACAGGTTGCGCCAGGCCTGCACGGTCTGCCCGGGCATGCCGAAGTAGCCGGTGGCGAAGGCGTAGGGCTCGTCGGCGCGCAGCAGCAGCTCGCCGGGCGTGCCGGGCGGCAGCTCCTCGTCCTGCGCATCGGCCACGCGCGCCGTGAAGCCCGGCACCACGCGGCCCATGCTGCCGGGGCGCTGTTCGGCATCCCGGCCGATCACGAAGTTGGTTTCGGTGGAGCCATAGCCGTCCAGCAGCCGCAGGCCGAAGCGCGCGCCGAACTGCGCATGAAAGCGCGGCGGCACGCCGGGCGCCAGCGCCATGCGCACGCGGTGCGCGCGGTCCAGCGGCGACGGCGGCCGCGACAGCAGGATGGGCACCATGGCGCCCAGCACATAGGTCACCGTAGCCCGGTGCTGCACCAGCGCGGCCCAGAAGCCCGAGGCCGAGAAGCGCGGCTCCACCACCAGCGTGGAGCCCGTCAGCAAGGCCTGGAAGAAGGCGTTCAGGGCATTGGTGTGGAACAGCGGCAGCGTGGTCAGCAGCACCTCGCCCTCCCCCGTGCCCGACAGCTCCAGCAGCTGCGCGGTATGGCGGCCCCACCAGTAGAACTGCGCATGCGGGCAGCACACGCCCTTGGACAGGCCGGTCGTGCCCGAGGTGTAGAGGATGGCCAGCGTGTCGCCGGGCTGCACGGGTGCGGGCTCTGCGAGGGGGTCCGCCAGCGTTTCGCCCGGTACCGGAAACGGCTCGCTGCCAGGCGGCGGGGGCGCATCGATGCACCACAGGCGCTCCAGGGCCAGGCTGTCGCGGTCCTCCAGCCCTTGCAGCGCCGCCAGGCCCTCGGATTCGGCCACGAACAGCCGCGCGCCGCTGTTGGCCAGCATGTGCCGCAGCGAGGGGCCGCGCGCGGCGGTGTTCAAGGGCACGGTGATGGCGCCTATCCAGGCGCAGCCCAGCAGGGTCTGCAGGAACTCGGGGCGGTTGCCGCACATCAGGGCTACGCGGTCGCCGGGGCCCAGGCCGGCATCCCGCAGCAGCGCGCCCATGGCGCGGGCCGTGCGCAGCGCGTCGGCATAGCGCCAGCGCGTGTCGCCGGCGACGAGCAGGGTGCGGTCGGCAAAGCGCCGGCATTGCTGCTCCAGCAGCGCGGGCAGCGTGCGCTGGGCTGGCGTGAAGCTGTCGATCCAGGGGATGGCACAGGACATGGCAGACCTCACATGAACAGTTGCATGTTGCCGAACGCGGCATCGCAGTTGACCAGGTCCACGCGCTTGAGCCGCATGCGCAGACGGCCCCCACCCTGGCCATCGTCCTGGCGCACCAGCTCGTGCCCGGCCCAGCCCGCATACAGCGCCTGCTCGTCCCGGCGCGTCTCGATGTAGTGGAAGGCCGTGCGGCAGTGGTAGATGCCGGCCGCGTCGTCGCGCGCCGTCACGCGCGGCGTCTGCAGCAGGTGGTGGCAGCGGCTGACGGGCTGCTGCGAGAAGGTGCGCGCGCCGCGCAGCCGCGCTATGCGCACCTGCAGCAGCAGCCGGTCCTCGTACAGCAGCGAGGCATGCAGGCGCGCATCGGTCTGGCCCGGGGCCAGCGGCATCCAGTAGTGGCCGTCGTCGGTGAACAGGGCCAGCCAGTCGTCGTAGCGCTGGGCGTCGAGCAGGGCCGCTTCGTCGAGCACGAAGTCGATGAGCTGCTGGTCGGTGGGCAGGGCCGTGTTCATGCCAGGTCCTCCCGCGCCATGCCATCCGTCATGAAGCGCGCCCAGGCACGCATCTGGCTGCGCATCTGCCATTCGCTGGTGCCGTTGGTCACGGCCTCTTCCTGCGCTTTCTCGGCGGGATCGAACAGGCGGCCCAGGTTCACCCATTGCGAGCCGCGCGAGGCCAGGCCCTGCTGGGCACGCTCGTACATTTCCAGGTCGTCGTGGCCCACCACCGAGGTGGGCGCGTTGACGAGGCGGTTGTACATCAGCGTGCGCTCCAGCAGCAGGTCGGGTGCGCCGGCCAGGCGGAAGGTCCAGCTCTCCACCAGCGTCCTGTCGGCCGCCAGCGGCTTGAACAGGCGCAGCGTCTGTATCGGCCCCTTGACCATGAGGTTGGGAAAGTAGACGGTGTTGTGCCGCACCTCGCCGAGGATGGCGCGCGCACGCGCTTCGCCGTAGGCCGCCACCATGCTGTCCCAGTAGCCGGGCGCGGGCGAATAGGCCGCGTGGATGGAGTCGCTGACGCCCGTGTGGCCATGGCCGTTGGGCCAGACGCGGATGCCCATGTTCTCGAAGAACTCGTAGGGGTTCACGAAGGGCGCGAACAGCTCCACCGCCATGGGTTGGGGCGTGCCCTCGGGGGCGCTTTCCCAGACCTTCACGGCCGTGCCGGCCGAGGACTCATGCGCCACCATGGGGTGGCAGGTGTCGGTCTGGTTGTCCACCAGCATCTTCCAGTTGCAGCGGTGCAGGTAGCGCATGACGCCGCCGGCCACCTCCAGCCGGCCCTCGGGCGAGCGATCGACCATGTTGTCCAGCGTGGACAGCGCGGGGCCGAAGAACTGCGCAAAGCCCATGCCTTCGGGGCGCAGGCGGCAGAAGACGAAGTCGCGGTAGACCTCGACGGCCCCCACGGCCACCATGCCCTGGCTGGCCTCGCAGGCCTCGAAGCCGGTGTGGTCGTAGCCCTTCTTCAAAGGGATGGACAGCAGCCGGCCATCGGTGCGGTAGGTCCAGGCGTGGTAGGGGCAGCGGAAGAACTTGCCCGTGTGGCCGCAGCCTTCGGGCGCGATCTGCACGCCCTTGTGCGCGCAGCGGTTGTACAGCACCCGGATGCTGGCGTCGGTGTGGCGCACCATGACCACGGGCTGGTCGCCCACGGTGGTGGCATAGAAGTCGCCGGGACGGGGAATCTGGCTGGCGTGGCCCACGTAGATCCAGGTGCTGGCGAACAGCTGCTCCATCTCCAGGGCGAAGATTTCTTCGCTGGTGTAGCAGTCCCTGTGCACCTCGGTATCGCGCACCAGGGCGGCCACGGCCCCGGGGTTGTCGTGGTAGCGAGTCATGGCGTCAGTCCAGGCGGATGTGGGCGTTGCGGATCACGCGGCCCCAGCGCTCGCGCTCCTGGGCGGCGTAGCGCGTGGCCTCGGCGGGCGTGGTGGGCAGGGGCTCGATGCCCAGCGTCTGCATGCGGGCCTTCACGTCGGCGGAGTTCAGCGCCAGGTTCAGCGCCTTGTTCAAGGCCTGCACCGTGGCCGGTTTCGTGGCCGCCGGCACGACCAGGGCCTGCCAGGCATAGGCCTCGAAACCGGGCAGGCCCTGCTCGGCCAGGGTCGCCAGCTCGGGCATGGACGACACGCGCTGCGGGCTGGCGACGCCGATGGCGCGCACCTTGCCCGCGCCGATGAAGGGGCCGCCGCTGGAGGTATCGACAAACATGAAGGGCAGCTGGCCGCCAGCCACATCGGCCAGGGCCGGCGCGGCGCCGCGATAAGGCACATGGGTCAGTTGCAGGCCCGACTGGCTGCGGAACAGCTCCACCGCCAGGTGGTGCGGACTGCCCAGGCCCGGGCTGCCGTAGCTGGTGCCCTCGGGCGCCTGGCGGGCCCAGGCCAGGAACTCCGCCAGGTTCCTGGCCGGCACCTGGGGTCCCACCACCAGCACCAGTGGAAAGCGCGCGATCATGCCGGCCAGGGCGAAGTCCCGTTCGGCGCTGTAGCCCAGCTTGCCGTAGAGAAAGGGATTGGCCGCCAGCACGGCCGAATCCACGGTGGAGACGGTGTGCTCCGGGCTGCGCGTGCGGGCCACGTACTCGGCGGCGATGTTGGCGCCCGCGCCCGGCTTGTTCACCACGATGAAGGACTGCTGCATGCTCTTGCCCATGGCATCGGCCAGCATGCGCGCCACCACGTCGGAGCCGCCGCCGGGCGCATAGCCCACCACCCATTCGACGGGCTTGCCATCGTTGGCCAGAGCGACCAGCGAGACCAGTGGAAACAGGGCCAGCGCAGCCAGCCGCCTCAAGGTTCTGAGCATCATCGGGGTCTCCTCGCGTGGGGTGGGTGGGGCCTCAGAGATCCAGCACCAGGCGCGGCCCCCTGGCACGCGAGATGCAGATCTGGATCACGTTGCCTGCGGCCTTTTCGCTGGCGCCGAGCACATGGTCGCGGTGGTCTATCTCGCCTTCGAGCACGGGCACGGCACAGACCCCGCACTCGCCGCGCCGGCAGTCGAACAGCGGATCGCAGCCCTGTTCGATCAGGCAGTCGAGGATGCTCTGGTCCGCCGCCACGGTGCAGCGCCGACCGCTGTGCGCCAGCACCAGCTCGAAGGCCTGGTCGCCGGCCTGCGGCTGCGCGGCCGTGAACAGCTCGAACCGCACGCGCTCCATGGGCCAGGCACGGGCGCGGGCGCCCGCCAGCACGGCATCGAGCAGGGGCCGGGGGCCGCAGACGTACAGGCGGTCCTCGGGCGCGCAGCGGTCCAGCAGGGCGTCCACGTCCAGCGGCGCGCCCTGCTCGTCGTCGGCGTGCACGCGCAGCGCATCGCCGAGCAGGGCCTGCAATTCGGTCAGCAAGGCCATCTGCGCGCGGCTGCGGCCCGCGTAGGCCATGCGCACCGGCCGCCCCAGGGCGCGGCAGCGCGCCGCCATGCTGGCCAGCGGCGTGACGCCGATGCCGCCAGCCACCAGCACCGCGCAGCCCGCGTGATCGGCCAGGGGGAAGTCGTTGCGCGGCGGCGCGACGGTGATCTCGTCGCCCTCCTGCAAGCCATGCATGAAGCGCGAGCCGCCACGGCCTTCGGCCTCCAGGCGCACGGCGATGCGGTATGCGGCCGGCGCGGCATGGGCACCGCGTTCCAGATCGATCAGCGAGTATTCGCGCCAATCGTGCGGGTCGCCGGTCGGGCCGACCCGCACACGCAGGTGCGATCCGGCGTCGAAACCGGGCAGCGGCCCGCCATCGGCCGCGCGCAGCACCAGCATGCGGACCAGCGGGTTGAGCGGCAGGGCCTGCGCGACGCGCAGCGTCAGCGTGGGGGGATTTGGGAGAGGGGGGAGCGTCATGGCGTGTTCCCTCAGTCCGCCTTGATGTTCGCGGCCTTCACCACGGCGGCAAAGCGCAGCGTCTCGGCCTGCACGGTGGCCTTGAAGGCCGCCGGGGTGACCGGCAGGGGCTCGGCGCCCAGCTCGGCGAACCGCGCCTTGATGGACGGCTGTGCGAGCAGCCTGTTGATCTCGCCGTTGAGCCGCTCCACCACCGGGGGCGGCGTGCCGGCGGGGCCGTAGACGCCGAACAAGGTATCGACGGCCACATCGCCCAGGCCCTGCTCGGCAAAGGCCGGCGTGTCAGGCGCCTCGGGCACGCGCGCCGCACTGGCGACCGCCAGCAGCCTGAGCTTGCCGCCGCGCACCCAGGTCAGTGCCGTGCCGGGCACGAAGGCATAGTCGATCTGGCCGGACAGCACGGCCTGCAGCGCCGGCTGCGCGCCCCGGTAGGGGACATGGGTGGCCGCGACGCCGGCGGCCTGCCTGAGCATTTCCCCGGCCAGGTGCGGCGTGCTGCCCGTGCCCGGGGAGCCATAGCTCATGCCCGGATGGCTGCGCGCATGGTGGATGAAGGCACTGAGGTCGCCGGACGGCAGGTCGGGCCGCGCGACCAGGAACAGGCGGGTGTTGGCCAGCAGCGCCACATGCACCAGATCCTTGGCCGGATCGAAGGGCATGCGCGAGAACATGGAGGGATTGACCGACTCGACACTGGAGGCCGCGACCAGAAAGCTGTGGCCGTCTCCACTCCTGGCCACGAGGTCGCCGGCCACGTTGCCCGAGGCGCCGCTGCGGTTGTCGATCAGCACGGGCTGGCCCAGGGCCTCGGCCAGCTGCGGCTGCAGCAGCCGCACCATCACGTCGGCCAGGCCGCCCGGCGCGAACGAGACGACCAGGCGCACCGGCTTGGTCGGCCAGGCATGCGCCGTGGTCAGTCCGCCGGCCGTGCACAGCAGCAGGGCCAGCAAAGGTGCGGCCATGCGGGCCCTTGCCCATCGACGGTGACGGCCCAGAGTGTTGGTTGTCATGAAGCGGCCTCCTCGATGGACATGCGTGGGTGGAATCAGGCCAGCGCCTGCTCTTGCAGCGCGGCCCGCAGCGCGTGGCCATGCTCGTCGGCCAGCGCCGCCTCGCGCAGCGCACGCAACGTGGCGGGGGCCAGCCGGGGACCGGTGCTCTGCACGGCCCGCATCAGCAGTTCGTAGTTCGCCAGGCCTCGGGCATGGGTGTCGCCATAGCCCTTGACCAGGCGCTGGCACAGGGCGACCTCGACCGCCAGCGCCGGGTTGAACGCGGCCGTGGCGGCGATCTGCGCCAGCCATTGCTCGATGCGCGCGTTCTCGTGCTGGTAGCGCAGCGAGCCGCGCCGCAGGCCGCGCAGCCGCGCCAGGCCCCACAGCAGCAGAAAGCCGCGCAGCGAACTGGTGGACACCGTGCGCCCCTGCCGCGTCAAGCGCGCCACCAGGCGATGCACCGCGTGCGGGCGGGCCAGCCAGCGGCCCAGGCCGGCCGGCAGGGTGTCGCAGATCTCCTCGATGCGCGGGTGCATGAACTCCTGGATGGCGATCTGCTGGCCGGACTGCAGCCGCACCTCGGCCTGGACCCGCGCGAAGCGGCTGGCGCGCGTCTTGAGGTCGGCCACGCGCACCGTGTCCTCGTAGGCCATCCACAGCGCCAGGTGGCGCGCGGTATCGCGCAGCAGGGCGCCCGTGCCATCGTCCGGCAGGGCCTGCACGGCAGCCAGCCGGTCCAGGTAGAGCGCGGCATAGGCCGGGTCCTGGTAGTCGATCAGCCGGCGCAGGCCTTCGGTGATCAGGGCCTGCGCAGGGCCGGGAAAGCCGGCCACGCGCGCCACCAGCGCGGCCACGGCGGGATCGGCCGGGGTGCGTGCGGCAGGTGCCGCAGGCGCCGCAGCCGCATCGGCCTGCTGCACAGGCTCCGACGCCCGCGACGCCTGTGCATGGGCGATGCCGAAGGCCTTGAGGCTGGACGCCACGCCCACGCCGCCACGTTCGATGGTGGCCTCGAACTGGGCCCGGCTCCAGGGCAGGGCGCCGGTGGCGGCCAAGGCGCCGAACAGCGCCGCGCTGACCACGCTGGACGCCTGCTCGGCCACCCGGGCCATGTCCAAGCCCACGAAGCGCCGCGCCGCCCGGTCCGCATGGGCCAGCAGCTCGGCGCTGTCCACGCGGCCATCGCCCATGGCGGTCTTCTCGGCGATGGAATAGACGCGGTGGGTGGAGGCCACCAGGGTGGTGCGGTCGGGCGTGACCAGGCCGCGCTGCACGGCCCGGCCGGCCTCCATGAGTTCGGAGGCCAGCACCACGTCCACGTCGCCGGGCAGGGGCATCAGCGCCAGCACGGGCTGGCCGCCCGCCTGGCGTGCCTGTTCGCCGTCGAACAGCTCGACGTAGTAGAGCGTGGCGCCGGTGCGCTGCGCCACGCCGGGCACCGAGGTGCTCTGGGCGATGAAGCCGTGGTGCTCGGCGAGGTCGACGATCCAGTCGGCCAGCACGCCGCCGCCCTCGCCGCCCATGGCGAGGATGGCGATCTTGATCGGTTGGCTGTGGGGCATGGCGAGCCTCAGAAGGCAAGGCGGTCGAGCCGGCGCTGGTCGCGGCGCTGCAGCCAGCCGATCACGGCGCCGCGCGCCCGCTGGCGCCAGCGGTCCCAGCGCGTGGGATTGCTGACGATCTGCGCGCGATAGAACGAGGGGCAGAGCACGGCCGCATGCGCCACTTCGCCGCACAGGCCGCAGCCCACGCAGCTGTCGATGACGGTGGCCACGGGGTCGCTGCGCAGCGGATCGGGATGGGGCCGTATCGACAGCGAGGGGCAGCCCGACAGGCGGATGCACGAATGGTCGCCCGTGCAGGTGTCCGGGTCCACGCCGAAGCGCTCGCGCACCACGCGCCGGCCGCTGGCGATGGCCTGGCGGACCCTGGGCTTTTCGCGGCGCTGCAGGTTCAGCATGCATTCACTCTGCGCGATCAGCACCTTGGGGCCCTGCGTGGTGGTGGTCAGCGCCTCGCGCAGCGTGCCCACCATGGCCTGGAGGTCGTAGGTGCGGCGCACGGTCCTGACCCATTGCACGCCCACGCCGCGCACGGCGCGCTCGATGGCGTGCCGGGTGCTGCGCGTGGGGTTGGACGCCCGGGACGACAGGATGTCCTGCCCGCCCGTGGCCGAGGTGTAGCTGTTGTCGACGACGATGGTCAGGTTGTCGCTCTTGTTGAACACCGCGTTGGCGATGCCGCTGGTCAGGCCGTTGTGCCAGAAGCCGCCGTCGCCCATGACGGCCACCACGCGCTTGCCGCCCTCGCGCGGCTGCGCCGGGTTGAACGCCGCCGCCCCCGCCGCGCCCAGGCCGTAGCCCATGGTGGTGTTGCCCAGGTTGAAGGGCGGCAGGATGGAGAACAGGTGGCAGCCGATGTCGGCGCTGATGTGGTGCTCGCCCAGCTCGCGCTGGACCAGCTTCATCGCGGTGAAGATGGGCCGCTCGGGGCAGCCCGTGCAAAACCCCGGCGGACGCGCCTGCACGCTGGCCTCGACCGGGGGCAGGGACGGCACGGGCGTCAGCGGGATGATCCTGCGCGGTACGGGCTGTGACCGTGCCTGCGCCGGCAGCCTGCCTTGCCCCAGCAGAAAGGCGCGCACGCCCTGGAGCAGGGCGGCCGTGGTGTACTCGCCGAAGGCCGGCAGCATGTCCTTGCCATGCAGCGCGGTCGCCGATCCGGCCTGGCGCAGCACCGCCGCCACGTTCTGCTCGACGAAGTTCGGCTGGCCCTCCTCCACCACCAGCAGGGCGCGCTTGCCCGCGCAAAAGCGCAGCAGCTCGCTGTCCACCAGCGGATAGGCGACGTTCATCACGTACAGCGGGATGCGCGTGCGGCCATAGGCATCGGCCAGGTCCAGCTGCTGCAGCGCCCGGATCAGGCCGTTGTAGCTGCCGCCCTGGCAGGCGATGCCGATGTCGTCCGCATCCTCGGAGAAGAACTCGTTGAGCCCGCGCTCCGCGATGAAGCGCTGGGCGGCGGGCCAGCGCTGGCGCAGTTTTTCCTGCTCGTGCATGAAGCTGGCGGGCGGCAGCACGATGCGGCCCACGTCGCGCTGCGGCTCGGCCATGGCCTGTTCGATGGTGTGGGCCGGACGGCGGTTGTCGCTGGCGATGAACTGGCCATGCACATGGCAGGCGCGGATGCGCAGCTGCAGCATCACGGGCGTATGGCTGGCCTCGGACAGCTCGAAGCCGTCTTTCACCGCCTGCACGATGCTGGGCAAATTGGGGCGCGGGTCCAGCAGCCAGATCTGCGACTTCATCGCGAAGGCGTGGCTGCGCTCCTGCATGATGGACGAGCCCTCGCCATAGTCCTCGCCCACGATGACCAGCGCCCCGCCCTGCACGCCGCCCGAGGCCAGGTTGGCCAGCGCATCGGACGCGACATTCGTGCCCACCGTGGCCTTGAAGGTCACGGCACCGCGCAGCGGGTAGTTGACCGAGGCGGCCAGCGTGGCCGCCGCCGTGGCCTCGCTGGCGCTGTTCTCGAAGCGGATGCCGTGCTCGACCAGGATGTCCTGGGCATCGGCCAGCACGTCCATCAGGTGCGAGATCGGCGCGCCCTGGTAGCCCGCCACATAGTTCACGCCCGACTCCAGCAGCGCCTTGGTCACCGCCAGGATGCCCTCGCCACGGAACACCTCGCCCGCGCCCAGGCGCAGCTTGCGGACCTCTTCGACAAACGAGCGTTCTGCCATCTAGGAATCCTTCGCGGGGACCGCCGCCGGGAGCGGTGATCTATGATTTTGGATGGAATATGACATGCATCAACGGCGAAGTAAATGCATCCAAAATCATGGTTTTCCCAGGCGTCTTGCGCGCGACGGACAGGCGTTTCGGGATGGCGGTACATGGCCTTGAAGTGCTCGAGGCGGTCACGGAGCGCGTTGGACATGGGGCCGGTGTGGCTGGAAAAGCCGGTGGCTGGCAAGCGGAGAAAGCTGCCGATTCAGGGAGGATGGGCAGGAAGGCGCTGGCGTTCTTTCCGAAGCTGGACAGTCAAAAAACTCGCTTCTTCAAGTTGCACTGCCCTTTCATGACGAGCTCGCTTGGGGTCAGATGAGCAAGCAAGCCGTGCAGACGGTGGTTGCTGTACTTGTCCTGGTCGGGCTGCGGCGTACTGGCGGTAGTTGTCGTCAAAGCGCTCCTTGAACATCTGCGCAATGCCCTTGCCCATCACCCCCACGGTGTTGATGGTGTTGATGGTGTTGACCAGCGCCTCGGCCTTATAGCGCTCGAACTTGGCCGGGTCGTGCGGGTCGCGTTGAAAGTCACGGGACTGAAGGATGGGCCACCCAGGCCATGATGTGATGCCTCAATCGATGCATTCGCATGCGCGAGAAATTCGGAGGAAGCCGTTTTGCTGAATGCAGGAACGGGCATGTCCAACCACCGACATCAACCGCCGGGCCTCCTTCTGCCTTGATGCAGGACCGGCTCGAGAAACAACTGCCGAAAGTAATCGCGAAACGCCGTCATCGCTGGGGAAAATTCGATGCCTTGCTTCCACCCAAGCCCGATGTTCATCGTAGGCACGGCGTCGCGCAGACTGATGGTTTCAATGCGCTTTCCCTCCAGCGACCAAGGTCGATAAACCATATCCGAGAGAACGGTCACACCTAGGCCATTCGCCACGGTGCTGCGCACTGCTTCTACCGAGCTTGTGCGCAGCCTGATCTGAGGCTGGTACGGCGTCTTGCTCCAATATTTCATTGCAGTGCCCGCAGCCTCGTCCACGGTGAGCAGGATGTAGGGCTCGGCAGCCACATCGGCCAGCGTGACTTCCGCCTTTTCGAGCAGCGCATGCTTGGCCGGCACCCACAGTCGGCGTTGCGAGCCAAAGAATGTCTCGAGCGACAGCTCGCGCAGCACCACATTGGACGTGAGCAGTACGCCCATGTCGTATTGCTGCGTGATCAGCCCCTCCTCAATGGCTTCACGCACTACTTCGTGCACCTTGACCTTGATCTGCGGATGCAATTGCTCGAAACGCTGAAGGTGATGGGGCAAGAAGTAGCCGAGCACCGTGTAAGTAGCGGCAACGGTAAGCGTCCCCTCGACATTCACTCCCTCATGCGGCATGCGGATCGCCTCGTCTGCCGCCGAGAGCACGGCATAGGCATGGCTCAGAAAACGCCGTCCGGCCCGGGTCAGTTCCACGCCATGAGGCTGTCGCTCAAACAGCTGCTGCCCCAGCATTTCCTCCAGCTCCCGGACTGCCGTGGTCACGGCCGATTGCGAGATGTTGAGTTGCAGTGCCGCATGTGAGATGCGACCCACTTCGGCCACCGCCGTGAAGTACTTGAGCTGGCGAAGGGTCAAGGACATGGTGCAGCCTTCCTGGGGTATTTACTTATCGCTCGAAAATTGCATGCCAGCGCGCGCAAATCCGATACCTAGCATTCACTGATCTCCAGGGTAGCGCCTATTGCATGCAGTCGGAGTATCTGTTTTTCAGATATCGCATCGCCTGTAAATAATGCTTTTCAGCCGATTTTCAGCTCACTAATCTTCACTTTGTCCCGCATTGCTGCCATCTGGCCGTGCCAACAACACAAGGTGAAACGTGAAGAAGACGCTGATTGATCTGAACTCCGACATGGGCGAAAGCTTCGGTCCATGGGCCATCGGCGATGGCGTGGACCAGGAATTGATGCCATTGATCAGCTCGGCCAATATCGCCACAGGCTTTCATGCGGGCGATCCGAACATCATGCGCAAGACGGTGTTGTTGGCCCGGGAAAACGGCGTGGGCATCGGCGCGCACCCGGGCTTTCGCGACCTCGTGGGCTTCGGGCGCCGCCATATCAATGCACCGGCCGACGAGCTGGTGAACGACATGGTCTACCAGCTCGGCGCGCTGCGCGAATTCGCGCGGCTGGCCGGCATGACGCTGCAGCACATCAAGCCGCACGGCGCGCTCTACATGCATGCGGCGCGCGACGAGACGCTGTCGCGCGCACTCGTCACTGCCCTGCAGCAGATCGAACCGACGCTGCGCCTGTTCTGCATGGAATCGTCCGTCACCTTCCAGGTGGCGTGCGAATTGGGCCAGCCCGTGGCGCGCGAGTTCTATGCCGACCGCGACTACGACCTGAGCGGCTCCATCGTCTTCACCCGCCGCGCCGGCGCGCTCGACCCCGAGGCCGTGGCCGCCAAGGTGCTGCGTGCCTGCACCGAAGGCGTGGTGCGCACGGTCGAAGGCCAGGACATGGCGATCGGCTTCGACTCGGTCTGCATCCACAGCGACACGCCCGGCGCGCTGGCGATCGTGCAGGCCACGCGCCGCGCACTGGCCGAGCACGGCATCGAAGTTGCAGGTTTTGCCGGTGCGGCTGCGCCGGCGCGGCCTTGAGTTTTCCGTTCTTCCCGCTTTCGTTCCTGTTCCCGCTTTCCAGGAGTGCATCGATGCCCGCTACCCATGAAGTCCTGAGCCCGCTGCCGGGCACCTTCTACCGCCGTTCGGCGCCCGACGCGCCGCCGTTCAAGGCCGAAGGCGACACCGTGGCCGTGGGCGATGTGATCGGCCTGGTCGAGGTGATGAAGCAGTTCAGCGAAGTCACGGCCGACGTGGCCGGCCGGCTGCGGGGCTTTGCCGTGGAGAACGGCGAACCCGTCGATCCGGGCCAGGTGCTGGCCGTCATCGAAACGGCGTGAGGCCCCGGACCATGACCGCCGCATTCGACAAACTGCTCATCGCCAACCGTGGCGAGATCGCGGTGCGCATCATCCGCGCCGCGAAGGAACTGGGCCTCAAGACCGTCGCCGTCTACAGCGACGCTGACGCGCAAAGCCTCGCGGTGCGCATGGCCGACGAAGCCGTGCGCATTGGCCCGGCGCATGCCACCGGGAGCTATCTGAGCGTGGACGCCATTCTTGAAGCGGCAGCCGACAGCGGCGCCGGCGCCGTGCATCCGGGCTACGGTTTCCTGTCGGAGAACGCCGCGTTCGCCGAGCGCATCGAGGCCGCGGGCCTGGTGTTCGTCGGCCCGACGCCGCACGCGATCCGCACCATGGGCGACAAGGCCGCCGCGCGCGCCGCGGCCATGAAGGCCGGCGTGCCCACCGTGCCCGGCAGCATGGGGGCAGTGACAGATGCCGACACCGCCGTTGCGGTGGCAAAGGACATCGGCTACCCCATCATGATCAAGGCCTCGGCCGGCGGGGGCGGGCGCGGCATTCGCGTGGCGCACGACGAAGCCGAGCTACGCCAGCAGTTCGCCACCGCCACGGCGGAAGCGCAGGCCGCTTTCGGCAACGGCGAGGTGTACCTCGAACGCTTCATCCGCCAGGCGCGCCACATCGAGGTGCAGATCCTGGGCGACGGCCAGCGCGTGGTTCACTGCTTCGAGCGCGAATGCTCGCTGCAGCGACGCCGCCAGAAAGTGTGGGAAGAAGCGCCCTCGGCCGCCATCAGCGAGGCCACGCGCGCCGCGCTGTGCGAATCGGCGCTGCGGCTGGCCCATGCCGTGGCCTACCGCGGCGCGGGCACGCTCGAATACCTGTACGACGACGACACGCGCGAGTTCTTCTTCATCGAGATGAACACGCGCATCCAGGTCGAGCACCCCATCACCGAGATGATCACCGGCATCGACCTCGTGAAGGAGATGCTGCGCATCGCGCTGGGCCAGCCGCTGCGCCTGCGGCAGGAAGACATCCGGCTGACCGGCGCGGCCATCGAGGTGCGCATCAACGCCGAGAACGCCGCGAAGAACTTCATGCCAAGCCCGGGCCTCGTGTCACAGCTCGTGGTGCCGGGCGGCCCCGGCGTGCGCTTCGACACCATGCTGTTCCCCGGCTGCACCGTGCCGGCGTACTACGACTCGCTGCTGGGCAAGCTGATCGTGCACAACACCGATCGCGCCGGCGCGCTGGCCCGCATGCGGCGCGCGCTCGACGAGCTGCAGGTCGAAGGCATCCACACCACGATCCCGCTGCACCGCGCACTGTGCGAGGACGCGGGCGTGGCGCAGGCCGCATTCCACACGGGCTTTCTCGAAACCTGGCTGGCGGTGAATCCGCTGGCTGACGCACCCGATCCACTTGCGAAGGTGACCGCATGACCGCTGCCAGCACCCTTCCCACCCAGGCCCGCTACAGCTTCGGCGGCGACGAGCACCTGTTCGTCGAGATCAGCGAAGAGATGTCGCTGCCCGCCTTCTTCAAAGGCATGGCCATCTGCAATGAGCTGCGCCGCCGCGCACAGGCGGGCGAGATCACGGGCGTGACCGAAATCTGTCCCGCCAACGCCGCCTACCTCGTGCGCTTCGATCCCGATGCGATCGCGCCCGACGCACTGCTCGCCATGCTCAAAGACATCGAAGCGGGCCTGGGCGATGCCGACCTGCAGATGCAGACGCGCATCGTCGAGATTCCCGTGCTCTACAACGACCCGTGGACACACGAGACGCTGATGCGCTTTCGCGAGCGGCACCAGGACCCGTCGGGCACCGACATCGAGTACGCGGCGCGCATCAACGGCCACGTCTCGGTCGAGGCCTTCATCGAGGCGCACTCGTCGGCACCCTGGTTCGTGTCGATGGTCGGCTTCGTGGCCGGCCTGCCCTTTCTGTTCCAGATGGTCGAGCGCCAGCGCCAGATCCAGGTGCCCAAGTACCTGAGCCCGCGCACCGACACGCCCAGGCTCACGCTGGGCCACGGCGGTTGCTTCAGCTGCATCTACTCGGTGCGTGGTGCGGGCGGCTACCAGATGTTCGGTGTCACGCCCGCGCCCATCTTCGACCCGGCGCAACGGCTGTCCTACCTGAAGGAGCTGATGGTGTTCTTCCAGCCCGGCGACATCGTCAAGTACAAACCCATTGACCGCGCCGAGTACGACCGCCAGATCGCGCAGGTCGAGGCCGGCACCTACGCGCTTCGCATCGCGCCAGTGTCGTTCTCGCTCAACGATTTCCTGGCTGACCCGGGCGGCTACAACCAACAGCTCCTGAAAGTGCTCCATGGCGATTGAAGTGCTCAAGCCCGGCCTCGCGACCAGCGTGCAGGACGCCGGCCGCCCCGGCTACTACCACCTGGGCATTCCGCTGTCGGGTGCGCTCGACCAGCAAAGCCTGGTGCTCGCAAACCTGCTGGTCGGCAACGACGAAGGTGCGGCCGTCATCGAAAGCACGCTGCTCGGGCCCGAGCTGCAGTTCGACGCGCCCGCGCTGGTGGCCGTGACCGGCGCCGACGCGAAGATCAAGCTCAACGGCAATGAGGTGCCACGCAATACCGCATTCGCGGTGCAGGCCGGCGACAGGCTCGGCTTCGACTTCATGAAGCTCGGCGCGCGCATGTGCATCGCCGTGGCCGGCGGCATCGATGTGCCGGTGGTACTGGGCAGCCGCTCGACCTACGGCCTGGGCGCATTCGGCGGCTTCAACGGACGCAAGCTGCTGGCTGGCGACAGACTGCCCGTGGGTGTACCGTCCGCCACTGCCCGCGCGGGTCGCACGGTGGAGGCCGCATTGCTGCCGGTGCTCGACAAGGAAGTGGTCCTGCGTGTGCTGCCGGGCATCTACTTCCACCGACTGCAGGAGGTGTCGGTGCAAAGCTTTTTTGCCGACACCTGGACTGTCGGTTCCGAGGCCGACCGCATCGGCTACCGCTACAAGAACGGCACGCCGCTGAAGTTCCACGAGCGCACGCCGCCATTCGGCGCGGGCGACGACCCGTCGAACATCGTCGATGCGGGCTACCCATACGGTTCCATCCAGGTGCCGGGCGGACGCGAACCAATCATCCTGCACCGCGATGCGGTCTCGGGTGGCGGCTACGCGATGGTCGGCACCGTCATCAGCGCCGACATGGATCTCATCGCCCAGATGCAGCCAAACCACAAGGCACGCTTTGTCGAAGTCGATATGGCGCAGGCGCTCGAAGCGCGCGCCGAGCGGCGGCGAAGAATCGAGCGCTTGCGCGCAGCGCTCGCGGTCTGAGCGCGACCCTCTTCGTCCCTCTCAAGAGAGCCGATGACAACCAAGGAAGCGGTCGAGTTCGCCACGCTCGAATGGGTTCCGTAGTTCAACCACCATCGCCCGCCTGGACCCATCGGGCATCACTCTTGCCGGCCTCGAGCCTGCCCGCCAAACTCCTCCCACAGCGCCTGCGTATGCTCGCCCAGGGCGGGCACGGCGCCCATGGCGGCTTCGGCATCCGACAGCGTGGCCGGGGGAAGCAGGGCCTGGATGCCGCCGCCGGGCGTGGCCACCTCGCGCCAGCGTCCGCGGGCCCGCAGCTGCGGATGATCCCAGACCTCGTGCATGCCGTTGAGCGGCGCGTTGGCGATGCCGCCCGCATCCAGCCGCTGCATGGCCTGCTCGCGGCTCAGCGTGGAGAAGACTTCGGCAATCACCGCATCCAGCTCGGCGCGATGCGCCACGCGCTGCAGGTTGGTCGCCAGGCGCGCATCCTGCGCCAGCGCGGGCTGGCGCAGCACATGGGTGCAGAAGCTGTCCCATTCCCGGTCGTTCTGCAGGCCGAAGATGAGGCTCTGGCCATCGCCCGCCACGTACTGCCCGTAGGGAGCGATGGACGGATGGGTCAGGCCGCTGCGCGTCGGCGCCGTGCCGCCGTAACGGGCAAAGTTCAGCGGGTAGGACATCCACTCGGCCAGCGCTTCGAGCATGGACACCTCCACGCGCAGGCCCCGCCCGGTGCGGGCGCGCTGCAGCAGCGCGGACAGGACGCCCGAGTAGGCATACATGCCGGCCGCGATGTCGGCGATGGAGATGCCCACGCGCGCGGGCTGGTCCTGCGTGCCGGTGACCGAGATCAGGCCGGCCGCCGCCTGGATCAGCAGGTCATAGGCCTTCCTGTCGCTCAGCGGCCCCCCCTCGCCATAGCCCGAAATGTCGCAGACGATGAGGCGCGGATATTTCTCATGCAGGCTGTCGAAATCCAGGCCCATTCTCTGGGTGGCGCCAGGCGCCAGGTTCTGGATCAGGATATCGGCCTTTTCCAGTATCTTCCCGACGATATTCCGCCCTTCTTCGGTCTTGATATCGGCCGCAAGACTTTCCTTTCCCCTGTTGGCCCAGACGAAGAAAGAGGATTCACCATGAACCTTGTCGTCATATCCTCGCGCAAAATCTCCATCGGGCCATCGCTCCAGCTTGATGACCCGGGCCCCCAGATCGGCCAGCTGCCGGCTGGCAAAAGGCCCTGCCACGGCATGCTCCATGGCCAATACCATCACACCATCCAGGGGACGTGTCTGCATTTTCTTGAATCCGGCAAATAGCGATTGGCCGCATTCTAGAAGCCGGCCATGCAGACAGCCAGTCGGCATTTTCTAAGGTGGATTCCAATTTCTCTAAGCCGCAGGTTTTTCCAGCATGTTTTCCTGTGGCAGGTGTTGCGTGGCCACATAGGCCACGAAATCGCGCGCATAGGCGGGCAGGCTGTCGGGATCGCGCGTGACCACCCTTTGCTCGCGTTGCGCCCAGGATTCATCCAGGCGTATGGCGGCCAGGCGACCGGCCTCCAGCGCCGGCGCCGCGATGGAGCGCGGCACCAGGGCAATGCCCACGCCTTCCTGCACGCAGCGCAACACGGCCTCGAATGTGGGTGCGTGCACACGTACACGGGGATGCATGCCCAGCTTGTCCGCCATGCCTTGCAGATACAGGAAATTGCTGGTCTTGCGGCCAATGGAGACCAGATCATGGGTCAATGCCGTCTCCAGCGATGCCTGTCCCTGGGCCACCAGGGGATGGCCCACGGGCGCCACCAGCACCAGCTCGTCATGCCCGTAGGTGATGGCGTGCAGGCCATGCAGATCAATGGGGCCGGCGACCAGGCCCACGTCGGCACGGCCTTCGAGCACGGCGCGCACCGTGTCCTCGCTCAGGTGCTCGTCCAGGTCCACATTGACATTGGGATAATGCGCCAGATAACGGCTGAGCGCGGGTGTGATCCCCATCAAGGTGCTGCTGTTGGCGAAGACACGGATATGGCCCGCTATGCCATTGACATGGCGCTGCATTTCTCCTTGCAATCGCTCCACATTGCTGAAAATGGAATCCGCATATTTCTTCACGGTCATTCCAGCGGGCGTGAGTACCATGCCTTTCGATGTACGCTCGAAAAGCGATGCCCCCATGGCCTGCTCCAGATTCTTGAGCCGATAGCTGGCCGATGGTGCCGTCAGATGCACCTCGGCCGCACCGGCGCTGAGGCTTTTTTCGCGGGCAATGGCCAGGAAAACCCTTAAATCCGTCAATTCAAACCGCATGGACGCCATACCTCCAGGGGTATCTCCTGTGTTTTAGACGATATCTAATCGCCCTATCAAATATTCGACTGGCTGCTTTTTTTATGCATTTCTATAGTCGTCACCCAGAGACAACCGAAAAAGCAACGGAGAAAAGTATGCACTTCAAGACCGCAAGACGCCAAACCCTGATTGCCGCGGCCTGGCTGCTGGCCGCAGGCACGGTCGGCGCCCAGGACTATCCCGCCCGCCCCATCAAGCTCGTGATCCCCTATGCGGCAGGCGGCCCCACCGACAGCTTCGGCCGCGCCATGGCCGAGGTCTGGAGCAGGAAACTGGGCTCACCCGTGGTGATCGAAAACCGCACGGGGGCGGGCACCCTGGTGGGCACCGAGGCCGTGGCCCGGGCCGCGCCCGATGGCTACACCCTGCTGCTGACCACGGTGGCGCATGCCGTCAACCCGCACATCCACGACAAGCTCGGCTACCGCACGGTGGAGGACTTCGCGCCCGTGGGCCTGGTCGCCAAGGCGCCGCTGGTGCTGATCGTGGACAAGCGACTGCCGGTGCAGAACCTGCCCGAGTTCCTGGCCTATCTGCGCGCGCGGCCCGGCCAGGTCAGCTATGCCTCGGCCGGCGTGGGCAGCGCGCCGCACCTGGGCGCGGAACTGCTCAACCTGATGGCGACCACCCAGGCCGTGCATGTGCCCTACCGGGGCAGCGCTCCGGCCATCCAGGACCTGATCGGCGGCCACCTGGCCTTCATGCTGGACAGCGCACCCACCGGGCTGGCCCAGGTCCGGGCCGGCACGGTGCGCCTGCTGGCCACGACCATGGCCCAGCGCCTGCCGCAGACGCCCGACACACCGGCCATTGCCGAGCAGGTGCCCGGCTACGAGGCCTATACCTGGAACGCCGTGTTCGCGCCCGCCGGCACGCCGCAAAAGCTGATCGACCGGCTGCAGGCCGGCCTGCAGTCCACGGTGGACGATGCCGGGCTGCAAAGAAAGGCCTACGACATGGGCCTGGTGCTGGAAAAGCAGCCGCGCCCACAGGCGCTGGCCGCGTTCCTGAACCAGGAACTGGACAAATGGGGCAAGGTCGCCAAGGCCGCCCACATGGGCGCGAACTGAGGAAACCGCCATGCCACTGCCACGACACCCATCCCTGTGCCCCCAGCGCTACTTCGAGGACTTCACGCCGGGCGAGGTCTTCCCCCTGCCCTCGCGCACCATGACCGACGCGCTGTTCGCGGCCTTCCAGCTGGCCAGCGGCGACAACCACCCCGTGCACTACGACGTGGAGTACTGCCGCGCGCACGGCATGCCCCACATGCTGGCCCATGGCTACCAGGTGGCCATCCAGACGGCGGCCGGCGCGGGCCTGTTCCCGCACATGGTGGAGGAATCCCTCAAGGCCTTCCTGGAACAGGGCAGCCGCTTCCTGGCACCCGTCTACGTGGGTGACACGCTGTACTGCACGCTGACGGTGTCGGAGCTGAAGGCCGGCCACACCACCGGCGTGCTGACGCTGGCCACGCGCGTGCTGAACCAGCGCGGCGAGCTGGTGTCGGACGGGTTCCAGAAGTACCTGCTGAGGAAGCGGGTGCCAGGGCATTGAGCCCGCGCGCCGGGGCAAAACCCGCCACGCCGGGCAACTACACAGGGGTGCGCACCACGGCAGGCCGTTTCTGGAGAAAAATACCCGCCTGTTCCACGCCCGCCACGGGCGTTTTTTCGTTGCCCTGCCCTACCCCATGAAATCCCCCATCAGCATCGTCGATGTCGACCGCCTCGACACCTGGAGCAAGTACAAGCCCGGCCTGTGCGACAGCTGTGCGGCCAACTGCTGCACCATGCCGCTGGAGGTGCAGCTGCCCGACCTGGTGCGGCTGGGGCTGGTGGACCCGTTCGAGGTGGACAACGTGGAGCCCAGGCTCATCGCCAGACGGCTGATGAAGATGCGCCTGATCGACCACTACAACCCCAAGCACAACCTCTTCACGATGGCGCGGCGTGCCAGCGGGGACTGCAACTTCCTCGATGCGAAAACGCGGCGCTGCACCGTCTACGAGCAGCGGCCCGAGACCTGCCGCCTGCATCCGAAGAAGGGGCCCAAGCCGGGTTTCTGCGCCTTCGGCCACAAGGCGCGTTGAGGCCTCGCCCGGCCTCAGGCCACCGGCAGGCTGGGCAACCAGATCCTGGCCTGCAGGCCAGGATTGACGTTCTCGAAACTGAGCCGTCCGCCATGCAGCTGCACGATGGCCTGCACGCTGGCCAGGCCCAGGCCATAGCCTTCGCGGTCCGATTCGGCACGGTAAAAGCGCGTGCCCATCTTCTCGCGCGTGGCAGCGTCCACGCCCGGCCCCTGGTCCTGGACGATGATTTCCACGCCCCAGGCGCCGCCATCGACGCCCAGCTCATGCGCCACGCCCGCGCGCAACAGCATGTCGGCACCATGCGCGCTGTCGGGTGCCGAGCCGTACTTGATGGCGTTGTCCACGAGGTTGGCCACGGCACTGGCCAGCAGGTCGCCATCGCCCAGCGCCATGGGTGTTCCCTGGACATCGAGGCGCAGCACGCCGCCGGCGTCCTCGACCAGCGGTTCATAGAACTCCACCACATCGACCAGCAGCGCATGCAGGTCCACGGGCGCGAAGTTCTTGCGGCTGGCGCCGCTTTCCA
This sequence comes from Delftia tsuruhatensis, assembly GCF_903815225.1. Taxonomy (NCBI): domain Bacteria; kingdom Pseudomonadati; phylum Pseudomonadota; class Betaproteobacteria; order Burkholderiales; family Comamonadaceae; genus Delftia; species Delftia tsuruhatensis. The sequence goes on from NZ_LR813084.1 coordinate 32,333, forward strand.
CTTCGGCGATCTGCAGCAGCTTGTCGAAGACCACGCCCAGTTCGGCCACTTCCTGGGCCACCAGGGCCAGGATCTCGTTCTTTTCCTCGGGCGTGGCCTGCCGGGCATTGCGCAGGCGCAGCAGGATGCGCGTCAGCGGTGTGCGCAGATTGTGGGCGATGGTGTTGGAGACGTGGCGTATGCCGTCCATCAACAGTTCCAGCCGGTCCAGCATGGTGTTGATGTCGCGGTTGAGCAGGGTGAATTCGTCGTCGCGGCCCGTGACCGGGATGCGCTGGCGCAGGTCGCCCGTGGCCACGCGCGCCATGGTGCTGCGGATGTCGGCGGCGCGTTCCTCCACCACGCGGCGAAAGGCCCCCGCGCCCAGCACGGCCATGCCCAGGGCCACCAGGCCCGCCAGCAGGCTGGCGCGGCCAAACAGGTCCTCCACGTCACGCTGCACCTGCATGTCGCTGCCCACGGCCAGCAGCCGGCCGTCGGACAGGGCGGCCACGGCCACGCGGCCCGTGACGATGCGACCATTGCGCCGCACCTTGAGGTCGCGTACACCCATTTCAGAGAGCCGACGCGCGGGCACGGGGTCGGCGTTGCCGATGATGGGCGTACCCTGCTCATCCATGAGTATCAGGATTTCGGTATCGGTGTTGACGCCGTCCAGCAGCGTCTGCTGGATCTCGGCCTCCAGCGCGGGCTCGCCATACTTGTCGCGGTGCTCGACCAGGCGGCGCAGGTGGTTCTCGGCCTGGCGGTCCATGCGCATGCGCAGCACGCCCACGGTCTGCACATAGAACACCGACAGCACGATGGACATGGTCAGCACCAGCAGCACCCCGTAGGTCAGCGCCAGCCGGAAGGCCGTGGAGCTCCAGGGCTTGGACAGCGACATCAGGGCACCTGGGGCAGGTCCTGGGGCCGGTCCGAGAGGCTGTAGCCCACGCCGCGCACGGTGTGGATCAGCGCGGGCTCGAAACCCTTGTCCACCTTGCCGCGCAGGCGGCTGATATGCACGTCAATGACATTGGTCTGCGGGTCGAACCGGTAGTCCCAGACGGATTCGAGCAGCATGGTGCGCGTGACGATCTGGTGCGCGTGCTGCATCAGAAAGGCCAGCAGGCGGAACTCGCGCGGCTGCAGCGCCAGCGGCTGGCCCGCGCGCTCGGCGCTGCGCGTGAGCAGGTTCAGGCGCAGGTCGGCCAGGCGCATCTCGCGCGCGGGCGCGGGGATCTGGGCTCGGCGCACCAGGGCCTCCAGGCGTGCCGACAACTCGGAAAACGCGAAGGGCTTTGTCAGGTAGTCGTCGCAGCCGGCCTTCAGGCCGCGCACGCGCTCGTCGGTGGCCGACAGGGCGCTGAGCACCAGCACCGGCGTCTGCTTGCCCATGGAGCGCAGGGCCTGCAGGATCTGCAGGCCGTCGAAGCCGTTGGCCAGCATGCGGTCCAGGATGATGACATCCCAGCTCTCACCCACGGCCAGGGCGATGCCCTGCACGCCGTCGCTGCATACCACCACCTGGGCGCCCTGCTGGCGCAGGCCTTCGGCGATGTAGCGCGCGTTGAGCGCGTCGTCTTCGATGATGAGGTAGCGGTACATGCGGGCGACAGGGCCTGTCTCAAAGCTGAGGCAGACACTATACGGGGCACCGGGCGCCGATGCGCCGGGCGTCGATACGCCGGGCGTCGATACGCCGGGCGCCGCAGGGGAGGAAGGGGATGCCGGCATGTGTACCGCCTTTTTCAGCTATCTACCGCACTGTGCAGCCCCTTCGGGGGGTGCCGCCGACCTGAAATGCTCAGGGGGCCGCCCACATCGGCAGATCGCCACTGGCCACGCGCACCTGCCACTCGGCCCGCAGCATTTCCTTGACCAGGTCCAGGTGCTCCAGGCGGTGCTCGTTGATCGAGCCCAGCGAGTCGATCAGCTCCAGGATGGAGCCCTGGCCGAGCTTGTAGGCATCCTGGGCCATCTGTTTCAACGGCTCGATCTGGGCCAGGCCCTGCTTTTCATAGGCGCGCACGGCATCGCGGCGCAACTTCAATTGCCTGACGGCGCGCTGCAGCTCGGTGCGCGCCTCGATCAGGGCGGCGTCATAGCGCAGTTCGGCCTGTTCCGCCTCCACCTGGGCGCGTGCAATCGGTCCTTCGCGGCGGTCGAACAGCGGCAGCTCCACCGACACGCCGATCTGGTTGTAGTTGCCGTCCAGCCGGTTGCGCACGCGCGCCACGCTCACGCTGGGCGTGGGCAGGGCCTCACGGCGCTCCAGCTCGATCTTGTGGCGCGCCTGGTCCAGTTCGGCCTGGGCTGCGACCAGGGCCGGCAGTCGCAGGCGTGCCGCCTCCCACAGTTGCGGCTCGTTCATCAACTGCCCCACGGGCACCGCCTGCAGGCTGCCCGTGGCGCGCGGCGCCCAGTCAGGCAGCGCGGCCAGAGCGGCGGCGTGCGATGCGGCATCCTGCAAGTCCGATCGGGCCTGGCTGACCTGCATGGCCATCTGGGCCTGCTGCAGGTTCAGGCGCGCACCGTCATAGCGGCTGCGCGCGCCCGCCTCGATCTGCCCGCGCACGATGCCTCCGGCTCCGTTGAGCGACTCCTGGGCCTCTTCCCAGACCTTCAGGCGCTGCTGCGCCATCAGCAGGTCGATGAAGGCGGTGGCCGCATCGCTGAGGGTCGTGGCCACGGCCACCTCGACATTGGCACGCGCCGCCGTCTCGCCCTTGCGCGCGTTTTCCATGCGCAGGCGCCGCTGGCCGAAGATGGGCAGGGGTTGCTCGATGCCCCACTGCTTCTCGCCCGGCTTGCTGCCGTACGACGCCGTGGGATTGGGGAACGCCGCCGCCGTGCGGCTGTCCGCCTGCGCAACGCCGATCTGCAGCCGCTGCGCCGCCAGCTGCGGCTGGTTGCGCACCACCATCTGCAGATACTCCTGCATGCCCACCGGCTGCTGCGGCGCCGCCGCAGGCGCCACCTCGGAAGCCGGCGCGGGCGCGGCCGTCACCGCCGTCATGGCGGGCACTGCCTGTTGCGCCACTGCAGAACCAGTGGCGCAACACAGAACGGCCGCAGCCACCAGGGCATTGCGCACAAAACCGACGCGGCCAAACTCAGAGACGCCGAGCAAGAGCCGCCTCGCGGCGAAGGCGTCGTCCCCCTTGGGGGAAGCGGCGCAGCCGCTCAGGGGGTAGTCATTCCTTTTCATCGAGTTCTTCCTGCGTCAACATGTTCTTGGGGCCCAGGATGGCGTAGAGCACGGGCAGCAGCACCAGGGCCACCAGCGGCAGCACCACCATGCCGCCCACGATCACCGAGGCAAAGGGCTTTTGCGTCTCGCTGCCCACGCCCGTGGACAGTGCCATGGGCAGCAGGCCCAGCAGCGCCAGCAGGGCCACGAGCACGATGGAGCGCATGCGCTCGGCCGTGCCTTCGACCAGGGCCTGCAGCATGGGCATGCCCTGGCGGCGCAGTTCCTCGACGGCCGAGATCACGAGCAGGCCGGCCAGCGCCACCTGGCCCAGCAGCGCGATGAAGCCGATGGCCGCGCTGATGGACAGCTCGATGCCCGCCATGTGCAAGGCCGCGATGCCGCCGACCATGGCGAACGGAGCGCACAGCAGGATGATGCCGGCGCTGCGCGCCTGCCCCAGCGCGCCGAACAGCAGCGCATAGACGATGAGCAGCGACAGGGGCACGACGATCTTCAGGCGCGCGGCCGCGCGCTGCTGGTTCTCCCACTCGCCGCCCCAGACCGCCTGGTAGCCCTCGGGGATCTTCACGTTCTTCTTGAACGTGGCCAGCGTGTCCTTCACCACGGAGCCGATGTCACGGCCTTCCACGTTGAACTTCAGCGCCATGTAGCGCGCATTGCCTTCGCGGAAGATGGAGGAGTTGCCGATCTTGATGGAGACCTGGCCCACCGAGTGCAGGGGCACGGATCCACCATTGGGCAAGGGGATGGCGATGTTGCGGATGCGCTCCTCGTCCATGCGGTCCACGTAGGGCAGGCGCACACGCACGGGCACCGGGTACTCGCCCTCCCACAGCGTGGTCGAGATGTTGCCGGCCAGCGCGGCCTCCAGCGTCTTCTGCGCGGTCTCCATGGCGATGCCCTGGCGCGCCAGGGCCTGGCGGTCGAACTCCACGTGCACCTGCGGCGCGGGCGCGTCGCGGTACAGGCCCAGGTCCACCACGCCGTCGATGTCCTTCACGAGGTCCACGGTCTGCTGCAGGATGGAGCGCAGCTGCGGAATGTCGGGACCGAAGACCTTGAGCACCACCTGCCCGCGCGCGCCCGAGGTCGACTCCTCGACGCTGTCGCGGATAGGCTGGGCGAAGTTGAAGGCCACGCCGGGAATCTCGCCGAGCGTGGCGCGCATCTGCTCGATGAGCTGGGGCTTGGTCAGGCCCTTGCGCCACTCGCCATGGCCCTTCAGGCGCACCAGCACCTTGGCCAGGTTCAGTGTCTCGTTGTCGGTGCCCGACTCGGGGCGGCCCTGCTCGGTGGTCACGGTGATGACCTCGGGGAAGGCCTTCAGGCGCAGGCGCACGTCGCGCAGCACTTCCTGGCCCTTTTCCAGCGAGATCGAGGCCGGCATCTGCACCAGCACATAGGCATCGCCCTCGTCGAGCTCGGGCAGGAATTCCGTGCCCAGCCACACGGCCGACACGCCCGCACCCACCAGGATCGCCACCGAGACTACGACCACCGTGAAACGGCGACGCCCCGCGCCCAGCACGCGCTCTATCCAGTGCTGGTAGCCATGGTGGGCACGGTCGAAGATCTTGGGCTCCTCCACCATCACGTGCCGGGGCTTGAGCAGCAGCGCGCACAGCGCCGGCACCAGGCCCATGGCGAAGACCAGGGCACCCAGCAGCGCGAAGCTGTAGGTCATGGCCAGCGGCCGGAAGATGCGGCCCTCGATGCTCTGCAGCGAGAACACCGGGATCAGGGCCGCGATCACGATGGCCATGGCGAACAGCGTGGGCTTGGCCACGGCCACGGCCGAGTCGATGATGATGTGGCGCATGTCCGCCTGGGTCTGCGGCTTGCGCAGGCGGGCGTTGCGGATGATGTTCTCGGCCAGCACCACGGCGCCGTCCACCATGATGCCGAAGTCGATGGCGCCCATGGAGATCAGGTTGGCCGGCATGCCCAGCAGGTGCAGTCCGATGAAGGCCACCAGCAGCGACAGCGGAATCACCGTGGCCACGATCAGCGAGCCGCGCAGGCTGCGCAGGAACAGCCACAGCACGCCCACGATCAGCGTGGCGCCGAACAGCAGGTTGTGCTGCACCGTGCCCAGCGTGTGGCCGACCAGGTCCGAGCGGTCGTAGTTGGTCTCCATGTGCATGCCCTCGGGCAGGCCGCCGTCGTTGAGCGCGGCCACCTTGGCATGGATCTGGTCCAGCACTTCCGAGGGGTTTTCGCCGCGCTTGAGCAGCACGATGCCCTGGACCACGTCGTCGGCCTCGTCCATGCCCACCGAGCCCTGGCGCGGCGTGTGCGACTGCACCACGCGCGCCACGTCGCCGATGGTCACGGGCGCACTGCCGCGCATGGCCACCACCACGGCCTGGATCTCCTGGGGCGTGCGCAGCAGGCCGATGCCGCGGATGATCAGCGACTGCTCGCCGCGGCGCATCAGGCCGCCGCCCACGTTGCGGTTGGACTTGGACAGCGCCTCGCTCACGTCCTCCAGCGACAGGCCCAGGGCATAGAGCTTCTCGGGATCGACCTCGACGTGGTACTCCTTGACGAAGCCGCCGATGCTGACCACGTCGGCCACGCCCTGCACCTGCTTGAGCACGCGCACCACGCGCCACTCCTGCTCGGTGCGCAGCTGCGCCAGCGTGTGGCGGTCGCTCTTGAGGCGGTAGTAGAAGATCTTGCCCAGCGGCGTGTAGTCGGGCGCCATCTCGGGCGTGACGCCATCGGGCAGGTCGGCCTGGGGCAGGCGCTGCGAGACTTCGGCGCGCGCATGGAAGCTGTCGGCCTGGTCGTTGAAGACCAGGTTGATCATGGCCAGCCCGAAATAGCTCTCCGAGCGCAGCGAGACCAGGCCCGGCGTGCCGTTGAGCTCGCGCTCCAGCGGCTGGGTGATCTGGCGCTCGACCTCCTCGGGGGCCAGGCCCGGCGCCTGGGCGATCACGCCCACCTGCACATTGGTCACATCGGGGTAGGCCTCGATGGCGGTGTGCAGGTACGAATACACGCCATAGATGGCGATGATCAGGGTGGCGCACAGGGCAACGAGCCGCCGGTGCACCACGAAGGAAATCAGGGAACGCAGCATATGGTGGGAACTCCTGCCGCGTATCAGAGAAGCTGGCTGGCCGCGCCGTCCAGCAGCAGGCCGCCGCGCACGACGATCTTCTCGCCGGGCTTGAGGCCCGAGACCACGGGCACCATGCCTCGGGCGGGTCGGCCCAGGCTGACGGTGCGTGCCTCGAACTGCAGCTCGCCGGTCTGCACGAAGACGATGCTGCGGCTCTCGTCCTTGATGAGCACGGCCGTCACGGGAATCAGCATCTCATGCTCGTTGGAGACCTGCAGGCCCACGCGCGCCTGCATGCCCGAGCGCAGCACGGGGTCCTGGGCATCGAGCTGCACGATCACGGCCGCGCGGCGCGACTCCTTGTCCAGCGTAGCGCCCAGGTGGCGGACCTTGCCGCTCAACGGCTTGGGAAGCTGGGGAATGTCGACCTGCACATTGCTGCCCAGTCGGATGCCGGGCAGATCGCTTTCGAACACCTCGGCCACGACATTCATGGCACCCGGATCCCCGACGAGGAACAGCTCGCCGCCGGCCTCCACCGAGGCCCCGACCACGGCCTTGCGCTCGGCCACCACGCCGGCGCGCGGCGCACGCAACACGATGCGGTCACCGCCGCCCTGCCCCAGCAGCGCCGCCGTGCCCTGGGCACGCGACAGTTCCTGCGCGCTCTCGCGCAGCTTGGCCTGGGCGGCACGCAGATCCACCTCCACGCCCACGCCCTTGTCCACCATGGTCTGCTGGCGGCGCACCTCCACCGAGGCCACGTCATGGGCGCTTCGCGCCGCCTCGACCTCATAGCGCACGCGCAGCGCATCGGGGCTGACCAGGATGGCCAGCTCATCGCCGGCCTTGACCAGATCGCCCACATGGGCGCGCACGGATTGCACGCGGGCCGCGACGGGCACCGTCACCGTGGCCACGCGGTCCTCCGCGAAGGCCACGCGCGCAGGTGCCCAGGCCATCTGCGTGCCCTGGGGATCGGCCACCACGGCGATATTGAGCATCTTCAGCGACTCGGGCTTGACCTGGACCACGCCTTCGGCACGTGCGGCCTGCGCAACAGGTTTGGCCTGGTCCGAGGCCTTGGACGCATCGCAGCCTGCCAGAACGCAGGCCGCCGCAACGGCAGCGCACAGGGACGCCACCGGGAATCGGGCCGCCATCTGCAGGCCCGTGAATGTCTTGATCATCTTGCCCCCTTCAATCCATGCCTGGAGCGCAGGGACTGCGGCAGGCCGGCCCTTCTCTCCTGAGATGAAGCGGATGCTAGAAAGCACGCCGCCCGGCGTGGGTGAAGCCTTCATTACCGTTTGGTAAGAACGTATCGCCGCGACGGGCCGGCAGCGCCCGCCACAGCCATGGCCTGCGACCGATTTCCCACGCCTCCATGCCGGCCCCAGCCCGGCATCGCGCCCGGCCGACCGCTCCGGCCAGTAGCCCCTGCCTGTGGACAAACCGATGACAAAGCCAGGCTTTCTCCATCCAGGCTACGCACAGAGTCCGTTATCCACAGTGGTGACAACCTCCATCACAGCCACGACATCCGGCACACCGAAAATTCTGGAAAAATCTCTTGAAAATCAACGACAAACCATCACAATCACCCACATCATCCACAAGCATGTCAACACGGTTTCCACAGGCCTAATACGCTCCAGACCCCTCGCCGATCTGTGAACAAGCCTGTGGATGCCACCCTGGGTACAGCATTCCCGTGCATGGGAACAAATCACGAACAGCTGGTGGATAAAGAGGACAACCACGACACACATACCCACCCGTTCGCACATGCGATTGGCAGGCACGGCGATACACATGACAGCCTGCTTGTAGGCTGTACGGCATACGCGACAGACGCTTTGTATGCTGTATTTCATAAGATTTCGCATCTTATTTAATACATATCACTGTACGAATTTTTATAAATCCATGGACCTTGATGGTCCCATGGGTCGAAAAACGCCGAAATGCATGAAAAAAAATGGGCTGATCAGGCCCTGAAATCCTTCGATGATGTGGTCGGAGCCATCCCGGGGTTCCGAAATCGTGGGGGCCAGCGAAAAATGGCGGCCCAGGTGGCACAGACCTTCAGCCAGGCCCAGCTCGGAAAAATCGATGAAGGCGCACCGGATCCGGTCCGGGCCATCGCCGTGGTCCAGGCCGGCACCGGCGTGGGCAAATCGCTGGCCTACAGCGTCCCAGCCATTGCGATGGCGCTGGCGCGCGGCACGCGGGTGCTGATCTCCACGGCCACGGTGGCCTTGCAGGAGCAGCTGGTGAACAAGGACCTTCCCGCCCTGGCCCAGCAGCTGGAGCAGCCGTTCAAGTTCGCGCTGGCCAAGGGCCGGGGACGCTTTGTCTGCAAGCTCAAGCTGGAGCGCCTGGCCAGCACCGGCGAAGCCCAGGACGAGGACATGGATGACCTGTTCGCCGAGGAGAAGGCCCAGGCCCAAAACCGCACGGCACGGCCTGCCCAGGAGCTGGAAGCGCGCATGCAGTTCTACAAAAGCATGGCCAATGCGTTGGCCACGCAGGCCTGGGACGGTGACCGCGATTCGCTGGAAACCCCGCCGGAGGCCGAGGCCTGGAGCCCGGTGGCGGCCGAATCCTCGTCCTGCACCGGCAAGCACTGTCCCGCCTTCAGCCACTGCGTCTACTACGAGCGCCGCAAGGATCTGGTCGCCGCCCAGGTCATCGTGGCCAACCACGACCTGCTGCTGTCATCCCTGGGAGCCCGGCTGCTGCCCGAACTCGACAACTGCCTGCTGGTGCTCGACGAGGCCCACCACCTGCCGGCCACGGCGCTGGGCCAGTTCGCCGGAGAAGTGGACCTGAGCCGGCTGGGCTGGATCGACAAGCTGACCAGTCGCGCGCTGCGGGTGAACACCCTGGTGGAAGTGGAGGAACTGGCCGATCTGCCCGCCCACGCCAGCCAGCTGCGCCAGCAGATGCAGGAGCTGGCGCGCCTGGTGATGGAGCAATACGGCGACAGCCTCAAGGGACAGAAGGACAGCTGGGGGCCGGCGCGCGTGCGTGCACCGCGCGGCATACTGCCCGAGGCGCTGCTGGAGCCGCTGGGCCGCATGGCCCACCATGCCAACGCCTATCTCGATGCCCTGCGCGCCATCTCCAAGGCACTGCGCGCCGCGATCAAGGAAAATCCAGAGGAAGCTCGCAGGCTGTCCACAGCCTACGCACAGGTTGGCGCACTGGCTCCCAGGCTGGAGAGCGTCTATGACACGGCACAGCTGCTGATGCAGCAGCCCGCAGAAGATGACGACAGTAGCCGCGTCCCCAATGCGAAATGGTTCACGTTGGAGACGGATGGCGAATACATCGTGGTCAAGGCGCATGCCAGCCCCATCCTGCCGGGGGCCACGCTGCGCCACCATCTGTGGTCCCAGGTGCGTGGGGCCGTCCTGACATCGGCCACTCTGACCAGCTGTGGACAATTCGACTTCTTCCTGCGCGAGGCCGGCCTGCACGACGATGCGGCCGTGACCACGCTGGAAGTGCCCAGCCCTTTCGACTACGCCCGCCAGGGCACCCTGGTGGCGCGTGAAACCCAGGCCGACCCCAAGGAGGCGGCGCGCTTCACGCAGGAGATGGTGGAGGCGCTGCTGGGCGACCTGTCCCGCGTGCAGGCCGGGGCCCTGGTGCTGTTCACCTCGCGCGAGCAGATGCGCCAGGCCGTCGATGCGCTGTCCACGGCCATGCGATCCCAGGTGCTGGTGCAGACCGCCCTGCCCCGTGCCCTGCTGCTGGCACGCCACCGCGACGCCGTGGAGATGGGCGAACCCTCGATCATCTTCGGCATGCAGTCCTTCGGTGAGGGCCTGGACCTGCCCGGAGCGCTGTGCGAATCGCTGTTCATCACCAAGCTGCCTTTCGCCCCGCCCGACGACCCCGTGGGCGAGGCACGCGCCGAATGGCTGCGCAGCAGTGGCCGCAACCCGTTCAACGAGCTGGTCGTGCCCGCCACGGCGATACGGCTGGCCCAATGGGTGGGGCGTGCCATACGCACGGAGGAGGACCAGGCCCATGTGTACTGCTATGACCGCCGCCTGGTGAACACCAGCTATGGCCAGCAACTGCTCAAGGGCCTGCCCCCCTTTGCCCTGCAGCGGCGTCCGGCACGCTGAGCCGCAGCCTGTGGACAATGCAAGGACAAGCCGGATCGAAGCTGCCCACCCGCATTGTCCCAGCCGGACAAGTCATTGATCCTTCAGGAATTTTCAAAAACTCCAACCACGCAACCTGTGCACAACCCAGTCATGCACAGGCTGTGAAGAGCATTCCTGTCATCTGAAGGCGGCCGTGCCTGGATGCAGCCGGCAGCCCCGGGGGTTTACGGCCCTGACGTCAAGCGTCTGCATGGCCAGGCCATCCCAAGGCCACCAGAAAGCCCCAGGACAGGCTCTTGTCCCCATCCCACCCCTGACGCCCTCCCCTTCCCAGGCCATCTGAGGCCCGCTGAAGGCGTCCGCCCCTCCATGGGTGTTTGCCGGCAGGCGATCCCGTCCCTCTATCCACAGCAGTGCCGCTGCCACAGCCCCCACGGGGGATCCCCCTCACGGCTCCAGGTCGGGGAAGGAATCCGTGCAATGCCGGGCCATGCGGCGCGGCGTCCATGACGGCTCTGGCAAACCATGGTTCCCACCAAGGCTGGAACACCATCATCGGCAGCCATCACTTTCCGTGATTGCCCTTGGCGGTACTGGGTTTCCTGCTCCTGATTCCGATTCCGGCGTGGCCAGGTGAGCTGGCGCAGGGGTTGAATTTTTTTGAATGGACAAAGGCCTTCTCCAGCACCTGGTCCTCCGGCAGGCGAACACCATGAGGACACCCGCAGCTGTCCACCGGTGTGCAGAACATCCTGTGGACAAAAGACGCTCCACCGGTGCTGGCCATGGGTCTTGTCCCCATGAATGACCTTATCCAGGAGGTCGCGCCGTGGAGATTTCTCGAACGAGACGCGCCAATTTCGCTGGAGACATGTCTTCCGGGCCAGTCCCCGGGTTCCAGCCGGCTGAGCGTCTTCGGTTTTCTGATGAACAGACCCTGACCAGGCTTCCCGCGGGACTTCGGCTTCGGTTGTTCTTTGGAGCTCTTATAAAAAATAGTCGTAGTAGTAGAGTCCTAATATCTCTGTGGATAAGTCAATATTTTCAATATAAATCAAAGAGATATGATCTTGAAAAACTTGTGGTCAAGGCCCTGCTCCCGCTGTCGTTCCAACGGGGATAGTTTTCCTGGTTTCGACGATTCTGTGGATAACCACAAAGTTGATCTACAGCTATCCACAGTTTTACACGCATGGTGGTTTTCCAGAGATTGATTCATAACCTATTGATTTAGAAGTACTTTTTCTGAATCAAGTCACAGATGAAAGCACGTTGGGTATGGATGGACACATGGCTCTTTGCTGTTGTGACCTGCTGCGAGACCATCTTTCCTTGAAGTCGTCACGGTTTTTTTTGTCCTGTTGGCTGCCAACGCTGTGAAAAACTGACCTCGGCTGTTATTCCTATCTCTCTTATTTTTTAGTTAGTAATAGTAGTAAGTGATCCGCTTAATTGTTGATAACTGTATTTGATCAAGTAAAATCAACAACTTACGATGTGTCAAAACCTGTGTCCGATGCTGCTGCGCAGGTGTACCCGTTTTGGGAACAACTTCCATGAGATCCAGATACCTGTGGAAAAGATCTGATTTCCTCGTTTTTTATACCCAGGTTTTTCCACAGGGCGCGCAGGCGCAAAAAAAGACCACCGCATGGGTGGTCCTGGCCAGGCTGTGGAGGCTGGGGATCAGAAGTGACGGGCGTAGCGCAGTTGCAGGAAGTTCTCGCCGGGGTTGGGCTTCTTGATACCGGCATTGGAGTGGTGTTCCAGCCGCAGCATGAGTTCATGCTGGCGCTGGCTGCCGAACAGGTATCCCATGCCGATGTGGGTGGCGAAGTTGTAGCGGGTGGGGAACGTCTTGTGGTCCGTGGCATAGCGCCGGTTCAGCGCCCAGCTCACGCCCACGCCGGTTTCCGCAAACCATGGCGAATGGCCGTTGCCGCCGCGCCATCGCAGGGTGGGGTTCAGGCCGATCACCCAGGTGCTGCGGTCGTCGCCCTGCAGTGGCGCGGACCAGCGTGCACCCCAGACGTCCCAGTAGCCGGTCAGTTGGCCGCCCCACAGGAAACGGCGCCAGTCGCGCCAGGGCAGGGTGACGCCCACGGTCCAGCTGTCGGCGCTGTGCTCGGCGGCGCCGTACTGGAGGTACATGGCGGGCGATTGCTCCGGGCTGGCGGATTGGGCCTGTGCCAGGGGCAGAACGGCACAGGTCCAGGCCAGCAAGGCCAGGGCGCGCAGCCGGGTGGATGGGCCCATGCGGGCCGGTGAGCGCCTTTGTGTCGTGGATGGCGTTGTTGGAGTGTTTTTGAAAGCCATGGTCTTCTCCAGAATCGGCAGCATCGCCGCTGCCTGTTTCACTCTAGGCAGTCTGGTGAAGATCGGTACGTCAGCAAAAAAGCCCTTGCACTGTCGGCCGCCTGACAAGGCGGCCCTGCAAGGGCTGGGGCAAGCAATCCGGCTGCCCGCAGGCTGCGGGCAGGCCAGGGCCGGTGCTTACTGGGCGGGCGCTGGGGCAGGGCGTGCCTGGCCAGGCTTGTGGTCATGGCGCGGGCCGTGGTCCATGCCATGGTGACCGTGCATGCCTTTGTGCAGCGTGGCCGCATCGAAGGTCTTTTGCTGGTTGGCATCCAGCTGGGCATAGAAGGCCTTGGTGGCCTCGCCGCGGCGGTCGGCTTCGGCCGCGCGCTGGGCACGCATCTCGCGCATCTTGTCGATGCGCTGGGGCGTGGTCAGCTTGGCGAAGTCCTCGCGCTCCATGCGCTGGGGACGCTCGCCGGGCTTGAAGCTGGCCGCATAGGTGTTCCACGCGCCTTCCTGGGCGGGCGTGAGCTTGAGGTCGGCCTTGAGCTTGGCGATGCGCTGCTGCATGCGTTCACGGAAATCTCCGCGCTTGTGCCCGGCATGGCCGGGTTGGGGTGCCGAGGCCGCGGCGGGGGCTGCCGGCGCGGCGGTCTGCGCGAACGAAGGCTGGGCGAACGATGCCAGCAGGGCGGTTGCGGCTGCTGCGCTGGCGAGGGTGCGGCGGAAAGTGGTGGTCATTCCAAGATCCTTTCTGGAGAGGGTGACGGAAGCCGCCTGCAAGGCTCTTGGCAAACCCTGTGCAGCGGATGAGGCAAGTGTGGTCGTCCGATGTATCGGGGCAGTGAGGTTTTGCGCACGGCTTGTAAAGAATTGACAAGCTTGTGCGACACCGGCCGACTGCAGGACATGCACAATGGCCGGGCAGGGCGCCGCATGCCGGGGCGCCATCTTCTATTTCCTGTTTTCCCTGATGCATGGAGGCTTCGCGGCCACGCTGCCGCATTCCGTGCGAGAAAAGGTTTTCGATGTTCAAGAACATGATCGTCTATCGCATTGCCGAGAGCTGGCAAGGCGATTTGCAGCAGCTCGAGGAGGCCCTGGCCAAGAGCCCGTTCGCCGAATGCGGCGCCACGCAGGAGCGCAGTGCCGGCTGGGTGCCGCCGCGTGGCGAGGCCCACGGCCCGCTGGCCGAGTCCGTCGCGGGCCAGTGGGTGATGCGCTTCATGACCGAGGCCAAGATGCTGCCGGCCAGCGTGCTCAACCGCCGCGTCAACGAGAAGGCTGCGCACATCGAGGCCACCGAGGGCCGCAAGCCCGGCAAGAAGGAGAAGAAGGAGCTCAAGGACGAGGCCAAGCTGGACCTGCTGCCCATGGCCTTCACCAAGCAGGGCTCGATGTGGGTCTGGCTCGATCCCCAGGCCCGTACCCTGGTGCTGGACACGGGCAGCCAGGCGCGCGCCGACGAGGTGGTGAGCATGCTGGTCGAGGGCCTCACTGGCCTGGCGCTGGCCCTGGTCGATACCCAGACCAGCGCCCAGGCCGCGATGGCGCACTGGCTGATGACCCAGGAGCCGCCCGCGGGCTTTTCCATCGACCGCGAGTGCGAGCTGAAGGCGGCCGACGAATCCAAGGCCGTGGTGCGCTATGCGCGCCATCCGCTGGACATCGATGAGGTACGCCAGCACATCGAGCACGGCAAGCTGCCCACGCGCCTGGCCATGACCTGGGATGACCGCGTGAGCTTCGTGCTGACCGAGGGCCTTCAGATACGCAAGATCGCGCTGCTCGATGCCGTGATGGAAGGCCAGTCGCAGGACGATGGCGGCTTCGATGCCGACGTGGCCATCGCCACGGGCGAGCTGTCCAGGCTGATCCCCGACCTGATCGAGGCGCTGGGCGGGGAAGGGCGCACCGGCCTGGGCCAGGGGCTGCCTGCGTCGCTGGAGACAACCGCCGTGGCGGCGAAACCGGCAGGCCGGGGCACGCTGACGGGGCCGGCCATGGCCCCGGCGGACACGGCCCCGGAAGAAGCACCGTTCTGATGCCGGTGCCGGCGATGTTTCATGTGAAACATCGCACGGGGCAAGAGAGCATCAGACCCGTTCAAACACCGCGGCGATGCCCTGGCCGCCGCCGATGCACATGGTGACCAGCGCGTAGCGGCCGCCCGTGCGATGCAGCTCGGCGATGGCCTTGGTGGTGATGATGGCCCCCGTGGCGCCCACCGGGTGGCCCAGCGAGATGCCCGAGCCGTTGGGGTTGACCTTGGCCGGGTCCAGCGCCAGCTGCTGGATCACGGCGCAGGCCTGGGCCGCGAAGGCCTCGTTGGCCTCGATCACGTCCATGTCCGCGATCTTCAGGCCCGTGCGCTGCAGCACCTTCTGGGTGGCCGGGACCGGGCCTATGCCCATGTAGGCCGGCTCCACGCCGGCATGGGCGTAGCCGACCAGGCGGGCCAGGGGCCTGAGGCCCAGTGCCGCCACGCGATCGCCCGCGGCCAGGGCCACGGCGGCGGCGCCGTCGTTGATGCCCGAGGCATTGCCGGCCGTCACGGTGCCGCCTTCCTTGCGGAAGGCGGGCTTCATGGCGGACAGCACCTCGATGGTGGTGGCGGCGCGCACATGCTCATCGGTGTCGAAGACCACGGTGCCCTTGCGCGTGGCGATTTCCACGGGGACGATCTGGTCCCTGAAGTAGCCGGCCTCGATGGCGGCCACCGCGCGCTGGTGGCTGGCGGCGGCCAGCTCGTCCTGCATCTCGCGGCTGATGTGGTAGCGCTCGGCCACGTTCTCGGCCGTGATGCCCATGTGCATCTTCTGCCAGGGATCGTGCAGGATGCCCAGCATGTAGTCGATGCTCTTGGCGTCGCCCATGCGCGCGCCCCAGCGCGCGGCCTGGTCGAAGTAGGGGCCGCGGCTCATGGATTCGCTGCCGCCGCCGATGGCCACGTCGCAGTCGCCCAGGGCGATGGCCTGGGCCGCCGAGACGATGGCCTGCAGGCCCGAGCCGCACAGGCGGTTGACGTTGAAGGCGGGTGTCTCGATGGGGCAGCCCGCATCGATGGCGGCCACGCGCGAGAGGTAGGCATCCTTGGTGTCGGTGGGGATCACATTGCCCATGACCACATGGCCCACGGCATCGGGCGCCAGGCCGGCGCGTTCGATGGCGGCCTTGACGGCGGTGGTGGCCAGCTGGGTGTTGGGCACGTCCTTGAGGCTGCCGCCGAAGGTGCCGATGGCGGTGCGCGCGGTGCCGACGACGAAGACGTCGCGTGGGGTCATGGTGAAACTCCTCGAAGCAATGAACACGGGGATGGATGGCGTGCATTGTGCCGGGTGTGCTGCCTTTTGCGCAGCCTCCTCGGCGTCAGGCGGCGGCCCTCCCAGGTCCTTGCTGCCTTGACTCAACGCCCTTCGAAACGGGGCGTCTGTTTCGCGTGGAAAGCGGCGATGCCGCGCGGCAGGTCGGCCGTGCGCGCGCAGGCGTCGAAGGCACAGGCCTCGGCTGCGAGCTGATCGCGCAGGCCGCGGTCCAGGCCCGCGCGCAGGAGGCGGCGCATGTGGCCCAGGGCCACGGTGGGACCTGCGGCCAGGCGTTCGGCCAGCTGCTGCACGGCGCAATCCAGCTCCGGGCCGGGCAGGGCGCGGTTGATGAGGCCCAGGCGCTGCGCATCGGCGCTGCCGAGGGTCTCACCCAGCATGGCGATCTCCAGCGCGTTGCGCAGGCCCACGATGCGCGGCAGTGCCCAGGAGGCGCCCACATCGCAGCTGGCGCCCAGTTGGATGTAGGCCAGGTTGAAACGCGTGCCTTCGGCTGCGTAGACGAAGTCGGCCTGCAGCATCAGCGACAGCCCGGCACCGGCGGCTGCACCATGCACCTTGGCGATGACGGGGGCATCGAGCTGGCCCAGCAGCACCACGGCCTCGTTGAGCGGCGCCAGCAGCTCGGCGGCGCCGCGCACGGGGTCGGCCGCCAGCGTGTCCAGGTCGCCGCCGGCCATGAAGGCGCGGCCCGCGCCCTGCATCACCACGCAGCGCAGCGCGCGGTCCTGGGCCAGGGCGCGCACGGCATCGCGCAGCGCCAGCGCCATGGGCACGTCGATGGCGTTGAGGGCGGCGGGGCGGTGGAAGGTCAGCGTGGCGATGGCGCCTTCGCGGTGCAGCAGCAGCGGGGTCTCGTTCATCAGGGGCGCCTTCAGTGGTACAGCGCCTCGATTTCGGGCGCGTAGGTCTTGTAGATGGACGAGCGGCGCACCTTCATGGTGGCCGTGACCTCGCCGTCGTCGTGGTCCAGCTCCTTGGTCAGCAGATGGAAGCGCCGCACCTGCGCGACCTGGGCCAGGCGCGCATTGCCCCGGGCGATCTCGGCGTCGATCAGCGCACGCACCGGCTGCATCTCGGCCAGCGAGCGGAAGTTCGTGAACGGGATGCGCCGCGCCTCGGCCCATTTGCCCACGGTCTCGTAGTCGATCTGCACCAGCGCGCCCACGAATTTGCGGCCGTCCGCGACCACGATGCATTCCTTGATGAAGGGGCTGGACTTCATGGTGTTCTCGATCTCCGAGGGCGTGAGGTTCTTGCCGCCGGCCGTGATCATGATGTCCTTGAGGCGGTCCACGATGCGCAGTTGCCCGCGCTCTTCGCGCACCACGTCGCCTGTGTGCAGCCAGCCGTCCTGGATGCTTTGCGCCGTGGCCTCGGGGTTCTTGTAGTAGCCCGCGAAGACCATGTCGCCCCGGATCTGCAATTCGCCGCTTCCGTCGTCGCTGCCATGGTCGCTGGCGTTTGCCGCGATGCGCCACTGCACGCCCTCGGTGGGCACGCCCACCGTGCCCACGATCACCTGGTCCAGACGGTGGCCGCTGACCATGCCCGTTGATTCGGTCAGGCCGTAGACCTCGATCAGCGGCACGCCCAGCGTGCGGAAAAAGCGCACCACGTCGGGCGGGATGGGCGCGGCGCCCGTGAGCGCCACGCGCGCCTGGCGCAGGCCGATGAAGTTCTGCAACGCGCGAAGAATGCTCCAGTAGCTGGCAGCGTAGCCCAGGCGCTCGCCCAGGCTCCACTGCGCGCGCGGCTTGTCGGCCAGGGGCGCGCAGAAGGCCATGGCGCGGGCATACAGGGCGCGGCGCAGCGGGCCGGTTTCCTGCATCTTGATGCTGATGGCCGCATGCAGCTTTTCCCAGATGCGCGGCACGCCCAGGAACATGTCGGGTGCGACCTCGCGCAGGTCCTCCTGCACCGTGCGTATGGACTCTCCGAAGTGCACCTGGGAGCCCAGGTAGACGGGCACGAAGCTGGTCAGCATCTGCTCGGCCACATGGCACAGCGGCAGGTAGGACAGGTGGCGCGTGGCGGCATCCAGTCCCAGCCGCTGGGCGATGCCCGGCACCACGCCGCGGATGTTGCGGTAGGTGATCATGGCGCCCTTGGGTTTTCCCGTGGAACCCGAGGTGTAGATCATCAGGCCCACATCGTCGAGCGTCTGGCGTGCCAGGGCCTCGTCGATGCGCGTGCAAAGGCGGGCCTGGGCGCCCAGGCGCTCGACCTCGCCGAAGGTGGCGATCAGGGCGCGGACTTCGGGCGCGAAGCTGCGCAGGCCCTTGGTTTCGATGACGATGATCTTCCTGAGGCGCGGCAGCTGGGGCAGGGCGGCCAGCAGCTTGTCGGCCTGCTCCTGGTCCTCGCAGACCATGATCTCGATGTCGGCATGGCCGGCCACGTAGGCGACCTCGGGCATGGGGCTGGTGGGGTACACGCCCACGGTGACTGCGCCGATCAGGCCGGCCCCCATCTGGGCCAGCACCCATTCGATGCGGTTCTCGGAGATCACGCCCAGATGGCCGCCGTGCGCCAGGCCCAGCTGGCCCAGGCCCAGGCCGAAATGGCTGGCGCGCTCGTGGTATCGCGCCCAGGTCGTGGGCTTCCAGATGCCGAAGTCCTTTTGCCGGATCGCCACGCGCGACGCATCGCTGCGCGCGCGCCGGGCCAGCATCTGGGGCAGGGTGAGTTCGGGAAGGGCTTGCATGTGCGTTCCCAGGCTAGGACAACCAGCGCTTGCGGCGCTTGTAGTGCTTCAGATCTCGAAAACTTTTCGCCTCTCCGCCGCCGCCCATGCCCAGGTAGAACTCGCGCACGTCGGCGTCCTGGGCCAGGCGTTCGGCCGGCCCGTCGATGACGATCTTGCCGTTCTCCATGATGTAGCCGCCGTGCGCCACGGCCAGGGCCACGGTGGCGTTCTGCTCGACCAGCAGCATGGAGGTGCCGCGCTCGGCATTGATGCGCGCGATGATGGTGAAGATGTCCTCCACCAGCTTCGGTGAAAGCCCCAGCGAGGGCTCGTCCAGCAGCATCAGCTGGGGCTGGGCGATCAGCGCGCGGCCGATGGCCAGCATCTGCTGCTCGCCGCCCGACAGGTAGCCGGCCAGGCCCCTGCGGCGCTCGTGCAGGCGCGGGAAGTAGCTGTAGACCAGGTCGAAGTCGGGGCGCACGTCGCGGCGGCCCGTGAGCGCATAGGTGGCGGCCACGAGGTTTTCCTCCACCGTGAGGTCCTCGAACACGCGCCGGCCCTCCATCACATGCGACAGCCCCAGGCGCACCAGCTGCTGGGGCGCGTATTGCCCGTTGGACTGGCCGTTGTAGCGCACGCTGCCGCTGGCCAGCAGGCCATCCTCCAGCGCCAGCAGGCCCGAGGCGGCCTTGAGCGTGGTGCTCTTGCCCGCCCCGTTGCTGCCCAGCAGCGCCACGATCTGTCCACGTGGAACGGCCAGCGACAGGCCGCGCAGGGCCTGCACGACCTTGTTGTAGATGACCTCGATGTTGTTGATTTCGAGGATGTTGTCCGTTGCGGGCGTGGGCTGCTGGGTCATGTCGTGCCGTGGGTCAGAGCGCGATCCAATCCGAGGCCGGCAGCATCTTCTGCACCTTCATGTCGGCCTTGTAGACCCGGCCCACGGGGATGGAGTTGCCCTTGATGGTGATGGGCACGCCGATCAGCCCGCCCGTGTCGAAGTCCTTGATGGAGTTCAGCGCGGCCTTGAGGTTGGGGCCGGTGAGCGGCTTGCCCGCGTCCAGGCAGCGCCTGGCCGATTCCACGAACAGCATGGCCGCCAGAAAGCCCTGGATGTAGGCCGTGCTCTGGTACTCGGGGCGCAGCGCGCGGATCTTGTCCAGCATGGGCGCCTTGGCCGAGGTGTCGTAGTAGTAGCGGTAGGGCATGACGCCCATGAAGCCGTCGCCGGCCTCGCCCATCTTCATGACGGTGGAGCTGTCCATGGTCCAGAAGGTGCCCATCCAGCGGCTGGTCATGCCCATCTGCTTGCCCTGCTGGATGAACTCCGGGATGGGCGCGAGGATGTAGCCGTGGAAGATGGTGTAGTCGGGTGCGGCGCGGCGCAGCTTGATGACCTCGGTGGACACGTCCACGCTGCCTGGCGGCGTCATCAGCTTGGCCACGATGCTCAGCCCCAGCTTCTTCGCCGCGGCCTCGCTGGCCTCGATGGGGTCGCGGCCGAACTCGGAGTCCGAGTAGACGAAGGCCACCTTGGCGCCCGGCTTCTCCTGGGCGATGTGCTTGAGCAGGATGCCGAACATCTCCGTGTAGTCGGGCCCCACGAGGAACTGGTTCGGGTACCTGGCCGGGTTGTTGAGTTCGGTGGCGAACGAGGCGCCGGCCATGAGGATGTGGCCGTTGCGGTCCAGCTCCGGATTGATGGTCTTGGAAAAGCCCGTGGAGTCGCCGTAGTAGAGGCTGACCTTGTTCTGGCTGGTGATCTTCTTGAACGCGGCCACCGACACATCGACCTTGTAGCCCGTGTCCTCGGGCACGTAGCGGATCCTGCGGCCCTTGATGCCGCCCGCATCGTTGACCATCTTCACGTAGTCGCCCATGCCGGCATTGATGCCCACGCCCGCGAAGGCGAACACGCCGGTCATGGGGATGGAGCCGCCGATCACGATGTCCTCGCCGCCGGCCTGGGCGCGGCCCGCTTGGGCGCGGGCCGTGAGGGGCAGGGCCAGGCTGGCGCCGGCCGCCAGCAGCAGGCTGCGGCGGCGCTCGGAATTCGGGGGATGCTGCATGCTTGTCTCCTAGTCAATTGCGGAAGGGCCACAGGTGGAAGAAGCGGCGCAGGCGCCGCCACATCTGGGCGAGCCCCTGCGGCTCGAACACCAGAAACACGATGATCAGCAGCCCGAACACCATGGTGCGCACGGGCGAGAGAAACACCGCCAGCTCGGTGCCGCCGGGCAGCAGGTCCACGATGAGCTTGAGCAGCTCGGGCACCATGGTCATGAAGACCGCGCCCAGGATGCCGCCCAGGATGGAGCCCATGCCGCCGACGATGATGGCGGCCAGGAAGAAGATGGACATCAAGAGCGGAAAGCTCTCGGGCGTGACCACGCGGAAGAAGTAGGCCCACAGGCCACCGGCCACGCCCGCGTAGAACGAGGACAGCCCGAAGGACAGCAGCTTGTAACGCAGCAGCGGGATGCCCAGCACCTCGGCCGAGATGTCGCGGTCGCGGATGGCGATGAAGGCGCGGCCGATGCGCGTGCGAAACAGGTTGGCCGCGCCCAGCAGCATCAGCAGCGTGACGGGCACGATCACCCAGTACAGCCGGAACGACGTGTCCAGCGGCAGGCCGAAGGCCGTGGCCGGCGGCACCGCCAGGCCCGCCGTGCCGCCTGTGAGCCCGAGGTTGGCGAACAGGAAATGCGCGATGAACGAGGCCGCGATGGTGGCGATCGCCAGGTACAGGCCCTTGACGCGCAGCGAGGGCAGGCCCACCACGATGCCGCCCAGCATGGCCACCAGGCCGCCGGCCAGCAGATTCACGGGAAACGGCATGCCCCAGCGCGTCTGCAGGATGGCCACCGTGTAGGCACCCAGGCCCATGAAGGCGGCCTGGCCCAGGCTGACCAGGCCGGTGTAGCCCGTGAGGATGTTCAGCCCCGTGGCGCTGGCCACGTTGATGCTGACCAGGCAGGCCAGATACAGCCAGTAGTCGCTGGCCAGGAAGGGAAACAGCAGCAGCAGCGCGCCGGCCACGGCCAGCCAGGTGCGTTGCGTGCGGGAGTCGAACAGCGCCGCATCGGCGACGTAGCTTTCCTTGAGCGTACCAATGCGCATGGCGGCCTTCCTAGAGACGTTCGATTTCGTGCGTGCCGAACAGGCCGTAGGGCCTGAGCATGAGCACCACCACCAGCACGATGAAGGTGGCCAGCAGCTTGTATTCGCCACCCAGGTAGGCGCCGGCCAGCGCCTCCACCAGGCCGATGAACAGGCCGCCGACCAGGGCGCCGAGCACGCTGTCCAGCCCGCCCACGATGACGACCACCAGCACCGACAGCCCGAACACGCCCATGCCCGACGAGATGCCGCCGATGGCGCCGACGATGATTCCCGAGACGGCGGCGATCATGGCCGACACCACCCAGGCCAGCGAGAACACGCGCGGCACGTTGATGCCCACCGAATAGGCGGCGGCCTGGTCGCCGGCCGTGGCGCGCAGGGCCACGCCGCCGCGCCAGAAGCGGAACACCAGCAGCACGGCCGCGATGAAGACCACGGCGACGGCCGCGCCCCAGGCCACCTTGGGGGCGAGAAAGGCCTCGCCGATCACCACCGGCTGCGTGGGCATGAACTCGGGCAGGCGGCGCTGGTCGGCCGTCCAGATCAGCTCCACCAGGCCCACCAGCACCGAGGCCAGTCCCACGGTGACCATGAACACGGAGATCGGCGGCTCGCCCAGCAGGGGCCGGATCATGGTGCGCTCGATCAGCGCGCCCAGCAGGCCCGTGCCCAGCACGGCTGCGGGAATCGCCAGCCACAGCGGCAGCGCGAACAGGGCGGCGAAGGTGAAGAACAGGTAGGCACCCACCATCAGCAGCTCGCCGATGGCGATGTTGACCACGCGCGTGGCCTTGTAGACCACCACGAAGGCCAGCGCCGCCAGCGCATACAGGCCGCCGCCGGCCAGGCCGGTGAGGCTGATCTCGAACAGGTAGGCCCAGTCCATCATGCGGCCCCCGGGGCCAGGGCGGCTGGCGCTGCCGCCGGGCTGGCGCGCAGCCTGCGCCGCAGCTCTCCGACGTCGCCCGCGCCCAGGTAGGCTCGGTTGACCTCGGGGTCGGCCTGGACCACGGCCGGCGTGCCCTGGGCGATGACCTGGCCGAAGTTGAGCACCACCACGTGGTCGGACAGGTCCATCACCATGCCCATGTCGTGCTCGACCATGAGCACGGTCACGTCCCACTCGGCACGCACGTCGAGGATGAAGCGCGCCATGTCCTCGGTCTCCTCGCGGTTCATGCCGGCCACGGGCTCGTCCAGCATCAGGATGCGCGGCTGCATGGCCAGGGCGCGGGCCATCTCCACGCGCTTTTGCAGGCCGTAGGACAGGGCGGCCACGGGCGCGTGGCGGATGTGGTCGATCTCCAGGAAATCGATGATGCGTTCCTCGATGTCGCGGCGCAGCTCGGCCTCCTCGCGGTGCGCGCGGCCCAGGTAGAGCAGGGCGTCGAAGACGTTGGTGCGCAGGTGGGCGTGGCGGCCCAGCTTGATGTTGTCCAGCACCGTCATGCCCCGGAACAGCGCGATGTTCTGGAAGCTGCGCCCCAGCCCCAGCCGGGCGCGCTGCGGCGCCGGCACGCGCGTGATATCCCGGCCCTGGAAACGGATGGCTCCGCCCGTGGGCCGGTAAAAGCCCGAGATGGTGTTGAACAGCGAGGTCTTGCCCGCGCCATTGGGGCCGATCACGGCCGTGATGGAGCCGGGCTGCACATCGAAGCCCACGCCCGACAGCGCCTTCACGCCGCCAAAGGCGAGCGTGACGCCATCGACCTGCAGCAACGGGGCGGCCGGGCCGCCTGCGGGTTGTGTCTCCATCGCTCTCCCGTACGGTTTTCTTCGAGTCGGACAGATGTCTACTGACGCGTAGGCTATTTACTTTGGAGTAGATTCTGGTTGCCGCCCCCCGCATGCAGCATCGGTGCTTTCCCCGGTGCGACCAACGCCATGAAGCCATCGACCGCCGCCGCCAAGACCCGCACCACTGCCCGCCGCAAGCCGGATCCGACCCCGGTGGCATCGCCCTGGAGCACGGCGCCCGACCGCGAGCAGCAGCGCGAGGCCAAGCGCCAGGCCGTGCTCCAGGCGGCCGCGCAACTGTTCAACGAGCGCGGCTTTCACGCCACCTCGCTGGATGACATCGCCGCGCGGCTGGGCGTGAGCAAGCCCACGCTGTACTACTACGTGAAGAACAAGGACGAGATCCTGCTGCAGTGCGTCAACCAGGGCCTGGCCATGACGCTGGAAGGCATAGAGGCCTCGCGCCGCGCGGGCGGGAAGGCCATCGACCAGCTGCGCGCCTGCATGCAGGTCTATGCGCGCATCGTCACCATGGACTTCGGCATGTGCCTGATCCGCGTGGGCGACGAGCAGGTGCCGCCCGACAGCCGCAAGGAGCTGCGCCGCCAGAAGGCCGCCATCGACCAGGCCTTCCGCCGCCTGGTGGCGGCCGGCGTGAAGGAAGGATCGGTGGCGCCCTGCGACCCCAAGATCACGGCCTTCGTGATCGCCGGCGCGCTCAGCTGGATCGGGCGCTGGTACCAGCCGGGCGGGCAGTATCCGGCCGAGGAGGTGGCGCGGCAGTGCATCGAGACCCTGATGGGAGGGGTGCTGAGCAGGCCCCAGGAGACACCGAAAGCGCGCAAGCGCGCACCACGGCGCATCGGCGCAGACGATTCCTGAAGCCTCAGCGCAGGCTGCTATGGCCTCGCGTTGTCCTGTGCCGCCAGATCATCCAGGATCGGACAATCGGGCCGGTCATCCCCATGGCAGCAGTGCACCAGGGTCTGGAGCGTGCGCTGCATGGCCTGCATGGAGGCGATGCGCTCGGTCAGCGCCTCGATGTGGCGCTGCGCGATGTCCTTGACCTGGCTGCTGGCGCGGCTCTTGTCCTGCCAAAGGCCCAGCAGGGTGGCGATCTCCTCCATCGAAAAGCCCAGGTCGCGTGCGCGCCGGATGAAGCGCAGGGCATGCACGTCGGACTCGGCGTACTGGCGGTAGCCGCTGTCGGTGCGGTGCATGGGCGGCAGCAGGCCCTGGGCTTCGTAGTGGCGCACCATGCGCGCCGAGACACCGGCGCGGCGCGCGGCCTCGCCGATGGAGACGGGCCAGTGCGGTGCGGTGTGCTCGGGCATGGCGGCTGTCCCTCAGGCGACCTCGTAGCCTTCCTCGGCGATGGCGGCGCCCAGCGCCTCGCGGCTGGCCGCGCTTTCGACTTCCACACGCTGGGCGGCCCGGTCGATCTTGACCTGGGCCTGGCTGTCCACGCCCTGCACTGCCTGGGTGACGCTGCGTTCGCAGTGGCCGCAGGTCATTCCCTGCACCTTGAAAACATGTTGCATTGCTTGCTCCTGGTTGGGCGCGCCACGGTGGCGCATGCCATGGAGCGTATGTTGAACCTTGACATCATGCCAAGGTCAAGGACCTGGCCGGTTCAGGGTTGATCTGGCCCAAATCGGCACTCGCGGGCCGGCTCAATGATTCGGCTGGCTGTCCGATACATCGAAAAGAGCCCGGAATATGCAAAAACCGTCATAGACCATTGGCGATCATCTGACAAACTGCAACAATTTGTATTTACGTTGGCGTCCGGCATCTGGAGACCGTGCAGGCGCCCTGACTGACAGAGAGGAAACGGTCATGAACTTGTTGGGAATGATGCGGGCATTCACGATCCGCACGCGGATGCTGGGGGCCATCGCCATGGTGCTGGTGCTGCTGGGTCTGCTGGGTGGAGCCGGCATGCTGGGCATGTTCCGCATCCACGGCATGAGCCAGCAGTTCATGCATTCCTCGTATGCCAAGATGGGCTACATGGTGGAGATGCGTACCGAGCTGGGGGCCGTGCGTGCCCATGAAAAGGACATGATCATCCAGTACGAGCGCCCCGAGGAAGTGCGCAAGGCCCACAACCAGTGGACCGCCGCCATCGAGCGCACGAAGGCCGTGGCCGCGCGTTTCCTCAAGGATGAAGATCCGGCCGACGACGCCATCGTCAACGGCATCGTCGAGCGCATGGACCGCTACCGCCAGCAGTTCGAGCATATCGCCCGCCAGCTGGAGGCCGGTGGCTATGACACGGCAACCACGGCCAACCGCATGAGCGGCAAGGCCATGGCCGAGGTGGCCGAAGTCGAGAAGCTGATCGCCCAGCTCGACGGACTGCTGCGCCAGCAGGTGGATGCCATGGCCGCCCAGGAGCAGGGCGTGGCGGAGCAGACGCAGTGGATCTTCGTGGCCGCGGTGGTGCTCACCGTGATCGTGGTCGTGCCGCTGACCCTGCTGAACATGCTGTCCATCTGCCGTCCGCTGGTGCAGGCACGCCAGATGGCCCTGACCATTGCCCAGGGCGATCTGTCGCAGAGCGTGAAGGTGCAGGGCAAGGACGAAGTGGCCGACCTCCAGCGCGCGCTGGACCAGATGCAGCAGGGCCTGGGCGCCATGGTGACCCAGGTGCGCGATGCCAGCGGCAACATCGCCACGGCCAGCCAGGAGATCGCCACGGGCAACCAGGATCTGTCCTCGCGCACGGAGCAGACGGCCAGCAACGTGCAGGAGACGGTGGCTTCGCTGTCCCAGCTCACGGCCACGGTGCAGCAGACGGCCTCGTCCTCGCAGCTGGCCAATCAGCTGGCGGCCTCCGCTTCGACCACGGCCACGCGCGGTGGCGACGTGGTGGCCCAGGCCGTGGTCAGCATGCAGGAGATCACCACCTCCAGCCGCAAGATCGGCGACATCATCGGCCTGATCGACTCCATCGCCTTCCAGACCAACATCCTCGCGCTGAACGCCGCCGTGGAAGCGGCGCGTGCCGGCGAGCAGGGCCGTGGCTTCGCCGTGGTGGCCGCCGAAGTGCGTTCCCTGGCCCAGCGCTCGGCGCAGGCGGCCAGCGAGATCAAGGCGCTGATCCAGACCAGCGTGCAGGCCGTGGACGTGGGCGTGCGCCAGGTCGAGGATGCCGGCAAGACCATGAAGGAGATCGTGGACAGCGTGCAGCGCGTGGGCGACATCATCGGCGAGATCACCGCGGCATCCAGCGAGCAGTCGGGCGGCATCGGCCAGGTCAACCAGGCCGTGGGCGACATCGACCGCATGACGCAGCAGAACGCTGCCCTGGTCGAGGAGTCAGCCGCCGCCGCCGAGTCGCTGCGCGAACAGGCCGCGCGCCTGGCCCAGGTGGTAGGCCAGTTCCGCGTGGCCGGCTCGGCCGTGGCCTCCATGGCCGTGCCGTCCCATGGCCGGCCCGTCCGGAGCCAGCCCGGCCTGGCACCGGCGGCCGGTCGTGCCCCGCTGGCATCGACTCAGGAACCCCAGTTGCTGGAGCATGCCTGACGGGCCGGGGCCCGTGCCCCGGGTTCCACATGAAGCAAAAAAGCCCGCAGGCCATGCCAGCGGGCTTTTTTTTGCAGGCTGCGTTTCAGGCCTGTCTTGCGAACGGGTAGTCGGTATAGCCTTCGGCACCGCCGCCATAGAACAGGCTGGAGTTCCAGGGATTGAGCGGCAGGTCGTCGCGCAGGCGGTGGACCAGGTCGGGGTTGGAGATGAAGGCCTTGCCGAACGCCACCATGTCGGCGTGGCCGCTTTCCACGGCGCGCACCGCCAGATCGCGGTCATAGCCGTTGTTGACCATCCAGACGCCCTGGCCGCCGGCCTGGCGGTAGGCGGACTTGAGCGCCGCGTAGTCGAAGGGGCGGTCGGGCAGCTCGCGTGGCCCGCCCGTTGCGCCTTCGATGATGTGGATGTAGGCCAGGCCCAGGGGCGCGAGCTGGCGCACCACGTATTCGAACAGCGGCTGGGGGTCGGCATCGACGATGTCGTTGGCCGGCGTCACGGGCGACAGGCGAATGCCCACGCGGCCACCGCCTACCGCGTCCACGGCAGCGCGCGTGCACTCGAGCACCAGGCGCGCGCGGTTCTCGATGCTGCCGCCGTAGTCGTCATCGCGCTGGTTGGCCCCGGTCTTGAGGAACTGGTCGAGCAGGTAGCCGTTGGCGCCGTGCAGCTCCACGCCATCGAAGCCGGCCGTCTCCACGGCATTGCGCGCGGCCACGGCGAAGCTGTGGACGATGGCGGGAATCTCCTGCTGCGCGAGCGCACGGGGCTCGGAGGTGGGCGCGAACTGGCCCTTGCCCGTCTTCTCGTCGATCACATAGGTCTTGGACCGGGCCACGACGGGGGAAGGCCCCACTGGTGCCCGGCCTTCGGGCTGCAGCGAGGTGTGGGAGACGCGGCCCACATGCCACAGCTGGGTGACGATGCGTCCGCCGGCCGCGTGCACGGCGTCGGTCACGCGCTTCCAGCCATCGAGCTGCTCGCTGCCATACAGCCCGGGCACCTGGGCATAGCCCTGGCCCTGGTGGCTGATGGCCGTCCCTTCGCTGATCAGCAGGCCGGCGCTGGCCCGCTGCGCGTAGTAGGTGGCCATGAGTTCGGTGGGAATGGCTCCAGGCGCGCGGTTGCGCGTCAGCGGTGCCATGGCGATGCGGTTGGGCAGGCGCAGCGCGCCGGCCTGGATGGGATCGAACAGAGAGGACATGCGTCGGGGCTTCCTGTG
Source organism: Delftia tsuruhatensis (assembly GCF_903815225.1). Lineage (NCBI taxonomy): Bacteria > Pseudomonadati > Pseudomonadota > Betaproteobacteria > Burkholderiales > Comamonadaceae > Delftia > Delftia tsuruhatensis. The sequence continues at coordinate 60,646 of NZ_LR813084.1, forward strand.
TGTTGACGGACATGCCACCCGCGCGGGTGGCGGGGCGTACATCAAAGGTTAACCCCATGGATTCAACCGTGCAGGCCAGGGATTTGCGCACTGTCGTGCAGGCGACGCGGGCCAGGGTGCACTTGTCGTTCCATGAAAAAAGGCCGGCGGGCATTGCGCCCACCGGCCCGTGGGGACCTGCAGACCCGTGCCTACTTGAGCAGGCCCTCGGCCTTCATGGCGGCCTGCACGGCCGGGCGGGCCAGCACGCGCTCGCGGTAGGCCAGGATGTGGGTCAGTTCGGAGATGTCCACGCCCACGAACTGGGCCCAGCCGGTCACGGTGAACAGATAGGCGTCGGCCACGGTGAACTGTTCGCCCATCAGGTATTCGCGGCCGTTGAGCTCGCCATCGACCCACTTGAGGCGATCCAGCACGCGCTGGCGCACCACGGGCTTGTAGTCGTCCGGCGTGGCGGGGTTGAACAGCGGACCGAAGCCCTTGTGCAGCTCGGTACCGATGAAGTTCAGCCATTCCTGCAGGTGGTAGCGGGCCATGGTGCCGTTGGCCGGTGCCAGTTTCTTCTCGGGCACCAGGTCGGCCAGGTACTGGACGATGGCCGGGCCTTCGTGCAGCGTGTCGCCGTCGTCCAGCACCAGGAAGGGCACATAGCCCAGCGGATTGATCTCGTAGTAGTCCGAGCCGTCCTGCAGCTTGTGGGTCTTGGTGCTGGCCAGGACCGGCTCGTACGCAAGGCCTGCCTCGTGCAGGACGATATGGGGGGACAGGGAACAGGCGCCAGGGCTGTAGTAGAGCTTCATGGTGGATCGCTTCCGATCGGGAAAGAAAGACAAGCGCCCATGCTAAACCCTGTGGCCGGCCCCTGGATGACGGAACCGCGATGCCGGCAGGGTTCAGCCGTGGTCCCGCGCGGGCCGCGGCGCAGCGAGCAGGGCCGGGATCTCCCCCAGTGGCCCGAGCTCAGCAGGCTGGAGTACAGGACGCGGGAGAGCGCGGATGCTCGGCGGGGCCCTTGTCCGGTCAAGGGGCAAGCCGCTGCGCCGCCCACAGCACCTGCTCGATCACCGCCTTCAGGCCCTGCCGATCCTGGGGGCGCAGCAGGCCGCCCGCATCATCGAATGCCTGGCCGGCCTGGCCTACGGCGTGGCTCACGGGGGCCAGCCAGCACTGCAGATTCAGCAGCAGAGGTGCCAGGTGGGACTGGGCGCGCAGGCCTCCAAGACCCCCCGGGGAGGCGCTGGCCATGCCGACCACCTTGCCGCGAAAGGGCAGGGTGCCGTCGGACCAGAGGGGGTCGCCGGCCACGGGGCTGGAGGCCCAGTCGATGGCGTTCTTGAGCAGGGCGGGGTAGCTGCCGTTGTACTCGGGCGAGCAGATCAGCCAGGCGGGATGGCCGTGCAGCGCCGCCTTGAAGCGCAGCACGTCCGGCGGCGTGCCGCGGGCTTCCAGGTCGGCGTTGTACATGGGGATGTCGAATTCCGACAGCTCCAGCAGCGTGGGCTGGGCGCCGAGTTCGCGGGCCATGCCGGCGGCGGCGGAGGCCAGGCGCCGGTTGTGCGATTGTTGGCGGGTGCTTCCCGCGAAGATGAGGATCTGCATGGCCGCCATTGCATCACAGGCGCCGCACATGTTTCTTGCAAGCCACCCCGCCCTGGCAAGGCCGCACGCAGCATCCTTCGGCCCGCGTGCTGTTTCACGTGGAACAGCCTCCCCGTACGGCAGGGCGGGCCGACCCCTTGCAAGGCATTGTTGCGCCAAAGATGGGAAAATCGCAGGTTCCCCGCTGGGTAGCGCCTGCCAGATGCACGAGGCCTGCCCGCCATGAGCGCCGGAGCGTGAGTGCTTCGTGTCGGGGGCTTGGGCCGGGCAGGCCCCCGGAGTCATAAGCATGTTGTACCCACAGGAATTTGATGTGATCGTCGTCGGCGGTGGCCACGCCGGCACCGAGGCCGCGCTCGCGGCCGCGCGCATGGGCTGCAAGACCCTGCTGCTCAGTCACAACATCGAGACCCTGGGCCAGATGAGCTGCAATCCCAGCATCGGCGGCATCGGCAAGGGCCACCTGGTCAAGGAGGTGGATGCGCTGGGCGGCGCCATGGCGCTGGCCACCGACAAGGGCGGCATACAGTTCCGCATCCTCAACAGCTCCAAGGGGCCGGCCGTGCGCGCCACGCGTGCCCAGGCCGATCGCGTGCTGTACAAGGCGGCCATCCGCGACATGCTGGAGAACCAGCCCAACCTGTGGCTGTTCCAGCAGGCCGTGGACGACCTCATGGTCGAGGGCGATCGCGTGGCGGGTGCCGTCACCCAGGTGGGCGTGCGCTTTCGCAGCCGCACCGTGGTGCTCACGGCGGGCACCTTCCTGGACGGCAAGATCCATGTGGGCCTGAACAACTATGCGGCGGGCCGCGCGGGGGACCCCCCGGCCGTCAGCCTGTCGGCACGGCTCAAGGAACTGCAGCTGCCCCAGGGCCGCCTGAAGACCGGCACGCCGCCGCGCATTGACGGCCGCAGCATCGATTTCTCGCAGTGCGAGGAGCAGCCTGGCGACGGCATGCCTGGTGGCGTGAACGAAGGCGTATTGCCGGTATTCAGCTTCATCGGCAATGCGGCCATGCACCCGCGCCAGATGCCGTGCTGGATCACTCATACCAATGCGCGCACGCACGAGATCATCCGCAGCGGCTTCGACCGCAGCCCCATGTTCACGGGCAAGATCGAGGGCGTGGGTCCGCGCTACTGCCCCAGCGTCGAGGACAAGATCAACCGCTTTGCCGACAAGGAAAGCCATCAGATCTTCCTGGAGCCCGAAGGCCTGACCACCCACGAGTTCTATCCCAACGGCATCTCCACCAGCCTGCCTTTCGACATCCAGTACGAGCTGGTGCGCAGCATGAAGGGCCTGGAGAATGCCCACATCCTGCGTCCTGGCTACGCCATCGAGTACGACTACTTCGATCCGCGCTCGCTCAAGAGCAGCTTCGAGACCCGCCAGATCCAGGGTCTGTTCTTCGCGGGCCAGATCAACGGCACGACGGGCTACGAGGAGGCCGCGGCCCAGGGCCTGTTCGCCGGTGTCAATGCCGCGCTGCAATGCCGCGGCGAAGGCCCGTGGCTGCCGCGCCGCGACGAGGCCTACCTGGGCGTGCTGGTGGACGACCTGATCACCAAGGGCGTGACCGAGCCCTACCGCATGTTCACCAGCCGTGCCGAGTTCCGCCTGCAGCTGCGCGAGGACAACGCCGACATGCGCCTGACCGAGGCAGGCCGCCGCATGGGCCTGGTCGACGATGCGCGCTGGGACTCCTTCAGCCGCAAGCGGGATGCTGTTTCACGTGAAACCGAGCGCCTGAAGTCCACCTGGATCAACCCGCGCATCGTCGCGCCCGAGGAATCCGAGCGCGTCCTGGGCAAGTCCATCGAGCGCGAATACAACCTGTTCGACCTGCTGCGCCGCCCCGACGTGGGTTACGGCAAGCTCATGGGCCTGAACGAGGGCCGCTATGCCTCGGCCGATGTGCAGCCCGAAGCGCTGGGCGAGTTGAGCGAGGCGGTGATCGAGCAGGTGGAGATCGCCGCCAAGTATGCGGGCTACATCGACCGCCAGAAGGACGAGGTGCAGCGTGCCGCGCATTTCGAGAATCTGCGCTTGCCGGACGAACTCGACTACATGCAGGTGCCGGCATTGTCCTTCGAGGTACGCCAGAAACTGCAAAAGCACCGCCCCGAGACGCTGGGCCAGGCCTCGCGCGTCTCGGGTGTGACGCCCGCGGCGATCTCGCTGCTCATGGTCCACCTCAAGAAGGGGGGCTTCCGAGGCTTTGCTGCGGATGCCCGGGGCGAGGAGGCCGCAGCATGACCCAGGATCTGCGCGCGCGCCTTGAAGCGGGCCTGAGGGAGCTGGGCCTGGACCTGGCCTCCGCACAGGTCGATACGCTGATGGAGTTCCAGGCCCTGCTGGGCAAATGGAACAAGGTCTACAACCTGACGGCCGTGCGCGACCCCGAGGAGATGCTGACCCACCACCTGCTCGACAGCCTGGCCGCCGTGCCGTCCTTGCAGCGCCACCTGGCCCAGTCGCATTCTCGCGAAGGCCGCACCGCCATGCTGGATGTGGGCTCGGGCGGCGGCCTGCCCGGTGTGGTCTTTGCCATCTGCTGCCCGCAGATCGACGTGCACTGCGTGGACACCGTAGGCAAGAAGGCCGCCTTCATACAGCAGGCGGCGGCCACGCTGCGCCTGCCCAACCTGCGCGGCATCCACAGCCGCGTGGAGCAGTTGAGCACCCGCTACCCGCTGATCAGCTGCCGCGCCTTTGCCTCTCTGGCGGACTTCACGAACTGGTCGCGCCAGGCACTGGAGGAGGGGGGCACATGGCTGGCCATGAAGGGGCGCCACCCCGACGACGAGATCGCCGCGCTGCCCGCCGAGGTGCAGGTGTTTCACGTGGAACCGTTGAAGGTTCCGGGGCTGGATGCCGAGCGCTGCATCCTGTGGCTGCGCCTGGCAGCCTGACTTTCTTGCCGATTCGTACACTGCCGTACTGCGGCGTGGCCATGTTCCCCATGCGCGGGACATGGCCCTCGCATAAACTCCCAGCTTTCATTGCCCAGGGGTCAGCATGTTCGGCATCTCCGATTTCAGTGCCTTCGCCGTTGCCATTCTTCTGTTCCTGCTGATCCCCGGGCCGGGCAATCTGGCGCTGATCACCTCCACGGGCAAGGGAGGCGTGCGTGCCGGCATGGCCGCCTGCCTGGGCGTGCTGGCCGCCGACCAGATCCTGATCTGGATGGCCGTGGCGGGCGTGGCCGCGCTGCTGGCCTCCTATCCGGCGGCCTTCCATGCCGTGCAGTGGTTGGGCGCGGCCTATCTGGGCTGGCTGGGCTTCAGGATGCTTGCGGCCAAGCCTGGCGACAAGCCCGTGCTGCACATCGAGCCACGCCACTATTTCCGCCAGGCCGGGCTGATTACGCTGATGAATCCCAAGTCCATCGTGTTCTATATGGCTTTCTTTCCGTTGTTCGTGGACCCCGCCCGCCACCAGGGCCTGCTCACGTTCGCGGTCATGGCCGCCACGGTGGCCGTGCTGACTTTTCTCTATTGCCTGATCGTGGTGCTGTTGACCGCGCATCTGGCCGAGCGCATGCGCGCCAATCCCGCGGTTTCCCGTTTTCTCGAGAAAACTGCGGGCGTGTTCCTGATCGGTTTTGGCCTCAAGCTGGCCATCGCCAAATAAGCGTGTAAATACCATGGCCAAAATCTTCTGTGTCGCCAATCAAAAGGGTGGGGTCGGCAAGACCACCACCACCGTCAACCTTGCTGCGGGCCTGGCCAGGATCGGCCAGCGCGTGCTCCTGATCGACCTGGACCCGCAGGGCAATGCCACCATGGGCTCGGGCGTGGACAAGCGCGCGCTGGAGCTGTCGGTCTATGACGTGCTGCTGGAGAACGCCAGCGTCAAGGAGGCCGCCGTGCGCTCCGAGGCCGTGGGCTACGACGTGCTGGGCGCCAACCGCGAGCTCAGCGGCGCCGAGATCGAGCTGGTCACGCTGGAGCGTCGCAACGACCGCCTCAAGGGCGCGCTCAAGGCCGCCGATGCCGACTACGACTTCGTGCTGGTGGACTGCCCGCCCAGCCTGTCCATGCTCACGCTCAACGGCCTGTGCGCGGCCCATGGCGTGGTGGTGCCCATGCAATGCGAGTACTTCGCGCTCGAGGGCCTGACCGACCTGGTCAACACCATCAAGCAGGTCCACGCCAACATGAACCCCGACCTGCAGATCATCGGCCTGCTGCGCGTGATGTTCGACCCCCGCACCACGCTGCAGCAGCAGGTCAGCGACCAGCTCAAGGAGCACTTCGGCGACAAGGTGTTCGACACCGTGATTCCGCGCAACGTGCGCCTGGCCGAGGCGCCCAGCTACGGCGTGCCCGGCGTGGTGTTCGATCCCTCGGCCAAGGGCAGCAAGGCCTTCATCGAGTTCGCGCGCGAGATGGTGCGCCGCATCAAGAAGATGTGAGCCATGCAGGTTCCACCTGAAACGCAAGGGCAGGCAGCGCCAGCGGACATGCCGGCCGAGGACGTCTGGCTGCTGCCCGGCTGGCAGAACTCCGACGCCGGCCATTGGCAAAGCCGATGGGAGCAGCGCCATGGCTACCGGCGCCTGGAGCAGAACGACTGGCAGCGCCCGCTGCGCGGCGACTGGAGCGCGCGGCTGCAGGAGACGGTGCTCGATGCGCCGCGTCCCGTGGTGCTCGTGGCCCACAGCCTGGGCTGCATTCTCGTGGCCTGGTGGGCCGCGCATTCTCCGCTGGCCGCGCACAAGGTGCGCGGTGCGCTGCTGGTCGCGCCCGGCGATGCCGAGCAGCCCCATCTGCGCGAGGTGCTGCCGGGCTGGGCGCCCGTGATGATGCAGCGCCTGCCGTTTGCCTCCATCGTGGTGGGCAGCAGCAACGACATTCATTGCAGCGCGCGGCGCGCGCGGACCATGGCTGATGCCTGGGGCGCGCGCTTCGTCGATGCCGGCCCCGCGGGCCATATCAACACGGCCAGCGGGCTGGGCGACTGGGACGGTGGCCACAAGCTGCTGCTGACCCTCTGAAAAGGACGAACAACCATGGTGACCAAGAAACCCAAGGGACTGGGACGCGGGCTTGAAGCCCTGCTCGGCCCCAAGGTCCACGACAAGGAGCAGGCCGGCGCCCCGGTGGCCGAGACCGGACTGCCCAGCGTGCTGCAGCTGGACGTGATGGTGCCCGGTCAGTACCAGCCGCGCACCCACATGGACGAAGGTGCGCTCTACGAGCTGGCCGAGAGCATCAAGGCGCAGGGCATCATGCAGCCCATCCTTGTGCGCCGTCTGGCCAAGGGCGACCACGCCGGCAAGTACGAAATCATCGCCGGCGAGCGGCGCTTCCGGGCCGCGCGCATCGCGGGCCTGGCCGAGGTGCCGGTGCTGGTGCGCGAGGTGCCCGACGAGGCCGCGGCCGCGATGGCGCTGATCGAGAACATCCAGCGCGAGGATCTCAACCCGCTGGAAGAGGCCCAGGGCCTGTCGCGGCTGGTCAAGGAATTCGGTCTCACGCACGAGCAGGCGGCCCAGGCCGTGGGGCGCTCGCGCAGCGCGGCCACCAACATCCTGCGCCTGCTCAACCTGGCGGATCCGGTGCAGACCATGCTCATGGCCGGCGACATCGACATGGGCCATGCACGTGCGCTGCTGTCGCTGGACCGCGCGGCACAGATCACGGCAGGCAACCAGATCGCGGCCAAGAAGCTGTCGGTGCGCGAGGCCGAGGCCCTGGTCAAGAAGATAGGCGCTGATTTCAGCCTGGTGCGCCAGAAATCCAAGAAGGACGGCAAGACGCGCGACATCAAGCGTGTGGAGGAAGAGCTGTCCGACCTGCTCATGGCCGATGTGGAGGTCCGCATCAAGAAAGCCGTGCGCCGTGGCGGCAAGCTGCAGGAAATGGGCGAAGTGGCCATACAGTTCGGCTCGCTTGACGCGCTCAATGGCCTGATAGAACGTTTGCGCGGAGAAGCCGGCTGACATCGCAAATTGTCTGTAACTGCTTGTCACCGTTGCGCCATTTGTGGCATGCAGGCACCGACAGGCTTTTTTGCAATGGGCAATGACGGTATATTGCACGCCGTTCAGCAGGGTAATTGTCTGTAATCGATGACTCAGGATGCGTCCTGTCGCGCTTGCATCGGTCATTGCCCGGCGACGCCGTACCACTTCGACCAGACAAAGAGGATCACACCGTGAAGAAGTACCTTGCCCTGACTGCCATCGCCGCCGTGACACTGTCCGGCTGCGTGACCACCGACATGCGCATGGGGTCGCCGGAGGCCAAGACAGTGGCTTCGGGGGCCGCAGGCGGCGCCAGCGCCGAGAACGCCAACACCGAGCTGGAGCGCTGCGATTCGTCGCTGGGCACCATCTCGCTGGTCGAGAACCAGACGGCCGGCTGGTACACCATCCTGACCCAGCAGTACCGCCTGCCCCCGACCTCGCAGCTGCTGCGCCTGATGATCCAGCAGTCCAACTGCTTCATCGTCGTGGAGCGCGGCGCGGCCGGCATGGGTGCCATGGCGCGCGAGCGCGCACTGATGGACTCGGGCGAAATGCGCGGCGGCAGCAACCTGGGCAAGGGCCAGATGGTGGCCTCCGACTACGGCCTGTCCCCCGAAGTGATCTTCAACCAGAGCGATGCCGGCGGCATGGGCGGCGCCATCGGCGGCCGCGCAGGCGGTATCTTCGGCGCGCTGGCTGCGGCCACCAAGACGCGTGAGGCCTCGGTCATGCTGGCCCTGGTGGACAACCGCTCGGGCGTGCAGGTGTCGGCCTCCGAAGGCTCGTCCTCCAAGACCGATTGGGGCGGCATGGGCGCGCTGTTCGGCGGCTCTGCCGGCGCCTCGCTGGGCGGCTATACGCGCACGGCCGAAGGCAAGGTGATCGCCGCCGCCTTCATGGATGCCTACAACCAGATGGTGCGCTCGCTGCGCAACTACAAGGCCCAGACCGTCAAGGGCCAGGGCCTGGGTGGCGGTGGCCGCCTGGGCGTGGACGGTGGTGCCGCACCTTCGCAGACTTCGGCTCCGGGTGCCAATGCCGCCGGCATGTCGCTGCGCGCGGCCCAGCAAAAGCTCAATGCACTGGGCTACAACGCCGGCTCCCCCGATGGCGCCATGGGCAAGAACACCCAGAATGCACTGCGCGAGTTCCAGCGCGACCAGAGCCTGCCGCAGACAGGTCGCCTCGACCGTGCAACCTCGCAAGCGTTGCAACTGCAATAAGCAGCACGCCGCGGCCATGCCCGGAGGGCGCGCATGAAGCGCCTTCCCTGGCCCGCCCCGGCCCTGCTGGCCTGGGCGGGCGCCTGGCTCGCCTATGCCGGGCTGCAATCGACGACAGGGCCGCTGGCCGCCTGGCTGGCGGCCTGTTTCTTGGGCGTGCTCGCCAGCCTCATGGCCAGGCCCTGGTGGCGGCGCCTGGCGGTGGCAGCGGGCTTTCCGCTGTCCTGCCTGATGCTGTGGGGTCCGGGCGGCCTGGCCGCCATCAGCCCCTGGCTGTGGCTGGGCGCCCTGGGCCTGCTGACCCTGGTCTATCCGCTGAACGCCTGGCGCGATGCGCCGCTGTTTCCCACGCCGGCCGAGGCGCTCGACGGCCTGGCCGATGCCGCGCCGCTGCCTCAGGGGGCCGCCGTGCTGGATGCGGGCTGCGGCCTGGGGGACGGCCTGCGCGCGCTGCGTGGCCAGTACCCGCAGGCGCGGCTGCATGGCATGGAGTGGAGCTGGCCGCTGCGCTGGCTCTGCGCGCTGCGCTGCCCCTGGGCGCGCGTGCGCCGCGCCGACATCTGGCTGGCCGACTGGAGCGGCTACCGCATGGTCTACCTGTTCCAGCGCCCCGAAAGCATGGGCCGCGCGGCCGTCAAGGCCGCCACCGAGCTGCCCGATGGCGCCTGGCTGGTCAGCCTGGATTTTGCGCTGCCGGGCGTGGAGCCCTCGTGGCAGCGCCAAGGTCCGGGGCGCCACAGCCTCTGGGTCTACCGCATGCCCTTGGGTGGGCCCGGTGAAGCCGTGGTGCATGTGCCCGAGCCCGAGGAAACGCCCTACGAGAAGGCGCTGCGCGAGCTGCAGGAACGCCGGTGAGGGGGCGCGCCGCCTACTTCTTCGCGCTGGCCTTGCTCACGTAGAGCGACAGCGCCGCGATGTCGGCATCGCTGAGCGTGGCCTTGAACGAGGGCATGGCGCCTATGCCGTCGCGCAGGGCGCGGGCCACGCGCGCGGCATCGGGCTGCAGTTCGTCGAGCACGGGGCCGATGGCCCCCTCGGCGCCCGCGTCCTTGAGCGTGTGGCACAGCGCGCAGGCCGGCGTGGCCGTGCCGAACAGTTTCTTTCCCAGGGCCATCTGGGCCGCCTCGTCGGCGAAGGCGGGGGCGGACAGCGCGAGCGCGCTGCCCAGCAGGGCGGCGGGGATCAGGTGTTTCATCGTGAACAGGCAAGGAGAGTGCGGGTCCGCCACGGTCTGGTGCCGTGGGCGGGAACGGGGGTGGAGGCAGGCCGTCGTCAGGCCACGGTGACGGTCACGGCGTGGTCGGCCCAGCTGGTGTTGTTGTAGCCGCTCTGGTTTTCGCCGCGCGTCTCGGGCTGGACGTTGCCGCGCGCGTCCGTGGCACGGCTGGCCAGCACGTGGGTGCCCTTGGGCAGGCGGGCCTGCAGCACGAACTGGCGCCAGGCGTATTTGCCCAGGTCGGGGCCGACCAGGCGCGCGGCCTGCCAGCTCTTGCCGCCGTCGATGGACACCTCGACACCCTTGACGGCATCCATGCCGCCGAAGGCCACGCCATGGATCTGCACCAGGCCGGCCGCCTGCAGCCCGTCCTCGGGCAGCGGCGAGTTGATCCAGGACTTGACGCCCATTTCCTGCACCGACGGCTGGCTGGGGTCTCCCTTGCTGCCGGGCGGCGAGATGCGGTAGCCGTGGGACATGATCATGGCCTCGCTCTCGCGCGGCGTGAAGGCCAGCTGCTTGATGTACTTGATGTTGTTCACGCCGGTGTAGCCGGGCACGATCAGGCGCAGCGGGCCGCCATGGGCCAGCGGGATGGGCTCGCCGTTCATCTCCCAGGCCAGCAGGGCGTCCTGCAGGGCCGACAGCGGTACCGAGCGCTCGACGATGACGCTCCTGGGATCCAGCCCGGGAGGAAGCACCTCGCCGCCCGTGCCGGTCATGTAGCGGCCGCCATCGGCCACGCCACCCAGGGCCTGGACCACATCGCGCACGGGCACGCCGCTCCAGACCACACAGCCGGCCGCACCCACGGTCCAGGGCGTGCCACTGGGCTTGCTGGGGAAGAAGGCCCGGCCGTTGCCCGAGCACTGCAGCACCATGGCCACGGTTTCCAGTCCCAGCGACTTGAGCTCGCGCACGCTCAGTGCGCGCGGCTGGCGCACGCCCTCGACCTGCAGCTGCCAGGCGTCGCGGTCGGCGACGATGGACTCGGGCGGCGTGGGCAGGTTGTTGCGCACATAGAGCTGGTCGCTGGGCGTGATCACGCTGGTGCCGAAGGCGCCGCGCCGCGTCTCGATGGTGGTGGAGCTGTGGACGATGAGGGCATCGGCCTTCTTCCAGCCCGCATAGCCGGGCAGGGGCTTGGCGGCGGGCGCGGCGGCGGCCTGCGCGAGCGCGCCCTGGTGGAAGCTTGCCAGGCCGGCCGCGGCCAGTGCGCTGGCGCTGCCGGCCAGCAGGCGTCTGCGTGGCAGCGAGGGGGGGCAGATGGTGCATGGTGTGTCTCCTCTGGATGGTTTTCAGGTGGCGGGGATGGGACGGGCCGGGACGATGAGGGGGGGCGGGGCGCCGAGGGCCCTGCTGGCCGCAGCCAGGGCCTGCTTCTTCTGGGCCACGAGCACCAGCGGGCGGCCTTCGCGCGAGCGCACCACCTGCCAGTGCATGCTGGCCCACCAGCCCCGGCCATCGGCCAGGCGCTGGGGCTGGTCGAAGGCCAGCACGGTGACGATGCCGCCCTTCTCGAAGAAGGTGGTCAGGTGGTAGGCGCGCGTGCCGTCGATGTCGCAGGGCCGCATCAGCTGGGTGTAGCCGGGCAGCTTTTCGCCGGCCGGCAGGTCCAGGTGGCGCGCGACCTCGGCCTCGGGCATGAAGCTGCCGCGCAGCGTGCGCTCGTAGTATTCGTGTTCGATGGCGGCGCGCACCAGCTCGGGCGGGCGAAGTGAAAGCGCGGCAGTGGCCAGCGTGCCCGCGGCCAGCAGCGCGCCCATCAGGCCGCGCAGGCTGGCGCGCGCATGCCATGGCGTATGGCGCAGCAGATGGGCCGGGGGCTCGCCGGCGCTGCCCGGGTCGAAGGCCAGGGCCATCTCGGCGCGTGCCCGCAGGTCGAAGGCGGATTCGTCGGCCGTGTCCGGTGGATTCATGTTCAACCTTGGTATCTCGGGGGTCTGAGCGGGACGACGCGGGCCGCTGACCTGGGCGCGGTCAGCGCCGCCTTCAGTGCCTCGCGGGCGCGCGCCAGGCGCGACAGCACCGTGCCCGGCGCGATGTCCAGCGCCTCGGCCATCTGGGCCGTGGGCATGTCGTCGAAGTAATAGAGCACCAGCACCTCGCGATGGATGGGCGCGAGGTGCGCCAGCGCCTTGACCACGTCGAGCTGGTCGTCGAGGTCGGAGGCCGGGGTGGCGGCACGCTCGTCCAGCGTCTCGTCGCCAGGCACGAGATGCACGGCGGGCGCCAGGTGCCGGAAGGCGTGGCGGCGCATGATCTGGAACAGCCAGGCACGCGCCATCGAGGCATCGCGCAGCTGGTGCCGGAAGCGCCAGGCACTGGTGAAGCAGTCCTGCACCACGTCCTCGGCCAGCGCGCGCGAGCCCGTCAGCGCCCAGGCGCTGCGCAGCAGGAATCGGTAGTGCTCGCGCACCCACTGGTTGTAGCGCGACTCGGCGGAAGGGATCATGCGGCATAAGAGCACGCGGGCCGCCGCTGCATTCCATGGCCTGCCCATAGGCAAACCCTATATCGGCAGGGCTATCGCGAAGCGCCGATCCGTTCCTGTTGGGGCAGGGTGGCCCTGAATACAGCGCCTGGTGCGGCGCGGGCCGCCGCTGCGCCGGCCTGCTGGCCGAAAAAGCGTGCCGGCGGCATGCCCACGGTACGGTGCACCATGGCGCTGAAGGCGCTGGGGCCGTAGCCGAGTTCGGCCGCGATCTGCTGGATGGGCAGGCCGCGCGCGGCCAGGCTGACGGCATGGGCCAGCACCACCTGCTGGCGCCAGGCCGTGAAGCTGCAGCCCAGCTCCTGCTGGAACAGCCGTGCCACGGTGCGCGGGCTGGCGCCAGTGTCGGCCGCCCAGGCGGCCAGACTGCCGTGCTGGGTGGGGTCGGCGACCACGGCCTCGCACAGCATGCGCAGCCGTTTGTCCCGGGGCATGTCCACGCCCAGGTTGACCTCGCGCGCGTGGCGCAGCTCCTCCAGCAGCAGGGCGCCCAGGTGGTGCTCGCGCTGCAGCGTGGCGGCATCGGGCAGGGGCTGGTCGTCACGCTGCTTGGGCAGGGCGATGATCAGTTCGCGCATCAGGGGCGAGATGTCGAGCACGCGGCAGCGCGCCCACTTGTGCGGGTCGCAGGCATCGGCGCCGCCCCGGCCCGGCAGCACCGGGCCCTGGGCCGTATCGTCCTGCAGCACGTAGATGGAGGTGAGCACGGCATCCTCGACCATGGCCACGGCATGGACCAGGCCGGGCGGGATCCAGACAGCCTTGGACGGTGGCGCGATCAGCGTGCCCTGCGGGGCCGCCAGATGCAGAACGCCGTCCAGCGAGACCGAGATCTGCGCCCAGCTGTGGGTGTGCGGTATCACGCGGGTGCGTGCCGACAGGTGGTGCTGCTTGGCGCGTACGGGGCGCTCGCGCGTGGGCACGAAGAGGTGGGGGAAGAGCGCCTCCACCGTCTCCAGGGGCCGGCCCCTGCGTACCGGAGGAGGCGCGGCGCCGGGACTGGCGCTGGCGGCAGCGTCGGGAGGAAAAGCGGGTTTTGGCATGTTCACGACAGAAGTTGGCAGACTATCGCATACAAGCCGAAACCCTGCTGCCTAAGATGCGGCCATGACCCGCTCTTCCTCTCACGCTGCGGATGCCGCAGCGCCCGACCTGTTCCGCCGCGACGCACGTACCATCGGCCTGATCGGCCTGGCCCACGGCTCCTCGCACTTCTTCCATCTGCTGCTGCCGCCGCTGTTTCCCTGGCTGATCGCCGAGTTCGGCTACAGCTATGCCGAACTCAGCGTGATGGTGTCCCTGTTCTTCGTGGTCTCGGGCGTCGGCCAGGCCCTGGCCGGCTTTGCGGTGGACCGCTTCGGCGCGCGGCCCATCCTGTTCGCCGCGCTGGGCAGCTTCACCGTGGCCGGGCTGGTGGCCAGCTCGGCCCAGGGCTACGGCATGCTGCTGCTGGCGGCTTTCTTCGCGGGCCTGGGCAATGCGCCCTTCCATCCGGTGGACTTCACCATCCTGAACAAGCGCGTCTCGGCACAGCGCATCGGCCATGCGTTCTCGGTGCACGGACTGTCGGGCAACATCGGCTGGGCGCTGGCGCCGCTGTTCATGGCCGGCATCACCACGGCCACGGGGTCCTGGCGCCTGGCCTGCCTGTGCGGCGCGGCGCTGGCGGCCACCATCCTCGCCATCATGGTGATCCACCGCGATGCCCTGGACGACCGTGCCGCCGACGCCAATGTCCCGGTGGCCCGCACGGCCGCCGCCGCACCGCAGGAGCACCCCATGGCCTTCCTGCGGCTGCCCTCGGTGTGGCTGTGCTTTTCCTTCTTCTTCTGGAGCACCTGTGCGCTCAGCTCCATCCAGAGCTTCGCCAGCCCGGCCATGCAGTCCATGTACGGCCTGCCGCTGAGCGTGACGGCCCTCATCGTCACGGGCTACATGCTGTGCGGCGCCGCCGGCATGGTGGCGGGAGGTTTTCTCGTGGGGCGTGTGCAGCGGCTGGAGAAAGTGATCTCCATCTGCATGCTGGGTTCGGGCCTGGCGCTGTTCCTGGTCGGCACGGGCTGGCTGCCCGCCATGGTGGCGGTGGCCGTGGCCTCGATCGCCGGCCTGGGCACGGGCCTGGCCGGTCCCTCGCGCGACATGCTGATCAAGCGCGCAGCTCCTCCTGGCGCCACGGGCCGCGTCTACGGCACGGTGTATTCGGGGCTGGACCTGGGCTTTTGCCTGGCCGCGCCCGTGTTCGGCTACATGCTGGACCATGGCCTGAGCCATGGCGTGTTCTACGGCGCGGCCATCGCGCTGGTGCTCAGCGTGGTATCGGCCGTGGTGGTGGGCGACGGCGTGAGCAAGAGGAGCAATATGGCGCTGAGCACGGGCTGAGTGCCTGGCCGCCAGCAGGAAAGCCCCGAGGCCGAAGGCCCCGGGGCTTTTGCTTTTTGTACCGCGCAGGCATGGCGATTGCATGCGCCTGGCTCGGCGCCTGCTATCGTGCCGGCACAACTTTTTCACCACAGGAGACCCATCCGATGCCTTCCGCCTTCTCCCCGCTTTCCCGCATGTTCCGCAGCGCCCCTCTGGCGCTGGCCCTCGCCATGGCCGGCCTGGCGAGCGGTGTCCATGCCGCGCCCCGGGCCGATATCCAGGCGCTGGCGCAAAAGCACCAGCAGCCGCTGCTCGATACGCTGCGCGATCTGGTGCATATCGAATCGGGCAGCAAGGACATCGAGGGCGTGGAGCAGATCGCCAACTATGTGGCCGGCAAGCTGCGCGAGCAGGGCGGCAAGGTCGAGATCCTGCAACCCACCGACGTCTACCGGCTGGGCGACACGCCCGAGAAGATCGGCCCCATGGTGCATGCCGAGTTCAAGGGCAAGGGCACGAGCCGCATCATGCTGATCGCCCACATGGACACGGTCTATCTGCGCGGCATGCTCAAGGACCAGCCATTCCGCATCGAGGGCGAGCGCGCCTACGGCCTGGGCATCGCCGACGACAAGCAGGGCGTGGCCCTGATCCTGCACACGGTCGCCATGCTGCGCCAGCTGGGCTTCGACAACTACGGCACGCTGACGGTGCTGATGAACAGCGACGAGGAGATCAGCTCGCCCGGCGCGCGCAGCACCATCACGCGCCTGGGTGCCGAGCAGGATGCGGTGTTCTCCTTCGAGGGCGGTGGCACCGATGGCGGCGTGCGCCTGGCCACCAGCGGCATCGGCGCGGCCTACCTCAAGGTCGAGGGCAAGGCCTCGCATGCGGGCGCCAAGCCCGAGGACGGCGTGAACGCGCTGTACGAGCTGTCGCACCAACTGCTGCAGATGAAGGACCTGTCCAAGCCCGAGACCGGCCTCAAGCTCAACTGGACCGTGGCCAAGGCCGGCACCAACCGCAACGTCGTCCCTGCCGAGGCCACGGCCCAGGCCGACGCCCGCGCGCTGCGCGTGGCCGACTTCACGGCGCTGGAGCAGGCCATGCAGGCCAAGGTGGGCCACAAGCTGCTGGACGCCAGCAAGGTGCAGCTCAAGTTCGAGGTGCGCCGCCCGCCGCTGGAGGCCAGCGAGGCCTCGCGCAAGCTGGCGAAGCAGGCGCAGACCATCTACAGCGATGAGCTGGGCCTGAAGATGAGCGTGATGGAAAAGGCCACGGGCGGCGGCACCGACGCGGCGTTTGCGGCGCTCAAGGCCAAGGGTGCGGTCATCGAGGGCTTTGGCCTGAGCGGCTATGGCGCGCACTCCAATGATGCGGAGTACGTGCAGCTGAACACCATCGTGCCGCGCCTGTACCTGGCGACGCGCATGATCATGGATATCTCCAAGTAGGCTTCCGGATCCCCTGTCTCCGGGGGGCCCTCATGTGCCAAGTCCTGCTGGACATTGGCTCGGGTCGATTTTTCGACCCTGCCGGGTGGTTGTTTTTCGAGGCCGGGTCTCGGCCCGGCGGCCGACCTCCTTTCTTGTCGCACGACAAGAAAGGAGGCAAAGAAACGTGCCCGAATGCCCGCGACCCTCCGCTTCGCTGCGGGCAACCTGCGCCGGGCCACCTGCGGGGTTCGCCGCAGAACTCACTGCGCGCTGCGCGCTCCGTTCAAACAACTGCGGCGAGTCAGATGACGAAGCAAGCCTGTCCTTCGGCAGGCTTGCAACCCCGCAGGCGGCCCGACGCAGGCGCGGCCATACGGGAGCGATACAGACTGCGGTGGCGCAAAAAAAGGCATGCCTTGCGGCATGCCCTGAACGCGCATCGTGGGGCGCTCTTTGTCTGTTACTGGGAACTGATGTTCTTGTCCTTGGCGATCTTGCTCCAGCGCGTGAAGTCGGCATTCAGGCGTGCCTTCATGGCCGCGCCGTCCTGGTAGGTGGCGATGGCGCCGGCGGCCAGCATCTTCTTTTGCAGCTCGGGCTCGGCCAGGATCAGCTTGAGTTCCTGGTTCAGGCGCTGGACCACGGCGGGTGGCGTGTTCAGCGGAGCGATCAGGCCGCCCCAGGTGTCGGCGTCGAAGCCGGGGAAGCCCTGCTCGGCCACCGACTTCACGTTCGGCAGCAGCTGCTTGGCCTTTTGCGAGCTGACGGCAATGGCGCGCAGCTTGCCGGCCTGGATGTGGGGAAGGGCCGCGACCACGTCGGCGAACATCACGGCGATCTGGCCGCCGATCAGGTCGGTCACGGCCGGGGCGCTGCCGCGGTAGGGCACGTGCTGCATGTCGAAGCCGCCCAGGTCCTTGAGCTGTTCCATGGACAGGTGGCCGAAGCTGCCCGTGCCCGAGCTGGTGTAGTTCAGCGCGGGCTTCGCCTTCTTGGCGTGCTCGATCAGCTGCTGCAGGTTGGTCACGTCCGGCAGCTCGCGCGGGTTGATGACGATGGCCATGGGCAGGTCATAGACCGTGGCCACGGGCAGGAAGTCCTTGCGAACGTCGTACAGGTTGTTGTTGAACAGCATGGGCGCCAGCAGGGCGGGCATGCCGAACATGGACAGCGAATAGCCGTCGGCGGGCGACTTGATGAAGGCCGCCGTGCCCACCGAGCCCGAGGCGCCGGGGCGGTTGTCGATGACGATGGTCTGGCCCAGGCGCTCGGTCAGGCGCTGGGCGACGATGCGCGCGGCCGTGTCGGTGGGGCCGCCGGGCGGGAAGGCCACGGTCAGCTTGATCAGCTTGTCGGGCCACTGGCTCTGGGCCCGGGCGGCGGGGGCCAGCGTGGCGATGGCGGTGGCGCAGGCGGCGGAAAGGATCTGGCGGCGCGAGGCCTGAAAGGGGGTGGAAGTCATATGTCTCCTCAAGCGGGAAGGGTGGAAATGAGAGCCGTGGGGCGGTTTGGGTGGGAACGTCTGCGCGCTCTCAGATGATGTTTTTGGCGCGCAGTGCGGCGCGGGCCTGCTCGTCCAGGCCCAGGCGCTGCTGCAGCACCTCGTCGGTGTGTTCGCCCTGGTGGGGCGGCGCCAGGCGCACGGGCAGGCGCTGGCCGTCCAGCGCGTAGGGCGGGGCCAGCACGGACTGGCTGCCGGCCTCGCTGTCCTCGAAGCGGTGCAGCAGGCCGGCCTCGGCCGTGCGCCGCGAGTTCAGGGCCTCGAACAGGCCCAGCACCTCGCCGCAGGGAATCTGTGCGGCCGTCAGGCGTTCGAGCAGCTCGGCGCGCGTGAAGCGCAGCAGCTCGGCCTGCACCAGGGGCATCAGGGTTTCGCGGTGTGCCGAGCGCGCGGTGTTGGTGGCAAAGCGTTCGTCGACCGCCCACTCGGGCCTGGCGATGACTTCGGTGCAAAAGCGCTGGAACTGGCCGTTGTTGCCCACGGTGATGACCAGGGGGCCGTCGGCTGCCTCGAACACGCCGTAGGGCACGATGGACGGATGGGCATTGCCGAACTTGGGCGGGTCGCCGGCCTTGAGCAGGGCTTCCATGCCGTAGTAGCTGGTGATCATCAGGCCGCAGTCGTACAAGGCCATCTGCACATGGCGGCCGCGTCCGCTGCGCTCGCGCTCGTAGAGCGCGGCCAGGATGGCCTGGGCCGAATACATGCCCGTGAACATGTCCACGGCGGCCACGCCGAACTTCAGCGGGCCCTGGCCGCGTTCGCCGTTCATGGCCATGATGCCGGACTCGCCCTGCACCACCAGGTCGTAGCCGGGGCGCGTGGCCTCGGGGCCGCTGCGCGCGTAGCCCGAGATCGAGCAGTACACCAGGCGCGGGTTCGCGGCCGACAGCTGCTCGTAGCCCAGGCCCAGCTTCTCGGCACCACCGACCTTGAAGTTCTGGATCACCACGTCGCTGTCCGCCGCCAGCGCGCGCGCGATGCGCAGGCCGTCCTCGGTCTGCAGGTCCAGCGTGACCGAGCGCTTGTTGCGGTTGGCGCTGTTGAAGTACGAGGTATTGCGCAGGCCCACGCGCACGCCCCAGTCGCGCGTGTCGTCGCCGCGGCCCGGGTGCTCGACCTTGACGACGTCGGCGCCCAGGTCGGCCAGCGCCATGGCGCACATCGGCCCGGCCAGCACGCGAGAAAGATCCAGGACGCGCACGCCGTCCAGCGGCAGGGAAGAGGGGAGAGCACTCATGCGAAACCTTGTCGAACCATGAAAACCGCGCAGGGCAGGTCATGCCCTGGCAGCCCCGCATTCTTCATGCGTTGATGGACTTTGACAATCGTGCTAAAAAATGGACATTGTGTGTACTGAGGCTTGACAATGGATCTGGGCGGACTGTCCCTGCTGGTGGACATCATCGAGGCCGGCAACCTGAGCCGGGCCGCGGCGCGGCTGGGCATGAGCCGTGCCAACGTCAGCCACCGGCTCAACCAGTTCGAGCGCCAGATCGGCCAGCAGCTGTTGCGACGCACCACGCGCCAGGTCGAGCCCACCGAGCTGGGCCTGAAGCTGTACGAACATGGCCGCGCCATACGCCAGGAGGTCATGGCCGCCGCAGAGTCGGTGGACAGCCTGGGCCAGAGCCTGCAGGGCACGGTGCGCCTGAGCGTGCCCAGTGGCTATGGGCAGCTGCAGATGTCGGCCTGGCTGACTGAATTCATGGCCTTGCACCCGGGCATCACGCTGGAGGTGATCTTCGACAACGACATCGACGACCTGATGCAGGGCGCGGTGGACTTTTCCGTGCGCGTGATGACCGAGCCGCCCGAGAGCCTGGTGGCCTGCCATCTCGGCGACGTGCTCTACGAGGCCTGCGCCACGCCGCAGTTCCTGGCCGCGCAGGGACGGCCCGATTCGCTGCTGGCGCTCAAGCGCGTGCCGCTGATCACCTCGGCGCTCACGGGCCAGAAGCTGCGCACGGCGGGCATGAACGGCGCGCGGCCCACCGAGCTGCGCATACGCCCGCGCCTGACTTCGCCCAACTTCCACTTCCTGCGCGACGCCGTGCTCCAGGGCCTGGGCGTGGCCGTGGTGCCGCGCTACATGGTGGCGGCCGAGCTGGCCAGCGGCGCGCTCGAGCGCCTGGCGCTGCCGCCCGGAAGCCTGGATTTCCTGGCCACGCGCCAGTACCTGCTGTACATGCCTTCGCGCTACCAGACGCGGGCGATCTCCACATTGATCGATTTCCTGCGGGAGAAGGCCGCGGCCGAAGGGCTCAGAGGCTGAAGATCTTGCCGGGATTCAGGATGTTCTTCGGATCCAGCGCCTGCTTGATGGCGCGCATTATCTGCACGGCGCCGTCGCCGGCCTCCTCGCGCAGGAAGTCCATCTTGTGGATGCCCACGCCATGCTCGCCCGTGCAGGTGCCGCCCAGGGCGATGGCGCGTGCCACCAGCTGGTGGTTGAGCTGCTCGGCGCGTGCGCGCTCGTCGTCGTTGTCGGGGTCGATCAGGTAGCCGAAGTGGAAGTTGCCGTCGCCCACGTGGCCGACGAGGAAGTAGGGAATGCCGCTGTCGTCGGCCTCGCGCACCGAGTCCAGCAGGGCGTCGGCCAGGCGGCTGATGGGCACGCAGGCATCGGTGGTGATGCAGCGGCAGCCCGGACGGCTGGAGACGGCGGCGAAGTAGGCGTTATGGCGGGCCGTGAACAGCCGCGTGCGGTCCTCGGGACGTTCGGCCCACTCGAAGGCATTGCCGCCGAATTCGCCCGCGATGTCCTGCACCATCTCGGCCTGTTCCTTCACGCCCGTGGGCGAGCCGTGGAACTCCATCAGCAGCATGGGCTCCTCGCGCAGCGCGAGCTTGCTGTAGGCATTGACCATGCGCACGGCATTCACGTCCACCAGCTCCACGCGCGCGATGGGCACGCCCATCTGTATGGTCTGGATCACCGTGCGCACGGCGGCCTCGATGCTGGGAAAGGAGCAGATGGCCGCGCTCACGGCCTCGGGCAGCGGGTACAGGCGCACCGTGATCTCGGTGACCACGCCCAGCGTGCCCTCGCTGCCCACGATCAGGCGCGTGAGATCGTAGCCGGCGCTGCTCTTCTTGGCACGCGTGCCCGTGCGGATCACCTCGCCGCTGGCCGTGACCACTTCCAGCGCCAGCACGTTCTCGCGCATGGTGCCGTAGCGCACGGCATTGGTGCCGCTGGCGCGCGTGGCCGCCATGCCGCCGATGGAGGCGTCGG
This sequence comes from Delftia tsuruhatensis, assembly GCF_903815225.1. NCBI lineage: Bacteria > Pseudomonadati > Pseudomonadota > Betaproteobacteria > Burkholderiales > Comamonadaceae > Delftia > Delftia tsuruhatensis. Next base: position 81,692 of record NZ_LR813084.1, read on the forward strand.
CGCCGGGATCGATGGGGAAGAAGAAGCCTGTGTCCTTGATGGCATCGTTGAGCTGCTTGCGCGTGATGCCGGGCTGCACCGTGACCGTGAGATCCTCGGTGTCCACCGACAGGACCTGGTTCATGCGCGAGACGTCGATGCTGATGCCGCCCTCGACGGCCAGCAGGTGGCCTTCGAGCGAGGAGCCCGCGCCATAGGGGATGACGGGCACGGCATGCTGGTCGGCGAGGCGGATGGCGTCCCGCACGTCCTGCGTGCTTTGCGCAAAGACCACGGCCGCGGGCGGAGGCGCCTGGATGGCGCCCTCGTCGCGGCCGTGCTGTTCACGCACCGCCAGGGCCGTCGAGCACTGGGCGCCGAAGCGTTCCGCCAGTGCGTCGAGGAAGGCTTCGGGGACGGGGCGCTGAACGAATTCAGGCTGCAGGCGGACGGGGGCGACAGGGGCGTTCATCGGTGTTCTCCAGGGGAACTGGAAAGAATACCACCGGCCCTGCCGCCCTCGTATGCGTGGTTGCCGTCAGCGCGGCTGCACGGCCTTGCTGAATTCCTCGCGCGACAGCGATCCGTTCTTGTCGGTGTCGATCTGGGCGAAGTTGCTGCTCACGGCGGGCAGGGCCTCGGCTTCCTTCTTGCTCAGCTTGCCGTCCTTGTTGGTGTCGGCGCGATCGAAGGCGGCCTGGACATCGTTGCCTTGCGCCGGTGCGGTGGAGGGGGCAGGCGCGGCTTGCACGCCTGTTGCGGGGCCGCTGCTGGGGCCCAGGTCCTGGGCCATGGCGGCCGCGCCGCCGAACGACAGTGCCGCGAACAGCATCACGCTGCGGATTTCAAAACCGGAGACTTTACGCAGTTGGGAGGTCATGCTGTCGAATTCCTTTCGGATGTGGAACATGGATGCATTCCACCCGCTGGCGGCGATGGAGGCCAGCACTTTTGCCGCCTGTTGCCTGCGACAACATTTGCGTGCCGGCTGTAACGCACAATCGGGTGATGGGCGCCACCGGCCCCATCCCGCACCCCGCATCGCCAAGGAGAACGCCCATGGGCAACCGTTTGACACAGATCGCCACGCGCACCGGAGACGACGGCACCACGGGCCTGGGCGACAACACGCGCGTGTCCAAGCACAGTGGCCGTCCGCACGCCATGGGTGATGTGGACGAACTCAACTCCCACATCGGCCTGCTGCTGTGCGAGGCGCTGCCCACCGATGTACGCGAGCTGCTGGTCGATATCCAGCACCAGCTGTTCAACCTGGGTGGCGAGCTGTCCATCCCGGGCTATGAGCTGCTCAAGGACGAAGCCCTGCTGCAGCTGGACCAGGCCCTGGCCCACTACAACGCGCAGTTGCCCCGGCTGCAGGAGTTCATCCTGCCGGCGGGCACGCGCGCCGCGTCGCAGGCCCATGTCTGCCGCACCGTGGCGCGACGTGCAGAGCGCGCCGTGGTGGCTCTGGAGCAGGGCGAGGCCATGCGGCCCGCGCCGCGCCAGTACCTGAACCGGCTGTCGGACCTGCTGTTCGTGCTGGCGCGCGTGCTCAACCGCCTCGATGGCGGCGACGACGTCTACTGGAAAAGCGAGCGCCTGGCGCGCAGTGCCGGCGAACACTGAGACCGCGCATGCGCCTGCGCCACATCGAGGTCTTCAACGCGGTGATGCAGACCGGCAGCGTCAGCGCGGCGGCGCGGCTCATCAACATCACCCAGCCGGCCGTCAGCCGCACCCTGCAGCATGCCGAGCTGCAGCTGGGCTTCGCGCTGTTCCAGCGCGCGCGTGGCCGGCTCACGCCCACCAATGAGGCGCTGGCTCTGTTCCCCCATATCGAGAAGCTGTTCGAGCAGCTCGACGAGGTGCAGCGCCTGGCCGACAACCTGCGCCATGGCCGGGCGGCGGATCGCCTGAACGTGCTCACCGTGTTCGCGCTCAGCCGCGAGGTGCTGCCGCGCGCCGTGGCGGGCTTTCGGCAACTGCATCCGCAGGTCCAGGTCCATGTGCAGGCGCTGCACACGCCGCAGGTGGTATCGGCCCTGCTGCTGCAGGAGGCCGACGTGGGCTTCGTCATCAGCTCCGTGGGCCAGCCCGCGCTGGAGCATGAGCTGCTGTCCGAGGTGGACATGTTCTGCGTCCTGCCCAAGGGGTTGCTGCCACCTTCGCGCGTGCGCCCGGAAGGCATGGAGCTGCGCGACCTGGCCGAACTGCCCGTGGTGGCCCTCGACGCCCGCGATCCGCTGGGCATGCGCCTGGGCCAGGCCTGCCGCGAACACGGCGTGGGCCTGTCTCCCGTGGTCACCGTGCAGACCTACCACGCGGCCCTGTCCATGGCCGAGTACGGCCTGGGCGCGGCCATCATGGACGGTTGCACGGCCCTGGCCGCCGACCGCCGCAAGGTCCACGTCGTGCCCCTGCTACCGCGCATCACGGTGGGGGTGAATGCGCTCAGCCTGCCGCAGCGGCCGGGGTCGGTGCTGGCGCGGGCAATGACGGCGCAGATGCGCAAGGCGCTGAGAGAGCTCCTGGCGGCCTGATCGGCTCAGGCCATGGCCATCTGCGCCACCAGCCTCTGTGCCGACCCGAAGGCCAGTGTCAGCCCCAGCGCGCCGTGGCCGGTCTGCAGCCACAGGTTGCGCGGGCCGCCGCGCTGGCGGCCCGTGAGGGGCAGGCCGGTGGGCGTGGCGGGGCGCATGCCGGTCCAGGGGTGGAGGTCGCCATCCAGTGGCAGGTCGGCGAAGACTTCCTGCGTGGAGCGGCGCAGGCTGGCGATGCGCCGCGGGTCCACGCGCGTGTCGGGGCCTGCGATCTCCACCATGCCGGCCACACGCAGGCGGTCGCCGATGCGCGCGAAGACCACCTTGCGCGATGTGTCCGTGACGCTGACACGTGGCGCGGCCTGGGGGGCACCGGATGCATCGACGGTGATGCTGTAGCCCTTGAGCGGGTAGACGGGAATGCGCAGGCCCAGCGGGCGCGCGTGGGCCGCGCTTTCCCAGCCGCTGGCCAGCACGTAGTGGTCGGCGTGGACGGGGCCTGCGGTGGTGTGCACGCCTGCGACGGCATCGCCCTGACGCTCGAAGCCCCGGACCAGGGTGCCATAGCGCAGGTCGGCGCCAAGTGCCACGAGCCGGGCGGCGAGCTGTTCGCACAGCTGGCGGCAATCGGCCGCGCTCTCGCTGGGGGTGTAGACGGCACCCGCGATGTGCCGCGCATGGCCGGCCAGCGCGGGTTCGATGCGTGCGGCCTCTGCGGCATCGACCACCTGTTGCGGTGCACCGCCCATGCGCGCCTGCAGTGCGACCTGGCGGGCGGCGCAGTCCAGGCCTTGCTGCGAGGGAAACAGCACCAGCTTGCCCGGCGTGTGCAGATCGCAGGCCAGGGACTCGGTGGCCTGCATGGCCTCGAAGGCCTGGCGGCTTTCGGCGGCCAGCGCCAGCAGGGCCTGCGTGCCGGCGCTGGAAGCCCGGGCATTGCAGGCACCCAGAAAGCGCAGGCCCCAGGCCCATTGCGCGGGGTCGGCGCGCAGGCGCAAGGCCAGTGGCGAATCCTTTTCCAGCAGCAGGCGGGGCAGCATCTTCCAGATGCCGGGATCGGCCAGCGGCTGCACGTAGGAATAGCTCAGTTGCGCGCCATTGCCGCCGCTGGCGCCCTGGGCGGGGCCCGGTGCGCGGTCCAACACGGTGATGCGGTGGCCGGCCCGCTGCAGCGCCCAGGCCGTTGCCAGGCCGACGATGCCGGCGCCCACGATGCAGACATGCATTGATCGTTTCTCCATGCAGCCGCACTGTAGGCCTGCCATGGGCGCTGCGGCCATGGCATTTGGCACATTGGCCATGCACGCAGGTTATGGCCCTGGGCGGTTGGAAGGGGCGTCTCGCGCGTCCATAACCGGCGGGCATGGACCGGCCCGATATTGTCATCACGCAAACCTGCGCACCGTTTCTACACTGGCCGCACTTCCACCAAAAGCAGGAGACAAGCATGCGATTCCACACCCCGGCCCTGTGCGCCGCCATCGCCTTCGCCAGCCTGGGCGCCGCCCATGCCGACACGCTGACCAAGGTGCGCGAAAGCGGCCGCATCACGCTGGCCTACCGAGAGTCCTCCGTGCCCTTCAGCTACCTGGACAACGGCAAGCCCATCGGCATGACCGTGGAGATCTCGCAGGCCGTGGCCGAGGCCGTGAAGAAGGCCGTGAACCGGCCCGACCTCAAGGTGCAGTGGCAGGCCGTGACCTCGCAGAACCGCATGCCGCTGCTGGCCAACGGCACCATCGACCTGGAATGCGGCTCGACCACCAACAACACGGTGCGCGGCAAGGAAGTGGCCTTTGCCATCAACCATTTCTACACGGGCACGCGGCTGCTGGTGAAGAAGAGTTCGGGCATCAGGAATTACGCCGACCTCAAGGACAGGACCGTGGCCATCACCACGGGAACCACCAACCTGCAGGTGCTGCGCAAGGCCAATGCCGACAAGGCCTGGGGCATGAACATCGTCATGGCCAAGGACCATGCGGACGGCTTCCTGCTGGTGGAGAACGACCGCGCCGCGGCCTTCGGCATGGACGACATCCTGCTCTTCGGCCTGATCCCCACGGCCAAGAACCCCGGCGACTTCGAGGTGGTGGCCGACTCGCTGCAGGTAGAGCCCTATGCCTGCATGCTGCGCAAGGACGACCCGCAGTTCAAGCAACTGGTCGATGGCGTGATCGGCGACATGATGAAGTCGGGCGCGTTCGCCAGGCTCTATGACAAGTGGTTCATGCAGCCCATTGCGCCGAGGAACGTGGCCCTGGGCCTGCCGATGAGCGAGCAGTTGCAGAAAAACCTGCAGGACCTCAGCGACAAGCCCGCTTTTTGATTTCGGACGGCAGCATGCAGCAGCAGCTTCAGCCCCCGCGCGCGGTGGGCATTCTCGGGGGCATGGGCCCGGCCGCAGGCGCGGATTTCGTGCGCCTGTTCGTGCAGGCCTGCACGGACCATCTGCAGCGCCAGGGGCGGCCCGTGCTCGACCAGGCCTATCCCGAGCACTGGCTGGTGCAGCTGCCCATGCCCGACCGCACGCAGGCCCTGCGCCAGGATCCTCAAGCCCCCACGGGCCCGGCCCAGCATCTGCTGCAGGGCGTGGGCCGCATGGCGGCGCTGGGCGTGCGCAGCGTGGCCCTGGCCTGCAACACGGCCCATGCCTGGCATGGGCAGCTGCAGGCGCAGTTCCCGCAGCTGCACGTGCTGCACATCGCACGCCAGGCCGCGCAGCACCTGCAGGCCGGCGGCGCGCGCCAGGCCGTCGTGCTGGCCACGCAGGGCACCTATGAAAGCGGGCTCTACGACGAGGCGCTGGGCGCCTGCGGCATCACGCCGCTGCTGCCCGATGCGGGCGGGCGCGCACGGCTCATGCAGGGCATCTACGAGGGCGTCAAGCAGGGCGACATGGACCGGGCCGCGCAGTGCTTCGGCGCGGTGCTGGCGCCGCTGCTGCAGCGCCACGGCGACGTGCCCGTGGTCATGGGCTGCACCGAGATCCCGCTGGCGCTGCCCCAGGCGCCCGAGGCGCGTGGCGCCACGCTGGTGGACCCGGCCTGGATCCTGGCCCAGGCCCTTGTGGGCGATGCTTACGGGGTTCAGTAAGTCTCCAGGTGCAGCCGGCCTTCGCGCTTGAGACGCGCGCCGACCTGCTCCCAGTCCAGCCCGGCTTGCTGCGCCACGTCGCGCAGTGCCAGCACCACGCCTTCCTCCATGCTCTTGAGCCCGCAGACGTAGAAGTGGGCGTTGTCGTCGCGCAGCAGGGCGGCGAGGTCGGCCGCGCGCTCGCGCAGCAGATCCTGCACGTAGCGCCGGGGCTGGCCGGCCACGCGCGAGAAGGCCAGGTTGTGGTCGATGAAGTCCCGGGGCAGGCTTTGCAGCGGGCCGAAGTAGGGCAGTTCCTGGGGCGTGCGCGCGCCGAAGAACAGCATGAGCCGGCCGCCCTCGAACTTGCCGCTCCTGCGCAGTCGCCTGCGCCATTCGGTCATGGCGCGCATGGGGGCGCTGCCCGTGCCCGTGCAGATCATCACGATGTGGGACTGCGGGTGGTTGGGCATCAGGAAGGAGTGGCCGAAGGGGCCGATGACCTGCACCCTGTCGCCGATTTTCGCGTCGCACAGGTAATTGCTGGCCACGCCGCGCACGGGCTGGCCCTGGTGGTCCTGGGTCACGCGCTTGACGGTCAGCGCGAGGTTGTTGTAGCCGGGCCGCTCGCCATTGCGCGCGCTGGCCACCGAGTACTGGCGCGCCACGTGCGGGCGGCCCTGGGCATCGGTGCCGGGCGGGATGATGGCGATGGACTGGCCTTCGAGCACGGGAAACGGCTGGCTGCCGAAGTCCAGCACGATGTGGTGGGTCTCGCTGTCGAAGCCGGCCTCCGTGCAGTTGAGGTTGCCGACCACGGTGGCCGTGAGGGGGGTCCTGGGCCCATGCAGGTTGGTATAGGGATGGGCCGCCGACCAGGGGGGCACGGTGGCGCTCCAGCTGGCGCTGCGGAAGGTCTCGCCATCCGCGCCGCGCGTGGCCGCCGCGATCACGGCCTGGGCCTGGCGCAGGTCCTCGGGCGGGGGCGCCTGCGCAGCGTCCGCGCCTTCGGCCAGGGCCTCGGGCGGCAGCTCGGCGGGCAGCTCGTCCCACAGCAGCTGCTCGGCGATGGGGTAGGCGCGCGCCAGCGGCACCTTGCGCCAGTTGTCGATGGCGCCCGTGGGGCAGGGCGAGACGCAGTCCATGCAGCCGTTGCACTGCTCGGCCCGGACCACGTAGTTGCGGTCGTCGTGGGTGATGGCGCCCACGGGGCAGGTGGCCTCGCAGGTGTTGCAGCGGATGCAGATCTCGGGATCGATCAGGTGCTGGCTCAGGATGCCTTGCTCTACGAGGGCGACGGTCATGGGGGCTCCCTGCGGCTTGCCGCGGTCAGTTGAAGCGCACGTATTCGAAGTCCACGGGCTGGCGGTTGATGCCCATCACGGGCGGCGCGATCCAGCCCGCGAACCGGCCGGGCTCCACGCAGCGGCCCATCAGCGAGGCGACGAAGGCGCGGTCCTCGGCCGTGGGCAGCCATTCGCCTTCGCGCAGGCTCCATTCCTGGGGGCTGACGACGCGGCCGTCGGGGCTCATGCGCACGCCGGCCAGGGCGCCGATCTGGCGGTTGAAGGCCTTGTGCGGCACGGTGAGGCGAAAGTCGATGCCGGCCTTTTCCATGACCTTGTTCCAGCGGCCCACGCCTGCGTTGGAGTCCTTGATGTAGTCGTCGCGCAGCACCTCGTTGAGCGCGTTGAGCATGGGCACCTCCTTTTCCTGCAATTTGCCGTCCACGACTTCCAGCACCTTGTAGTGCTGGTCGTGCAGGCGGTGGTCGTCGGCGCGCTTGCCTTCCTCGTAGCGGCCCTTCAGGCCGCTGCTGTAGAAGGTGGCGGCGTTGCTGGACTGGTCGGCGCCGAACAGGTCGATGGTCACGCTGTAGTGGAAGTTCAGGTAGCGCTGGATGGTGGGCAGATCGATCACGCCGGCCGCGCGCAGGCGGCCCACGTCGTCGGTGCGCAGCTCGTTCATCACCTGGCAGGTGCGCTGCAGCACGCGCGAGACGCCGGACTCGCCCACGAACATGTGGTGGGCTTCCTCGGTCAGCATGAACTTGGTGGTGCGCGCCAGCGGGTCGAAGGCGCTTTCGGACAGGGCGGCGAGCTGGAACTTGCCGTCGCGGTCGGTGAAGTAGGTGAACATGAAGAAGGACAGCCAGTCGGGTGTCTTCTCGTTGAAGGCGCCCAGGATGCGCGGGTTGTTCTCGTCGCCCGACTGGCGCTCCAGCAGGGCCTCGGCCTCCTCGCGGCCGTCGCGGCCGAAGTGCTTGTGCAGCAGGTAGACCATGGCCCACAGGTGGCGGCCTTCCTCCACGTTGACCTGGAACAGGTTGCGCAGGTCGTACATGGACGGCGCGGTCAGGCCCAGGTGGCGCTGCTGCTCGACCGAGGCCGGCTCGGTGTCGCCCTGGGTGACGATGATGCGGCGCAGGTTGGCGCGGTGCTCGCCGGGCACGTCCTGCCAGGCCTTCTCGCCCAGGTGGTCGCCGAAGTGGACCGTGCGCTCGGCCTCGGCCGGGTTCAGGAAGATGCCCCAGCGGTAGTCGCGCATCTTCACGTGGCCGAACTGGGCCCAGCCCTGGGGGTCCACGCTGATGGCGGTGCGCAGGTAGACGTCGTAGTCGGTCGAGCCCTCGGGGCCCACGTCGCCCCACCAGTTCAGGAAGTTGGGCTGCCAGCTCTCCAGCGCGCGCTGCAGGGTGCGGTCCTCGCCGAGGTTGACGTTGTTGGGGATCTTCTCGCTGTAGTTGATGGCGCTCATGGTCTGTCTCCTCTGGGTCCGTGGGGTGGGGTCACACGCGGTTGAAGTCGAAGCCGGCCTTCTGGCCCGTGCCGTAGAGCTTCAGGGCGCCCTTGTCGCCCACGGCGTTGGGGCGGTTGAAGATCCAGTTCTGCCAGGCCGACAGGCGCCCGAAGATGCGCGTGGCCATGTTCTCGCGGCTGGCGAAGCGCAGGTTGGCCTCCAGGCCCGTGAGCGCGTCGGGCGACATGGCGGCGCGCTCTTCCAGGGCGATGCGGATCTCGTCGTCCCAGTCGATGTCGTCGGGCGCGGCCGTGACCAGGCCCAGGGCCAGGGCCTGGTCGCCGTCCAGCGCGTGGCCCGTGGCGGCGCGCGCGGCTTCCAGCGGTGCTGCCTCCTCGTAGAAGCGCCGCTGCAGGCGCGACTGGTCGTTGACCAGGGGCAGCAGGCCGAAGTTGAAGGCGTCCAGCTGGATGCGCGGCGCGTGTTCGGCATCGTCGGGCAGCACCAGCATGTAGGCGCGGTCGGCCGCGAAGGCCAGCTCGGCCAGCATGCCCGCGAAGCAGGAGCCGGGCTCGATCAGCGCGAACAGCGTGCGCGAGGACACATCCAGCCGCGCAAAGCTGCGGCGCAGCAGGCCCAGGGTCTCGCGCGCCAGCCAGTGGTCCTGGTGGGCCAGCAGCGCCTCGCCCGCGGCCAGCACGGCGGCGGCCTCGCCCTCGGTCTTGAGCAGCCAGGTGCCCACGTCCAGCTCGTTGGTGCGCAGGTGCAGGATGGCATCGTCCAGCTCGCGGCCCATGGCCAGCGGCCACCAGGCGTCGCCGGCCTGCACGATGGCCTCGATGGTGGCCGGCTGCACACCCTGCGGCGCCTTCACGGTCAGCGTGGCCGTGCGCCGTGCGCGGTCGATCTCCACCCGCACATGGCGGTAGTGCAGGGCATCGGGCGTGGCCTCGCGTTCCAGGCGCGTGAGCCTGATGCCCTGTGCGCTGGCCGGGCGCGCGCTGCCTTCGGCCAGGCGCTGCGCGCGCTCGGCCACCACGGCGTCGAACTGCGCTGGCTTGGCCACGGCATCCACCAGGCGCCAGTTCACGGCGCGCTGGCCGCGCACGCCTTCCACACTGGTGCAGAAGATGTCGGCCAGGTCATGGCGCACATGGCGCTTGTCGGTCACGCGGGTCAGGCCGCCCGTGCCGGGCAGCACGCCCAGCAGCGGCACCTCGGGCAGGGACACGGCCGAGGAGCGGTCGTCGATCAGCACGATGTCGTCGCAGGCCAGGGCCAGCTCGTAGCCGCCGCCCGCGCAGGCGCCGTTGACGGCGGCCAGGAACTTCAGGCCCGAGTGGCGCGAGCTGTCCTCGATGCCGTTGCGCGTCTCGTTCGTGAACTTGCAGAAGTTCACCTTCCAGGCGTGGCTGGAGACCCCCAGCATGAAGATGTTGGCGCCCGAGCAGAAGATGCGGTCCTTGCCGCTGGTGACGATGACGCTGCGCACCTGCGGGTGCTCGAAGCGGATGCGGTTGAGCGCGTCGTGCAGCTCGATGTCCACCCCCAGGTCGTAGCTGTTGAGCTTGAGCTTGTAGCCGGGCCGGATGCCGCCGTCCTCGGCGATGTCCAGCCGCAGGCGGGCGATGGCGCCTTCGACGGTGAACGACCAGTGGCGGTACTGGCCGGGCTCGGTGCGGTAATCGACAGGGGGGCTGGACGGGTGCATGGGCTGCCTCTTGGATGAAAGATAGTGCAGCAATCGATGCGCTGCAGGCACAATTATGCAGCCATCATCCAAAAACGCACGCTGCAACAAGCAAGATAGTGCGTGTTATGAGAAAATTCAGGGTAAATACCAGGAGATCAGGTGAAAAAAATCCAGGCCGCTGGCCTGGATGCAGAGGGGCAGGGAGCCGTCAGCGCGCCGGGAGGAACAAGGCCCTCAACTGCGCAAAGCTCTGCTCCAGCGTCTGCCCGCTGGTGTCCACCACATGGTCGGCCTTGGCATAGAAGCCGGCCCGGCCTTCGAGGATGCTGCGCAGGTCGTCCATGGCCTCGGGGTTGGCGGCCATGGGGCGGGTGTCGCCCTGGGCGATGACGCGGCCCATGTGCTCCTCGGGCCGGGCCTTGAGCCAGACCGTGGTGCAGTGCGCCAGCAGCTCGTTGAAGGTGGCCGGGTCCGAGACGATGCCGCCCGGCGTGGCGATGACCACGTCGCTGTAGATCTGCACGGCCTCCTCCAGCGCGCGGCGCTCGTAACGGCGGTAGGCATTGGCGCCGTACAGGTCGTGGATGGCGCGCACGCTGCAGCCCGCGACGCGCTCGATTTCCTGGTTGAGTTCGAGAAAGGGCACGTTCAGCTGCTCGGCCAGCATGCGCCCCAGCGTGGACTTGCCCGCGCCGCGCAGTCCGATCAGCGCGATGCGCGTCTGGCGCTGGCGGTCGCTGGGGGCCGTGCCCAGCAGTTCGCCGGCGGCCAGGCGCACGCGGCGCAGGTCGTCCTCGCCACGGCCTTCCAGCAGCTCGCGGATCAGCAGCCATTCGGCGCTGGTGGTGGTCACGTCGCCCAGCAGCTCGGCCATGGAGCATTGCAGGGCCTGTGCAATATGGTGCAGCACCAGCACCGAGACATTGCCCGTGCCGTACTCGAGGTTGGCCAGGTGGCGCTCGGACACCTCGGCCGTCGCCGCCAGCCCGCGCCGTGTCAGGCCCCGGCGGGCGCGCAGGCTGCGCACGCGCTCGCCCAGCGATTGCAGCACCGGGTTCCTGGGGGCTTCTGAGAGGGAATCCGCCGCCCCGGCGGACAGGGCTGCCGTCTCGAACTGGTCCATAGAGTTTCCTTGAAGAGGGCTGAATGATAAGCACTCGGGGTTAACACCATCCATGCAATATAGTGCTTGACGATGGATTGTGTTCTAACTATCTTTGCCGTGCACGCACAATATTGCATGTTGTGCGGAGGACTACAAGCCGGGTCTCTTGCCCGGTGTCAAAGGAGACGCACGATGGAACACGGTCCAGGCACTTCCCTCTGGCGGGCCCGCCGATGATCGACTTCGCCCAGCCCTTCAACTTCGCCGCGCACCTGTTCGCGCTCAACCGCGCGCGGCCCGACAAGATCGCCTACATCGACGACCATGGCACGCTCAGCTATGGCCAGCTGGAGCAGCAGGCGCGGCGCCTGGCCAGCGGCCTGCGGGCGGCGGGCATCCACCGCGAGGAGCGCGTGCTGCTGCTCATGCACGACCGCCACGAATGGGCCGTGGCCTTCCTGGGCGCGCTGTATGCAGGCGTGGTGCCCGTGGCCGTGAACACCTTGCTCACGGCCGACGACTATGCCTACATGCTGGGCCACAGCCGCGCCCAGGCCGTGCTGACCTGCGATGCGCTGCTGCCCCTGCTGCGCCAGGCCCTGGAGCGTGCGCCGCACGAGGTGGGCCATGTCTGGGTGGCCGGCGACGAGGCGGCGGCGCGCGACGCGGGCTTCGAGCCCCTGGGCCCCTGGCTCGCGGCCCAGGCGCCGCTGGCCGCGCCGGCCGCCACGCTGGGCGATGACCCGGGCTTCTGGCTGTACTCCTCGGGCTCCACCGGCAAGCCCAAGGGGGCGGTGCACACGCATGCCAATCCCTACTGGACGGCCCAGCTCTATGGGACACCCGTGCTGGGCCTGGGCGAGGACGACATCTGCTTTTCGGCCGCCAAGCTCTACTTCGCCTACGGCCTGGGCAACGGCCTGAGCTTTCCGCTGAGCGTGGGCGCCACCGTGGTGCTGATGGCCGAGCGCCCCACGCCCGAGGCCACCTTCGCGCGCTGGGTGCAGCACCGGCCCACGGTGTTCTTCGGCGCGCCCACGGGCTTTGCCGGCATGCTGGCCTCGCCCCTGCTGCCGGCGCGCGAGCAGGTCAGCCTGCGCATGTGTTCCTCGGCCGGCGAGGCCCTGCCGGCCGAGATCGCCCAGCGCTTCAAGGCGCATTTCGGTGCCGACATCGTGGACGGCATCGGCTCCACCGAGATGCTGCACATCTTCCTGTCCAACCGGCCCGGCGACATCCGCTACGGCAGCACCGGCAAGCCCGTGGACGGCTACCGCGTGGAGCTGCGCGGCGAGGACGGCCAGCCCGTGGCCGATGGCGAGGTCGGCGACCTGTTCATCCAGGGCCCCAGCGCCGCCCTCATGTACTGGGGCAACCGCGACAAGACGCGCGAGACCTTCCAGGGCGGCTGGCTCAAGAGCGGCGACAAGTACGTGCGCGACGCCGACGGCTACTACACCTATGCCGGGCGCAGCGACGACATGCTCAAGGTCAGCGGCATCTATGTCTCGCCCTTCGAGGTCGAGGCCACGCTGATGCAGCACCCGGCCGTGCTGGAGGCCGCCGTGATCGGCAAGACCGATGCCGACGGCCTGACCAAGACCAAATCCTTCGTGGTGCTCAAGGATGGCCACAGCGCCACCGAGGCCGAGCTCAAGGCCTTCGTCAAGGAACGCCTGGCCGCCTACAAGTACCCGCGCTTCATCGAGTTCGTGGACGAACTGCCCAAGACCGCGACCGGAAAGATCCAGCGTTTCCGCCTTCGTGAACGCGAGGCCAATGTGGGCTGAACGGCCCCTTCAGGCCCCGAAAAAAGCAAGACCCATCCACCACAAGGAGACAAGCATGCACACCGGTTTCACCCCCTGGGCCGCCCTTGCCCTGGCCGCCTCGATGAGCAGCGGCGCCTTCGCGCAGGACAGGATCAAGGTCGGTTTCATGCTGCCCTACAGCGGCACCTATACCGCGCTGGGCGTGGCCATCGAGAACGGATTCCGGCAGTTCGTGAATGAGCAGGGCGGCAAGCTGGGCGGGCGCGAGATCGAGTTCTTCAAGGTCGATGACGAGTCCGACCCGGCCAAGGCCACGGACAACGTCAACCGCCTGATCAAGCGCGACAAGGTGGACGTGATCGTGGGCACGGTGCATTCGGGCGTGGCCATGGCCATGGCGCGCGCGGCCAAGGAAAGCGGCACCGTGCTCATCGTGCCCAATGCGGGCGCCGATGCGGTCACGGGCGCCATGTGTGCGCCCAACATCTTCCGCTCGTCCTTCTCCAACTGGCAGTCGTCCTATCCCATGGGCGTGGTGGCTGCAAAGCAGGAAGGCAAGAAGACCGCCATGACCATCACCTGGAAATACGCGGCTGGCGAGGAGATGACCAATGCCTTCAAGGAAGGCTTCGAGAAGGAGGGCGGCAAGGTCAGCAAGCAGCTCACCGTGCCGTTTCCCAACGTGGAATTCCAGGCCCTGCTGACCGAGATCGCGGCCGCCAGGCCGGATGCGGTGTTTGCCTTCTTCGCGGGCGCCGGGGCCGTGAAGTTCGTCAAGGACTACCATGCGGCCGGCCTGCACAAGACCATCCCGCTGTACGGCCCGGGCTTTCTGACCGACGGCACGCTGGAGGCCCAGGGCGAGGCCGCCCAGGGCCTGCTGACCACGCTGCACTACGCCGACGAACTGGGCACCGAGCGCGACAGGCGCTTTCGCACGGCCTACGCCCAAGCCTACAAGATGATGCCGGACGTCTACGCCGTGCAGGGCTACGACGCCGCCCAGATGCTGGGCGTGGGCCTGAAGGCGGCGGGCGGCGACATGGCGAAGAAGGCCGAGTTCCGCCAGGCCATCGAAAAGGCCACCATCCCCAGCCCGCGCGGCGACTTCACCATCAGCAAGACGCACAACCCCGTGCAGGACGTGTACCTGCGCAAGGTCGTGGGCCAGGAGAACCAGCGCGTGGGCGTGGCCCTCAAGGCCCTGGGCGACCCCGGCCGCGGCTGCCGCATGTGACGCAGGCACACGGACATCGCCATGGACCTCGCGACCTTTCTCGTGCAGTGCCTGAACGCCATCCAGTATGGGCTGCTGCTGTTCCTGCTGGCCTCGGGGCTGACGCTGATCTTCGGCATCATGGGCGTGATCAACCTGGCCCATGGCAGCTTCTACATGATCGGCGCCTACATGGCCTTCGCGCTGGCGCCGCTGCTGGGCCAGCACTTCATCACCATGCTGCTGGCGGGCGTGGCGCTGAGCGTGGTGCTGGGCTATGCGCTGGAGTGGGCCTTCTTCAGCTACCTCTACGAGCGCGAGCACCTGCAGCAGGTGCTGATGACCTTCGGCCTGATCCTGGTGTTCGAGGAGCTGCGCTCCATGCTGGTGGGCAACGACGTGCATGGCGTGTCCCTGCCCGCATGGCTGTCGGGCAGCTTCGAGCTGGGCGCCCTGATGAGCTATCCCTGGTACCGGCTGTTCGCCTCGGGCGTGTGCCTGCTGGTGGCGCTGGCGCTGTACTGGGTGGTCCACCGCACGCGCCTGGGCATGATGGTGCGCGCCGGCGCCAGCAACCGCGACATGGTGCGCGGCCTGGGCATAGCTGTGAAGCGCCTGTACCGCATCGTCTTCGCCATCGGCGTGGCGCTGGCGGCACTGGCCGGCATGATCGCCGCGCCCATGAGCTCGGTCTACCCGGGCATGGGCTCCAGCGTGCTCATCATCTGCTTCGTGGTGGTGGTCATCGGCGGCATCGGCTCGATCACGGGGGCGCTGCTGGCCTCGCTGCTGGTGGGCTTTGTGGACACCTTCGGCAAGCTGTTCTTCCAGGAGTTGAGCGGCATGAGCGTGTATCTGCTGATGGCGCTGGTGCTGGTGTGGCGGCCCCAGGGGCTGATGGGGCAAAGGAGCTGAGCATGGCGGTCACCAACCCTTCCCCGGCCCTGCTGGCCGCCGGTGAGCGCAGCGGGCAGCCGCCGCCATCGGCCTGCGCCTGGCGCGCCTGTGCCCTGCCGCTGGCCTGCGCGCTGCTGCTGGCGCTGGCCGGCCCCTGGTGGTCGGACTATCTGTCGGGCCTGGTGGTCAAGACCATGATCCTGGCCCTCTTCGCGCTGAGCCTGCAGCTGCTGGTGGGCGGCACGGGCCTGGTCAGCCTGGGCCATGCGGCCTTCATGGGCCTGGGCGCCTACGCGGCCGTGCTGGCGGCGGGCAGGGAGGCCGGGCTACCCGCCATGCTGGGCTGGGCCCTGCTGGCTTCGGGCGGCTATGCGCTGCTGGTGGGCCTGCTGAGCCTGCGCACGCGCGGCATCTACTTCATCATGGTGACGCTGGCCTTCGCGCAGCTGGCCTACTTCGTGTTCCACGACTCGGACATCGGCGGCGGCAGCGACGGCCTGTACCTGATGGCGCGGCCCGCCTGGGGCCCCCTCGACATGGAAAACCCGCAGGTGCGCTACTACGTGGTGCTGGCCGCGCTGGCCCTGGCCTATGCCTTCCTGGCGCGGCTGCAGCAGTCGCGCTTCGGCGCGGCGCTGGCGGGCATCCGCGTCAACGAGCAGCGCATGCGCGCGGCCGGCTTCACTCCCTACGGCTACAAGCTCGCGGCCTTCGTGCTGGCCGGCATGCTGGCGGGCCTGGCAGGCTTTCTGCTGGCCGTGCGCGATGCCGTGGTCAACCCCGAGCTGCTGTCCTGGCACCACTCGGGCGAGGTGCTGCTGATGGTCATCCTCGGCGGCCTGGGTTCGCTGCGCGGCGCCGTGATCGGCACCGTGGCCTTCGTCGCGCTCAAGGAGGTCGTGTCCACGCATGCCATCGTCGGCCCCCTGGCCGACCACTGGCAACTGAGCCTGGGCCTGGCCATCATCGTGCTGGTGGCCCTGCTGCCCAAGGGCCTGATGGGACTGGGGCAGCGCAAGGGCAAGGGCAATGAAACAGGCAAGGAGGTCAGCCATGGCTGAATCCCTGATGCGCGTGCGCGGCCTCACGCGGCGCTTTGGTGGCCTGACTGCCGTGGGCGGCGTGGACATGGACCTGCACGAAGGCGAAGTCCATGCCGTGATCGGCACCAATGGTGCGGGCAAGTCCACCCTGGTCAACATGCTCTCGGGTGAGCTGGCCGCCAGCGAAGGGCGCATCGAGCTGGCGGGCCGCGACGTGACGCGCATGCCCCAGCCGCTGCGCGCCCGCGCCGGCGTGGGCCGCAGCTACCAGCGCACCACCATCTTTCCCGAGTTCTCGGCGCTGGAGAACTGCCGCCTCGCGGCCCAGGCGCAGATGGCGCACCGGCCCTGGCAACTGTGGCCGCTGTGGCAGGCGTCCGCACGCTGCACCGCCAGCCTGCGCCAGGCCCAGGCGGCCCTGGAGCGCGCGGGCCTGCAAGGCCATGCGCTGAGCGTGGCCGGCACGCTCAGCCACGGCGCCAAGCGACAGCTCGAAGTGGCCATGTGCCTGGCCACGGGGCCGCGCGTGCTGCTGCTGGACGAGCCGCTGGCCGGCATGGGCGCCGAGGAGACCGAGCGCATGCTGGCCCTGCTGCAGCAGCTCAAGCACGGCCATGCGGTGCTGCTGGTCGAGCACGACATGGACGCCGTGTTCCGCATCGCCGACCGCATCACGGTGATGGTCAACGGCTGCGTGGTGGCCACGGGCACGCCCGCGCAGATCCGCGTCGATCCCGTGGTGCGCACGGCCTACCTGGGAGAAGACCATGAGTGATGCTAAGCACCCCCTGAGCGGCTGCGCCGCTTCCCCCTCTCTCGCTTCGCGGGAGGGGGACGGCACCCTCGCTGCGGGGCGGCCCTTGCTGGGTGCCTCCCGCCTGTGTCGCGCCGGTTCCATGCAGAACGGGAATAGCGCGATGACGTGTCCCCCTGAAACCCAAGCAGCGGAGCCCATGTTTTCTCTGGAGGGCCTGCACACCTGCTACGGCGACAGCCACATCCTGCAGGGCGTGGACCTGGAACTGCGCGCAGGCCAGGCCGTGGGCCTGCTGGGACGCAACGGCATGGGCAAAACCACGCTGATCCGCACGCTCATGGGCTATGTGCCGGCGCGCGCGGGCCGGCTGCGCGCCGATGGCTGCGACTGCACGGGCGCGCCGCCCGAACGCATGGCGCGGCTGGGCATCGGCTATGTGCCCGAGGGGCGCGGCATCTTCCCCAACCTCAGCGTGCGCGAGAACCTGGTCATGAGCGCGCGAGCCGGCCCCGGCGGCGAGCGCCACTGGACGCTGGAGCGCGTGCTGGCCACCTTCCCGCGCCTGGCCGAGCGTCTGGGCAACGGCGGCGACCAGCTGTCGGGTGGCGAGCAGCAGATGCTGTCCATCGGCCGCGCGCTGATGACGCACCCGCGCCTGCTGATCCTCGACGAAGCCACCGAGGGCCTGGCGCCCCTGGTGGTGGCCGAGATCTGGCGCGTGATCGCCGCCATCCGCGCCACCGGCATCTCCACCCTGATCGTGGACCGCGACTACCGCAAGGTGCTGGCCCACACCGACCGCGCCGTGGTCATGGAAAAGGGCCGGCTGGCGCTGCAGGCCGATTCGCGGGACCTGCTGGCGCAGCCGGAGCGCCTGTCGGCGTTGCTGGGCGTGTGATCAGGGCTGCGCCGCCACTGGCGGCTGCGCCGCGAGCTTGACGTTCTGGGCGTGGGTCGGCGGCAGCAGCGCCATGGTCAGGCTGCAGGTGCAGGTCAGGCGGCCGGTTTCGTCGTGCAGTTCGATGGCCCAGACATGGGTGGTCTGGCCCAGGTGCACGGGGCGGGCCGTGCCCGTGACCCAGCCCTGGCGCGCGGCGCGCACATGGTTGGCCGAGACGTTCAGGCCCACGCTGCGCCAGCCTTCGGGGATGGAGCAGGCCGCGGCCACCGAGCCCAGGGTTTCGGCCAGCACCACGTTCACGCCGCCGTGCAGGATGCCGTAGGGCTGGCAGGTGCGCTGGTCCACGTGCACGCGGCCGCGCAGGAAGTCGTCACCGATTTCGGTGAACTCGATGCCCAGGTGCGAGACGGCCGTGTCGGCGCTCAGCGAGGTGATGTCTTCGAGGGTGAAGCTGCGCTTCCAGATCGGCATGGGTAGGTCCTGTGGGTGCAACGAAAAAGACGGCCCGTGGGCCGTCCTTGCATGCTACGCCAGTCCGCAGCGCGCGTTTGTTGCGCCGGAGACTGTGCCGCTGTCAGGCGCGCATGTCGCCTGTGTCCACGAAGCGCTGGTGCCAGCTCAGCGCCTCGCTCAGGATGTGCGGCGTGTGCAGCGCGCCCTGGCGCTGGGCGCGGTCGAAGTAGTCCTGCAGCTGGGGACGGAAGTCGGGATGGGCGCAGCGGTCGATGATGACCTGGGCGCGCTTGCGCGGCGACAGGCCGCGCAGGTCGGCCAGGCCCTGCTCGGTGACGATGATCTGCGTGTCGTGCTCGGTATGGTCCACGTGCGAGCACATGGGCACGATGCAGCTGATCTTGCCGCCCTTGGCCACCGAGGGCGTGACGAAGAAGGACAGGTAGCCGTTGCGCGCGAAGTCGCCCGAGCCGCCGATGCCGTTCATCATCCCCGTGCCCATGACGTGGGTGGAGTTGATGTTGCCGTAGATGTCGGCCTCGATCATGGAGTTCATGGCGATCACGCCCAGCCGGCGCACCAGCTCGGGGTGGTTGCTGATCTCCTGGGGGCGCAGGATGATGCGGTCGCGGTAGAAGTCGATGTTCTCCTCGAAGTCCCTGTAGGCGCTGCCGGACAGCGAGATCGAAGTGGCCGAGGCCTTGGCCATCTTGCCTGCGCGCAGCAGGTCCAGCATCCCGTCCTGCAGCACCTCGGTGAAGCCCAGCAGGTTCTCGAAGGGGCCCGTCAGCAGGCCGGCCAGCACGGCATTGGCCACATTGCCCACGCCCGACTGGATGGGCAGCATCTCCTTGGGCAGGCGGCCCATCTTCATCTCGTGCGCGAGGAAGTCGATGATGGAGGCGGCGATCAGGTTGGAGTTGGCGTCCGGCTGGGCGAAGACGTTGTCGCGGTCGCCCTTGTGGGTTTCGACCACGGCGACCACCTTGGCCGGGTCCACGCGCAGATAGGGCTCGCCGATGCGGTCATCGGCATGGGTCAGGGCGATGGGCACGCGGCGCGGCGGAATGGCCGTGCCGTAGTAGATGTCGTGCATGCCTTCCATCTGGATGGGCGGCTTGGTGTTGACCTCCAGGATCACCTTGTCGGCGATCTCCAGCCAGGTCTTGTTGTTGCCCACGGCGGTGGAGGGAATCAGGCGGCCGTCCTCGGTCACGCCCAGCACCTCGACCACGGCCACGCTCATGGGGCCCAGGAAGCCGAACCACGCATGCTGGGCCACGTGGGACAGGTGCATGTCGATGAAGTCGATCTCGCCGGCATTGATCCGGGCGCGGCAGGTCGGGTCGGTGTTGAAGGGCAGGCGCTGGCCCAGGGCGCCGGCCTCGGCCAAGGCGCCGTCCATCTCGGCGGCCGTGGAGGCGCCGGTCCAGACATTGATCTTGTAGGGCCGGCCGGCCGCGTGTTCGCTCTTGGCGTGCCGGGCGATGGCCTGGGGCAGGGCCTTGGGGTAGCCCGCGCCCGTGAACCCGCTCATGCCGACGTTGACGCCGTGGGGGATCAGGGCGGCGGCCTGCTCGGCCGTCATGGTGCGCGAAAGGAATTCTGGGAAACGTACGCGGTCTGCGAGGGACATCTATGGCTCCGGCTGACGGCTCGCGCCAGCCGGCAGGGGCCGGAGCGCTGGCATGCAAGCCTAAAAAAAGCCGCCCCGTGCAAGAAAGCAAGGGCGGCATATCTCCGGAAACCGATGGTAGCAGCGCTGGAAGCGGACCTCGGGTTTCCCCGTAAAGGCCCTGCCGCGCAGTCAATGGCTCAAGGTGTGTTTGCTTGCGCTCACATTCAATGAATGAGTTGCTGGTCATCCCTTGCGTGGTCGAGCAGCGCGTAGAGGATGATGGCACCGAAAGTCGCGGTCCCGATGCCGCCCAGCGCGAAATCGCCGAACTTGAGCGTGAAGTCGCCCGTGCCCAGGATCAGCGTGATGGCTGCCACGATCAGGTTCTTGTTCTGCGAGAAGTCCACGCGGTTGTCCACCCAGATCTTGGCGCCGGCCACGGCGATCAGGCCGAAGACCACGATGGACACGCCGCCCATCACGGGCAGCGGGATCGCCTGGATCAGCGCGCCGAACTTGGGCGAGAAGCCCAGCAGCACGGCCAGCACGGCGGCCACGAAGAACACGGCCGTCGAGTAGATGCGCGTGGCGGCCATCACGCCGATGTTCTCGGCGTAGGTGGTCACGCCCGTGCCGCCGGCCGCGCCGCTGACCATGGTGGCCACGCCGTCGCCGATGAAGGCCCGGCCCATGTACTGGTCCAGGTTCTTGCCGGTCATGGCGGTCACGGCCTTGATGTGGCCCAGGTTCTCGGCCACCAGGATGATGACCACGGGCACGATGAGCACCATGGCCGGGCCGCTGAACACGGGCGCGTGGAACTGGGGCAGGCCGAACCAGGCGGCGCCCGCCACGCCCGACAGGTCCACGGGCTTGCCCATGCCCAGCACATTGGTGAACAGGCCGTACAGCAGGCTGGCCGCGATCAGGCCCACCAGGATCAGCAGGCGCTGCACCATGCCGCGCGTGAACACGGCCACCAGGCCCACGCAGACGAAGGTCAGGGCCTGCATCCAGGATTCGAAGTTGTTGGCCGCCATGTTCTTGACGGGAATGGCCGCCAGGTTCAGCCCGATCACCGCCACCACGGCGCCCGTGACCACGGGCGGCATGAAGCGCTCGATCCAGCGCGTGCCCACCATCTGCACGATGAATCCGATCAGCGCATAGACCGCGCCGCAGGCGATGATGCCGCCCAGCGCCACGCCGATGTTGCCGTTGGCACCCTTGCCGCCATAGGCCGTGGCCGCGATGACCACGCCGATGAAGGCGAAGGACGAGCCCAGGTAGCTGGGCACCTTGCCGCCCGTGATCAGGAAGAAGATGAGCGTGCCGATGCCGCTCATGAGCACGGCCACGTTGGGGTCGAACCCCATGAGGATGGGCGCCAGCACGGTGGAGCCGAACATGGCGATCACGTGCTGTATGCCCATCAGCCCGGTCTGGGGCCAGGGCAGGCGCTCATCGGGGCCGATCACGCCTCCCCGTTGCAGCTGGTCGGCGGATTTCTCCGTCCATTGGAAAAGGCCCATGTGGCATCGCTCCTTGTAAAAAATTGGCGCGATATTAGAGGCATTTGTTTTCCGGCAGGCAGGGCAGACTGGAATTTTTTTCCCAGTGTTTGTGCGGAGATACGCGATCCGGCCCGCAGACTTTGTCGCCCAGGTGCCAGCCTAGTGGCTTTCCCGTCTGGGCTCGCGGGCAGCGCGCGCGTACCGTGGCCGGTCATGAGCCACACCCCTGCCTTCATCCCCCAGATCCGCCTGTACCAGGACTGGCTGCGCGAGCGCCACGGCCTGCAGTTCGACAGCTACGACGCGCTGTGGCGCTGGTCGGTGACCGACCTGGACGCCTTCTGGCAAAGCATCTGGGACTACAACGCGCTGCAGTCGCCCACGCCGCACACGGCCGTGCTGGAGCGCAACACCATGCCCGGCGCCCAGTGGTTTCCGGGCGCCCAAATCAACTACACGCGCCAGGCGCTGCGCCATGTGGATGCCGCCCATGCGGCCGGCATGCCCGCCGTGGTCAGCCGCAACGAGGCAGGCCGCCACCGCGAACTGTCCTGGCCGGACCTGCGCCGCCAGGTCGCCGCCCTGGCCCTGCACCTGAAGGCCCAGGGCGTGGGCCGCGGCGACCGCGTGGCCGCCTACCTGCCCAACATCCCCGAGGCCATGGTCGCCCTGCTGGCCACGGCCAGCCTGGGCGCCGTCTGGAGCATCTGCGCGCCCGACATGGGCACCAACGCGGTGCTGGACCGCTTTCGCCAGATCGCGCCCAAGGCGCTGATCGCCGTCGATGGCGTGCACTACGCAGGGCGCGATATCGACCGCATGGCCGTGCTGGCGGAGCTGCGCGAGGGCCTGCCCAGCGTGGAGCATGTGGTCCTGGTGCCCAACCTGGACCTGGAGGCCAGCCTGGCCGATGCCGCCGACTACGGCCAGGTCACGGCCCGCGACGACGCGGCCACGGCGGCCTTCGAGCCCGAATGGCTGCCCTTCGACCACCCGCTGTGGATCGTCTACTCCAGCGGCACCACCGGCCTGCCCAAGCCCATCGTCCACGGCCATGGCGGCATGGTGCTGGTGGCCCTGCAGCTCAAGGCCCTGCACAACGACGTGGGCTGCAGCTACCACCCCAACAGCTGGGGCGAGCGTTACCACTGGTACAGCTCCACGGGCTGGGTGATGTGGAACGCCCAGGTCTCGGGCCTGCTGGGCGGCACCACCTGCGTGATCTTCGACGGCAGCCCCGGCGGCAGCAAGGAAAGGCCCGACTGGGGCGTGCTGTGGCGCTTCGCGGCCGAGACCGGCGTGACCAGCTTCGGCTCGGGCGCGGCCTTCTACGCCAACTGCATGAAGGCCGGCGTGGACCTCGCGCAGTGCGGGGACCTGTCGCGCATCCGCAGCCTGGGCACCACGGGCTCGCCACTGTCGCCCGAGGTGCAAAGCTGGGGCACGGCGCAGTTCGCAGGCATGGGGCGTCCCGGCATCTGGTGGAACAACATCTCGGGCGGCACCGACTTCGCGGGCGCCTTCATCGGCGGCCATCGCGAGCTGCCGCAGGAGCCGGGCATCATGCAGTGCCGCCAGCTGGGCGCGGCCGTCGAGGCCTGGGACGCGCAGGGCCAGCCCGTCATCGACGAGGTAGGCGAGCTGGTCTGCACCCAGCCCATCCCCTCCATGCCCCTGTACCTGTGGGGTGACACGGACGGCGGGCGCTACCTGTCCAGCTACTTCGACATGTATCCGCCCGGCCATGGCCGCCAGCCCGGTGGCGGCCATGGCCCGGTGTCCATGGGCCCGGTCTGGCGCCATGGCGACTGGATCCGCATCCTGCCCGGGGGCGGCTGCATCATCTACGGCCGCAGCGACGCCACCATCAACCGCCACGGCCTGCGCATGGGTACCAGCGAGATCTACAGCGCCGTCGAATCCCTGCCCGAAGTGCTGGACTCCCTGGTCGTGGACCTCGAATTCCTGGGCCGCGAAAGCTACATGCCGCTGTTCGTGGTGCTGCGCCCCGGCGTGGCGCTGGACGAGGCGCTGCGCGCGCGCCTGCAGGCCGCCATCCGCCAGGCGCTGTCGCCGCGCTTCGTGCCCGACGAGATCGTGCAGGTGGCCGAGATCCCGCGCACGCTCAGCGGCAAGAAGCAGGAGCTGCCCATCAAGAAGCTGCTGCTGGGCCAGCCGCTGGACAAGGTGGTCAACAAGGAGGCCATGGCCAACCCCGGCTGCCTGGATTGGTACGTGGACTTCGCCGCGCGCCATGCGCAGCGGCAGGCCGCCGTCTCCGGGGCTGCCTGATATTCAACCGATATCAGTGGCTCGGTTTTTAATATTGGACTGCGACAAACCGGCTGCCTAGAGTGGGTTCCAACCATGGAGCCCTGCAATGAGTGTGCTTGATTCACTTGTCCCGACCCGCATCCCCGCCGAGGACGAGGCGCTGCGCGCCGAGGTGCGCGCCTTCCTGGCCGATGCCATCCGCCACCTGCCGCCGCATGTGCGTGCGCGCTCCTGGGGCGGCTACAGCGCCGAGCTGAGCCGGCAACTGGGCCAGAAGGGCTGGATAGGCGTCACCCTGCCGCGCGAGTACGGCGGTGGCGGGCGCAGTGCCTTCACGCGCTATGTGCTGGTCGAGGAGTACCTGGCCTGCGGCGCGCCCGTGGGCTCGCACTGGATCGCCGACCGCCAGAGCGGGCCGCTGATCCTCAAGTACGGCACCGAGGCGCAAAAGCGGTTCTACCTGCCGCGCATCTGCCGGGGCGAGGCGTTCTTCTGCATCGGCATGAGCGAGCCGAACTCCGGTTCGGACCTGGCCAGCGTGAGGACGCGCGCCGTGCCCCGGGGCGAAGGGGGCGGCCGGGGCTTCGTGCTCGACGGCCAGAAGATCTGGACCACCAATGCCCACCACTGCCACTACATGATCGCCCTGGTGCGCACCTCGGGCGAGGCGGCTGACCGGCACCAGGGCCTGTCCCAGGTCATCGTGGACCTGTCGCTGCCGGGCGTCACCGTGCGGCCCATCACCGACCTCTCGGGCGACCGCCATTTCTGCGAAGTCTTCTTCGACAACGTGCAGCTGCCGCCCGACGCCCTCATCGGCCAGGAGGGCCAGGGCTGGGAGCAGGTCACGGCCGAGCTGGCCTTCGAGCGCAGCGGTCCCGAGCGGCTGTTCTCCAGCATCGTGCTGTTCGACGAGTGGCTGGCATGGCTGCGTGCGACCGGGAACCGCAGCGAGAGCGCGCTGCGCCTGGCGGGCCGCGTGTTCACGGAGCTGGCGCCGCTGCGCGCCATGTCGGTGGCCGTGCAGGACCGGCTGGTGCGCGGCGAAAGCCCCATCGTCGAGGCGGCTCTGGTCAAGGAGCTGGGTACCACGCTGGAGCAGTTCATTCCCGCTGCCATCGCCGATGACCTTTTTGCACGTGAAGCATCCGAGGTTCCACTGGAGCTGTTGCGCACCCTCAACTACGTGACTGAGGTCGCTCCTTCGTATTCCTTGCGCGGCGGCACGCGCGACATCCTGCGCGGCATGATCGCCCGTGGCCTGGGCCTGCGGTGAAGGACAGAGACATGCAAGAACACGACGATTTGTTGGCCGACGCCGCGCGCCAGCTGCTGCAGGGCGAGTGCACGCCCGCGCGGGTGCGGGCCATCGAGGCCGGTGACTCGCCCCGGGCGCTGTGGGATGCGCTGGAGCAGGCCGGATTTGCCGATGCCCTGGTGCCCGAGGCGGCGGGCGGAGCCGGGCTGGCGCTGGCGCAGCTGTTCGATGTCTGGGCGCTGTGCGGCGCGCAGGCCCTGCCCGTGCCGCTGGGCGAGACCATGCTGGCGCGGGCTCTGCTGGCCGGTGCTGGCGTCGCGCATCCCGCAGGCTCGATCGCGCTGGCCGAGGGGCGCCTGCAGGCCGATGGCAGCCTGCACTGCACGCCCGTGTGCCTGGGCGCCGTCGCGGACAGCGTGCTCGTGCAGCACGCCCAGGGCTGGAGCCTGCTGCCCGTGGCCCAGGCGCGGCCGGAGAAGGCGGCCTTCTGCCTGGACGTGAACCTGCGCTGGCCGGCTGCCCAGGTCCGGACCCTGGAGTGGGATCTGCCCCAGGGGCTGGACCTGCGCACGCTGCAGGCCTGCCTCATGGCCGCCCAGCTCGCGGGGGCGCTGATGGACGTGTTCCAGCGCACGCTGCAGTACGCCAACGAACGCCAGCAGTTCGGCCGCCCCATCGGCAAGTTCCAGGCCATACAGCACCAGCTGGCCGTGATGAGCGAGCAGGTGTTCGCCGCGCGCATGGCCGCGCGCCTGGGCTGCGCGGGGGAGGGCGTCTTCCCCGACCGTCTGCGCGTGGCCGTGGCCAAGGCGCGCTGCAGCCAGGCCGCGCTGGCCGTGGCCGAGGCGGCCCATGCCATCCACGGCGCCATCGGCTTCACCGAGGAATACGACCTGCAACTGCTCACGCGCCGCCTGCACGCCTGGCGCCAGACGGCGGGCACCGAGTCGTACTGGCACGGCGTGGCCGGTGCGGCCCTGGTCCATGGCCACGCGGGCAGCACCCTGGACCTGATCCGATCCACCACCGACATCACTGCCTAGAAGGAATTGCCCATGCCTTTTCTGACACAGGAGCGCGACGGCGCCATCCTCACCCTCACCATGGACCAGCCCGAGACGCGCAACGCGCTCACGGGCAATACCGCCGTCGATGAATTCGTGCAGGTCTGCGACGAGATCCGGCGCGATGCCTCGGTCAAGGCCGTGATCCTCACCGGCGCCGGCCCCATCTTCAGCTCGGGCGGCAACGTCAAGGACATGCAGCGCTTCTTCGACGACGCGCTCACGCCCGACGCCATCCGCGAGGAATACCGCCAGGGCATACAGCGCATACCGCGCGCGCTCAACCAGCTGGACGTGCCCGTGATCTGCGCCGTCAACGGCCCGGCCATCGGCGCGGGGCTGGACCTGACCTGCATGTGCGACATCCGCATCGCCAGCGAGACGGCCACCTTTGCCGAAAGCTTCGTGCGCGTGGGCATCGTGCCGGGCGACGGCGGCGCCTGGCTGCTGCCGCGCGCCGTGGGCCGTGCCAAGGCCGCCGAGATGGCTTTCACGGGCGAGGCCATCGACGCCCGCGAGGCCCTGGCCTGCGGCCTGGTCAGCCGCGTCGTGCCTGCGGACCAGCTGCTGCCGACAGCGCGCGCCTTGGCGGAAAAGATCGCCGCCAATCCGGGCGCCGTCATGCGCATGACCAAGCGCCTGCTGCGCGAGGGCGAGCACAGCTCGCTGGAGTCGCTGCTGGAGCTGTCGGCCGGCTACCAGGCCCTGGCCCACAAGACGGCCGACCACCGTGAAGCCGTGATGGCCTTCGTGGAGAAGCGTAAGCCCCGGTTTCAGTGAACGGCACCGCCCCCGGCCGGCGCGGGGCTGGGCGGGACACAAATGGACACGCCCCCGCACCGGGCACGCCGGGGGAGTGGGCGCCCATGGACTGCGCACACAGTACACTTTGCGCGTCGAGAGGCATCTCTCCCATCCCTCCCCATCCCAGTCCCATGGCCGTTGAAACGACGAGTACTGCCCGCCCCAGCTTCGACCTCAAGAGCGCGCAGCTGCCCGTGGTGGCGGTGGCGCTGCGGGACACCGATGTGCGCGCGCTCGTGGCCGACCTGGCCCAGCGCCTGGCCGACGACCCGGATTTCTTCGACAACGATCCCGTGCTGATCGACCTGGCCCATGTGCGCGAGGCCGAGGAGGCCATCGACTTCCCCGTGCTGATCGAGGCCCTGCGCTTTCACCATACGGTTCCCGTGGCCGTGCGCGGCGGCAGCCCCGCCCAGATGGAGGCGGCCCGCGCGGCCGGCCTGGCCCCCGCGCCCGAGGCCGCGCCCGTGCGGCAGGCCGCACCGGAAATCCAGGAGGTGGTGCGCGAAGTCGAGGTGGTGCGCGAGGTTCCCGCGCCCTTGGCTGACGCGCTCATCGTCGACAAGCCGCTACGCTCCGGTCAGCGCGTGTACGCGCGTGGCACCGACCTCGTGGTGCTGGCCATGGTCAGCTACGGGGCCGAGGTCATCGCCGACGGCAACGTCCATGTCTATGCGCCGCTGCGCGGCCGTGCCATCGCGGGTGCGCGCGGCAACACCGAGGCGCGCATCTTCAGCACCTGCATGGAACCCCAGTTGCTGTCGATTGCCGGCATCTATCGCACAATCGAGACCGATCTGCCCGCGGATGTGGCTGCCAAGCCTGCCAAGGTCCGGCTCGACGGGGAAAAAATAGTCATCGAGCCGGTGTGATCCCCACCGGCATCCCTTTGCCCAACAATCTTCAAGGAACCGTGAAAACATGGCCAAAATCGTCGTCGTGACCTCCGGCAAAGGTGGCGTGGGCAAGACCACCACCAGCGCCAGCTTCGCCTCGGGCCTCGCACTGCGCGGACACAAGACCGCCGTCATCGACTTCGACGTCGGCCTGCGCAACCTGGACCTGATCATGGGCTGCGAGCGCCGCGTGGTCTACGACCTGATCAATGTCATCCAGGGCGAGGCCAACCTCAACCAGGCCCTGATCAAGGACAAGCAGTGCGAGAACCTCTTCGTGCTGGCTGCCTCCCAGACCCGCGACAAGGAGGCGCTGACGCAGGACGGCGTCAAGAAGATCCTGGACGACCTGGCAGGCATGGGCTTCGAATACATCGTCTGCGACTCGCCGGCCGGCATCGAGAGCGGTGCGCTGATCGCCATGCACTTCGCCGACGAGGCGCTGGTGGTGACCAACCCCGAGGTGTCCTCGGTGCGCGACTCCGACCGCATCCTGGGCATGCTCAGCTCCAAGACCGCGCGTGCCGTGGCCGGCGGCGAGCCCATCAAGGAGCACCTGCTGATCACGCGCTACAACCCGCACCGCGTGCAGGACGGCCAGATGCTGTCGCTGGAGGACATCCAGGACATCCTGCGCATCCCGCTGATCGGCGTGGTGCCCGAGTCCGAGACCGTGCTGCAGGCCTCCAACCAGGGCATTCCCGCCGTGCACATGCAGGGCTCGGACGTGGCCGAGGCCTACCTGGACGTGGTGGCGCGCTTCCTGGGCGAGGAAAAGCCCATGCGCTTCACCGAGGCGCAGAAGGCCGGCTTCTTCAAGCGCATCTTCGGCGGGAGGTAAGCGGCCATGTCCATGCTCTCTTTCCTGCTCGGAGAAAAGAAGAAGACGGCCTCGGTGGCCAAGGAGCGCCTGCAGATCATCCTCGCGCGCGAGCGCGTGGGCGGCAACGGCGGCGGCCCCGACTACCTGCCGGCGCTGCAAAAGGAGCTGATGGCGGTGATCTCCAAGTACGTGGACATCGACGTCAACGACATCAAGGTGCACCTGGAGCGCCAGGAAAACCTGGAAGTGCTCGAAGTCAAGATCGAGCTGCCCGACGCCACGCGCTGAGCGCCGCCACGGCCCGGGGCCGTGGCTTCATGCGGCCTTGAACGGGTTGCAGAGGGTCAGGCTGCCGATGGCCTGGCCATGGTTCATGTCCTCGCTGTGCAGCGTGGTGCAGCCTGAGGCGGTGGCTGCAGCCACGATGCATGCGTCATAGAAGGACAGCCCGTTGCGCGGCGCAATCTGCCGCGCCAGATCATGGATGTCCTCGGTCAAGGGCACGACACGGCAAAAGCTCCGTACCAGTGCCAGAAATTGCTCCACATCGTTCCAGCCCATGTGCAGCTTGCGTATGCAGACATGGGTCACCTCGTTGAGCACCTGCACGCTGATGACAGGCCCGGTCTTCAGCAGTGCCTCGGCGCTGCCGGCTTTTGCACTCTCTGCAGACAGCAGATAGAGCACGACATTGCTGTCGAGAAAAGATGCGCCCGCCCGGGCCTCAATCTCTTGCATTGGCCTCGTCCCGGTTGAAACGGAAGCCGGCGGGCAGCCTGCCCCGGAAGGCGCGCAGGCTTTCGAGGCGTTCCTCGTCACTTGGTGCCTTGCGCACCGCGAAGCTGCGCGAGCCCTCCACGGTGATCTCGATATCGTCGCCCTCACGCAGTTCCAGCGCCTGCACGACGGCGGCCGGCAGCCGGACGGCCAGGCTGTTGCCCCATTTGGAGACTTGCATGTTCAGACCCTCTGGATATACGAAAATTTATTGTATATCTAGCAGTTGAATCGACGCCATCGCGCCGCAGGCTCTGCCTCAGCCCAGGCCGCCCGTGTGCATGCGGCCTGCGTGGTAGAGCAGGGGCGTGTGGCCGGCCTGGTGGCTGCACTGCTCGACCTCGCCGATGAAGATCACATGGTCGCCTTCTTCATGGCGATGGCGGTTGCGGCACTCGAAGACGGTGGTGGCGTCGGAAAGCAGCGGCACGCCTTGTGCCGAACTGCGCCAGGCGGTGTTGGCGAAGCGATCCACGCCCTTGCGCGCGAACAGCTCGGCCAGCGGTTTCTGATCGGCCGACAGCACGTGGATGGCGTAGTGCGAGCAGTGCTGGAACACGGGCAGCGAGGCCGCCGACAGCGCCATGCTCCACAGCACCAGCGGCGGCGTGAGCGAGACCGAGTTGAACGAGCTGACCGTGACGCCCACCGGATGGCCCTGCGGGCTGCGCGCGGTGACGATGGTCACGCCCGTGGCGAACTGACCCAGCGCATCGCGGAACTCGCGCGACGAGAACGGGGCCTGGGGAGCCAGGGCAGCAGGGGGCAGAGCGGAATTCACGGATGGAGGAAGCGGCGCAGCGGCAGGCCGCTGTGACTGAGGAACGGGCGCCCGGGGCCGGGCAGCAACCGACGATTATGGGCGCTGTCGCGCCGACGTGGCGGCGATGGGGACATTGCAAGGGTGGTCTTTGCCACGCATCCGGGTCACAGCGGCATCGTCATCTGCGCTGGCGCGGCGTTCTCGTGCAGCCACTGGTTCAGCCGGGCACGTGGGCAGCGCTGCAGCTGCATCAGCAGTGCATGCCCGGGCCAGGCCAGGGCGTGGCGCATACACAGGTCCTGCTGCATGCGGGCCAGCAGGGCCGCGGCCATCTCGGCATCGGCCAGCGCCCGGTGGGCGCGCTCGGCCACGGGAAGGCCCAGGTGGGCCGTGAGGCGGCTCAGGCTGTGGCTGGGCGCCTCGGGGTAGATGCGGCGCGACAGCAGCACGGTGCAGGCAAAGGGCTGGGGCGCGGGCTCGCCGGCCAGGGCCAGTTCGGACTGCCAGAACTTGCTGTCGAAGGCCGCGTTGTGCGCCACCATGGGCGCATCGCCCACGAAGCGCGCAGCCTCGCGCATCACGTCCTCGGCCTGTGGCGCGGCCGCGACCATGGCATTGGTGATGCCGGTCAGGCGCGTGATGAAGGGCGGGATCCAGGCGCCCGTGCGCATCAGGCTCTGGAAACGGTCCACGACCTGGCCACCCTCGATCAGCACGATGGCCACTTCGGTGGCGCGTGCGCCCTGGGCGGGGGCCATGCCCGTGGTCTCGAAGTCGATGACGGCTATCGGTTGCGGCATGGGGCGATTGTGCCGCCGCCTTCCTGTCCGTCGCGCAAGGGCGGCTATTCCTCGAGGTCGCTGCCGTCGGCCACGCCCAGGCGCTGCACGACCAGGCCCAGCAGGGCGTAGAGCTGCTCGACCTCGGCGGGGCCCACGAGCTGCTCGATCTCGGCATAGGTCCCGGACGAATGCGGCGCGATCTCGGCCACGATGGCGTGGCCCGCCGCCGTCAACTCGAATTCGGCGCCACGCAGGTCGCTGGCATGGCGCGAGCGCTCGATCAGCGCGCGGCCCTCCAGCGTCTTGAGCAGGCGCGAGAGGCTGGGCATGCTGATATAGGTGGCCTGGGACAGCTCCATGGGCCGCAGCTTCTGCGCCGCCGAGGCCATGGCGCGCAGCACGCGCCACTGCTGCTCGGTCAGGCCATGGGCGCGCAGCATGGGGCGGAAACGCACCATGACCGACTCGCGTGCGCGCAACAGGGCCATGGGCAGGGACCGCGAGAAGTCGCGCAGGGGCAGGGAGGCGGAGTGGGGCGTTGTCTGGGGCATGTTCGGCAGCGTCTGTCGGCTGGATTCTATGCAGCCGCCGCGCATGCGGGCATGCACGGCGGCCTGGGCGCTGCTCAGTAGGTCTGGCTTTGCGGCGCAGGTGCGGCGCCCTGCCGGAAGCGCGCCGCCAGCGCGCTGGTGGCCTGCACCAGCAGGTTGGTGTCCAGGCCCACGGCCGTGAAGGTGCAGCCCAGCTCCAGGTACTTGCGCGCCAGGGCCTCGTTGGGCGTGAGGATGCCGGGCGCCTTGCCCGCGCGGCGTATGCGCGCGATGGCGTCGGCGATGGCCTCCTGTACCTCGGGATGCCCGGGATTGCCGATGTGGCCCATGGAGGCCGACAGGTCGGCCGGGCCGATGAAGACGCCGTCCACGCCCTCGGTGGCCGCGATGGCGTCCAGGTTCGCCAGCGCCTGGCGCGTTTCCACCTGCACGAGCACGCAGACCTGGGCGTTGGCTTCGTGGGCGTAGCTGGCGCGCCGGCCCCAGGCCGAGGCGCGGGCGCCGCCCATGCCTCGGATGCCGCCCTGGCCATCGGCCTGCGGATAGCGCGCGGCGCGCACGATGCGCGCGGCCTGCTCGGCCGTGTCCACCATGGGCACGAGCAGGGTCTGCACGCCGAGGTCCAGGTACTGCTTGATCAGCATCTCGCCGATCTCGCCATGGCCCATGGGCACGCGCGCGATGGCATGGCTGTCGGGATAGGCCGCGAGGGCCTGCAACTGGGCCAGCAGGGTGCGCGTGTCGTTGGGCGAATGCTCGCCATCGATCAGCAGCCAGTCGAAGCCGGCGCCCGCGCAGATTTCCGCCGAATAGGGGTCTGCCAGGCCCAGCCACAGCCCGATCTGGGGTTGGTCGGCCGCGATGGCGGCCTTGAAGCGGTTCACAGGTGTCTGCATGGGGTGATTGTCCTTGTTCAGTGGCCCATGCACAGGTACTTGGTGCCCAGGTATTCCTCTATGCCGGCGGCGCCGCCCTCGCGGCCCATGCCCGACTGCTTGACGCCGCCGAACGGTGCCACGGCCGTGCTGATGATGCCGCTGTTGATGCCCACCATGCCGTACTCCAGCGCCTCGCCCACGCGCCACACGCGGCCCAGGTCGCGGGCGTAGAAGTAGGCGGCCAGGCCGTACTCGGTGTCGTTGGCCATGCGGATCGCCTCTTCCTCGGTCTTGAAGCGGAACACGGGCGCCACGGGGCCGAAGACCTCTTCCCTGGCAATGCGCATGCGGTCCGTGGCATGGGCCAGGATGGTGGGCTCGTAGAAGGTGCCGCCCAGCGCATGGCGCTTGCCGCCCAGCACGACCTCGGCGCCGTTCTTCACGGCATCGGCCACCAGCTCCTCGACCTTGTCCACGGCGGCCTGGTCGATCAGCGGGCCCTGGCCCACGCCGGCCTCCAGCCCGTTGCCGACCTTGAGGGCCTGCACGGCCACCTTGAATTTCGCCATGAAGGCGTCGTACACGCCGTCCTGCACCAGCAGGCGGTTGGCGCACACGCAGGTCTGGCCGGTGTTGCGGTACTTGGAGGCCATGGCGCCCTCGACGGCGGCATCCAGGTCCGCGTCGTCGAAGACGATGAAGGGCGCATTGCCGCCCAGCTCCAGCGACATCTTCTTGAGCGTGGGCGCGCATTGCGCGGCCAGCACGCGGCCCACCTCGGTGGAGCCCGTGAAGGTCAGCTTGCGCACGGCCATGCTGGCCGTGAGCACGCCGCCGATGGCGCGCGAGGAGCCCGTGATCACGCTGAACACGCCTTCGGGAATGCCGGCGCGCTGGGCCAGCTCGGCCATGGCCAGGGCCGACAGCGGCGTCTGCTGCGCGGGCTTGACGATGATGGTGCAGCCCGCCGCCAGGGCCGGCGCGACCTTGCGCGTGATCATGGCGGCCGGGAAGTTCCAGGGCGTGATCGCGGCGCAGACGCCCACGGGTTCCTTGGTGACGATGATGCGCTTGTCGGCCCAGGGCGCTGGCACGGTGGAGCCGTAGATGCGGCGCGCCTCCTCGGCGAACCACTGCACGTAGGAGGCCGCATAGGCGATCTCGCCGCGCGACTCGGCCAGGGGCTTGCCCTGCTCGCTGGTCATGATCAGGGCCAGGTCTTCCTGGTTCTCCATCATCAGCTCGAACCAGCGCTGCAGCAGGCGTGCGCGGGCCTCGGCGGTCTGCTGCTTCCAGCGGGCAAAGGCGCGTTCGGCGGCGGCGATGGCGCGCTGCGTCTCGGCCTCGCCCATGCGGGGCACATGGCCCACGGCCTCGCCGGTGGCGGGGTTGTGGACGTCGATGCGGCTGCCATCGTCGGCGGCCAGCCATTGGCCGTCGATCAGGCAGAGGTTCTTGAGCAGGCTGGGGTCGCGCAGGGCAAGCGGCATGGGAAATCTCCAATAAGGGCGGGGCAGGCGTCGGGACGACGGCGCCTAGACAAAACGGAACTGCAGGCGGCCCAGGGGGCCGTAGTCGGCATCGAACAGGTCGCCGGCTTGGGCGGCCACGGGGCGCGTGAACGAGCCGGCCAGCACGGTCTGGCCCGGCTCCAGGGCCTCGCTCCAGGGCGCGAGCTTGTTGGCCAGCCAGGCCACGCCGATGGCGGGATGGCCCTGCACGCCGGCAGCCAGGCCGGTTTCCTCGACCACACCGTTGCAGCGCAGTATGGCGCCGCACCAGGGCAGGTCAAGCACCTGGGGGGCAGCGCGGCCGGCGCCGAGGACGATGCCGGCATTGGCCGCGTTGTCGCTGATGGTGTCTTGGACCTTGCGCATTGCCTTGGTGTGGCGATCGAACTGCTCGATGCGCGCGTCGATGATCTCGATGGCCGGGGTGACGTAGTCCGTGGCATCCAGCACGTCCTGCAGCGTGATTTCCTTGCCGCCCGGCAGGCCGGGGCCACGCAGCGGCGCCTTGAGCACGAAGGCCAGCTCCACCTCCACGCGCGGGGCGATGAAGTTCGCCACGGGGATGTCCAGCACCTGGCCTGGCGTGCAGCGGTAGAGCATGCTGTCGAGCAGGGTGCCGTAGTCGGGCTCGTCGATCTGGCTCGATATCTGCATGGCGCGCGAGGTCAGGCCGATCTTGTGGCCGATCACCTTGCGTCCCGCCGCGATCTGCAGGCGCACCCATTCGCGCGAGACGCGGTAGCCATCCTCCACGGTCATGCCGGGAAAGCGCTTGGAGAAATGCTCGACCTGCACGCGCGTCTTCTCGCTGTGGTCGAGTTCCTGGGCCAGTTGGGAAAGAAGTTCTTGGGAAAACATTTCAGGGCCTGGAAAAGAGGGGATGGAGGGTGCTGTGCTTGCCGTCGTACACCTGGCCCGGGCTTTCATCGACCTGCACGGTCAGGCCCAGGTGGCGCTGCGCGAACAGCGGCTGCAGGTGGCGGCGCGCGCAGGCCAGCAGGGCGTCGCCGGCCTGCTGCTGCACGGCGGCCGAGCGGCCGCGCCCCATGCGCAGGTTGATGTAGACGAAGCCGTAGTCGCCATCGCCGCCCGCTGCGCGGCCCGCGGCCCCGCCATCGGCCACGGCGCTGTGCGGCGCCGGGTAGGCCAGCACGCGCGTGCCGCCCGTGGGGAAGACCTGGGCGCCGTCCTCGGCGCGCACGGTGAGCATGGTGTCGGCCAGGGCGCGGCACAGCGCCGTCATGTCGGTCAGCGCGTCCAGGCTGGCGGTGTAGAGGATGACCACGTGCGGCATTCAGGCCACCTCCATGGTGGCGGCCGTGCAGCTCACGGCGAAGATGGGGATGGGCTGGCAGTACAGCACCCGTCCCGCGCCGCGCGCGGCGGCGGCCACGGCGATGAAGCTGCGGATCTCGAAGCCGCCCTGGCCGGCGTCGCGGTAGGTCTCGGCATCGGTATAGGACAGCAGGGCCTGCTTGTCGTTGCGGCACCAGCGGTCCATGAACTGCTGGTCCCACTCCCAGTTGACCTTGCCCGAGTCGGGCGTGGCCGGCCAGTGCGAGATGCCGCCCGTGCCCACGATGGCGATGCGCTCGGGCGCCTTGTCGCAGGCGCGGCGCAGGGCCTCGCCAAAGGCCCAGGCGCGGTGCAGCGGCGTCAGCGGCGGTCCCTGGCAGTTGATGTTGACGGGGATGATGTCCTTGTCATAGGCCGGCGTCAGGAAGTGCAGCGGGACCATGATTCCGTGGTCGAACTTCCACTCCTCGGCAAAGGCCACGTCCACGGTCTGCATGACCTCGGTGATCAGGCGCCGCGACAGGTCGGCATTGCCGGGGATGCGGTGGCGCTCTATGCCCAGCCAGGCCGGGTTCTCGATGGGCCCCTCGTACTGGTCGGCCATGCCGATGGCATAGGCCGGCATGTTGTTCATGAAGAAGTTGGCGAAGTGCTCGGCCGCGATGACGATCACGGCATCGGGGCGTGCCGCTTCCAGCTGCGCGCCCATGTCGCGGAAGGCGGCATGGAAGGCATCCCTGGCGGCCGGAACGGCCAGGTGGGCGCGGCCCGTGATGCCGGGCGCGTGGCTGCAAACGCCTGCAAAGACCAGACTCATCTCAAACTCCTGCGACTTTTTCTTCCATTGCGGTGGTCATGGCGTACACGCCCGCGCGCACCGGCCCGTGCTTTTGCACGCCGTCGCGCATGGCCTGCAGGTAGTCGGCCCAGGGCATGCCCAGCAGCGGCGCGAAGTGCATCAGCAGCTGGCCGTTGCAGCCCAGCACGTAGAGCTTGCCGATGTCGCCGTGGAACATGGCCTCGTACTCTTCGGCATCGAGCGCGTACTCGGCCAGCAGCGCCGCGCGGTCTTCGCGAAAGCGGCGCTGCACCTCGGGCTCGCGGTTGAGCTGGAAGAGGAATTTCTGCATGGTGTACAGGCTCATGGCGTCTCCCGGGACGATGGCGATGTGCGGCCTCAGCCCAGCGTGATGTTGGCGCGGCGGATGATGGTTTCGTACTTGGCGATTTCGCTCTGGACAAAGGCGGCGAACTGCTGCGCCGTGCCGGCCTGCGAGACGATGCCGCCGCGCGCGAAGGCGTCCACCACGGCGGGCTCGGCCAGGGCCTTGACCACGGCCGCGTTGATGCGCTGCACCAGCGCATCGGGCGTGGCGCCCGGTGCCAGCAGGCCCTGCCAGGAGTTGGATTCCAGCGCCACGCCCTGCTCGGCCAGCGTGGGCACCTGGGGGGCGAATTGCGAACGCTGGCGCGTGGCCATGCCCAGGGCCACGAGCTTGCCGCTTTGCACATGGCCGCGGAACTCGGGCCAGTTGCCGAACATCGCGTCCACCTGGCCGCCCAGCAGGTCGGCCAGGGCCGGGCCCTGGCCCTTGTAGGGAATGTGGACCATGTCCACGCCCATCTGCTGGCACAGCAGTGCGCCCGACAGATGGGCCGAGGTGCCGTTGCCGAACGAGGCATAGCTGAGCTCGCCGGGCTTGGCCCTGGCGCGGCTGCGCAGGTCCGCCAGCGTCTTCAGGCCGCTGCCCGGGTGGGTGGCCAGCACATGCTCCGACAGGCCCATGAGGGCCACGGGCTTGAGGTCGCGCGTGGTGTCGTAGGGCAGGTTCTTCACTAGCGTCCTGTTGGCCGTGAAGCTGTTGGCCACGCACACCAGGGTGTAGCCATCGGCCGGCTGCTTGGACACATAGTCCACGCCGATCACGGTGCCCGCACCGGGCTTGTTCTCGACGATGACAGGCTGGCCCAGCGACTTGCCCAGCTCGGTGCCCACCAGGCGCGCCACCAGGTCGGTGGTGCCGCCCGGCGTGAAGGGCACGATGATGCGCAGCGGCTTGGCGGGCCAGGTCGCGGGCTGGGCCTGGGCCAGGCCCGTGAACGCCAGTGCGCCGGCGGCGGTCGATTGCAGGAAATGGCGGCGTTGCATGTCTTGTCTCCTCTGTTCTTGTTCGGGTGCGGTCTGCTCAGACGCCCCAGTGCGGGATGTGGTGCGATCCCAGCGAGACGGCCACGTTCTTGGGCTCGCAGAACACCTCGTAGCTCCAGGTGCCGCCCTCGCGGCCCGTGCCCGAGGCCTTGGTGCCACCGAAGGGCTGGCGCAGGTCGCGCACGTTCTGGCTGTTGACAAAGCACATGCCGGCCTCGATGGCGGCGGCCACGCGGTGGGCGCGGCCCACGCTCTCGGTCCAGACGTAGCTGGACAGGCCGTACGGGATGTCGTTGGCCAGGCGCACGGCCTCGGCCTCGTCGCTGAAGGGGATGATGCAGGCCACGGGGCCGAAGATCTCGTCCTGGGCGATCTGCATGCGGTTGTCCACGTCGGCAAACACCGTGGGCAGCACGTAGTTGCCCTTGCGCACCCGCTCGGGCAGCGCCGGCGCGTCCAGGCCGCCGCACAGCATGCTGGCGCCTTCCTTCTGTCCCAGCTCGATGTAGTGGCGCACCTTGGCCAGGTGGCTGGCGCTGATCATGGGGCCGACGATGGTCTTCTCGTCCAGCGGGTCGCCCACGGTGATCTTCCTGGCGCGCTCCACGAAGCGGTCCACGAACTTCGCGTAGATGCCCTTTTGCACCAGGATGCGGCTGCCGGCCGTGCAGCGCTCGCCGTTGTTGGAGAAGATCATGAACACGGCCGCATCCAGCGCGCGCTCGAAGTCGGCGTCGTCGAAGATCACGAAGGGGCTCTTGCCGCCCAGCTCCATGCTGAACTTCTTGAGGCCCGCGGCCTGCACGATGCGGTTGCCGGTCTGGGTCGAGCCCGTGAACGAGACGGCGCGCACATCGCGGTGGCGCACCAGGGGCTCGCCCGCGTCCTTGCCGTAGCCGTGCACCAGGTTGAGCACGCCGGGCGGAATGCCCGCCTCCAGCGCAAGCTCGCCCAGGCGCGCGGCCGTCATGGGCGACAGCTCGCTCATCTTGAGCACGGCCGTGTTGCCGAAGGCCAGGCAGGGCGCGACCTTCCAGGTGGCCGTCATGAAGGGCACGTTCCACGGCGAGATCAGCGCGCACACGCCCACGGGATGGAACAGGGTGTAGTTCAGGTGCGTGGGCGTGGGGTAGGTGTGGCCGTCCACGCGGGTGCACATCTCGGCGAAGTAGTAGAAGTTGTCGGCCGCGCGCGGCACCAGCTGCTTGCCGGTCTGGGCGATGACCTGGCCGCAGTCGTTGGTCTCGGTCTGCGCGATCTCGGGCACATGGCGGGCGATCAGGTCGCCCAGCTTGCGCACGAGCTTGGCGCGTTCGGTGGCGGGCGTGTTGGCCCATTTCGGGAAGGCGTTCTTCGCTGCGGCAACGGCGGCCTGCACCTCGGCCTCGCCGCCGGCCGCGACCTCGGCCAGCACCTCCTGGGTGGCGGGGTTGACGGTCTCGAAATAGTCCTTGCCGGCGACGGTCTTGCCGTCGATGAGGTGGTCAATGCGCATGGGAATTCCTTGGCGTGTGCGGTGAGGTTCAGGAGGCGGCCGGCGCGTCGCCGACGATGGTGTTGACCAGGCGGCCCAGGCCCTCGATCTCGGTGACGATCTCGTCGCCCACGCGGGAATCGGCCACGCCGTCGGGCGTGCCCGTGAGGATGAGGTCGCCGGGGTTCAGCGTCATGAAGCCCGACAGGTGGGCGATCAGCGAGGGAATGTCATGCACCATGTCGCGCGTGCTGCCGTCCTGCTTGAGCTCGCCGTTGACCCAGCTGCGCAGGCGCAGGTTCATGGGGTCGGGCACATCGGCCGCATCGACGAACCACGGGCCCACGGGCGTGGCGCCGTCGCGGTTCTTCACGCGCAGGTTGGGCCGGTAGAAGTTCTCCAGGTAGTCGCGTATGGCGTAGTCGTTGGCCGTGCAATAGCCGGCGACCACGCCGTAGGCGTCCTCGCGGCGCACGTTGCGGCAGGTCTTGCCGATGACCACGCCCAGCTCGCACTCGAAGTGCATGTAGGCCACGTCGGCGGGCCGGTACGTGCGGCCGCGGTGGCCGTTCAGCGTGTTCGGGCCCTTGAGGAAGACCAGTGGCTCCTCGGGCGCCTTGTTGAAGGCGATTTCCTTGGCATGGTCCGCATAGTTCAGGCCCAGCGCGAAGACCGTGCCGAACTGCAGCGGCGGCAGCCACTGCACGGCGGTCTCGGCCAGCAGGCGGCCATCGGGCAACTGCACCTGTCCCTGCGGGCCTTCGGTGACCTGCAGGGTCTGTCCTTCGAAGATGACGCGTCCGTGCTTCATGCCGCAGCTCCTTGTTCCACCACCAGCGAATGCGCGAGCTGGCCCAGGCTCGGCACCTCGATGCAGACCCGGTCGCCGGGCCGCGCCAGCGGCGCGCCTTCGCCAGGCCCCAACAACAGCACGTCGCCGGGCGACAGCGTCATGAATTCGGTCACGTCGGCCAGCAGCCTTGCGGGCGAGCGCACCAGGTCCGCAAAACCGCGCTGCCAGACCTGTTCACCATTGATGGACACCGTGAGCGTAGCCGCCTGTGCGTCAAAGCCTGTGCCGCGCACCAGCGTGCCCAGCGGGCAGAAACCGTCGCGGCAGCGCTGGCGGATGGCGGGGCGGTAGTAGTTCTCGTGCGGCAGCGTGAGGTCGCTGGCGATCAGCCAGCCGGCCACATGGTCCAGGGCCGTTTCTTCGCTGACGCGCGTGGCGCTGCGGCCGATCACCAGGCCGATGCCGGCATCGACGCGGACCTCGCCAGGATCGGCCGGCACGGCCACCGCCGCGCCGTCGCGCGCCCAGGTGTTGCGCGGCTTCAGGTAGAGCACGGGGGCGCGCGGAGCGGCCTTGTAGGGTGCGCTGTCGAACTGCGGCGACAGGCGCTGCACGGTGGCCTGCTGGTTGAGCAGCGTGCCGTAGACCGCGCCCAGCGCAAGGCCGTCATCCAGGAGAAAGGGCTGAATCTGCATGGTGTGGATTTAGTTAACGTGGTAATTATTGTTTTTGCA
The DNA here is from genome assembly GCF_903815225.1 of Delftia tsuruhatensis. Lineage (NCBI taxonomy): Bacteria > Pseudomonadati > Pseudomonadota > Betaproteobacteria > Burkholderiales > Comamonadaceae > Delftia > Delftia tsuruhatensis. The sequence continues at coordinate 121,824 of NZ_LR813084.1, forward strand.
ACAAGCCCCGTCAACACGGCAGGTTCAGGGTTTTCCCAGGCCGCAGCAAAAAGCCCCTGCGCGGCGAACCGTGCAGGGGCTTGAGGGGCACCGGGTGCTGCCGGCGCGGCTGGTGCAGAAGGCGCGCCGACGTCAGCTGCGGCGGCGCAGCGCGGCGATGCCGCCCAGGGCCAGCGCCAGCAGCGCCTGGGCCAGTGTGGACAGGCCGGGCACGGGGGTGGCCGTGGCGCCGGGCGGCAGGGCCGCAGGCGCGGCCACCGCCACGGGGTCCACGATGACGCCGTTGACGGTCAGGTCGCTGTCGCCCGTCTGCCCGTCGACGATGTCGAAGCTCACCGAGCGGCGGTCGGGTGCGAAGCGGTAGGCCGACGCGGCCAGCTCATACCAGTGCGCCGTGGGCGTGGCGGCCGTGGGGCCGTACTTCCAGAGCGTGGCCTGGGCGGGTGCGGCTTCGGGCAGGTCCATGCGGATGGTGGCGGTCGAGCCCGGCGTGCCGCCCACGAGCACGAAGCCCAGGCTGCCATAGGGCAGGCGCAGGTTGCCGGGCAGCGGGCTTTGCGAAGGCGCAGGCTGGAAGCCCGCCGAGTTCGATGCGAACTGCCATTGGTCGGCTCCCACGTTGCCGGCGCCGTTGCTGACGCCTGCCGTGTTGCTGCCGCTGCCGATCTGCGTGCCGATGGGCACGGGCTTGGCCAGGACCAGCGTGGCAGGGGCGCTGGCCGTGCCCGACGCGGGCAGGTTGACCGCGTGCACACGGTAGTTCAAGGCAGGTTCCAGGCCCGTGAAGGACAGCGTGGCGGCGGTCTGGGCCACGGTGCTGACCGTGTTGCTTGCGGGGGCCGGCAGGCCGGCGGCGTCCAGGCCGGCCATCACCTGTTCCCAGCTGGGGGCGGGGGCATTGGCCGGCAGGGCCACGGCGCGCAGGCTGCCGGCTTGGCTGGGCGTGGCCAGGACCACGGCCGAGGTCTGGTCCACGGTCTGGGCGGACAGGGCCACGGTGGACAGGGCCGGCACCGCCAGGCTGTCCAGGCGCGCCTTTTTCCAGGCCGCATAGGGCAGGTCCTTGGCCACGCTGCCATCGCCGTAGAAATCGGCATCGCCGCAGTCGCTGAGGATGTCCACGCTGCCGCCCGCATCCAGGCTGGCGGGCATGGCGCCTATGCCCTCGGCCGAGCAGGCGGTGCGCGGCGTGGTGATGGATGCGAGGTCGGCACCGCGCGGGCGCAGGTTGAGGGCCAGTCCCGCAGCGTTCACGCGGCCGTCCCAGGAAAAGAGCTGGAAGTTGCGCGGTGCCGTGCCCGTGGCGCCGGCCGACGGACCCGCGATGATCAGGTACTCGCCCGCTGCGTTCTTGCGGATCTCGCGGATGCCGCGCCCGCCCAGGTCCAGGCGTATGGGCTGGCCGAAGGCCGCGCTGCCCTTGCTACCGCCACCGGCCACGGTCAGGGCCGCGAAATTGGTCACGGGCACGATCAGGGCGTGCGTGCGGCCCGTGGCGCTGTCGGCCGTGACGGCCGGGGCGCCCGGGGCCGGCACCAGCGGCGCGCGAAATCCCAGCCAGGCGGCCGAGTCGTCGGGGCTGGTGGACAGGCCTTCGATGGAAAAGCCGCTCAGCGTCTCGGCCTCGGGCGCCTTGGTGGCACCGCCGTCTGAACTGGCCACCAGGCCCAGGTAATTGGCGACCAGCCCGTCATGCGGGGCTGCGTCCCAGCTGCGCAAGTCCTCGCGCAGCCAGCGGTAGTCGCCGCGCGGGGTCAGCGCCGTGGTCGCGCCCGAGCCCGTCACGTCCCAGGCGGACAGGCGCCAGCGGTCGGTGCGCGATTTGCCGCTCTTGTTGTTGGAGTGCGAACCCGCCACGTACACGCGGCTGCCGATGGCGAAGCTGGCCTCGATGTCCACCTCTTCGTCGCTCTTGCAGCTGTCCAGGCCGGTGAAGGCGGGACTGGCGCAGGCGGCGGCATCGGCCAGGCCCAGCGCGGCCTTGTCCAGCATCAGCGACTTGACCGGCAGGCCGCTGCCCGGGCCATAGGCCGAGAATGAATTGCCGGCAGGCAGCGCATTGCCCGAGGCATCCTGCGCGGGCGCCTCGTCGTCGCCCACCAGCAGGGTGGCGGCATCGATGACGATGGCTGTCGATGCGTCCGAGCGGCCGGCCAGCCAGCGCGGGCTGGTGCCCGGCGCGGTGTTGGCCGAGGCCGCGTACTTGATGGTGCGCGTGAGGGAAGCACCGCCCGCATTCGTCAGCGTGACGGTGATGTCGGCATGGCCCACGCCGGCGGGGGTGATCCGCAACGTGGCATTGCCGGCCTGGTTCGACGCGGCCAGGCCGCTGTCGGGCACCACGGCCTGGTTGCTCGACCGCGCCGTGACTTGCACGCCCGCCGCGCCAGCGGCATCCTGCACGGTGAAGGCCAGCCCGGTCGAGGCCAGTGGGTCAAGGGCGTCGCCCACCACGCCCGAGAAGGCCGTCAGCGCCGGCAGCGAGGCCGTGGGCGGGGCCGAGGCGGTGAAGGGCGCGCTCGTCGCATCGGCACTGCCACCGCGGGCATTGACCGCGCGCACGCGCAGCGTATAGCTGCCCGGCAGCAGGCCTTCCAGCAACTGGCTGCTGCCCGTGGTCACGGCCGTGGAGGACACCGAGGCGAAGCCGTCCTGCGACAGCTCCACCACGTAGTAGGCGGCGCCGATCACGGCATCCCAGGTGGCGGTGACCCGGTTGCCGGCGGGCGTGGCCACGAGGTTCGAAGGCGATGCGGGCGCTGCCGGGGGAAGGCTGTCCTGCGGGGTCCAGGCCACCCCATAGAAACTGCCGGCCTGTGGCGCGGCGATGGGCTCGGCCGTACCGGCCAGCGTGCCCGCGTAGCCGCCGTGGTCGAAGGCGCGGTACAGGCGGCCCGAGGTGTCGGTGGCCATCAGCATCACGTTGCCGCCACCCGTGTCGACGGCTGCCAGTCCGTGGGCCTTTGCCAGTCCCGGGATGGAGCCTGCCGGCTGCCAGGCGGTGCCATCGGCGGAGCGGCGGAACTTGCGGATGGCACCCGCATCGTTGTCCGCCACGTAGACGGTGTTCACCATGTCCGGCCCGCCCTCGAGTCGCAGGAAGGCGATGCCGCGATAGGTGGCGGCAGTCAGGCCTGCCAGCGCCTGGACCGGCTGGATTCCCGAGGTCTGCAGTCCCGTGCCGATCTGGCTGAGCGTGCCCCCGTTGATGGCGGCGATCAGTTGCCCGCCGGCAATCGTGAGGCCCTGGACATTGCTGTTGTTCAGCTGAGAGATGCCCGTGCCGTCCGCGCCCACATGCCAGACGCCGTTGTTGGCGGCTGCCGTGCCCTTGCCACTGGCCCAGACGGCCGCGCAGTCGCTGCTGGCGGCGGCACGTATGGAATCCTTGCTGAAGGCCGTGGCGCCGAACGGGCGCAGGCTGCCCACGCTGGCGTCCGGCCGTACCACGGCCACCGCGCGTGGCGCAGCGGCCGCTGTGGCGCCGTTGGGGTCGGTGCTCCCGGCGGCCACGGCATAACCGGGCACCACCAGGCAAAGGCCGTCTTCCGAGCGGCTGAGCAGGCCTTCCGAGCCCTTGCTGCTGGCCGCCAGCGGCGCCGCGCCTTCGGACAGCGCCAGCGACTGCACCAGCGTGCCGTCAACGCGGTACTCGTCGAGGAACACCGGCAGGGCTCCCGTGCCCGTGCCCACGCGGTAGGCCACCAGGTTGCCCGGAGAAAACGGCGCGGACCAGGCGGTGCCGCACAGGGCCAGGCAGGCCGTTGCAATTGCCCTGTGGCGCCAGTCCGTCGTATCCATGCGCATGCTCACCATCCCCTGTGTGACAAATCGCGCGACTGTAGAAGCCGACGATGACAGCCTGGTGACGATGGGCACGGGCCCTGCGGGCAAAAAAAAGCGGCTCCCCTGGGGGAGCCGCCTGTGCCTTTGCGCCCTGAGGGCCGTGCTTTGCTTTTTCTGGGTGTGGGCGCGGGTCTGCCAGGGCGGGGAGACCGCGTCAGCGGATCAGCAGCACCGGGATCTGGCTGCCGGCCAGCACCTGGGTGCTGACCGATCCCATGACCAGGCGGCCCAGCGCGCCATGGCCGTGCGTGCCCATGATCAGCAGGTCGAACTTGCCTTCCTCGGCGGTCTTGATGATGGAGTCGGCGATCGGGCCCACCTTGGACAGGCGCGTGGCCTGCACGCCATGCTCGGCCAGGTAGCTGCACACGGGGTCCAGCACCTTGGTCGACTCCTCGGCGTAGTACTCGTCCACCACATCCTTGCCCAGGGCCGCGCGCGCGCGCGCCGGCAGCTGAGGCTGCACGGTGATGGCGCTGTAGCTGTGGGCCGAGCCCAGGATCTCGGGATGCGAGGTCAGGTAGGCCAGCATCTTCTGGGTGTAGGGGCTGCCATCGACGGCGAGCAGAATGTTCATGGGAAACCTCCTTTGGAATACCTCGAACTTAAGCCCAAACGGGGGCGGGTGGCTTGATGCAGGTCAAGCGCTTGCCGGAGCCCTGGCCGTCTCCACGGGCGTGTGCACCGGCACGTCGATGGTAGACCGAGGCAAAAAGCCCTCCTGCTCGCCCTTGCGCGCGTAGCCCAGCGGGTTGGCGACCACGCGGCATCGCCAGGCGCTGCCGTCCGCATGCAGGCCTTCGGCCACGTAGTCGCTGGGCGCGTGCAGGTGGCCGTGCAGCCACAGATCGGCAAAGGGCAGCAGGTCGTCGAGCACATTGCAGAACCCGGCCGTGCCCGGCACCAGGCCATAGCGCGGATCGGCGCTGCGCAGGCTGGGCGCGAAATGGGTGACAGCCACCGTGGGGCCATCGAAGGGTTGCGCCAGCGCCTGGCGCAACCAGTGCTGGCAGACCAGGGACTGTGCGCGCATGGGCTCGGCCAGAAACGGCTCTCCGCCGCGCGTGCCACCGGTCTTTTGCAGGTAGAAGTTGGCCGCGCGGAAGGCCTTCTCGCGCAGCTTGAGCAGCCGGGCCAGATCGGTCACGCCTTCGTGCATGGACATGGCGTCGTAGTCGCTCCACAGCGTGGTGCCCACGAAGCGCACGCCGTCGAGCACGGTGGTCTCGCGCTCCAGCCAGACCATGCCCATGCGCTCGCAGGTGGCGCGCAGCCGCGCGTGGGCGGCGTCGAAGTCCTGCATGTCGTACTCATGGTTGCCGGGCACGAAGACCACGGGGCAGGGCCAGCCCGCGTACCGGGGAAGGGGGGAGAAGCGCTCCAGGCCGAAGTTCTCGCCGTCCAGCAGGCTGCCATCCTGGTAGGAACCTATGTCGCCGGCCAGCACCAGTACGTCGGCATCCGGCGCCGGCTCGGGCGCGTAATGGGGATGGACTTCGAGGTGCAGGTCGGACAGCAGCTGGATCTTCATGCGTCCGAGTATAGGAACAGTGCCGTGCCTTCAGGCATGGGGGAAGGTGACCTCGGCCGAACGTGTGAGCGTGCGCAGCAGCCAGTCGTAGGCCAGCGGGTGCGGCCCGCGCCGGCGCCACAGCGCATCCACGTGCACGGGCTGGACCTCGAAGGGCAGCTCGCGCAGCACCAGCCGGTCGGCCATGCCCGTGACCGGCACGAAGTGGCGCGGCAGGATGGTCAGCAGGTTGGAGTTCATGACCACTCGCCCGGCCGTGAAGAACTGGTTGACTGTCAGAACCACCTGGCGCGTGCGGCCCAGCGAGGCCAGGGCCTCGTCGATGAAGCCGAAGGAGCGGCCCGAAAAGCTCACCAGCATGTGGCGCGCCGCGCAATAGTTGTCCAGCGTCAGCGGCACCTCGGCCAGTGGATGGCCCTGGCGCATCACGCACAGGTACTCGCCCTCATACAGGCGCCGGCTGTCGAAGGCCACCAGTGCGCCGGACTGGGCGCGCGCCGTCAGGTCGGCCAGCACGGCAGGGAAGTAGCCCACGGCCATGTCGGCCTCGCCGGCCTCCAGCAGGGCACGCGGGTCGCGCGTGGTCAGGGGCAGCACGCGGATGCCGATGCCGGGAGCCTCGCGCTCGAGCAGGCTGAACATGGGCGGTACCAGCGTGGCCGCCGTGGCGTCGGCCATGGCCAGCACGAAGGTGGTGGTCGCCGTGGAGGGATGGAATTCGCCGGGGGTCAGCGTCTCCTGCAACTGCTGCAGCGCCTCGCGGATCACAGGCCACAGCGCCAGCGCGCGCGGCGTGGGCTCCACGCCCTGGCCCTGGCGCACCAGCAATTCGTCACCCAGCGCCTCGCGCAGGCGGCGCAGCGCGTTGCTCACGGCCGGCTGGGTGATGGACAGCTTGTGCGCGGCGCGGGTCAGGCTGCGCTCGGCCATCACCTCGTCAAAGACGCGCAGCAGGTTCAGGTCCAGTGTGCGGAAGTTCAGGGCGGACATGGCGGCAGGCGCTGAGTCATCACTGGCGTGAATGCTACAGATTCAAGATATAAATTTGAAGAACTCTAGGGTAAACCCTATAGTTATCCCCAGTCGCCCGCCACGCCGCCAAAAGCGGCCATTTAACTGGGTTTATCTGCCATGAGCAACTTCATTTACAACTCCTACTGTGTCGAGCACCCTGGTGTGGTGCATGTCTATCAAGCCACCGATGACCGCAAGACCGCGGTGCGTCGCTTCTCCGGCAGGCGTGGTGCCAGCGCCCTGCTGCTGGCCGCCCTGGTCGCCGCCCTGATGGTGGTGGTCAACGAAGTGGCCCACAACTGGACCGACGGCCACATGCTGGGCGCATGGGTGGTGCTCTGGGTTGCTGCCTTCATGGGCCTGGCCCTGTTTTCGGCTCCCGCCCGCCGCGCTGCCATGATGGTCCGCGCCGGCTACCGCGCCTGGAAGGAAAGCCGCCAGCAGGCCGCCGCCGACGAGCGCATCTGGAATGCCGCCCTGCAGGACGCCCGCCTGATGGCCGACCTGGCCCGCGCGATGGACCGTCAAGGCAACTGATCTCTGCCTGGGGCGCCTTTCGGCGATCCTCCAAAAAAGCCGCTGCCCACAAGGCGCGGCTTTTTTGTTGTCTGGGGGTGTCGTTGAAACGCTACAAAAAAGCCTCGCTTCGCGAGGCTTTTTCGATGTACCGGCGCCGGGTCAGGCGGTCAAGCGCTTTTCCAGTTCAGCCTTGGTGGCCAGCAGTTCCTGGGGCAGCTTGTGGGCCAGCTTGTCGAAATGCTCGGCGTGCAGCTGCATTTCCTCGGCCCAGGCAGCCTTGTCGATGCTGGTGACGTTGGCGAACTGCTCAGCCGTGAAGTCCAGGCCGTTCCAGTTGATCTCGGCGTACTGCGGGGCGATGCCGAAGGCGGTCTGCTCGCCCTGGGCCTGGCCTTCGATGCGGTCGATCATCCACTTGAGCACGCGCATGTTCTCGCCGTAGCCGGGCCAGACGAACTTGCCTTCGGCGTTCTTGCGGAACCAGTTGGTGGTGAAGATCCGGGGCAGGACGGCGCCCTGGCCTGCGATCTTGGCGCCCAGCGTCAGCCAGTGCTGGAAATAGTCGCTCATGTTGTAGCCGGCGAACGGCAGCATGGCGAAGGGGTCGCGGCGCACCACGCCCTGGGCGCCGAAGGCGGCGGCCGTGGTCTCGGAGCCCATGGTCGCGGCCATGTAGACACCTTCGACCCAGTCGCGCGCCTCGGTCACCAGGGGCACGGTGGTCGAGCGGCGGCCGCCGAAGATGAGGGCGTCGATCTTCACGCCCTTGGGGTCGTCCCAGGCTTCGTCCAGCGCGGGGTTGTTGGTGGCGGCCACGGTGAAGCGGGCGTTGGGGTGGGCGGCCTTGGCGCCAGTCTCGCGGGCGATCTGGGGCGTCCAGTCCTTGCCCTGCCAGTCGATCAGGTGATCGGGCAGCTTGCCGCTGTCCTTTTCCATGCCTTCCCACCAGACGTCGCCGTCATCGGTCAGCGCGACGTTCGTGAAGATCACGTTCTTGTCGAGGCTGGCCATGCAGTTGGGGTTGGTGTGGTAGTTCGTGCCCGGGGCCACGCCGAAATAGCCGGCCTCGGGGTTGATGGCGCGCAGCGAGCCGTCGGCCTGGGGCTTGATCCAGGCGATGTCGTCGCCGATGGTGGTGACCTTCCAGCCTTCGAAGGCCTTGGGCGGCACCAGCATGGAGAAGTTGGTCTTGCCGCAGGCGCTGGGGAAGGCCGCGGCGACGTGGTACTTCTTGCCCTCGGGGTTGGTCACGCCCAGGATCAGCATGTGCTCGGCCAGCCAGCCCTGGTCGCGGCCCATGGTGGAGGCGATGCGCAGCGCGAAGCACTTCTTGCCCAGAAGCGCGTTGCCGCCGTAGCCCGAGCCGTAGCTCCAGATCTCGCGCGTCTCGGGGTAGTGGACGATGTACTTGGTCTTGTTGCAGGGCCAGCTGGTCTGGTCCTTTTCACCGGCCGCCAGGGGGGCGCCCACGGTGTGCATGCAGGGCACGAAGTCGCCATCGGTGCCGATCACGTCGTACACGGCGCGGCCCATGCGCGTCATGATCTTCATGTTCACGGCCACATAGGCGCTGTCGGACAGCTCCACGCCCACGTGCGCGATGGGCGAGCCCAGCGGGCCCATGGAGAACGGCACGACGTACATGGTGCGGCCGGCCATGCAGCCGTCGAACAGGGGCTGCAGCGTGGCGCGCATCTCGTTCGGGGCCATCCAGTTGTTGGTGGGGCCCGCATCTTCCTTGTTGGCCGAGCAGATGTAGGTGCGGTCCTCGACGCGCGCCACGTCCGAAGGGTCGGACCAGGCCAGGTAGCTGCCGGGGCGCTTGGAGGGGTTGAGCTTCTTGAAGGTGCCGGCATCGACGAGCTGCTGGCACAGCTGCTCGTATTCCTCCTGGGAGCCGTCGCACCAGTGGATGCGGGCGGGCTTGCACAGGGCGGCCATTTCGGCGACCCAGGCGATCAGGCGGTTGTTCTTGACGTAGGCAGGGGCCTGGATGTTCAGGCCTTGCATGACGGGTGCGTTCATCGCGGAGCTTCCTTCAATTGAAAAAACCAGTTTTTCAAAGAGGACGCGCCATGTGCCTGCGCGCCAGCTTTGAGAAACAGGCTTTTGTGCAGACGGCGCGCGAAGGAAGCTCTTCTCGGGGCGATGAGGTGGCGCTGGCGGAGGCTGGCGGCGCACCGGCTGGGGATTCGATTCTAGGGAGCGGTCACGAATTTGTCAGCAAGCGAATGGCAAAAAGTATGCATTCTATGCATCATGAAATGCAACAAATGATATTGAATTGCCTGTTGAACAGGCAAGAAAAAGCCCCGCAAGGCGGGGCTTCGAAGAGGATGCAGGGGAACCGGCTCAGGCCATGTTGACCGCGATGAAGGCCAGCAGGAACATCATCACGGCACCGGCCAGGGGCAGGATGACGGGGATGTAGGGCACGACGGCTTCCGTGGCGTCGTCGGTGGCCGTGGATTCGGTGGCGTGGCTCGCTGCGGGATCATGCGACATGCGGTGCGCTCCTGGCTGCAATGGGATTCGGGCCATTGTAGGCAGCGTGCGCGGCGGGCGCGTCTGGGGAAAGCCATGACGCGCCGGCGCTCACGCCGCGTTCACCTGCATGCCTTCGGCCTGCAGGGCGGCGATGACCTCGTCGACATGGGCCTTGTTGCGTGTCTGCAGCACCAGCTCGATCTCCACGCTTTGCGCGGCCAGCAGGGTGAAGGCGCGCTGATGGTGCACCTCCTCGATGTTGGCGCCGGCGGTGGCCACGGTGGCCGTGATGCGCGCCAGCACGCCGGGCACGTCGCGCGCGCTGACCTTGATGCGCGCAAGCCGCCCCGAGCGCACCATGCCGCGCCCGATGATGGAGGCCAGCAGCAGCGGGTCGATGTTGCCGCCCGACAGGATCAGGCCCACCTTCCTGCCCGCGAAGCGTTGCGGATGGCGCAGCAGGGCGGCCAGGCCGGCGGCGCCCGCGCCCTCGACCAGGGTCTTCTCGATCTCCAGCAGCATGAGCACGGCCTGCTCGATGTCGCCTTCATCGACCAGCAGGAGGTCGTCCACCAGGCGGCTCACGATCTCCTGCGTGATCGCTCCGGGCTGTGTGACGGCGATGCCCTCGGCGATGGTGGAGCTGCCCATGGGCAGCTCGGCCTGGCGCACGGCGTTGAACATCGAGGGGAAGCGCTGGGTCTGCACGCCGATGATCTCGATGGCCGGATTCAGCGCCTTGGCCGCCGTGGCCACGCCCGCGATCAGGCCGCCGCCGCCGATGGCCACGACAAGCTGCTCCAGGTCGGGCTGCTCGGCCAGCATCTCCAGCGCCAGCGTGCCCTGGCCGGCGGCGATCTGCTCGTCGTCATAGGGGTGGACGAAGCACAGGCCCTGCTGCTCGGCCAGCGTGTAGGCGTGCTGGCGCGCCTCGGCCAGGGAGTCTCCGTGCAGCACGACCTCCGCTCCGAAGCCGCGTGTGCGCTCCACCTTCACGCCGGGCGTGAAGCGTGGCATGACGATGACGGCACGCACACCCAGGCGCTGCGCGTGGTAGGCCACGCCCTGTGCGTGGTTGCCCGCGCTCATGGCGACCACGCCGCGCGCGCGCTCCTCGGGCGAGAGCTGGGCCAGCTTGTTGAAGGCCCCGCGCTCCTTGAACGAGGCCGTGAACTGCAGGTTCTCGAACTTGAGGTAGACCTGCGCCCCCGTGATCTGGGACAGGGTGCGCGATTCCACGCAGGGCGTTTCGAGCACGGCGCCGCGCAGGCGGTCGGCGGCGTTGCGGATGTCTGGGAGGCTGAGCATGGTGCATTGTGGCGCACGGCGGGCCGGCACGGAGCCGGGCATGCACCGGATTGTCCGAACGGAGCGTTGCCCCGGCTCCCATAATAAAATAAGAATCATTCCTGTTTGCGGGGCTTGTATCGCTCCGGCCGTGCCATGGCTCACCCCTCTGTCCAAACAACTTTGCGTGCCCCGCGCTGGCTGGGGCGGGGCACGCTGCGTGCCTGCGACTTCAGCGGCCCTGACTACCGCATCCTCGATGCCGAGGTTTCGGCCCAGGATGCGCTGCTGGCCGGCCATGTGCAGGCCTGGCAGGTGCAGCCCGGTCTGTGGCTGCACGGCGTGGAGGCGCGTGATCTGCGCACCATGAGCACGCGCTCGCCGGCGGTTGCCGGCCTGCATCTGGTGGTGCTGCTGGAGGGCTGCGTGGATGTGGCCTTCGGCCACCAGGGTCTGCAGATGCAGGTGGCGCCCGGCGATGGCGCGCGGGCCTCGGCCCGGGCCTGCGGCGCCGTCATCCATTCGCGGCCCGGCGACATGTTCATGCGGCACTGGCGGCGCGGCAAGTTCGAGCGCAAGCTCAGCGTCACCGTCCAGCCGCAGTGGCTCGCCGCGCAGACCCTGCCCATGGCGGCACCGTCGCTGCTGCGGTACTGGATGGAGCAGCAACTGCTGGCCATGCGCCCCTGGCAGCCTTCGCCGCGTGCCGTGGCACTGGCCGAGCAGCTCATCCAGCTGGCGCGCGAAGGCTCGGCGCCCGTGCTGCTGGCCAGCCGTACGCTGGAGCTGGTGCATGAGGCGCTGCAGTCCCTTGATGCACCCGAGCCGGAGCTGGCGCAGACGGTGCTGGGCGTGCGCGAACGCCGGCGCATGGCACGGCTCAAGGCCTTGCTGGACAGCGGCGGCGAGGGTGGCCGCACGCTGGCCGAGATCGCGCGCGAGGTCGGCCTGAGCGCCAGCGCGCTGCAGCGCCAGTTCCGCCAGGCCTATGGATCGAGCATCGACGAGTACCGGCGCGAACAGCGCCTGGAGCGGGCCTGGGCCTCGCTGGAGCAGACGGGCTGCAGCGTGTCCGAGGTCGCGCATGCCGCCGGCTATACGAGCGCGGCCAATTTCTCCACGGCCTTCAAGCGCCGCTTCGGCATCTCTCCGAAGCTGGTGCGCGCCCGGCTGTGATCGCCGGGCACGCCATTCACTGCGGCAGGGCGCGCCCGAGGATGGCGGCGATGTCCAGTCCCGAGGGATCGAAGGCCCCGGCGACCAGGGCGCCCTGCTGCATGCCCAGGCGCGTGGCGATGAAGCCGTCGGCCATGGCGGGCGGCGCATGGCGGCGCAGCAGGCAGGCCTGGGCCAGCAGGACCAGGTCCTGGACCAGGCGGCGGGCCTGGGCTTCGAGCTGCTCGGGGGGAGCCGACAGGCGCCGGGCCAGCGACTGCGCCTGCTGCTGGAGCACGGCTTCGCCGGCCGCCGCATCGACGAGGTCCTGCAGCAGCAGGCGCGCGGCCTCGGGCTCGCGCGAGATGGCGCGCAGCACGTCCAGGCACATGACGTTGCCCGAGCCTTCCCAGATCGAGTTCACTGGGGCCTCGCGGAACAGGCGCGCCATCACGCCCGTGTCCACATAGCCGTTGCCGCCCAGCACCTCCATGGCCTCGCCCGTCAGTTCCACGCCGCGCTTGCAGACCCAGAACTTGGCGGCCGGCGTCATGATGCGCTTCCAGGCCCGCTCCAGCGGGTCGCCGCCGTCGTTGCCGCCGTCGTTCTCGTAGGCCTGGGCCAGGCGCATGGCGATCTGCAGCGCGGCCTCGCTCTCCAGGGCCAGGTCGGCCAGCACGGTACGCATCAGCGGCTGCTCGGCCAGCTGCTTGCCGAAGACCATGCGCCGGCGCGCATAGGCCAGGGCCTGCACCAGGGCCGAGCGCAGGATGGCCGCGCTGCCCAGCACGCAGTTCAGGCGCGTGTAGGTGGCCATCTCGATGATGGTGGGGATGCCCCGGCCTTCCTCGCCCATGAGGATGCCCCAGGCATCCTCGAACTCCACCTCGCTGCTGGCGTTGCTGCGATTGCCCACCTTGTGCTTGAGGCGCTGCACGCGCACGGCGTTCCTCGTGCCGTCGGGGCGCCAGCGCGGCACGTAGAAGCAGGCCTGGCCCCCGCCTTCGCCCATGCGCGCCACCACCAGATGGGCATCGCACATGGGGGCGGAGAAGAACCACTTGTGGCCGCGCAGCAGGTACTCGCCGCCGCGCCCGCCACCGGCCACGGGCATGGCCACCGTAGTGTTGGCGCGCACGTCCGAGCCTCCCTGCTTTTCGGTCATGCCCATGCCCAGCCACATCGAGGCCTTGCCGTGCACGGGGATGTCGCGCGCATCGTATGCATGGCTGCAGAGCTTGTCCTGCAGCTGCTGCCACAGCGCGGGCTCCTTTTTCAGCAGCGGGATGGCGGCCGTGGTCATGGTCGCGGGGCACAGCGTGCCCTGCTCGACCTGGCCGTGCAGGTAAAAGCCGGCGGCCCAGGCGCTCCAGCGGCCCGTGCTACTGTCCTCGAAGGGCAGGGAGATCAGTCCCTGCTGCCGGTATAGTCCCAGCAGTGTGTGCCAGCTCGGGTGGAACTCAACAGTGTCGATGATGCGGCCGCGCGCGTCGAAGCGGTGCAGCTCGGGCGTGTGGCGGTTGGCCTGCTCGGCCAGCTCCCAGGTGGTGCGCTCGCCCAGCTGCTGCGCATATCGCGACAGCGACGGGAGGTGGCGCGCGGCGCCGCTGCGCTGCAGGGCCTCGGCCAGGGCAGGGTCGACCTCCAGCAGGTTGAAATCGGTGTACTCGTCGAACTGGTTCAGGACCTCGTGCGTGTCCCATGTCTGTGCGGTGTCCATGCCTGTCTCCGTGGTCGTTGGTCTCATTGGACAAGTCTAGGAAAAATGGCCGGCAAAGGTGTTCGGGTTTCAAGGCAGCTGCCGCAGCCGCCCCAGGTGCGGCGGCGCCCCCTGCAATCGCGTGCGCAGGCCACGTCCCAGGCGCTGCAGGACGCCTTTGTTCGGCTTGTGATCGAGCAGGGCTTCGAGCGCACGACGGTGCGCGAGGTGGCGGCCGTGGCCGGCGTGGGGCTGGGCACGTTCTACGAATACTTCGGCAACATGGACACGCTGGCCGCCATGTGCATCCACCGCCAGGTGCGGCACCTGCACGTCCAGGGAATGCAGGTGCTGGCCGCGCAGCGCGGCGCGCCGCTGGCGCAGCGGGTGGATGCGCTGCTGGACACCCTGGTGGGCGCCATGGCGCGCGAGGCGCCCATGTGGGCCGCGCTGTTCATGCTGGAGCGCAAGGTGTCGGCCCTCGAGCCCTTTCGCCGCCACTACGAGGCCTATGTGCAGCTGTGGGCCACGGCGCTGGAGCCCGGGGCGGCCACGCTCGCCGCGCAGCCGCTGGCGCGCCTGCTGCACACGCTGACCTATGGCTGGGTTTCCCAGTCCCTGCTGGCACTGGGGCCGCGGCAGACCCTGCCCGAGCTGCGTGTGCCGCTGGGCTGGGCCATCCACGCGCTGCTGCGCGAGGCTGCTGCCGCCAGCGTCGTCAGGCCGCCGGAAAGCGCAGGGTGAAGCGTGCGCCGCCGCGCTCGGAATCGTCCGCCTCCACGCTGCCGCCCTGGGACACGGTCAGGGCCTTGACGATGGAAAGGCCCAGGCCCGAGCCTTCGCGGCGGCGCTTGCCCGGCACCTGGGCGAAGCGCTGGAACGGGTGGGCGCGCAGCTCGCTGGGCAGTCCCGGACCCGCGTCGCTGACGCACAGCACCACGCTGCGGCGGTGCTCGGCGTCGGTCTCCAGCGTGAGCCGCACGCCCAGCCATTGCCCGCTGGCGGCATGGCGCATGGCGTTGCTGACCAGGTTGGAGAGGATCTGGCGCATGCGGTCGGCGTCGGCGCGGATGTCGGCCACGCCGATGTCGCTGGGCGCGGGCAGGTGCATCTCCAGCTGCATGCCGTGCTGCAGCAGCTGGGGATGCAGATGGTCCAGGGTCTCGGCCACGAGCTCGGCCAGGTCCAGGCGCTGCTTTTGCAGCGACAGCTGGCCCGCGTCGGCCATGGACAGCGTGTGCAGGTCGCCCACCAGCCGGCCCAGGTGCTCGACCTGGGACAGCAGGGCCTTGAGCTCACCCTCGTCGGCCGCGATCACGCCGTCGCAGATGGCATGCAGCCGCGCCTGCAGCACGGTCAGCGGCGTGCGCAGCTCGTGCGAGATCGAGGCCGCCGTGGCGCGGCGCTCGGTCTCCAGCGTCTCCAGCGAATCGATCATGCGGTTGAAGGCCTCCACCATCTCGGCCATTTCGCCATGGGCCTTGCCGGGCAGGGCGCGGGCGCTGAAGTCACCCAGCTCCACGCGCTTGGCCACCTCGACCATGGAGGCCAGCGGGCGCGTGACCAGGCGCGAGACCCAGAAGCCCACGGCCAGCCCGAAGGGCAGACACACCAGCAGGCCGATCACCAGGGACCATTTCTCGCCGAACAGCAGATCGCCCGTCCAGTACTGGCCATAGATCTGCATGGCGCGCGGGCTGTCCTCCAGGGACTGGGCGTTGAGCTCGTCCAGCTCCAACTGCACCGCCGGCGGCAGGCTGTTGTAGAAGTCGCGGTACTGGATCTCGGAGAACACCAGCACGCCGATGGCCAGCAGGGCGATGGTGCTGAGCACGGTGGCCGTGATCCACAGGCCGAAGCGTACCCAGATGCGGTTGGGGCTCAGTCCCAGGGCCATAGCCGGTAGCCTATGCCGCGCACGGTCTCGATCAGGCCCTCCTGGCCGGCCAGTTGCAGCTTGCGGCGCAGCTTGGACAGGTGGGAGTCGATGACGCGCTCCAGCGCATCGCTCTCGGGCAGGCAGTGCTCGATCAGGTGGGCCCGCGAGAAGCAGCGCCGGGGCTGGGCCGCCAGGCAGGCCAGCAGCCGGAACTCGGTCAGCGTCAGCGGCAGCGGCAGGGCGCGGCCTTCGTTGTCGTAGACCACGGCGCTGTGCGCCTCGGCATCGATCTCGATGGGGCCCACGCGGATGGGGGCGGGCGCCGGGCTCTTGCGCGCCTGGGTGCGGCGCAGCACGGCGCGCACGCGGGCCACGACCTCGGGCGGATTGAAGGGCTTGACCACGTAGTCGTCGGCGCCCAGGCGCAGGGCCAGCAGCTTGTCCACGTCGTCGGCCAGGGCGGTGACCATGATCACGGGGGTCTGGCCGTCATCGCGGATGGCGCGCAGCACGTCGATGCCGTCCATGCCCGGAAGGTGGATGTCCAGCAGCACCAGGTCCGGGCGCATCTGGCGGAACAGCTGCAGGGCCTCCTGGCCGTCCTGGGCCTGGCGCGAGCGCAGCCCGTCACGCTCCAGATAGGCCGTGAGGATGCTGGCGATGCCGGGCTCGTCTTCGACGACGAGCACGAGGGGGGTGGTTGCGGGCTGGGCGGACATGTTCATGGCGGAAACCAGGCCGGCGCAGGGCCGCCGCAGGGGCGGCGGGCCACCGTGCCAAGCATCAAAAGCGCATTATGGGGCGGTGTCCGGCCTGGCGCAGGCCTCCATATTCCCTCCATAAACCCTGCAATCTGGCGCAAGCTTGGGCGCGTCCAATGGGCATACGGGGCATGGTCTGTGCCCCATCCCTCTCTCCGACTGCCCTGCCCACCCCGTGAACACCGCCTCCGCGATGCCCCGCCTCTCCTGCCTGTGCCTGGGCGCCGTTCTGGCGCTGGCCGGCTGCTCCGCGCCACCGCCGGCGCAGATCGATGGCTCGGTACCCCAGGCCTGGACGCAGCCGCTGCCGGCCTCCACGGCCGCCGCACCCGATCTGCACGGATGGTGGAAGGCCTGGGGTGACAAGACACTGGACGCCCTGGTCGAGGAGGCGCTGGCTGCCAACCTCGATCTGGCCCAGGCCCAGTCCAGGCTGCGCCAGCAGCGGCTGCTGGCCGGCACGTCCGATGCGGCCTATCGCCCCGTGGTGACGGCGGGCGTGCGCACGCTGCAGGACATCGCGGCCATCGACTCGTATTTCCACGCCAGCATCGACGTGGCCTGGGACCTGGGCCTGTTCGGAGCGCGCGAGGCCGGCCTGCAAAGCGCCGCGGCTGGCGTGCTCGACGCGGCAGGCCGCCTGCAGGCCGCACGCGTGGCCCTGGTGGCCGATGTGGCCCACCGCTACCTGGACATCCGCATGGCCCAGCGCCAGCGCGCGCTGCTGGACGAGCAGGTGCGCATCGATGCCCGCGCCCTGCAACTGGCCGAAGTGCGCCGCGCGCAGCGCCTGGGCACCCAGGACGCCGTGCAGCAGCTGCGGCTGCAGTCCACCCAGATCCTGGCCCAGCAGGCCGCCGTGCGCGAGGCCCAGGCCCGCGCCGCCCATGGCCTGGCGGCCCTGCTGGGGCGCACGCGGCCCGATGCGCAGTGGCTGGGGGCCGATGCCGGCGCGCCGCTGCCCGGCCCCGACGCCCTGGC
The DNA here is from genome assembly GCF_903815225.1 of Delftia tsuruhatensis. NCBI lineage: Bacteria > Pseudomonadati > Pseudomonadota > Betaproteobacteria > Burkholderiales > Comamonadaceae > Delftia > Delftia tsuruhatensis. The sequence continues at coordinate 138,983 of NZ_LR813084.1, forward strand.
CGTGGCGGCCCTGCCCGCCGACCTGCTGCGCACGCGGCCCGACATCCAGGTCGCCCAGGCCGGCGTGGAGCGTGCCGCGGCCGAGCTGGGCCTGGCCAGGTCGGCGCTGTACCCGCGCTTCGTGATCGCGGGCTCGCTGCTGTATTCGTACAACATCACGCAGAACCTGCGCACCACGCAGGACAACGCGCCCACCTTCGGGCCGCAGATCGACATACCGCTGTTCGACTGGAGCCGGCGCCGCTCCCAGGCCGACGCCAGCGAGCTGGCGCTGCAGGCCTCGGTGCAGGCCTATCGCCAGAGCGTGCTCGATGGCGTCGCCGAGGTCGAATCGGCGCTGGCAGCCCTGGCCGCCCAGCGCGAGCGCATCGCCGCGCTGCAGGCCTCTGGGCAGGTGCTGGAGCAGCGCGGGCAGGCGCAGGAGCGCCGCCAGGCCCTGGGCCTGGACAGCGAATTCGGCGGCCTGGCCGGTCGCCGCGCCGCTTTGCAGGCGCGCAGCGAGCAGGCCACGGCCCTGGCCGCCCACGCACTGGCCTATGTGGCGCTGTACAAGGCGCTGGGTGGCGCGCCGCTGCCGCCCGAGGACAAGGACCTTGGCCAGGATGCCGCCCCCGCGCCTGCCGTACCGGGAGCCGGCGCATGATCGCCCTGGCGCGCAAGACGCTGGTCCATGAGTGGCGCCGCTTCATCCCCTCGGTGTTCGCCGTGGGCTTCTCGGGCGTGCTGCTGGCCATGCAGGCCGCGTTGGTGCTGGGCATCTTCGGCTCGGCCGCGCTCTATGTGACGGCCTCCACGGCCGACCTGTGGGTGGGCTATCCGGGCACGCAGAGCGTGAACTTCGGCCGCACCATATCCCGCGACGTGGAGATGCGCCTGCGCTCGGACGTCGACATCGCCGCCGTCGAGCCCTATGTCTGGGTCGATGGCGACTGGCGGGCGGGCCGTGTCCAAGGCGCCGTCGGCGATGCCGGTGGCGGCGTCTCCATCTACCTTTCGGGCATTGCCACGGACGCGTCCTCGATGCTGTTCGCGCGCCTTCTGCAGCCGTGGCAGCGCCAGCGCCTGCGCGAGCCCGGCGCCGTCATCGTGGACCGCGCCGACCTGCACCAGCTGGGCGTGCAGGAAGGCGGCGTGGCCTGGGTCAACAACCACCGCGTGCAGGTCGTGGCCGCGGTCGACGGGCTGCGCGGCCTGGGCGGCGTCAACGTGCTGGCCTCGCTGGCCACCGCGCGCGAGATCGCTGGCGGAGACCTGGCCCAGGGCAGTACCTATTTCGTGGCCCGCGTGCGCGAAGGCGCCCGGCGCAAGGACGTGCAGCGGCGGCTGAACCTGTCCGACGCTTCGAGCTTCGGTCCCCATGAGGCCTGGACGGCCAAGGAATTCGCGCGGCGCTCGCAGCGCTACTGGATGTTCGACACGGGCGCCGGCGCCGGCGTGCTGTTCATGGCCATCATCGTCTGCCTGGTGGGCTCGGTGGTGACCAGCCAGTCGCTGAAGGCCGTGGTCGCCGCATCCTCGCGCGAATACGCCGTGCTCAACGCCCTGGGCGTGAGCCGCGCGGCCCTGGGTCGCGTGGTGGTGGAGCAGGCCTGCTGGATCGGCGGCCTGGGCTTCGTGCTGGCCGCGCTGGCCAGCGCCGTGCTGCTGAGCCTGGCCACGGCCTACCGCGTCCCCGTGGCGCTGAACACCTCGGCCGTGCTGGCCTGCGGCGGGCTGGTGGCCGTGCTGTCCCTGCTGTCGGGCCTGGGCGCCATGCGCAGCCTGCTGCGCAACGATCCGGCCACCTTGCTGCGTTGAGGAACGGCCATGCACTCCATGAACCAGCCCGCCGCCTCCCGCCCCGCGCCCAGCCTCGAGGCCGTGCGCCTGTGCAAGTCCTTCCTGTCCGGCATGGTGCGCGTGCAGGTGCTGCAGGGCCTGTCGGTCACGCTGTACCCGGGCGAGCTGAGCCTGATCTCGGGTCCCTCGGGCTGCGGCAAGAGCACCCTGCTGTCGCTGATGTCGGGGCTGCAGGCGCCCGACAGCGGCCACGCCATGGCCCTGGGCGAGGACCTGGGCAGGATGGGAACGCGCGCTCTGGAGAAATTCCGCCTGCGCCACACCGGCTTCGTGTTCCAGGGCTTCAACCTGTTTCCCGCGCTGACTTCGCTGGAGCAGGTGCAGCTGCCGCTGGGCTACATGGGCCTGCGCAGCGCCGAGGCGCTGCGCCGTGCCCAGCAGGCGCTGGAGGAGGTGGGCCTGTCGCACCGCGCCCACATGCGTCCGGCCGAGCTGTCGGGTGGCGAAAAGCAGCGCGTGGCCATCGCGCGCGCCATGGCCAAGGCGCCCCAGCTGCTGTTCGCCGACGAGCCCACGAGTGCGCTGGATGCCGAAAGCGGCCAGCGCGTCATCGACATCCTGCACCGCGCGGCGCGCAACCACGGCACGACGGTGCTGTGCGTGAGCCACGACCCGCGCCTGGTGCGCCATGCCGACCGCGTGCTCGGCATGGAGGATGGCGCCATCCGCAGCGATTGGCGCCAGTCCACTTCCCTCAAGGAACAACAAGAATGAAGCACCCCCTGAGCGGCTTCGCCGCCTCTCCCACGGGCCTGGCGGCGGCACTGGCCCTGTCCGCGCTGGTCGCGGGCTGCGGGCCCTCGCACGATGCGCCGGCCGGTACGGGGCCGGCGGCCGCGGGCGCCAAGACCCAGCAGCCTGCATCGGTGGCCGTGGCGCGCGGCAAGATCGAGGTCGAAGGCGGCCTGCTCGATCTGTCGCCCGCCGTGGCCGGCGTGGTCCGGCAGATGGCCGTCAAGGAAGGCCAGGCCGTGCAGCGCGGCCAGTTGCTGCTGCAGCTGACGGATGACCCGTTGCGTGCCGACGTGGCCGTGGCCGAATCCGAAGCGCAACTGGCCAAGGCCCGGCAGAAGGCGCGTGCGGCCCGCCTGCCCCAGCTCAAGCAGACGCTGGCGCGCTGGCAGGCCGCGGCACGCGAAGGCGCGGCCGATGCCCAGGGCGTGGACGAGGCCGCGCAGGCCCTGCGCGACGCCCAGGCCGAGAGCGACGTGGCCGCAGCCGAGGCCCTGGTGGCCGAGCGCAAGCTCGAACAGCTTCGTGCCCAGCACAAGCGCCTGGAACTGCGTGCCCCCGAGGCCGGCACCGTGGTGCGCCTGGCCACGCATGCGGGCAGCCAGGCCGTGCCGGGCACGCCGGCCGTGGTGCTGCTGCCCCAGCGCCCGCTGCAGGTGCGTGCCGAGATCAATGAGAGCTTCGCGGCCGCCGTGCGCGAAGGCATGGCCGCCACGGTGGTGCTGGACGCCGATGGCGCCGCGCCGCAGCCGCTGCCGGCCGCGCGCGTGCTGCGCATCAGCCCCGTCTACGGCACGGCGCGGCTGCAGGATGACCAGCAGCGCGGACCGGTGCGCGTCATCGAATGCGTGCTGGCTTTCGACCAGGCCCCCGCCGCCGCCGTACGCGTGGGCCAAAACGTGAGGGTGCAATTTCATGAATAAGCGCATTCCCCTGTACCTGGACACGGCCGCTCCCGGCTGGATGGTGCAAAGCGATTTCGATGGCACGATCAGCCTGCTGGACGTGACCGACACCCTGCTCAACCGCTTCGGCCGGCCGGGCTGGCAGGCGCTGGAGGATGCGTGGGAGCGTGGCGAGATCGGCTCGCGCGAATGCATGAAGGGCCAGGTGGGCCTGCTGGACATGAGCGAGGCCGAGCTGCGCGCACACCTGGACACCATCGCGATCGACCCCGGCTTCGCGGGCTTCGTGGCCGCGGCCCAGGCCCACGGCATGGTGGTGCAGGTGGTCAGCGACGGCATCGACTACGCCATACGCCATGTGCTCGCGCGCCACGGCCTGGGCCATCTGGACGTCATTGCCAATCGCCTGGTGCAGACCGGCGAGCGCAGCTGGCGCCTGGAGTCGCCCTGGGCCAGCGCGCGCTGCGCACGCGCCAGCGGCAACTGCAAGTGCGAGCGCCTGGCCGAGCAGCAGGCCGTGCATGGCCGCGTGCTCTACGTGGGCGACAGCACCTCGGACTTCTGCGTCTCGGGCCGGGCCGACTTCGTGCTGGCCAAGTACAAGCTGATCGCGCATTGCGAAAGCCGGGGCATCGCCCATGCGCCGTTCGAGCATTTCGAACAGGCCACCGCGTTGCTGGACAAGGTGGTGCTCGGCCTGGAGGCCATGGCATGACGATATACCCCCTGAGTCGCTTCGCTCCTTCCCCCAAGGGGGACGACACCCTCGGTGCGGGGCGGCCCTTCCTCGGTGTCTCTGGCTTCAGGGCGTGCCGGTTTCGTAGGCTGAGGGTGGCGCGGAGCGCCCTGGGAAATTGATATGAATTTAAGTGATGGGTTCTCCCTGGTGCAGCGCAGCGAACCCGCACCGGGGCTGGATGGCATCTGCGTGACCGCGCATGAGTTCGTCATGCCGGGCACGGGCACTGCGGGCCGCACCGGCGTGCTGCTGGTGCATGGCCTGACGGGCACGCCGGCCGAGATGCGTGTGCTGGCCAAGGGCCTGAACCGCCAGGGCTTCACGGTCTACGCGGTACAGCTGGCCGGTCACTGCGGCAGCATGGAAGACCTGATCGACACGCGCTGGACCGACTGGCTGGCCAGCGTCGAGGACGGCCTCATGCGCCTGTCGCGGCATGTGGACCATGTGGTGGTCGGCGGCCTGTCCATGGGCGCCGTGCTCTCGCTGGCCGTGGCCGAACGCCACCCCGACAAGGTGTCCGGTGTCTGCGCCCTGTCCACCACCTTCCGCTACGACGGCTGGAGCATTCCCTTCTATACGCGGCTGGCCTTCCTGCTGCCGCTGTTCCGTGCGCTGGGCATCGGCCGCCATAGCGTGTTCATGGAGCAGCCGCCCTACGGCATCAAGGACGAGGCCCTGCGCGCGCGCGTGGTCGAGCAGATGCACTCGGGGGACAGCGCGGCGGCCGGCCTGCCCGGCAATCCCTGGTGGTCCATCATCGAGCTGCGCCGCCTGTCGGCCCATGTGCTGTCGCGCCTGCCCCTGCTGCGCTCGCCCTGCCTGGTCATCCATGCGCGCAACGATGACATCTCCTCGGTGGCCAACGCCCATGACATCGTGCATGGCGCCACGCAGGCCCACGTGGAGCTGGTGCTGCTGGAAAACAGCTACCACATGGTCACCATCGACCGCGACCGCCGCACCGTGATCGCGCGCACCACCGAATTCGTGGCCCGCATCGCCAGCGGTGCCGTCCCGCGCGACAGCGCCGCCGTGGAGGACGCGCGGCATGGGCAGTGACCTCTCGCCGCTGGTCATCACGCTGTGGGTGCTCAACGTGCTGGTGGACAGCGGAGGCCAACTGGCCTTCAAGGCCGCGGCCAGCCAGCCCGGCGAGCTGGATGGCCTGGCGCGCTGGCGCTTCATGGCCGCGCGCCCCTGGATCTGGCTGGGCGTGGGCTGCTATGTGGCCGAGTTCGTGCTGTGGCTGGCCTTTCTGTCGCTGGTGCCGCTGTCCGAGGGCGTGCTGCTGGGCTCCATCAACATCGTGGCCATCATGATCGCGGGCCGACTGCTGTTCGCCGAGAAGCTGGCGCCCATGCGGGTGGCGGGCATCGTCCTTGTTTCGATAGGCGTGGCCATCGTCGGATTGCATTGAAAGATGGAGGACCCCCTGAGTCGCTTCGCGCCTTCCCCCTTGAAGGGGGACGACACCCTCGCTGCGAGGCGGCTCTTGCTCGGTGTCCCGCGCTTGCGCCGCGACAGTTTCAAGCGATGCGTGCAGAGCCAGCATCAAGGAACTGAAATACCGATATGAAGCGTTTTTATTTCATTGGCTTTCTGGTGCTCATGGCCTTCGACACGCTGGCCCAGCTGAGCTTCAAGCAGGCCGGCATTTCGGCGCTGCCGCTGGAGTTCTCGGTGGATTGGCTGGCGCGCGTGTTCGGCCAGCCCTGGATCTACGGCGCCTTCGTGGGCTACATCGGTGCCTTCTTCTCGTGGATGACGCTGCTCCAGCGCGCGCCCATCGGTCCGGCCTTCGCGGCCTCGCACCTGGAGATCCTCTCGGTGCTGGCGCTGTCGTACTGGCTGTTCGACGAGCGCATCGGCCTGCCGCAGATCATCGGCTGCCTGTTCATCGTGGCCGGCATCGCCTGCCTGGCCGTCAGCGAGACGCAGGAGGCCGAGGGGGCCGGCGCAGACGATGACGCGCCGGGCCATGCGGGCGGCAACCCGGGTGCGGGCTCGGCCAGCGCGGGCGCCGCGCATCTGGCGGCCTCGGCCGATCACGGCACGCACCGTGGCTGAACGCGTGCTGCCGCCCACGGCGGGCCTGCCGCTGCGCGCGGCCGACCTGCTGCCCTGGGGCGATGCGGACCTGGCAGGGGCACTGGCGCAGTGGCTGGGCGTGCCGTCCGTGCAGCTCGAATGCTCGGGCACCTCGGCGTTGATGGTGGCGCTGCAGGCGCTGCGCCGCCTGGCGCCCGCGCGCAGCGAGGTCATCGTGCCCGCCTACACCTGCCCGCTGGTGGCGCTGGCCGTGGCCCATTGCGGACTGCAGCTGCGGCTGTGCGAACTGCGCCCCGATGCGCTGGACATGAGCGCGCTCCATCTGCGCGCCCTGTGCAGCGAGCGGACCCTGGCCGTGCTGCCCACCCACCTGTGCGGCCGCGTGGCCGACGTGGCCATGGCCCTGGACTGCGCACGCGCCGTGGGCGCCTGGGTGATCGAGGATGCGGCCCAGGCGCTGGGCGCGCGCGTGCATGGCCAGCCCGTGGGATGGCAGGGCGACGTGGGTTTCTACAGCCTGGCCGTGGGCAAGGGCCTGACCACCTTCGAGGGCGGCGTGCTGCTGGTGCGCGATGCCGCGCTGCGCGATGCGTTGAGGGAGGCACACGCTGCCGGCGTGCGCCAGGATGCTGTATGGGAACTGCGCCGCAGCCTGGAGCTGCTGGGCTACGCGGCCCTGTACCGGCCTGCGGGGCTGGGCCTGGCCTATGGCCGGCCCCTGCGCGATGCGCTGTCACGCGGTGACTGGGTGGAGGCGGCAGGCGACGATTTCGACGATGCCATTCCGCGCCACGAACTGGGCGCCTGGCGCCGCCGCGTGGGCCGGCGCGCGCTGGCGCGGCTGGCGGACTTCCAGCAGCGGCTGCGGCGCCAGGCCGATGAGCGCCGCGCCCGGCTGGCGGCCATAGCCGGGGTCGAGGTGGTCTGCGATGCCGTGCCCGGCGCGCAGGGCGTCTGGCCCGTGCTGCTGCTGCGCCTGCGTGACGCGGCCGTGCGCGATGCGCTGCTGCGCGCGCAGTGGGGGCAGGGCTGGGGCCTGTCCCTGCCCTTCGTCCATGTGCTGCCCGACTATGGCCGCTACGACCATGTGCTGGGACTGGCGCGGCAGGACGCGGTGGAGCAGGCGCGCGACTGGGCGCAGCGCCTGGTGGCCGTGGGCAACAGCCCGTGGTTCGGCGATGCGCGCTTCGGCGACCTGGTGGACGTTCTGGAACGACAGCTGGCCTGAGAGCGTGAACACGCTCTGGGACAGGTCAGGCATCGGCCCCTGGGCGTCACCGGCACTGCGCCAGGCGTTCCACCAGTTTTTCGTTGAGCACATGCTGGCCCAGCTGCCAGGCGGCCAGGGTCTGGGCGTCGATCTGCGTGTCCTGGCCATCGCCCGCGCTCATCCAGCGCTTCCACCAGGTGGCGTAGCGCCACGACGAGACGTCGCCCGTGATGTCGCTGCCCACGAGCTGGCCGGCCAGCGCGCCGATCACGTCCAGGGCCTCGGCCTCCAGCATGCGGCCCTGGTCCCAGTTGGTGCGCACCACCTCGGGGGCGAACACGTCCTTGTCGATGCTCAGGTAGGTGGGCTGGGGCTGCTCGCGCAGCATGCGGGCCAGCGTGCGCGACAGCTCGGCCACGCTGGCAAAGCTCCGGAAGGCCGAGTCCACGCCCAGGCGGCGCGACCAGGCCGTGTCCACGCCCACGCTCCAGTAGCTCAGGCGGCCCGTGCGCAGCGGCGCCAGATAGTTCTCCCAGGCATGCCTGCGGCCGATGTCGCCCGAGGTGATGCCCGCCACATGCACATGCGAGACAGCCGGGTGCAGGGCCACGCGCCGCACCCAGGAGCCGCAGTGCACGCCCCAGGGAAAGCGCATGTTGTCCGGATGGTTGTCCAGCACCACCACGCGCAGCGGCCGGCCGGCGGACAGGGCCTCTTTCTCGATGCAGCGCTCGATCAGCGGCCAGCTCAGGTGGTGGAAGTCCCCGCTGCCCATGAGGGCCGTGCCGTGCGCGGCGGGCAGCTGCGCATCGAGCGCGGCACGAAAGCGCGCGAAGCGGCGCAGGCCGCAGCCGAAGCGCACCTGCTCCTGCCAGTCCTGCAAGGGCAGGCGCAGCTCGCCGGGCAGCGGGCCCACCGAGCCATCCACGTCCAGCACGACGGTTTTCAGTTCTGTTCGCTCCATTGGCGATCGCTTTCAAAGTGGCCGGCAAAGCGCCGGCCCAGGGCGCGCAGCAGCGGGTTGCGGATGAAGACCGCATGCCGCGTGAAGGTGAAGCTTGCGCCCAGCTGGGCCTTGACCTCGGGATCGGTCCAGCCGGCCACGTAGTGGCTCAGGCCCTGTTCGATGGCGTATTCGAGGTTGACCATCCAGCTCACGAAATACAGGTCGGCCTCGCGCGCGGCCGGGTAGGACAGGCCGATGTACTTGTCGATGAGCTTGCCGTCGTGCTCGAAGCACAGGTTCCAGCCCAGCAGATCGCCGGGCGTGCCGTCCTCGCGCAGCGCGCGGTACTCGAACACGATGCCGGCATTGCCCGCATCGCGCAGCAGGGCCGCGAAAAAGCCGCGCGTGAGCTTGTCGAAGTGGATCTCGCTTTGCGCGTAGACCGCCTCGAACAGCGCGTAGTACGCATCGACGCGCGCGTCATCGGCAAAGGCCGCGCCCGTGGGAATGCGCGCGATGTGCAGCCGTGCGCGGCTTTTGAGCTTGCGGCGCAGGTTCTGGCGGCGGCTCCTGGACAGGCGTGACAGGTAGTCGTCGAGGCTGGAGAAGGTGATGGGCACATAGGCCAGGGCCTGGCCTTCGACGAGGAGGAAGCCCGCATCGGCCAGGGCCCGGGCCAGGGCCTGCGCATGGGCGTTGTCGGCCGCGGGCAGCAGCGGCGAGTCCTGGGGCAGATCCTTGACGATGGTCAGCATGCGCCGGCCCGCATGCGCGCGCAGCGCGGCGGCCTGCTGCGCGGGCGTGGGCCCGGCGGGCAGCACGGCGTATTCGCTGACCGTGGTGCCCACGAAGTCGGTGGACAGGCGCAGCCGGCGCGACAGCCAGGCGCCCGCCGGCAACGACAAAAGACGCGCCTTGAGCGCGTCATCCGCCGTGGTCAGAAGATCGAACGGCGCCGTGAAGGCCGGCGCCGGCCAGTCCTGCAGCAGTGCGAAGCCCTCGGGAGGATGGGCTGCGAACTGCGCGAGCAGGCTGGCGGGTTCGAGCTGGTTGTGCAGACGGTCCAGGGGCAATGTGCCTTTCATCAGATCAGTTTTTCCATGACGCTAGGTGTTTTCAACACTCTATGAAACTGGCAGTGCACAACCCAGGGGCACCGAGGAAGGGCCTGTGCCGGCCGCGCCGCCCCGCACCGAGGGTGTCGCCGGCTGCCCGGATGCCCCCCTTCAGGGGGAAGCCGCGAAGCGGCTCAGGGGGTCAGCCCTTTTTTGCCTTGGTCAGGAGCTGGTCCAGCAGCACCATGGCCTCGTCGATCTCGGGGCGCGAGATCATCAGCGAGGGCGCGAAGGTGATCACGTTCTTGTAGTAGCCGCCCACGTCCAGCACCAGGCCGCGTTTCTGGCCCTGGTATTCCAGACCGCCTTCGAGGCCGATGTCCACCATCTTGTCCAGCAGCGCCTTGTTGGGCGTGAAGCCGTCCTCGGTGCAGATCTCGGCGCGCAGCGCCAGGCCCAGGCCGTCCACGTCGCCGATTTCCCTGTGGCGCTTTTGCAGCTCCTTGAGGCCTTCGAGGAAGTAGGCGCCCGATTCGCGCACCTGGCGGCCGAAGTCCATCTCGTGGGTCATCTTCATGACTTCCAGGCCCAGGGCCGTGCCCAGCGGGTTGGAGGCGAAGGTGGAATGGGTCGATCCCGGCGGGAAGATGGTCGGGTTGATCAGCTCCTCGCGCGCCCACAGGCCCGACAGGGCGTTGAGGCCGTTGGTCAGCGCCTTGGCGAAGACCAGCACGTCGGGCTTGACGCCGAAGTTCTCCACCGACCACAGCGTGCCGGTGCGCCAGAAGCCCATCTGGATCTCATCGACCACCATCAGGATGCCGTGGTCGTCCAGCACCTTCTTGAGGCCCTTGAAGAAGTTGGGCGGCGGCACGACGTAGCCGCCCGTGCCCTGGATGGGCTCGACGTAGAAGGCCGCGTACTCGCACTGGTTGGTCTTGGGGTCCCAGATGGCGTGGTATTCGTTCTCGAACTTGCGCGCGAATTCCTTGACGATGGAGTGCGAGTACTCCTCGGCCGTCATGCCCTTGGGGCGGCGGAAGGGGTAGGGGAAGGGGATGAACTGCGCGCGGTCGCCGAAGTGGCCGAAGCGGCGGCGGTAGCGGTAGCTGGAGGTGATGCTGGAGGCGCCCAGCGTGCGGCCGTGGTAGCCGCCCTCGAAGGCGAACATCAGGCTCTTGCCGCCGCTGGCGTTGCGCACGACCTTGAGCGAGTCCTCGATGGCCTGGGCGCCGCCCACGTTGAAGTGCACGCGGCCGGCATGGCCCCACTTCCTTTCCGCGTCCTGGGCGATGAACTTGGCCAGCTCGATCTTGGTCGGGTGCAGGTACTGGCTGGCGACCTGGGGCAGGGTCTGCAGCTGCTCGATCATCTTCTGCTCGAGGCGCTTGTTCTTGTAGCCGAAGTTCACGGCCGAATACCACATCTGCAGATCGAGGTAGGGCGTGCCGGCCTCGTCATACATGTAGCTGCCTTCGCAGCCCGAGAAGATCTTGGGCGGGTTGACGTAGTGGACGGTATCCCCGAACGAGCAGTACTTGGCTTCGTCGGCCAGAAGTTGGGCGTTATTGGTCACAGCAGAGGGCTCCGGATATTCAGCCGCCGAAGTGTGGGCGGGCAACCTTGCCGCGCTGTCGAGCCTTTGTGTGCGGTTTGTGGAGGGCGCGCGGGCAGCCCCTGGCCGCGCCTGGCCTGAAAGAGTTCGCGCCATGCCGTTCGCACAGCCCGCGTTAACCCTGAATGCGTCGCAGGAGCGGCATTCTATAGTTCTATCTGAAAGTCTTTTATTCCATCAGATAGAACGATTGCGCATGCCCTGCGCCAGCACCGGCATCCTGCCGGATGCCGCCCCCAGGCAGTGCAAAGGAGGTCGGTATGCCCTGTTCCACTGCGCGGCGGCTCATGGTCGCCACCTGCCTGTCGGCGTTGGCCGGCGTCGGCCTGGCCCAGCCGGCCGCCGACTGGCCCACCCGGCCGGTCAGGATCATCGTGCCCTATGCGGCCGGCGGTCCGGCCGACATCACGGCCAGGGAGATCGCCCAGAAACTGGCCGCCCTCACGGGACAGCCTTTCGTGGTCGAGAACCAGGGCGGCGGCATGGGCATACCGTCGCTGACGGCCGTGGCGCGCGCGGACCCGGATGGGCACACCTGGTGGATGCCGGCGCTGGGCAATGTGGTGCTGCAGCCCCTGTTGAGCCGCAACGGGGGCGGTGACCAGGTCGCCAGGCTCAAGCCCTTGGGCATGGTGACCACCAGCGCCCATGTGCTGGTGGTGTCCACGCGGCTGCCGGTCAGGACCACGCAGGAACTGGTGGACTATGCCCGGGCCCATCCCGGCCAGTTGGGCTTTGCATCGGCCGGCGTGGGGGGAACGGCGCACCTGGGGGCGGAACTGTTCAAAAGGCTGTCCGGGGCCGAGGTCGTGCATGTTCCCTACAAGGGCAGCGCGGCGGCCATCGGAGATCTCGCCTCCGGCCGGGTAGGCGCCATGTTCAGCAGCCTGCCCTCGCTGCAGGCGGCGGTCGACAAGGGCTACGTGCGCGTGCTGGCAGCCACGGCGCCCAGCACCTCGCCCGCCACGCGCTCGCTGCCGCTGATGTCGGCCACGCTGCCGGGCTTCGAGTACACGTCCTGGTATGCGATGTACCTGCCGCAGCAGACACCCGACGCCATCGTGGCCCGCGCCAGTGCCGTGCTGCAGCGCGCACTCAAGGCGCCAGAGCTGGCGGAAAAGATCGCGCTCCACGGCATGGAGCCAATGCCTGCAGGGCCGCAGCAAGTGTCCACATGGGTACGGCGCGACCATGAAAAATGGGGCGCCTTGATCCGGGAAACAGGGATTTCCCTGGATTAGAGCGTGTGCTGCGCCTCGTTCCGGGCCCCTTTTCCGGCTCGGCGCCCCCTGCTTTCGCGGGCACGTAAAAGTGCATCACACGCTCTGGGGCCGAGGCATCGCCCCGACCTGGCGTGCCGCCGCGCCATCGATGCAGCGATGCAGAGATGCAAATGATAATCATCATCAATTGATGAGAGAATCGGCAGCGGCCATCCGCAGAGATCTTCGGGACCATGGTCCCGCAGGAGCGCTGCGTGCATGGCCGGCGCCGGTGGTGTGCAGCCCGCCCGGGCTCCGGCCACTGCCCATGTCCTTTCCAGGAGTCGATGCATGACCCAGTTCTTTCCTGCCCTGCGCCTGGCGGCCGCCGCCGGCCTGGCGGCCTTGCTCACCGCCTGCGCTTCGACCACATCGCCGTCCGCCAGCGGCCCGGCCCAACCTGCGGGCGGCCACGGCCAGGCGGCCTTCATGGGCAGCTATGACGCCAACCGCGACGGCGTGGTCACGCGCGCGGAGTACGACACCGTGCGCAGGCAGCGCTTGCTGGCCGGCGACACCAATGGCGACGGCTGGCTCAGCGAGAAGGAATACGTGGACGAGTTCGAGGCCCGCCTCAGGCAGCAGTACGCCGGCCGCCAGCCCGACGAGCGCTACGCCCAGTCCATGAAGCAGGCCCATGTGCGCTTCGGCATCGTGGACAGCAACCGCGACGGCCGCTACACCGCCGAGGAAGACATGGCCATCGCCGAGCGCAGTTTCAAGGAAGCCGACGTGAACGGCGACGGCGTGGTCGACAGGAACGACGCCACAAAGCCCTGAGCGCTGGCTGCTGCGCCGGACGGGCTTTCCCGTCAACCCGTGGCCACCACCCGCAGCACCTCGGCGCCATAGGCGTCGAGCTTCTTGGCGCCCATGCCGCTGATGCCCTGCAGATCGTCCAGCGTGCGCGGATCGCGCTCGGCGATGGCGGCCAGCGTGGCATCGTGGAAGATGACGTAGGCCGGCAGGTTGTGCTCGCGCGCCACCTCGGCGCGCCAGGCCTTGAGGTTGATGAAGCGCACCTGGGCATCGGGCCCCAGGCTGGCCGCTGCCGCATTGGGCTGGGTGGTGGCGCGCTTGGCGCGCGTGCGCGGCGCGGCCACGGCCTCGCGCAGCTGCACCGGCACGTTGCCGCGCAGCACCTCGCGCGAGCCCTCGGCCAGGCACAGCGTGTCGAAGCTGTGGCCGCTGTTCTCGCTCGTGATCTTGTGCAGCCCCAGGGCGCCCGTGGCCAGCAGCTGGCGCATCACGCCGCGCAGCTGGGGCTCGCTGTATTCCTTGCCCACGCCGAAGGTGGAGATCTTCTCGTGGCCGTACTGGCGCACCTTCTCCGTGTCCTTGCCGCGCAGCACATCCATGATGTGGCCCGCGCCGAAGGTCAGCTGGCTGGCCTCGTGCACGCGGTAGATGGTGGACAGCAGCTTGCGCGCGGCATCCGTGCCGTCCCACAGCGCCGGCGGCTCCAGGCAGTTGTCGCAGTTGCCGCAGGCCGTCTTTGCCACGCGCTGCAGCGGACGGCCCTCGGCGTCGGTTTCCTCTGGCTCGCCCGGCGCGCCCATGCCGTACGTTTCGCCGAAATAGGCCAGCAGCCGCACGCGGCGGCAGTCCGTGGCCTCGGCCAGGCCCAGCAGGGCGTCGAGCTTGCCACGCATGGCCTGCTTGAAGGTGTCCTCGGCCGGGCTTTCATCGATCATGCGGCGCTGGTTGACCACGTCGGACAGGCCATAGGCCATCCAGGCATCGGCCGGCAGCCCGTCGCGGCCCGCGCGGCCCGTTTCCTGGTAGTAGCCCTCGATGTTCTTGGGCATGTCCACATGGGCCACGAAGCGCACGTCGGGCTTGTTGATGCCCATGCCGAAGGCGATGGTGGCCACCATGACGATGCCGTCCTCGCGCAGGAAGCGGTCCTGGTGCAGCTGGCGCGTCTCGGCCGGCAGGCCCGCGTGGTAGGGCAGGGCGGGCACGCCGGCCTGGCTCAGCGTCTGGGCCAGCTCCTCCACGCGCTTGCGCGACTGGCAATAGACCACGCCGGCCTCGCCCTCGTGCTCGCGTTCGATGAAGCGCAGCAGCTGGTTGGAGACATCCTTCTTCTCGGCGATGCGGTAGCGGATGTTGGGCCGGTCGAAGCTGCTCAGGAAATGCCGCGCGCCTTCGAGCTGCAGGCGCTCGATGATGTCGGCGCGGGTGAGCGCGTCGGCCGTGGCCGTCAGCGCGATGCGCGGCACGCCCGCATAGCGCTCGTGCAGCACGGTGAGGGCGCGGTACTCGGGGCGGAAGTCGTGGCCCCACTGGCTCACGCAGTGGGCTTCGTCGATGGCGAACAGCGACAGCTTGCCCTGGGCATGCAGGTCATCCAGCAGGCCCAGGAAACGCGGCGTGTTCAGCCGCTCGGGCGCGGCATAGAGCAGGGTGATCTCGCCGCCCTGCAGCCGCCACTCCACCTCCTGCGTCTCGTCATAGGACAGCGTGGAATTCAGATAGGCGGCGCTGACGCCGGCCTCGTGCAGCGCGCCCACCTGGTCGTGCATCAGCGCGATCAGCGGCGATACCACCACGGCCACGCCATGGCCCTGCTGCTGGCGCACGATGGCCGGCACCTGGTAGCACAGGCTCTTGCCGCCGCCCGTGGGCATGAGCACCAGCGCATCGCCGCCGGCGACCACATGGGAAACGATGGCCTCCTGCGGGCCGCGGAATTGTTCGTAGCCGAACACGGCTTGCAGGACGGAATGCGCGGCGGACAACGGGCGTCTTTCGAAAAAAGGCGGCAAGGCCGGGTGGAAGGAATACGGCGCGTGGCGCCCAAAAAGCAGGCTCCGGCGCGAAGCCGGAGCACCCCCCGATTGTGCGCCCCGCGGCAAGCTCCGTGGCGGCCGCAGGGTTTGCACAGCACGGGCCATGGCACACAGGCGTCTGATGTACCACGGCAGGGCGAAGTCTCCAAACGGCGATTCCTAGGAGATATGCCGTTGTGGTTACCACCTTGGCGCTCGCCGGCGAAACCTAGACTGGATCGCACATACCAAAGGATCGGAAGGGAGGGGAAGATGGACGGAACGGATGCGGCGCATGGCGTGGATCCACCCGGAAGCCGGGGCCGGCGTCGGGCAGGCGATGGGGCGTTGCCACGGGATTCGGACGACACGGCCGGCCTGAGCGCCAGCGGCCAGCACTGGCTGGTGGCCATGGCCCTGGCGCTGCTGCCGGGCATGTGGCTGTGGTCGGCCCTCCCGCCGGCTTCACTGCAGCTCGAGCCACCGGCCGGGGAAGGCGCGCACAAGCCTTCGATGGAGCAGGCCCGGCAGGGGGGGCGGGCCATGGCCATGCCCATGCCCTTCGAGGCCAACAGCGGCCAGTTCGACGGGTGCGTGGCCTTCATGGGCAGGACCTCTGCGGGCGCGGTGTTCGTTACCCGCCAGGGCCAGATCGTCTACAGCCTGCCGGCTCCGGTGGAGCCGGTGCATGAAGACGGTATGGGCTGGCTTCCGGACACGGGGGCGCAGGCCCGAGCACCCGCCTGGAGCCTCACGGAGACCCTGGCGGGCGCCCAGCCCCTGTCGCCCGTGGGCGGCCAGGCCTCGGACATATGGGTCAGCCGCTTCGCGGGCCCGAACAGCTACCGGGCTGCCACCTACCGCAACATCCTCCTGGGCCGCGCCTGGCCCGGCATCGAAGTCGAACTGGCGGCGCGCGGCGACCATGTGGAAACGCTGTTCCATGTGGCCCCGCAGGCGGATGCCGGCCAGATCCAGGTGCGCGTGGACGGTGCGCAATCGCTGCGCCTGGGCGAGCAGGGGGAACTGATCGTCGCCACGGGACATGGTGACGTGGTCTCCACGGCGCCTGTGGCCTTTCAGGACGGAGACGGCCAGCGGGCGGGCGTGCCGGTGCGGTACCTGCTCGACGCCACCGGCGGTGGCTATGGCTTCGTGCTGGCCGACTACGACCCGACCCGGCCGCTGGTGATCGGTGCCCTGCGGCGCGACGCTGACCCGGACGGGGCGTTCGCTCGGCCTGCCGACCCACGCTTCCCATGACCGGTGCGGGGCATTGCACCGGGGTCGCCAGCCATTCGTGGCCATGGCTTCGGAACCCCTGCCTTGTCCTGGTCGTAGCCGTCCGTTGCATGGATTGAAAATCCATTGCCGTGGGAGTCCGCTGATAAAAAAGCTTTTCCCCATCCTCGATCTCTGCACGATTTAATGGCCACCATGCCAGCGCTGGGCGGCCTCTGCGCCCCGATGCGGGAAATCCGTCGATTCGTGTCCGTTGTATTCCTTCGATTGCAGGAGTGTGCAAATGAATGTTCCGGCCCTTTTCCCTCGCATGCTGCTGGCTTGCAGCCCATGGCTTGCCTCTGCTTGCGCCATTGCAGGCCCCATGCAGGATATCGGCACCAGCGTGGGTCCCCAATGCGTTGGCATATCCGTGAATACCTCCGGCCATGTGGTGGGCGCCTGCGCCAAACCCGATGGTTCCGCCGTCGGCTTTGTGGCATTGACGCCTGGCACGGCCGTGGAATTGGGCCGGCTGGCCACGGCGCGCAGCTGCGCGGCCACCATCATCACCAATGGTGGCCGAATTCTGGGCAGTTGCCTGAACAATGACTCGCTGACCACGGCCGTGGTCTGGAATGCCAACTCGCCCACGACAGTCCAGCCCCTGCAGCCGTTGCTGGGCGGTGTGCGCACCATGGGAACGGCCTACAACCATGGCGGGGCAACGGCAGGTGTGAGTGTGAGTGCCAACAATACGGCCCAGCCCGTGATGTGGCGCATCAACGAGACCACGGCCCGGTCGCTGCCGGCGGGCCTGCTGGGGCTGGATGCCACCAACTGCGTGCCCACCGACATCGACAGCACGGCCCCCAATCCCAACATGCCCAATATCTCCGGCAACTGCCCCGGAACCAACGGCCGGCCCCAGCCCGTGCTGTGGGCGGCGGGCCTGCTGGGTGCCTACGGAGTGACCACGCTACCGTTACCCACGGGCGCGCTGTACTGCACCACCACCCATGTGGCCAATGGGCGCATCCTGGGCAATTGCGACTTTGGCGCCCAGGGTGGCCGTGCCGTGCTGTGGCCCAATGCCAGCACCACTCCGCTGGTGCTGGTGACCAATCCGGCTCGCAACAGCGCCAGCGATCTCAATTCCAGCGGCGGTGTGATCGGGCGCTACCAGAATGCCAATGGAGACTCCATCCCGTTCTATTGGGATACCACCACCAACACCCGCACGGATATTCCTCCGCTGAGCGGAGGCTTCAAGATCAGCGTGGCCGACCTGGGGGACAACGGCCTGGTCAGCGGTACCAGCGAAACCGGCGACGGCACACGCCACGCCATCCGCTGGACGCTGTCGGGCGGCACCGTGGATCTGGGCACGCTGCCCGGCGGCAAGAACAGCTCGGGCCGGGGTTTGAGCCAGGATGGCTGCTATCTGACGGGTGGCAGCGAAGTGGCGCTGGATCGGGATACGCATGCCTTCTTGCAGAATCTGTGCACGCCTTGAGGAGCCCATATCTCTTATGTAGAAAAGGCTTGCGCGTATGAAGTGGGATATTAATTTGCGAATGGCTCTCTGATATTTAGAGCACGTTATGACTTTGCAGTGGCCATGGACAAGCAATGGGCCGCTCAGTGGGGCTGGCCTGCGCAGGCCAAGCTCTATAGAGTCGGCGCAGGCCTGGCAAGATTCAAAATTCGTGTGTGGGGCTGCACAAAGAGGTGATCCAAATGAGAAAAACCTTCAAAAAGTCAATGACATGCCTTGCTCTTGTTTTTTCGATAAGTGCCGCCTGTGCGGCGCCGAAAGATCCATTTGAAATGATAAGGAAGGAAGATGATGCGGGAGCTCTCTATGTTGGAGATGATCGAAGGAATTCTGTGCGTGTAGGCTTCTATGATCTTTCCGAGCCGGCTGAGCCTGTCTTTGCGGAACGTCCTGCGGGTCCTTTCCAATTTGATGTACCAGGCAGATTCCTGGAGGACATATATAGTCCTGGTTACTCATCTCCTTACTATTATTTCAATATGGATTTTCCCTTTTAGCCTGATTCCTTGGGTCTTCAGGGGGCCTGCAGCAGCACGCTGCAGTTTGGAATACGTCATGGGATTTCCGCTGAAGTCAGTGCCTGAGCAGCTGACATAAGCGTGATCGGAAAGCCTTGTTGCAAGCACCGCGCTGCGGCATGCGCTACCCCAACACCCCCCGCGCAATGATCCCCCGCTGCACTTCAGACGACCCTTCGTAGATCCGCAGGATGCGTGCATCGCGCACCAGGCGCTCCAGCGGCATGTCGCGCGTATAGCCGTAGCCGCCGTGGATCTGCAGGGCCTCGTCGGTGACAAAGCCCGCCATTTCCGAGGCATGCAGCTTGGCCATGGCCGAGTGCTGGGTGAAGGGCTGGCCGGCCTGTCGCAGGGCCAGGGCCTGCAGGGTCAGCGCCCAGGAGGCCTCCAGGCGCAGCTTCATGTCGGCCAGCTTCCACTGGATGCCCTGTTTCGTGGCCAGCGGCTCGCCGCCCACCAGGCGCTGGGCCGCCCATTGCGCGGCGGCGGCCAGCGCGGCCTCGGCCACGCCCAGGGCGGTGGCCGCCACGTCCAGGCGGCTGTTGTCCAGCACCTTCATGGCCGTCTTGAAGCCCGTGCCCTCGGCGCCCAGCCGGTGGCTGGCCGGCACGCGCACGCCATCCAGCGCGACCTCGAAGGCATGGCCGCCACGGATGCCCATGAGTTTTTCGGGGGCCGAGACCTGGATGCCCGGCAGATCGCGCGGCACGATGAAGGCGCTGACGCCGCGCGCGCCGGCCTGCGGATCGGTCTTGGCAAAGACCACCAGGAAGCGCGCCTCGGCCGCGTTGGAGATGAAGTGCTTGACGCCCGTGAGCACATAGTTCTCGCCATCGTCCGTGCGCTCGGCCCGGGTGCGCATGTCGGCCGGGTGCGATCCGCCGCGCGGCTCGGTCAGCGCGAAGGCCGCCAGCCATTCGCCGCTGGCGCAGCGCGGCAGCCACTGGCGGCGCTGTGCGTCGTCGCCGCCGATGAGCACCGCGTCCGTGCCCAGGTAGTGGGCGCCGATCATGGAGGAGGTGGCCGCACAGGCGCGCGAGATCGCCACCAGCGACATGAGCATGGCCGTGGGTGTGACGCCGGGGCCGCCCAGGGCCTCGGGCAGGTTCATTCCCATCACGCCCAGGCGAGCGAGGCCGGGGACATGGCAGGTGGCGGACAGCGCCTCCTCGTCCATGCGCTGCGCCAGGGGGGCCAGCGTGTCGTCGGCAAAGCGGGCCACGGCGTCGGCGACGGCCTGGTCTTCTTCGGTGGTGCCCAGTCTGAGAAAAGTCATGGGGTAGGTTCAGTGAGTGGAGGAAGCGGTGGGGGAAGGGGTGGGGTGGCCCAGCGCGCCCGAGGCGCGCAGCGCGGCGATGGCTTCGGCGCCACGGCCCAGCCATTGGGACAGCAGGGCCTCGGTGTGCTCGCCCAGGGCCGGCGCGCGCTCGGCGCGGTTGGGCGCGGCGCCTCCGAAGTGCACGGGCTGGGTGGGCAGGCGCAGGCCGGGCAGGCGCGGGTCGTCGACCTCGCGCAGCAGGCCGCGCGCCCGGATCTGCGGTGATTCCAGGGCCTGGGCGATGTTCCACAGGGGCGCTGCGGGCACGCCGGCCGCGTCGAGCGCGGACACCACGTCGGCCACGTCGCGCAGGCCGGCCCAGGCCTCGATGGCCTGGCGCAGCGCGGGCTCGTGGGCCGAGCGGCTTTCATCCGTGGCGAAGCGCGGGTCGCCGGCCAGGTGGGGCAGGTCCATGGCCTGGGCGGTGGCCTCGAACAGCTTCCTGTTGAGCACGGCCAGCGCGAAATGCCCGTCCCGCGCGCGGTACACGCCGAAGGGCGCGGACAGCGGATGGCGGTTGCCCACGCGGCGCGCCGGACGGCCCGTGAACAGGTAGCGCGACATGGAGGTCGCCAGAAAGCTCAGCGTGGTGTCGAACATGGCCACGTCCACCTGCTGGCCCCGGCCCGTGGCGCGCGCCTGCAGCAGCGCGGCCAGCGTGGCCCAGGAGGCGAACAGCCCGGCGACCACGTCGCTGACGGCCTCGCCCACCAGGGTGGGCGGGCCTTCGGGCTCGCCCGTGGCTTCCATGATTCCGCTCATGGCCTGGACGATGATGTCGTAGGCCGGGCGGTGGGCCAGCGGGCCGGTCTGCCCGAAGCCCGAGACGCTGACGTAGACCAGGCGCGGGTTGAGCGCGCACAGCTGCGCGGGCCCTATGCCCAGGCGCTCGGCCACGCCGGGGCGGAAGTTCTCCACCACCACGTCGGCCTGCGCCGCCATCTCGCGGACCAGGGCCACGGCCTCGGCATGCCGCAGGTCCAGCACCAGGCTTCGCTTGTTGCGATTCATGACGGTGAACAGCGCGCTCTCGCCGTTCTTCAGGGGACCGATGGCGCGGTAGTCGTCGCCCTGGGGCGGCTCGATCTTGACGACCTCGGCGCCCAGGTCTGCCAGCAGTGCCGTGGCCAGCGGGCCGGCGAGCACGCGCGTGAAGTCGAGGATGCGCACGCCGTCCAGCGGTCGTGTGGCGGGGGCGGCAGGGGAGGTGTCGTTCATGGGTGCAGCCTGGGGGTGGTCGATGGCTGCATGCTGGCCCGGGATTGGATCCATGGAAAATATTCAATCCTGATCCAATGCATTCGAAAAAATGATCCATATCAGCCTGAGGCAACTGGAGTACTTTCTTGCGGCGGCCCGGTATGGCGGCGCGGCGCGCGCGGCGGAGGCCCTGCATGTGTCGCAGCCCTCGATCTCCAAGGCCGTCGCCGACCTGGAGGCACTGTGGGGCGAGGCCTTGTTCGTGCGCCGCCATGCGCGGGGGATGGACCTGACGGCCGCGGGCAGCGTGCGCCAGCGCGAGGCGCAGGCGCTCATCGAGTGCGCGCAGCGGCTGCAGGGCCCGCGCACGGCGGCCATGGCGGGCCTGCTGCGCCTGGGCTATCTGAGCACGCTGGGGCCGCGCTGGGTGCCGGCCATCGTGGCGCAGATGCGCAAGAGCCATCCGCAGGTGGAGATCGCGCTGGTCGAGGGCGATACCGAGAGCCTGACGCGCGGGCTGGAACGTGGCGAGCTCGATGTGGCGCTGCAATACGACCTGGGGCTGGCCCGGCCGCGCCTGGCGCTGGCCCCTGTGGCGGATCTGGCGCCCTATGCGCTGTTGCCCTGGGGCCATGCGCTGGCGCACAAGGCCACGGTGCGGCTGGCGGAGCTGGCCCGCTCGCCGCTGGTGCTGATCGGCCTGCCCCACAGCCGCGAGTATTTCCTGTCCCTGTTCCGCGACGCGGGTGCCGCGCCCGAGGTCGCCTTCGAGACCGAATCGCTGGAGATGGCGCGCTCCCTGGTGGCCAACGGCCTGGGCGTGGGGCTGCTGACCACCCGGCCCGTGGTGGACCGGGCGCACGACGGCAAGCGCCTGGCCTGCCGGCGCCTGAGCGGTTCCGTGGCGCGGCAGTCGGTGGTGATGGTTTTCCCCAGGAGCATGGCTTCCCCTCTGGTCCAGCCGCTGCTGCCCGTGGTCCGCTCCCTGTTCGCCCGCGCGGCCTGAGCGGCGCGATGGGTGCAACCCCTTCGCGATTTCCCGGACAGGGAAGTTCTGTATATACAGGTATGCGCAACTGAGGGATTCTTGCCCCCGGTGGCATCGGAAAAGTGCAGGGAGCCTGCACATATGCGGTGCAGCCACTGTGATCTTCGCACCAGATAAAGCGCGAATCTGCACAGGGACAGGAGGGTCGTCCCTTGTGAGCCGTGTGGCAGGGCACTTCGGTGGAGCTGGCACGCATCCTGCTTTGCTGGGAAATGTATAGACAGTTCTATCGGGGGTTTGACATGGCAGTTGTAGAGCAGATGCCGGTTTCCGAGGCTGACATTGCGGCATTCGAGCGTGACGGAGTCATCGTGATCCGCCAGGCATTCACGGACTGGATGGAGCCGCTGCGCGAGGGCGTGCGCCGGCTGATGGCCGATCCCAGCCCCATGGAGCGATCGGTGGTGCCGGCCGATGGCTCCGCTCCGTTCTTCCAGGACCTGTGCAACTGGCAGCGCATTCCCGAGTTCAGCGACTTCGTGCTGCATTCCCCTGCCGGTGCGCTCGCCGCGCGGTTGATGCGCTCGCGCACGGCGCGCTTTTTCCATGACCATGTGCTGGTCAAGCAGCCCGGCGGCAGCACGGTCACGCCCTGGCACCAGGACCAGCCCTATTACTGCGTGGAAGGCCGCCAGAGCGTGAGCTTCTGGACGCCGCTGGACCCGGTGGCGCGCTCGGTGGTGATGGAGTGCGTGCGCGGCTCGCACCGCTGGGGCCAGGACTTCCGGCCCATGCGCTTCGATGGCACGCGCCTGTACGAGAACGACAACTATGCCGCGCTGCCCGACATCGACGCGGCACGCGAGCAGTTCGACATCGCGGGCTGGGACATGGAGCCCGGCGACGTGATCGCCTTCAACTTCCGCACCGTGCATGGCGCGCCCGGCAACCGCTCGCCCGTGGCGCGCCGCGTGTTCTCGGCACGCTGGGTGGGCGACGACGCCGTCTATGCCGACCGTGGCGGCAAGGGCTCGCCACCGATCAAGGGCCTGACCATGCGGCATGGCGACCCTTTCGACGATCCGATGTTCCCGGTGGTCTGGCGCGATGGCGCGCAGGCGGCCTAGGACCCAGGTGGAGCAGGCCGCCGGACAGCGGCTGCCTGCGCAGTGTTGTCAATGTCGATGAGGGGATTTTCCATGTCCATGATGAAGAAAACCATGCTGGGCCTTTCGCTGGCCGCGGGCCTGTCCGGGGCGGTCCTGGCGCAGGAGACCAAGGTGTCCGTCGCCATGTCCGGCTGGACGGGCTTCGGCCCGCTGACGCTGGCCAGGGAGGCCGGCATCTTCAAGAAGCACGGGCTCGACGTGAGCATCCGCAAGATTCCCCAGAAGGACCGCCATCTGGCGATCGCCTCGGGCGACGTGCAGTGCGCGGCCACCTCGACCGAGACCTGGATCGTCTGGAATGCCAATGGCGTGGCCACGACCCAGCTGTTCAAGATGGACCAGGGCATGGGTGCCGACGGCATCGTGGCCAGGCCCGGCATCGACAAGGTCGAGGACCTCAAGGGCAAGACCATCGGCGTGTCCGCGCCCGGCACCAACCCTTACTTCTCGCTGGCCTGGATCCTCAAGAAGCACGGCATGACGCTCAAGGACGTGAAGATGGTGACGCTGGAGCCGGCCCAGGCCGCCAACGCACTGATCGCAGGCAACAGCGGGCTGGACGCGGCCATGACCTATGAGCCCTATCTGGGCCTGGTGCGCAGCCAGCCCGACAAGGGCAAGCTGATCGCCGACTCCAAGCAGTACTCCATGGTGTTCGACACCTTCGGCTGCACGCCCAAGTTCATCAAGGACAACCCCAAGGCCGCCAAGGGGCTGACCGAAAGCTATTTCGAGGCGCTGGAGCTGATCGAGAAGGACAAGGCCAAGGCCTTCGCCATCATGGGGGCCGACGTCAAGCAGACGCCCGAGCAGTTCGAGACCTCGCAAAGCAAGATCCAATGGGCTGACCGCGAGGCCAACATCCGCTTCTTCAACGGCGAGATCCAGGCCTTCAACAAGGAGGCGGCCACCTTGCTGCTGGAGACGGGCGTGATCCGTGCCATCCCCCCCAACCTCGACAGCCTGTTCGACACGCAGTTCCTGAGGAAGTGACCATGGCCTCCGTCAGCTCCATAGACAAGCCGGCGGCGGGCACGCCGCCCTCCGATCCGCCCCAGGCCAACGGACCTCGCAAGATGAAGTTGCTGCATCCGGTCGATCCCCGTGTCCGCCTGTGCCTGGGCGTGGGCTTCTTCGCGCTGTTCCTGCTGTTCTGGACTTTCCTGACCGTGGCCGGCATCGTCGCTCCGCATTTCCTGGCCTCGCCGCTGCAGGCGGTCAAGGCGGCCTGGAAGCTGTTCGCGGACTTCGGCTTTCTGAACGACGTGGGCATGACGGTCTGGCGCGTGATGGGGGGCTTCCTGCTGGCGGCCGTGATCGCCGTGCCGCTGGGCATCGCCATGGGGGCCTACAAGCCCGTCGAGGCCGTGTTCGAGCCCTTCATCTCGTTCGCGCGCTACCTGCCGGCCTCGGCCTTCATCCCGCTGCTGATCATGTGGGTGGGCATCGGCGAGGCACAGAAGCTGTCCATCATCTTCATCGGCTGCTTCTTCCAGCTCACGCTGATGGTGATGATGATCGTCAGCAACGCACGGCGCGACCTGGTGGAGGCCGCCTACACGCTGGGCTCCACCGACGCCAGCGTGATCCGCCGCGTGCTGCTGCCCGGTGCCGCTCCCGAGATCGCCGAGGCCCTGCGCCAGGTCCTGGGCCTGGGCTGGACCTATGTGGTGGTCGCCGAGCTGATCGGCGCCGCCTCGGGCATAGGCCACATGATCATGGACAGCCAGGCCCTGATGGCCACCGACAACATCATTGCCGGCATCGTCATCATCGGCCTCGTGGGCCTGGCCTCGGACCTGTCGTTCAAGAAGATCAACCAGAAGCTGTTCCCCTGGAGTTTGATGCGATGAGCCGCCTGTCCATACGCAACGTCACCAAGGTCTTTGCAGGTACGGCCCGGGGGGCATCGCCGACCACGGCGCTGCAGCCCACCAGCCTGGAAGTGGCCGACAACGACTTCATCACCGTGCTGGGCCCCTCGGGCTGCGGCAAGTCCACCCTGCTGCGCCTGGTGGCCGGCCTGGAGACGCCCACGGGCGGCGAGATCCTGCTGGACGGCCAGCGCGTGCAGGGCCCGGGTGCCGACCGCGGCGTGGTGTTCCAGAGCTATACGCTGTTCCCCTGGCTCAACGTGCGCCAGAACATCTGCTTCGGCCTGCGCGAGAAGGGCGTGCCGGCGGCCGAGCAAAAGGAGATCAGCGAGCACTTCATCGCCAGCGTGGGCCTCAAGGGGTTCGAGCAGCATTTCCCCAAGCAGCTGTCGGGCGGCATGCAGCAGCGCGTGGCGATTGCGCGGGCCCTGGCCAACGACCCCAAGATCTTGCTGCTGGACGAGCCCTTCGGCGCGCTGGACAACCAGACCCGCGTGGTCATGCAGGAGCTGTTGCTGGGCATCTGGGAAAAGCACCGCAAGACCGTGATCTTCGTGACCCACGACATCGACGAGTCCATCTTCATGGCCAACCGTGTCGCCGTCTTCAGCGCGCGGCCGGGTCGCATCAAGGCCGACATCGCCGTCGATCTGCCGCACCCGCGCCACTACACGGTCAAGACTTCGCCCGAGTTCATGGCACTCAAGGCCCGGCTGACGGAGGAGATTCGCGCCGAGTCCCTGGCGGCTGCTGCACACTGAGGGTTTTCATGAACGCTGTCCACACCATGTCTTCCCGCCCCACGCCTTCCCGAGCCTCTCTTTCGACGCCGGAGGTGCCCATGGCCCTGTACCAGCAGGTCAAGGACCATGTGCTGCGCAAGATCGCCGATGGCTCGCTGTCGGCCGGCGAGCGCATACCCTCCGAGCAGGAACTGGTGCAGGAATTCGGCGTGGCGCGCATGACGGCCAACCGCGCGCTGCGCGAGCTGGCCGAGCAGGGCGTGATCGTGCGGGTGGCCGGTGTGGGCTCCTTCGTGGCCGAGGAAAAGCCGCAGTCCACGCTGCTGCACATCGCCAACATCGCCGAGGAGATCCGCCAGCGCGGCCATGACCACCGCTTCGAGCTGATCAGCGTGCGCCGCGAGGCGGCCTCGCCCGAGGCGGCGGCCTCGCTGCAGCTGCCGGCCGGCAGCTCGGTGTTCCATCTGCAGGGCGTGCATTTCGAGAACGACGTGCCCGTGCAGCTCGAGGACCGCCATGTGAACCCGCGCATGGCGCCGGACTTCATGGAGCAGGATTTCTCGCTGGTCCAGCCCTCGGTGTACCTGGTGCGCAACGTGCCCTTCGACCAGATCGAGCATGTGGTCGATGCCACGCTGCCCACGGCCGAGCAGGCCCGCTGGCTGCAGATGACCACCGACCAGCCCTGCCTGACCCTGACCCGCCGCACCTGGTACCGCGGCACGCCCGTGACCTGGGTGCATTGCGTGCATCCGGGCATGCGCTACCGCCTGGGCAGCCGCTTTCGCACGGACGGCGCCTCGCACGACGGCTGACACCGCCTGAGGGTGTTCCCTCTGTTGCTCCGTTTCGTTTCGGTTGATATTGTATATACAGCCCTAGACAAACAAGGATTCTGATCATGAATGCCATCACCACTCCCGGTATCGCCTCCCGCTCCCGCACCGCGCTGACGCTGGAGCCCGGGCAGGTCAGCCTGGCCCAGCTGCGGTCCATTCAGCAGGGCGGCGTGCAACTGTCCATGTCCGCGGCGGCCTATGAGCGCATGCGCGCCGCCCAGGCCCATGTGCAGCACATCGTGGACGAGGACCAGGTGGTCTATGGCATCAACACCGGCTTCGGCAAGCTGGCCTCCACCAGGATCGCCCATGACCGCCTGGCCGAGCTGCAGCGCAACCTGGTGCTGTCCCACAGCGTGGGCACGGGCGAGCCGCTGCCCGACAACGTGGTGCGCATGGTGCTGGCCACCAAGGCCGTGAGCCTGGCGCGTGGCCATTCGGGCGTGCGCCCCGAGATTGCCGATGCGCTGCTGGCGCTGGCCAATGCCGATGTGCTGCCCGTGATCCCTTCCAAAGGCTCGGTGGGCGCCTCGGGTGACCTGGCGCCGCTGTCGCACCTGGCCTGCGTGCTGATCGGCGAGGGGCAGGCCAAGGTCAACGGCGAAGTGATCGACGGCGCCCAGGCCATGCGCCACGTGGGCCTGGATCCTTTCGTGCTCGGCCCCAAGGAAGGCCTGGCCCTGCTCAACGGCACGCAGGTGTCCACGGCGCTGGCGCTGGCGGGCCTGTTCCAGGCCGAAAGCGTGCTCTCGGCCGGCCTGGTGGCGGGTTGCCTGACGCTGGAGGCCATCAAGGGCTCGGTCAAGCCCTTCGATGCCCGCATCCACGAGGCGCGCGGCCAGGCCGGCCAGATCGCCGTGGCGGCCGCCGTGCGCGAGCTGCTCGAGGGCAGCGCCATCGACACCTCGCACCCCCACTGCGGCCGCGTGCAGGACCCGTATTCCATCCGCTGCGTGCCCCAGGTCATGGGCGCCTGCCTGGACAACCTGGCCCATGCCGCCCGGGTGCTGGTGATCGAGGCCAATGCCGCCTCGGACAACCCGCTGGTGTTCGACAACGGCGACGTGATCTCGGGCGGCAACTTCCATGCCGAGCCCGTGGCCTTCGCGGCCGACATCATCGCCCTGGCCCTGGCCGAGATCGGCGCCATCTCCGAGCGCCGCATGGCCCTGCTGCTGGACACCGGCCTGTCGGGCCTGCCGGCCTTTCTGATCGCCGACAGCGGCGTGAATTCCGGCTTCATGATTGCCCAGGTCACGGCCGCTGCCCTGGCCGCGGAGAACCAGTGCCTGGCCCATCCCAGCAGCGTCACCAGCCTGCCCACCTCGGCCAACCAGGAAGACCATGTCTCCATGGCCACCTATGGCGCGCGGCGCCTGGGCGAGATGGCGCGCAACACGGCCGTCATCGTCGGCGTGGAGGCCATGGCCTCCGTCCAGGGCATGGACTTCGACCGCAGCCTTTCCAGCTCGCCGCTGATCGAGGCCCAGTACGCGCTGATCCGCAGCCAGGTCCCGCACCTGGACCGTGACCGCTACCTGGCGCCCGACATCGAAACCATGCGCCAGTGGGCGCTGGCCACGGACTGGCCCCGGGCCATCACCCGCCACCTGCCCAGCCACCAGGCTGCCTGAATCGAGCCACCGCTCACCCTAAGCACCCAGGAGATCGCCATGAACGCCAACGACGCCATCCTCAACGCCTCCGCCACCGATCCGCGCTACGACGCCAGCCGCGTCATCCGCGCTCCGCGCGGCAGCCAGCTGCATTGCAAGAACTGGCTGGCCGAGGCCGCCTACCGCATGCTCCAGAACAACCTGGACCCCGACGTGGCCGAGAACCCCCAGGCCCTGGTGGTCTACGGCGGCATCGGCCGCGCGGCGCGCAACTGGGAGTGCTATGACCAGATCCTCGAATCGCTCAAGGCGCTGGAAGCCGACGAGTCCCTGCTGATCCAGTCCGGCAAGCCCGTGGGCGTGTTCAAGACGCACGAGAACGCGCCGCGCGTGCTGCTGGCCAACTCCAACCTCGTGCCCCAGTGGGCCAACTGGGAGCACTTCAACGAACTCGACCGCAAGGGCCTGTTCATGTACGGCCAGATGACGGCCGGCAGCTGGATCTACATCGGCAGCCAGGGCATCGTGCAGGGCACCTTCGAGACCTTCGTCGAGGCCGGCCGCCAGCACTACGGCAACGACCTGTCGGGCAAGTGGATCCTCACGGCCGGGCTGGGCGGCATGGGCGGCGCCCAGCCGCTGGCGGCCACGCTGGCCGGTGCCTGCTCGCTGAACATCGAATGCAAGCAGACCAGCATCGACTTTCGCCTGCGCACGCGCTACGTGGACAAGCAGGCCCGGGACATCGACGACGCGCTGGCGCTGATCCAGCAGCACACGGCCAGGGGCGAAGCCGTCTCCATCGCCCTGCTGGGCAATGCGGCCGAAATCCTGCCCGAGCTGGTGCGCCGCGCCAAGGCCGGCGGCCCCCGGCCCGACATCGTGACCGACCAGACCTCGGCCCATGACCTCATCAATGGCTACCTGCCCGTGGGCTGGAGCGTGGAGCAATGGAATGCCGCTGCCGCCGACCCGGCCCAGCACGAACGCCTGCGCAAGGCCGCGGCCCAGGGCTGCGCCCGGCATGTGCAGGCCATGCTGGACTTCCAGGCCATGGGCGTTCCCACCGTGGACTACGGCAACAACATCCGCCAGGTGGCCTTCGACGAGGGCGTGAAGAACGCCTTCGACTTCCCCGGCTTCGTGCCCGCCTACATCCGTCCGCTGTTCTGCGAAGGCAAGGGGCCGTTCCGCTGGGTGGCCCTGTCGGGCGATCCCGAGGACATCTACAAGACCGACGCCAAGATCAAGGAGCTGTTCCCCGACAACAAGCACACCCACCGCTGGCTGGACATGGCGCGCGAGCGCATCAGCTTCCAGGGCCTGCCCGCGCGCATCTGCTGGCTGGGACTGGGCGAGCGCCACAAGGCGGCCCTGGCCTTCAACGAGATGGTGAAGAACGGCGAGCTCAAGGCCCCCATCGTGATCGGCCGCGACCACCTGGACTGCGGCTCCGTGGCCAGCCCCAACCGCGAGACCGAGTCCATGAAGGACGGCACGGACGCCGTCTCCGACTGGCCGCTGCTCAACGCCCTGCTCAACACCGCGGGCGGCGCCACCTGGGTCAGCCTGCACCATGGCGGCGGCGTGGGCATGGGCTACTCCCAGCACGCGGGCGTGGTCATCGTGGCCGATGGCACGGACGAGGCCGCCGCACGCCTGGGCCGCGTGCTCTGGAACGACCCGGCCACGGGCGTGATGCGCCATGCCGATGCGGGCTACGAGCAGGCGGTTGCCGCGGCGAAGCGCCATGGGCTCCATCTGCCGATGGTCAAGTAATCCACCGGCAGGGCCCTGGTCCATGCACCGCTTCGACCTGAACCAAATCGCCGCCAGCCCCTGGAAGAACGGCGGCGGCAGCACGCGCGAGATCGCCTGCTGGCCGCCGGGCGCCGGCATGGATGCCTTCGCATGGCGCATCAGCGTGGCCACCATCGCCAGGGACGGCCCGTTCTCGGCCTTCGCGGGCATTGACCGCCAGATCATGCTGCTCGACGGCGATGGCGTGCACCTGAAGGGCGACGGCGTGGACCACCGGCTGGAGCAGCGCTGGCAGCCCTTTGCCTTCTCTGGCGACACGGCGCTCGCCTGCACCCTGCTGGGGGGCATCTCGACCGACTTCAACGTGATGGCGCGGCGCGGGCAATGGCATGCGCGGATTGCCGTGGTGGATGAAGCCACCACGGCCGGCGACTGCGATGCAGGCCTGTGCATGGTGCTGCAGGGCCGCTGGCTGGCCGATGGCGCCTTGCTCGCGCCCGGCCAGGGCCTGTGGTGGAGCGCGCGGCAAGCGGCGCCGCTGCCCCTGGTGCCGCAGGGCGGTGATGCCCGCCTGGTGCGGGTGCAGCAGCAGATGGCCTGAGCAACGACAAGAGATCCAAGGAAGCTTCCCCATGTCCGTACACCACGCCTTCGACAACGCTCCCTCGGCCGATGGCTGCTGGCACAACCTGCGCCTGGCACCGGACCTGTTCGCATCCGACCACGGGGTGGGCGAGGACACGCCGGCCTGCATCGTCGTGCGCGATGGCCGCATCGACTGGGTGGGCCCCCGGCAGGCGCTGCCGGCCCTGCATGCGGGCCTGCCGCGCCACGATGGCCGGGGCATGCTGGCCACACCGGGCCTGGTCGACTGCCACACCCACCTGGTCTATGGCGGCCAGCGTGCGGGCGAGTTCGCCATGCGCCTGGCCGGCGCAAGCTACGAGGAGGTGGCGCGCGCCGGCGGCGGCATCGTCTCCAGCGTGCGCGCCACGCGCGAGGCCTCGGAGGACGAGCTGTTCGCCCAGGCCGCGCCGCGCCTTGCGCAGCTGCTGGACGAGGGCGTGTGCGCCATCGAGATCAAGTCCGGCTACGGCCTGGCGCTGGAGCACGAGCGCAAGCAGCTGCGCGTGGCGCGCCGGCTGGGCCAGGCCTTCGGCGTCACCGTGCGCACCACCTTCCTGGGCGCGCATGCACTGCCGCCCGAGTACGCCGGCCGCAGCCAGGAATACGTGGACCTGGTGGCCGGCACCATGCTGCCCGCGCTGGCCGCCGAGGGGCTGGTCGATGCCGTGGACGTGTTCTGCGAGCGCATCGCCTTCTCGCTGGCCGAGACCGAGCAGGTCTTCCAGGCCGCGCAGCGGCTGGGCCTGCCCGTCAAGCTGCATGCCGAGCAGCTGTCGAACATGGAGGGGGCGGCCCTCGCGGCCCGCTATGGCGCCCTGTCCTGCGACCACATCGAGCACCTGTCCGAAACCGGCATCCAGGCCATGCGTGGCGCGGGTTCCGTGGCCGTGCTGCTGCCCGGCGCCTTCTATGCGCTGCGCGACACCCAGGTGCCGCCGATTGCGGCGCTGCGCGCCGCCGGCGTGCCCATGGCCGTCTCCACCGATCACAATCCGGGCACCTCTCCCTGCCTGAGCCTGCTGCTCATGGCCAGCATGGCCTGCACATTGTTCCGGCTCACGGTGCCCGAGGCCCTGGCGGGCATCACCCGCCACGGCGCGCGCGCCCTGGGCCTGCAGGACACGCACGGCCTGATCGCGGCCGGCCGTCCTGCCCACTTCGTGCTGTGGCCCGTGGGCCAGGCGGCCGAGCTGGCCTACTGGTTCGGCAGCCGGCCCGGCTGCACCATCGTGCGCCAGGGCCGTGTGGTGCGCCGCGCGCCGTGACCGTGCAGCCCGTCAGGCAGAGGCCATTGCACACAACATGCCCAAAGGTCGCCAGATGTCCGATTCGCCCTTTCTCGATGAACTGATTTCCACCCTCGGCGCCGACGTGGCCCAGCGCGGTGCCGACGTGGCCGAGCGCTACCACACGGACTGGAGCGGCACGCCGCCCCAGCGCCCCCTGGCCCTGGTGCGCCCGCGCGGCACCGAAGACGTCAGCGCGCTGATGCGCCTGTGCACGGCCCACCGCGTGCCCGTCGTGCCCCAGGGCGGGCTCACGGGCCTGGCCGGCGCCGCCGTGCCCGTGGCCGGTGCCGTCGCCCTGTCCATGGAACGCATGAACGCCATCGAGTCCGTGGACGCGCGCAGCGCGCTGATGGGGGTGCAGGCCGGCGTCACGCTGCAGGCCGCGCAGGAGGCGGCCGTGGCCGCGGGCATGGTCTTCGGCGTGGACCTGGGCGCGCGCGGCAGCTGCCAGATCGGCGGCAACGTGGCCACCAATGCGGGCGGCAACGGCGTGCTGCAGCACGGCATGATGCGCGAGCAGGTGCTGGGCCTGGAAGTCGTGCTGGCCGACGGCACGGTGCTGCCCATGCTGCGGCCCATGCTCAAGAACAACACGGGCTACGACCTCAAGCAGTTCTTCATAGGTTCGGAAGGCACGCTGGGCGTCATCACGCGCGTGCTGCTGCGCCTGCGCCCGGCGCCCCAGGCCCGCGCCACGGCCCTGGTGGCCGTGCCGGACTTCGATGCGGCGCTGGCCGTGCTCGCGCGCATGCAGTCGCGCTTCGGCAACGGCGTGGCCGCCTTCGAGCTGATGTGGGACAGCTTCGTGCAGGCCTCCATCGCCTGGCAGAAACTGCAGCCGCCGTTCGGCGAGGCCCATGCCCTGCTGGCCCTGATCGACGTGGACGGCAAGGACGAGGCCCTGCTGCGCGCCGGCGTGGAAGAGCTGCTGGGCGAGGCCATGGAGGCCGGCGAGGTGGCCGACGCCGTCATCGCGCAATCCGTGGCCCAGGCGCGCCAGCTGTGGACGCTGCGCGAGGCGCCGGCCGAGCTGAACACGAACATGCACCCGCCCGTCAACTTCGACGTCAGCCTGCCCCAGGCCGACATCGGCCGCTTCGCCGACGCCTGCCGCGCCGCCTTCGATGCGCGCTGGCCCGCCCACCACACGCTGTTCTTCGGCCATGTGGGCGACGGCAACCTGCACCTGTCCACCGACGGCGCCACCGTGGGCGGCGACTGCCATGGCGTGGAGGCCGAGGTCTACCGCCTGGTGGGCGAATTCGGCGGCAGCGTCTCGGCCGAGCACGGCATCGGCCTGCACAAGAAGCCCTATCTGGGCGCCAGCCGCACACCGGCCGAGCTGGCCGCCATGCGCGCCATCAAGCAGGCGCTGGACCCATTGCATCTCCTCAACCCCGGCAAGGTATTCGACCTATGAACGCATCCGCCATCCACTCGCTGGCACGCCCTGAAGTGCCGCCGCTGCCGCCCTACAACGCGGGGCTGTCCTCCGAGGCCGTGCGCACGCGCTACGGCGTCAGCGAGATCGCGCGGATGGCGAGCAACGAAAACCCCTGGGGCGCCAGCCCCGCCGTGGCGCAGGCCCTGGCGGGCCTCGCACAGCGCGTGGGCGTCTACCCCGATGCCCAGTGCACGGCGCTGCGCGTGGCCATCGCGCAGCGCACGGGCGTGGAGCCGGAAGCCATCGTCGTGGGCAATGGCTCCGAGGACATCCTGCAGATGCTGTGCCAGGCCTTCCTGTCCCCGGGCGATCGCGTGCTCACGCAGCGCCCGGCCTTCGGCCTGCACGAAATCTACCCGCGCATGATGGGCGCCCGGGTCGAGCTGCTGGAGCTGACGCCCGCCCTGGACTTCGATGTCGGTGCCTGGTGCGAGGCGCTGTCGCGCGGCCCCAAGATCGCCATGCTGGCCAACCCCTCCAACCCCGTGGGCTGCATGTTCGACGCGGCGGACTTCGCCCGCCTGCTGGACGCCACGCCGTCGCACACCCTGCTCGTGGTCGACGAGGCCTATGTCGAGTATGCGCGGCTGTCGTCCGGCTATCCCGACGTGCTGGCCCTGCTGCGCGGCCGCGGCATGCCCTGGATCGTGCTGCGCACCTTCTCCAAGGCCTGGGGCCTGGCGGGGCTGCGCGTGGGCTACGGCCTGGCCAGCGACCCGGCCCTGGTGCAACTGCTGGACCGCGTGCGCACGCCCTTCAACGTCAACCAGGCCGCCCAGGCCGCCGCGCTGGCCGCCTGGGGCGATGAAGCCCACATGCTGCGCGGCGTGGCCGAGACCGTGCGCCTGCGCGGCGTGCTGGCGGATCGCCTGCGGGCCTTGCCGGCGTTGCGCATGGCGCCTTCGGCCACCAACTTCCTGTTCATCGACATCGGCCGGCCCAACGGCCCCGTGAACGAGGCGCTGCTGGCGCGGGGCCTCATCGTCAAGCCCTGGAAGGAGGCCGGCTTCGAGCACTTCATCCGCGTCTCCGTGGGCACCGAGGCCGAGAACGCGCGCTTTGCGCAGGCGCTGCAGGACATCCTGGAGGCCCGGCCATGAGCGGTGCCCTGTTTGCCGGACATGCGCTGCTGCCCACGGGTTGGGCGCGCGACGTGCTGCTGCGCTGGGACGGCGCGGGCACCCTGCTGTCCGTGCAGCCCGGTGCCGAGCCGGGCGGCGCGCCGCACGCGCCCGGCCCGCTGCTGCCGGGCATGCCCAACCTGCACTCGCACGCCTTCCAGCGCGCCTTCGCGGGCCTGACCGAATACCGGGGCGCGGGCCAGGACAGCTTCTGGAGCTGGCGTGACCTCATGTACCGCTTCGCGGGCCGCATCACGCCCGAATCGCTGCAGGCCATCGCCACCTGGCTGTACGTGGAGATGCTGGAGGCCGGCTACACCTCGGTCTGCGAATTCCACTACGTGCACCACGACCAGGGCGGCCGGCCCTATGCCGACGATGCCGAACTGTCCCTGGCCCTGCTGCGCGCCGCGCAGGCGGCCGGCATGGGCATCACCCTGCTGCCCGTGCTCTACCAGACCAGCGGCTTCGGGGGCAGGCCGCCGCGCGCCGACCAGGCGCGCTTCATCCGCAGCACGGACAGCATGCTGGCCCTGCTGCAGCGCCTGCAGCCGGCCACGCGCGCCCAGGGCGCGGCCCTGGGCCTGGCGCCACACTCGCTGCGCGCCGTGCCGCCCGACAGCCTGCGCGCGGCCGTCGAGGGCCTCACGGCGCTGGACGCGCAGGCGCCCATCCACATCCACATCGCCGAGCAGACCCAGGAAGTGGACGACTGCCTGGCCTGGAGCGGCCAGCGCCCCGTGCAATGGCTGCTGGAGCACGCCCCCGTGGACGCGCGCTGGTGCCTGGTCCATGCCACGCACATGACGCCCGGGGAGTACGCGCTCGCCGCGCGCAGCGGCGCCGTGGCCGGCATCTGCCCCACCACCGAGGCCAACCTGGGCGACGGCATCTTCGACATGCCGCAGTGGCTGGGCCATGGCGGCGCCTGGGGGGTGGGCTCGGACAGCCATGCCTGCGTCAACGCGGCCGAGGAGCTGCTGATGCTCGAATACAGCCAGCGCCTGTCGCTGCGCCAGCGCAATGTGCTGGCCGGACCCGACCCCCAGGTCGGCACGGCGCTGTGGAGTGCCGCCGTGCAGGGCGGGGCGCGGGCCGCGGGCCGGCCCGTGGCGGGCCTGGCCGTGGGCCAGCAGGCCGACATGCTGGCCCTGGACCCGGGCCACGTGGCCCTGGCCGGCCTGCCGGTGCAGGCCATGCTCTCGGCCCACGTCTTCGGCAGCCACCGCGGCAGCGCGCTGCACAGCCTGTGGGTGGGCGGTGCCCTGCGCGTCGCCGGCGGCCGCCATGCATTGCACGATGATGCGGCCAGCGCCTTCGTGGCCGCACGCGCCGCCATGATCGCTTCCTGAACCCATTGCAGACCACACCATGACCGATATCACGGACATCCCCGCCTTCACCTTCCACCAGGGCACGGCCCCCCTGCTGCTGTCCATGCCCCATGCGGGCACCCATGTGCCGCCGGCCATCGCCGCGCGCCTGACCGGCGAGGCCCGCCAGGTGCCCGACACCGACTGGCACCTGCCCCTGCTGTACGCCTTCGCCAGGCACATGGGCGCCTCCATCCTCGTGGCCACGCATTCGCGCTACGTGGTGGACCTGAACCGTCCGCCCGATGGCGCCAGCCTCTACCCCGGCCAGAGCGTCACGGGCCTGTGCCCCGTCGATACCTTCGACGACACGCCGCTGTACGCCGACCCGGCCGACGTGCCCACGGACGCCGAGATCGCCGCGCGCCGCGATGCCGTCTGGAGCCCCTACCATGCCCAGCTGCGCGCCGAACTCGACCGCCTCAAGGCCGTGCATGGCACGGTGGCGCTGTGGGACGCACACTCCATCCGCTCGGTGCTGCCGCGTTTCTTCGAGGGCCAACTGCCCGACCTGAACCTGGGCACGGGCAAGGGCACGAGCTGCGCCCTGCCACTGGCCGAGAAGCTGCTGGAGATCGCAAAGACCGCGCCCGGCCACACCAGCGTGCTCAACGGCCGCTTCACGGGCGGCTACATCACGCGCCACTACGGCCAGCCCGAGGCCGGCATCCATGCGGTGCAGCTGGAGATGACGCAGTGCAGCTACATGCAGGAAGCCCTGCCCTTCGACTACCTGCCAGAGCGCGCCGCGCGCATCCAGCCCACGCTGCAGCGCATGCTGCAGGCCGTGCTGGACTTCGTGGCGACCCACCCCCGGTGACGGCGGGCGCCGCCGCCTGGCGCGGCGCCACCGCTGCGGCCTATCCGGCGGCGCGCCCGCGCAGCCGCCGCAGGCTGCGGCGCAGCCACTGCTCCACATCGTCCACGTAGGTGAACACGGCTGGCACCACCAGCAGGCTGAGCACGGTGGAGGTGATGAGCCCGCCGATCACGGCCGTGGCCATGGGCGAACGAAAGCTCGCATCCGCCGCGCCCCAGCCCACGGCGATCGGCAGCATGCCGGCGCCCATGGCCAGCGTGGTCATGATGATGGGCCGGGCCCGCTTGTGGCAGGCGTCCAGCAGGGCGTCCCTGCGGCTCAGGCCCGGGCCGGCCGGGCGGCCGTCGCTGCCATCGCCGGGCCGCCGCGCCACGATGGCGTACTCGACCAGCAGGATGGAGTTCTTGGTGGCCACGCCCATCAGCATGATCAGGCCGATCAGCGAGGGCATGGAAAAGCTCTTGCCCGCCAGCAGCAGGCCCACGAAGGCACCGCCCAGCGACAGCGGCAGGGCCGTGAGGATGGTGGCCGGCTGCAGCACATCCTTGAACAGCAGCACCAGCACCAGGTAGATGCAGACCACGCCGGTCAGCATGGCCAGGCCGAAGCCCGTGAACAGCTCGCCCATGGCCTCGGCATCGCCCACGTTCAGGATGCGCACGCCCGGCGGCAGGTTCCTGACGGCGGGCAGCTGGTGCACGGCCTCGGTCACGTCGCTGAGCCCGCGCTCGCCCAGCTCGATGTGGAAGTTCATGTTGCGCGCCCGGTCGTAGCGGCTGATGACGGCGGGGCCACCGGCCAGCGTCAGCGTCGCCACCTCGTCCAGCCGCACGGGGCCGCGTGCGCCGGGCACGGCCAGGCGTCCCAGCAGATTCAGGTCCTGGCGTGCGCGGTCCTCCAGCCGCACCATGATGGGCACCTGGCGGTCGGCCAAGTTCAGCTTGGGCAGCTGGTTGTCATAGTCGCCCAGCGTGGCCACGCGCAGCGTGTCGGCGATGGCGCTGCTGGTCACGCCCAGGTCGGCCGCGCGCGCGAAGTCCGGGCGCACCACCACCTCGGGGCGCACCAGTCCGGCCAGCGAGGCCACGTTGCCGATGCCGGCGATGGTGCGCAGCTCGCGCTCCACGTCGGTGGCGGCCTGGCGCAGCGCCTGGGGGTCCTGGCTGGTCAGCGCCAGCACGTACTTGTCGTTGGAGCCGCCCAGGCCCACGCCCCAGCGCACGCCGGGCAGGTCGGCCAGCAGCGCGCGGATCCGCTGTTCGATGACCTGCTTTTTCGGCCGCGTGCCGCGCGGCCCCAGCTGCAGCGTGAGCGTGGCCTTGCGCGCCTCGACGAAGTTGCCCGAGAACGGGTCCGCGCCCGCGCTGCCCGCGCCGATGGCGGTGTAGATGTCGCCGATGTGCGGGAGCGTCAGCAGCCGCTGGCGCACCTGCTCGGCCATGGCGATGGTCTGCTCCAGCCGCGCGCCGGGCGGCAGCTCCACCTGCACCTGGGTCTGGGTGTTGTCGTCGGGCGGAATGAAGCCCGAAGGCAGCAAGGGGATGAGCGCCAGCGAGCCGATGAAGAACAGCGCCGCGCCCAGCATGGTGCGCCAGCGGTGGCGCAGGCAGGCCTGCACGGCGCGCATGTACCAGGCCAGCCAGGCCGGCTCGCGCGCGCTGCCGGCCAGCGGCTTGAGCAGGTAGGCCGCCATCATCGGCGTCAGCAGGCGCGCCACCACCAGCGATGCGAACACCGCCAGCGAGGCTGTCCAGCCGAACTGCTTGAAGAACTTGCCCACCACGCCGCTCATGAAGGCCGTGGGCAGGAACACCGCGATCAGCGTGAAGGTGGTGGCGACGACCGCCAGGCCGATCTCGTCGGCCGCCTCCATGGCCGCCTGGTAGGGCGTCTTGCCCATGCGCAGGTGGCGCACGATGTTCTCCACCTCGACGATGGCATCGTCCACCAGGATGCCCACCACCAGCGACAGCGCCAGCAGCGTGATGATGTTGATCGAAAAGCCCAGCCAGTACATGCCGATGAAGGCCGGTATCACCGACAGCGGCAGCGCCACGGCCGAGACGATGGTGGCGCGCCAGTCGCGCAGGAACAGCCACACCACCAGCACCGCGAGAAAGGCGCCCTCGTAGAGCAGGGCCATGGAGGCGTCGTACTCGTCGGAGGCGATCTGCACGAAGTCCAGCGTGCGCGTGAGCCGGATGTCGGGGTGCTCGCGCTGCAATTGCGCCAGCGCCTTCTCGACGGCGGCGCCCACCTCGACCTCGCTGGCGCCGCGGCTGCGCGCCACCTCGAAGCCCACCACCCGCTGGCCGTTGAGCAGGGCGGCGGCGCGGGGCTCGGCCACGGTGTCCAGCACCTGGGCCACGTCGGCCAGGGCGATGCGCCGGCCGTCGGACAGCGCGATCTGCATGCGGCGCAGCTCGTCGGCCGACTGCACGGTGGCGATGGTGCGCACCGGCTGCTCGGCGCCGCCCAGGTCGGTGCGGCCGCCGGCGCTCTCCAGCTGCACCTGGCGCAGCCGGCGCGAGACGTCGGCCGCCGTGGCGTTCAGCGCCTGCAGCCGGGCCGGCTCCAGCGCCACGCGGATCTCGCGCGTGGCGCCGCCGACGCGGTTGACGGCGCCCACGCCGGGGATGGCCTTCAGGCGGCGCGACACGGTGTCATCGACGAACCAGGACAGGCCCTCGTCGTCGAGCCGGTCGGACGAGATGGCGAAGGCCAGCACGGGCTGGGAGGCCAGGTCCAGCTTGGTGACGATGGGGTCGCGCAGGTCGGCCGGCATGTCCGAGCGCACGCGGCTGACGGCCGAGCGCACGTCATCGACGGCCTCCTGCACCGGCTTTTCCAGGATGAACTCGGCCGCGATGGTGGCCACGCCATCGGTCAGCGTGCTGGTGACATGCTTGAGCCCCTGCACGGTGGCGATGGAGTTCTCGATCTTGCGCGCCACATCGCTTTCGAGCTGGGGCGGCGAAGCGCCGGGCAGCACGGCGGTGACGATGACCACCGGCAGATCCATGTCGGGAAAGTTCTGCACCTTCATGGACTTGAACGACAGCAGTCCGCCCAGCGTCAGCAGCACGAAGAGCATCAGCGCCGGCACCGGGTTGCGTATGGACCAAGCGGAGAGGTTCATGCCGTGTCCTTA
Source organism: Delftia tsuruhatensis (assembly GCF_903815225.1). Classification (NCBI taxonomy): domain Bacteria; kingdom Pseudomonadati; phylum Pseudomonadota; class Betaproteobacteria; order Burkholderiales; family Comamonadaceae; genus Delftia; species Delftia tsuruhatensis. Next base: position 178,742 of record NZ_LR813084.1, read on the forward strand.
TCGGGAAGCTGCGGGTGCCGATGTCGGTGCAGCGTCCTCCACCACCCGCACCAGGTCGCCATCGTTCAGAAAGCCCGAGCCCTGGGCCACGATGCGCGCATCGTGCGGCAGGGGCGAGGTGATCTCCACGCGCTCGCCCGCGCGGCGGCCGGTCTGCACCCGGACCAGCTGCACGCGGCTGTCGGGCCGCAGCACCAGCACATGGTTGAAGCCGTCGCGCGGCACGATGGCCGCCAGCGGCAGCGTGAGTGCCTGGTCCGTGCCCAGCGTGAACTCGCCGCGTGCGAACATGCCGGCCTTGAAGGCGGCGTGGTGCGCGGCCTGCGGCAAGTCCACGTAGACCAGCGCGTTGCGCGTCTGCGGGTCCACCGTGGGCCCCACCACGCGGACCGTGCCGTGCAGCTGTGCGCCGCCGGGAGCCGTTACCAGGGCCTGCGTGCCGGTGGCGATGTGCGCCAGCTCGCCGGACGCGACCTCGGCGCGCCATTCCAGCCGGCCCTGCCGCACCAGGCGAAACAGCTCCGTGCCGCCGTTGAGCACGCTGCCCACCGTGGCCGTGCGCGAGGAGATGACCCCGGCGTCGGGTGCCAGCACCTGCGTGTTGCGCAACTGCACCTGCTGGGCGGCCAGCGCGGCGCGCGCCGCCTCCACGCGCGCCTGCGCCGTCTGCTCCGCAGCCAGGTACTGCTGGATCTGCTGCTGGCTCAAGGCGCCGCTGCGGTCCAGGGTGCGTGCGCGTTCGGCATTGCCCCGGGCCTCGGAGGCCTGGGCCTGGGCTTCGAGCAGGCCGGCCTTGAGGCGCGCCAGCTCGGCCTGCACGGTATCGGCGGCGAAGACAGCGAGCACCTGGCCCTTGCCGACCACATCGCCCACGTTCACGCGCACTTCGGCCAGGCGCAGGCCGCTGGTCTGCGAGCCCACCACCGCTTCCTGCCAGGCCGCGATGTTGCCGTTGGCCGCCAGCGTCCGCGCCAGCTCCCTGGGCTCGGGCGCGGTCGTGGTCACTGCCAGCGCGGGGCGGGGTGCGGCGGCCTCGGCCGGCGCCGTGGTGGCGACCGGCTCGGGCTTGCGCATCAGCCACAGGAGCAGGGCCGTCAACGCGGCGGCGGCCAGTGCGATGGATGCAAGACGCAGTTTTCGTGTCATGGCGAAACTCAAGGGACGGTGGTGCGTCCGCTCGCCGTCGCGGTGCCCGCGCCCGGGTCAAGACCGTGGCGCCGCGATGATCAGGGCGTGGCGGAGCAGGGACGATATTCGGGGCAACGGTGCATGGGAGTCTTTCTTGCCGGCCGTGGGGGATGGCTCCTCACGGCGTGCGCTCCTGTCTCGGGCAAGCCGTGATCCTAGCCGGAGTCCGGATCGCGGGTGCCACGGGATGGCACCCGCGGCGCAGTGCCATGGCCTGCCCGTGCAGGCATGCCGGGGGAGCGCGCGCCGGCCAGCGCGCCGGCGGCGGTCAACGGCTGTCGGATTCTGTCCCCAGGGGCGGTGGGTCGCCCAGCCAGCGGCGCGGGCCCGGGCCGTTTTGCGCGCACAGGTCACCGGGGTTGTGCAGCACGCAGTGGCGAAGCGACAGGCAGCCGCAGCCAATGCACTGGTCCAGGCTGTCGCTGAGGCGCTGCAGCTCGCCGATGCGCTCGTCCAGGCGCTGTTTCCAGACCCGTGACATGCGTTGCCAGTCCCCGCCCGTGGGCACATGGCGGCTGGGCAGCCGCGCCAGCTGTTCGGCGATCTCCTCCAGCGAGAAGCCTATGCGCTGTGCGAACACCACGAAGGCGATGCGACGCAGCGAGGAGCGGTGGTAGCGGCGGTGGCCGCTGGCGCTGCGCACGGACTCGATCAGTGCCAGTGATTCGTAAAAGCGCAGCGCCGAGGCCTTCACGCCGCTGCGCTGTGCGACCTCGCCGATGCTCAGCAGCGGATCATCCTCGATTTTCATGGTGGCATTCCTTCGGGGCTTGACTTCAAGTTGACTTGAACTTCAAAAATGCGGCCATTCTGAGCGATTGCCCGGGAGCCAGGCAACAGGGGCTTGTACCGCCCATGCCGGGAGCATGGCTGGAATGCGAAATTCTTTGGCCGAAAGCTGCAATGACGATGCTGTCGTTCATTCATACAGTAATGAATCTCATTTCCATTGACCGGCATACGCAGGAGATTTCCATGTACATCGACAGCAGCAGCTATCCCCTGGTCCGCATGGGCTATGAGCGCGACAAGGCCCAGCCCGTGGATCGGCTCCTGGAGGATTTCTCGGCCTTGCTCGACCGGGGCCAGGCCTTCGTGTTCTTCAGCGACGGCGACATGTCGCAGGAGGAACGCTCGCCCGAGGAGCGCAAGAAGGTCGTGCTGTGGATGAAGGCGCGTCGCACCGAGCTCAAAAGCCTGGTGCGCGCCCTGGTGCACGCCGAGCCCGATGCGCACAAGCGCGAGCAGGCCCGGGCCTTCGCTCAGATGTTCGGCAAGGCCTGGGGCTATCCCATGCTGCTCGTGGCCTCCACGCAGGAGGCGCGCCAGACGGCCCTGGACTTGCTCAAGACCGATTGACCGCCATGAGAGAGATGCCATGAACGCCGTGGATAGTGCCCTGCTGAAAGTCCTGCCTGCCCCCTGGGACCCCGACCATGTGGACCGCCCCGTGACCGTGCTGCCCATGCGCTCGGGTCCGGGGCATTGGGGCATGGACTTCCATGCCCACCGCAAGAGCCAGCTCATGGTCACCAATACCGGGCTGATCACGCTGGAGACCGATGCCGGCGTCTGCGTGGTGCCGCCACGCAGCGCCGCCTGGATCCAGGGCGGCACGCTGCACCGCGTCAGCTGCAGCGGCGCGGCCAGCGGCTATATCGTCTTCGTCGAGGCGGGCGCCGCGCGGCCCATGCCGGGCCCCTGCCATGCGCTGGCCGTCTCGCCCTTCCTGCGCGCGCTGCTCGATCGCGTGCAGGACCTGCCCCAGGACTATGCGCTGGACGGCGGCGATGGCAGGCTGATGCAGGTGCTGCTCGACGAGATCCAGGCGGCCCAGCCCGAGGGCCTGCATCTGCCGCTGCCGCACGACCGGCGCCTGCGCCGCATGACCAGCGCCCTGTGCGCCGAGCCGCAACTGCATGCGCGTCTGGCCGACTGGGCCCAGCGCATCGGCATGAGCGAGCGCAGCATGACACGCCTGTTCGTGGCCGAGACCGGCCTGACGGTCAACCAGTGGCGCCGCCAGCTGCATGTGCTCACGGCGCTGCAGCAGCTGTCCCAGGGGCTGCGCATACAGACCGTGGCCGATGCCCTCGGCTATGAAAGCGCGCCGGCCTTCGTGACCATGTTCCGCAAGGCCGTGGGCACCTCGCCGCGCCGCTTCCTGGCGATGCGCAGCGCCCCGGCGAGGACCGCTAAGGCTTGAGCACCAGGCCCAGCAGCACGGCGATGACCATGGCCCCGGCGAAGACGTCCCAGCGTTGCAGGCGCCGCCACTTGAGGATCACGGTCAGCACGATGCCGATCAGCGTGACCAGCCGGGTCTGGAACACCGTGCCCAGCACGAAGCAGATGATGATCTGCGCCCAGTAGGTCAGCAGGCCCGGCAGCGCGGACTTTGCCGGGGGCGGCGGGGCCGGCTCCTGGGGCAGGGCCGGTGCGCTGGCGGCCTGGGGCGCCGGGGCCGCTGCCGCATGCGCCTGGGCGCGCGCCGCCTGCTGCTGTTCCTGGCGCTGCTGCTGGCGCTGTTCCTGGCGTTCCTCGCGGCGCTGCTGGTCGGTCTTCTCCAGCACGGGCGCGGCCGGTGCGGCCGGCTGCCACCAGGGCTTGCCGCTGGCCAGCGCAGGGGCCTGGCCCGCAGCCGCCCGTTGGCGGAATGCCTGGGCCTCGGGCGCGCGTGCGCGGTCCTGGCGGCTGGCTTCGATCAAGGCCTCGTTGGCCCGCTCGAGCGGGCTGCGCAGCAGCTGCCGGGCCTGTCGCAGCAAGGCACCGCCTTGCGCCGGACGGACCTGGTGCACGAACTGCGCCAGCCCCAGCAGTTGCGAGGGCTGGGCCGCATGGCCTTGCCAATGGGGGCGTTGACCCGGGACGGCCTGGGCGGCGCGGTGCAAGGCGGCGCGCAGCCGCCTGCGCGTCTCGCGCGAGACGCCGGGCTGCTCGCCGTTGACCACCAGCCCGGTGACTTCCTGGCGCCGGCCCCTGCGCATCACGCGCTCCTTGTCCGGGTGCGGCGTGAAGCCCTCGTCGCGCAGGATCCAGCGCACGCGGCCCAGCAGCCGGCCCACGTGGTCCTGCGCGGCCTGGCCCGAGGCCGAGAACGTCAGGTCGTCGGCATAGCGCGTGTAGGTGAAGCCCAGCTGCCGTGCCAGCCCCAGCAGGCGGCGGTCCAGGCGGCGGCACAGCAGGTTGGTGAGCATGGGGCTGGTCGGCGCGCCCTGGGGCAGCACACGCTCGCGCGCCTTGCCGCCCACGAACAGCTTCTCCCCATCCACCTGCCAGGCCTGGGCACGGTTTTCGCTGCACAGCAGGGCCAGGAGGGTGGCCATGGCCTCGCCATAGCCCAGCTGCCGGAATACGCCCTTGATGCGGCCGAAGGCGATGCTGGGGAAGAAGTCCTTCACGTCCAGGTTGATGACCACGTCGTGGCCTGCATGCGGCGCGGCATTGCTGACGATGGAGCGTCCGGCCAGAAAGCCGTGCGCGGCATCGTGCGCAGGCACCTTGGCCAGGATGTTGTCCAGCACCCAGTACTGCGCGCGCTTGAGGCGCGGCATGGGCGCGGAGATCAGCCGCTGGCCGCCCGTTTTCTTGGGCAGCGTGAACGAGTGGTAGTGGTGCGTGCGGGCCACCTCGCGGTGAAAGCCCAGGAAGCGCAGCTCCGCCACCGTGATGCCCATGGCGGTGGCCAGCTGGGCGGCGTCGGCCAGCTCGGGCAGGCCATGCCGGGCTAGCCTTTGCGGGTCGGCCTGCCTGCGGTCCCTGGCGGCAGGCTGCTGCGCTTCGTCCCGGGGCTCATGCAGGCCCGCGGAAACGCCGGGGCCCAGGTAGCCCACATGGGTGTCGCGTCTGGCATGCCAGGCCAGCGCCTTGTCGTGGCGCTCCCGGGCCTGGCGGCGCCTGGTCTCCTCGCGCCGGGCCAGCGCCTTCTGCATGCGTTCCTTGCGCATCTGGCGCAGGGCACGCTCGGGGTCCTGGCGCACGGCGAGCTGGCGGCGCAGCTCGGCCAGCTCCCGGTGCAGCTCGCCCTCGCGCTGGATGTGGGCGGCCGCCAGCTGCGGCTGGCCTTCGCCCTTGGGCCAGAAGCCCAGGCGCTGCATTTCCTCGAGGATGACTTCCTGCTTGCTCGACGCCTTGATGCGCTCGTAGATCTCGGCGCGCGTGGGTTGCGGCTGGCTCATGCGGCAGCCCCCGGCAGGCGGGCCCGGCGGGGCCGGGCACAGGACGAAGAGAAAAAAGGAGCAACGCGCTTCTCGTCGAAGAGCCTGCAAGGCTCACGGGACGGGCGCTGTTCGCTCGACGCCACCCCGCGACGGTATGCGTGCTTCGCTTGTGGCAAGCCACTCAGGAAAACGCATACCGTCGCTGGGGTGGCACAGTGAAAACGGCGCCCGTGGTGCATGAAACGGCAGTTCACAAGGGCGGCGAAACACCACCCGGATTGCAAGAGCCTGCGCGTTGCTCCGCGTGGGAGTGTAGAGCAATTGGACGGGTTCATGCGATCTCTCCTTGTCCGCTCGTGCGCTGCTGCCGCGCGGCATCGAGCTGTGCCTGCGCCACCAGGCGCAGCGCGATCATGTGTTCGCAAGGCCCCTGGCGCAGCCGGTGTTGCTGGTAGTGGTTGCAGCCGCAGCGCGCATCGGTCAGGCGCTCGTCGGCGTCGAGTTCCAGCTGCGTGTCGAACAGGCGTTGGCCGTCGGCGCGCGGGATCTTGCCGGTGATGCGGCTGAAGCCGTCCTGGCGGTCGATGCGCGGTGCGTCGATGCGCCGGCCACGCACCAGTGCCAGCGCCTTGTACTCCTCGGGCCGGTCCGGCGCCAGCTGCTGCGCCGTCAGCGGCTCGCGCAGCAGCTCGCGCCAGGCATAGCGCCCGGCGTCCAGGTCGTAGACGGCGCGGCCGGCCTGCATCCAGCGCAGCATGGCCGCCTGGACCTGGGCGGTGGCCAGGCCCGTGGCCTGCGCCAGATCCTGCGCGCCGGCCTGCCAGCACGATTGCAGCTGGCGGCCCACGGCCTCGACCTCCGAGGGGCGGACCTCGGCCTGCGGCGCCATCAGGTGAAAGCGCGCGCTGGCGGCCCAGTCGTTGGCACTCCAGCCCGACAGGCCCAGCGTGACGGTGACCAGGCCCAGCTCGATCACCCAGAAGCTGGGCATGCCGCTGCCCAGCAGGTGCACGCGCACGCGCGTGGCCTGCGGGATCAGCCGTTCCAGCGTGAGCAGACGGCGGCGGCCCCACAGGCGGATGGTCTGCGCCTGCGCTGCGCCAGGCCCATCGCCGACGATCTGCGAGCGTTTGGTGACCAGCCGCTCCTCCCAGGGCTCGAACACCATGGCGGGCGCCTGGCCCGGCACCAGCTCGAAGCGCAGCGCGCGCGGCCCATGGCGCTCGCGCCGCGCACGCAGACGCGCGCAGAGGTTGAACAGGTCCATGGGGTGCAGCTCCAGCACCGTGGCGGGCAGGGCCATGGCGCTGGAGACCTGCACGAAGCCGCGCAGCCAGCTGTCGGGCAGGGCTATCTTTTCCTCGCGCAGCGCCGGGTCGCCCTGTGTCTGCACGCCAAAGCCCGCGGGGTCCAGCGTCAGGCGCGTGTCCTTGTAGTTGCGGATCTTCTGGAACTCCTCGTACAGGCTGGCCGAGTAGTCGATGTTGGTCGTGCCGCAGATGCGCTCGCCCGCATGCTCGAAGGCCTCGTGCCGGATGCTGACCGCGCAGTAGCTGGACTCGTCCTGGCTGAAGGCCTCGAACAGCAGCCGGTCCGGGTGCACGGTGATCACCGGGTCCAGCACATACCAGGCATCGCGGTTGGCCACGAACAGCCAGTCGAAGTATTTGCGCTGGGCCTGGTAGAAGGGTGTCAGCACCTGCTCGCGCGTCTCGCGCAGGCGCTTGAGTTCGGCGCTGACCTCGCGGGCACGCGCCTGGGCGCCGCCGGTATCGGCCATGAAGCCAGCCAGCAGCTGCGACTCGTGCTCCTGCAGCCATTCGCGGTAGGCCGTCTTGTCGCGGCCACGCGTGCGCATGTCGCTGACCACCACGCTGTGCAGCGCGGACAGGCCCTCGCGCACCTGTTGCCAGGCCGGGCCGTCGCGCCTGAGCAGCCCGTCGAAGCGGGTGGGGGGGCGCAGCAGGTCGGGAGCGAAGGAGAAGGATTGCGCCGTGGCCGTGTCGTCGACCTGCGTGCTGCCGTAGTACTGATAACGAAATTCCATGTCCGATCGACTCCGGCGGCTCAGTGGGAAACCTGGGCCCGGCCGCGCTGTTCCACGGCCAGGGGCTGCATGAAGCTTTGCGCCAGCTGGGGATGGCGCTGCACGATGTCGCGCAGCCCGGCCACGTAGTCGGGCTGGTCGGCGTGGCTGGCGCTGACCACCTGGCGCGCGAAGATGGCGGCGACCACGGCAGCGGTCTCCGGCGCCTGCACCTGGCTGCGCAGGAAGTGCAGCACGCGCGTCTTGCTGGCGCGCGCACGGTGCACCTGGCTGAGCACGGCCAGGAAGTAGGGCTGCAGCTCCTGCAGGCGCGCGGCGCGCTGCGGCGCGGGCTCGTCGGGCAGGGCCAGCAGCCATTGCGTGACGAACAGCTGCACGCTGGTCGCCGGGTGCTGGGCCAGGCGCGCGAGGCACAGGCCGGCCTCGGGCGCGCTCATGTGGCGCGTGAGCCGCTGGCGGCCCAGGGCCTGGACCCAGGGCTGGGGATGGTCGACCCAGCCGATGAGCAGCTCGGGCACGAGCGCATCGGCCGGCAGGCGCTCGCCGAACATCTCGCGCGCGTACTGCTGGGTGTCGGCGAACAGCGCGTCGGCCAGCGGCAGCAACTGCTCGGCCTGTTCGGGGCGGGTGTGTTCCATGGGCGTGAGGCGCGCATCGATGCTGCGGCGGCTGAGCGCGCGCACATCGGCATCGGCATGGCGGGCCAGCGTGGACCACTGGCGCAGCGTATAGGCCTGGATATCCAGCGCCTGCAGGCCCCAGGCGCCGTAGCGCTGCGCGCCCGTGGCCTGCGCCTGCAGCGCGCGCCAGAGGCCCGAGGCATCGCGTGCCGGGGCCACGGCGGCCAGCGGGCCGGTGAGCAGGCGCAGCGCGTCGTCGTAGACGCCATCGGCCTTTTCCGCGCGGAACAGCACTTCGTGCAGGCGCTCGGCGATCTGCGCGTTGCAGCGGGAGTCATAGAGGGGGTTGCCGGCCAGGCGTTCGACCAGGGGGGCCGCCGCCGCGCGCAGCGCCGCATGCGGCGACACCGCGAATTCGGCCAGCATCTCGGCCTGCTCGCACAGCAGCGCGTCGTCCAGGCTGCCCATGAGCCGGATGCCGCAGGCCATGCGCGCGGGCTCCTCGCTGGCCAGCAAAGTGCGCAGCGCCGCCGCGGGCAGGGTGCGCAGGCCTTCGGGATGCGCCAGCAGCCAGGTGGTCGCGATCTCCACCAGGGCGGTCACCGAGTGGGACAGCAGGTGGTGCAGCGGAGCGGCCGGCACGCTGCCCGCCTGGGCGGCCAGGGGGCCGTTGCCGGCGAACAGCGACTGCACCGTGTCGCGGATGTCCGCGAGCGCCGGGCTGTCCGCCTCCAGCGCCGGCAGCGCCGCCAGCAGGGCCAGGGCCACGGCCCGGGCATCGGCATAGACCAGCAGCGCCAGGCCCTGCGTGCGCGAGGTGTCCGCGGGCGACAGCAACAGGGCCGCGACCAGCTCGGCGTCGCGCGCCGCGCCTGCGCGGTCGCGCGACAGCCAGTCGCCCAGATGGCGGGCGGCGGGCCCGTCGCCGCATTGCGCCAGCGCGAACAGCCAGGGACGGCGCGCCGCTGCGTCCGTGAGCGAGACCAGCCGCTGCTGCGCGATCTCCAGGCCCAGCGCGGCGGCCGGCGCATAGTTGTTGTGCAGCAGCGGTGCGGTGGCCGGCGCATCGAGCCGGTCCAGGAAGGCGGTCTGGTCCCGCAGCGCCCGCGTGAGCGACCACCGCAGCAGGGTGGAGCGCGCCTGGCCCACCAGTTGCAGCAGATGCTGCGGGTGGGCATCCCACAGGGCGGCCAGGCCATCGACACGCGCTGCCGGCAGTTGCTCCAGGTTCAGCGGTTGCTCCGTGGTCCAGCCGTGCGCGCGTGCCGAGGCATGCAACTGCGGCCAGCGCGGCAGCAGCAGCCGGGCCGCCAGCAGCCAGCGCGACTCGGGCGGGCGCCCCGAGTGCGGAGCGCTCTGGTCCGCACAGCGCCGGTCCATGGCCAGCAGCAGGGCCGTGGCATGCATGGCGCTTTCGCTGTGGTCGGCCGATGCCATGCGCCGCAGCTGGCGCCAGCCGCGCAGGCGCAGGTACAGCGAGGTCTCGCGGCCGAAGGCGGCATGTTCGTCGCGCGGGCCGTCGAAACGCGCATGCAGCTCGGCCAGCAGCGCATGGTCGCGTCGCCATTCGGCCCGCTTGTGGATGCGCCGGATGGCCGGCCACCATGGGCGCGTGAGTGGGATGCGTGCCATCCAGGCGAGCATTTGCCGATGGACATCGCCGTCATGCGCGCCCAGTTCGTCGGCCATCAGCAGTTGCTGTGGCGTTAGGGTCTCGAGGAAGGTGCTGTGCCCGTCGTCCTGTGCGCAATCCGCATCCGCAGAGGAGGCCTGCGCTGCCAGCCGGGCCCAGTCGTCGCGGTGCGCCTGCAGCGCGGCATGCCGCTCCCCGGGGCCCAGCAGGGCCAGCCAGGCCTGGCGTCCCAGGTCCCGCGTGGCCTCGCTGGCGCCGCGCTGCGACAGCGCCTGCATGGCCACGGCCGCGCCGCCATCGCCCAGGCGCCCCAGGAGCCAGGCCAGGCAATAGTCCAGCAGGTCATCGCCCGTGCCCAGCAGTGCCACCAGGCGGGGAGCCTGTGCATGCAGCAGGCGCTGGGCGGCGGCGCCGCGCGCCGTGTCCACATATTCGGCCAGCCGCCATACCAGCCGTGCCTGCCGCCCTTGCGGCATCAGCCGCCATGCGTTGGCGTCCAGCCGCCGGCACAGTGCGGTGATGGCCCCGGCCTGCGTCGCCGATTCGGGCTGCTGCACCCGCGCCTGCGCCGGGGTGGACGCGCAGGCCGCGCCGTCCAGCTCCGCGAAGCCCTGTCGGGATTGCAGCACATCGCCCGCCCCCAGGCGCTGGCGCAGATAGGCCAGGGCGCGCTGGCGGGCCTGCTCCAGCGGAACGGGCAGGGGCGTGAGCGTGCCGTCATCGACCTGGACGGAGACACCGGCGCGGTATTGCGCGACCTGCAAGGTCACGACATGGCGCGCGCCCGCACCGCCGTCCGGCGGGTCCAGGGCCACCACGCTCACGGTGCTGATGCGTTCGTTGCGTCCCTGTCGTCGGGACAGTACGGCTTGGGCAAGCAGATTCATGCGGCAGGCATCCAGGGTCAGATGGCATGGCAGTGTAGAGCACGCTCCCGTGCCCGGACGCCTTGCGGGCGCCGCGTACCGCCTGTCGGTCCCGGTGTCGATCGGCACGCCGCTTGTCCGATCCGGCCATGGAGGTCCCTGGCAATCCATCCTCAATTTTCGTGGTGTCTTTCCTTGTGAATCTTGACTTCAAGTTAACTTGAACTTGAAGAATGTAAGCCGTTGCAAGCGACAGCCCGAGGGGGCCCCGGAGGTCCCTGTTTTCCCGCTTCTTTGGCCCTGGCCGGTTGCCGACCGCAGGGCGGATGCATTTCCCCAAGGAGATTCGATATGCCAGTTCATCAACTGCCGCCGTTGCGGCGTGCGCTGCTCGCGGGCAGCTGTGCGGCGCTGGCCCTGGTCGCCGGCTGCCGCCAGGAGGCCGTGGGCGATGCCCATGCGGCCAACGGTCCGCCGCCGGCGCCCGAGGTGCTGGTCTCCGAGGTCCGGCCCTCCGGCGTGCGCGTGTGGGACGAGTTCAATGGCCGCGTGGATGCCATCGAGTCCGTGCAGTTGCGCCCGCGCGTCTCGGGCTACATCGAGCGCATCGCCTTCGCCGAAGGCCAGGAAGTGAAAAAGGGGCAGGTGCTGTTCGTGATCGACCAGCGCCCCTATCGCGCGGCCCTGGCCAGCGCCGAGGCCGAGCTGGAACGCACGCGTGCCGCATCGGCGCTGGCGCGCACCCAGGACCAGCGCGCGCGCCAGCTGGTGGCCGAGCATGCCGTCTCGCGCGAAGAGGCGGACACGCGCGCCGGCACCCTGGCCCAGGCCATGGCCCAGGTGCGCGCGGCCGAGGCCGCGCTGGCCGCAGCCCGTCTCAACCTGGACTTCACGCAGGTGCGTGCGCCGGTCACGGGCCGCGCCAGCCGCGCGCTGCTGACCGTGGGCAACATGGCCCAGGCCGACCAGAGCGTGCTGACCACGCTGGTGTCGCAGGACCCGGTCTATGTGTACTTCGACGCGGACGAGCACAGCTTCCTGCGTTATCAGCAGGCCTCCAGGCAGGGCCGGGGCCAGCGCCCCGTGCGGGTGGGCCTGGTCAGCGACGAGGGATTTCCGCATGAAGGCCGGCTGGACTTCACCGACAACCAGCTCCATGCGCAGACCGGCACGGTGCGCATGCGCGCGCGGCTGCCCAATCCCGACCGGCTGCTGACGCCGGGCCTGTTCGCCCGCGTGCAGTTGCAGGCGGGGCAGGGCGATGGCGGCGGCGAGCAGCAGGCGCTGCTGATCGACGACAAGGCCGTGCTCACCGACCAGGACCGCAAGTACGTCTATGTGGTGGGCGAGGGCAACGTGGCCGAACGCCGCGACCTGGTCCTGGGACGAATGGTCGATGGCCGCCGCGTGGTGGACAGAGGCCTGGTCGCCGGCGACCGGCTGGTGGTCGGCGGCCTGCAGCGCATCCACTACCCGGGCATGCCCGTGCAGCCCAGGCCGGCCACCGAGGGCGGTGGCAGCACGGCCATGGCGGCACAGTAAGCGGGGCAGGCCATGGATTTCTCCAAGTTCTTCATAGACCGGCCGATCTTCGCGGTCGTGCTGTCCATCATCCTGTTCGCCGTGGGGCTGGTCGCGATACCGCAGCTGCCCGTGGGCGAGTACCCCGAGGTGGTGCCCCCCAGCGTGGTCGTGCGCGCCACCTATCCGGGTGCCAACCCCAAGGAGATCGCCGAGTCGGTGGCCGTGCCGCTGGAGGAGGCGATCAACGGCGTCGAGGGCCTGATCTACCTGAAGTCGGTCGCGGCCTCGGACGGCAGCCTGCAGGTCGTGGCGACCTTCCGCGCCGACGTGGACCCCGACACGGCGGCCGTGCGCGTGCAAAACCGCGTGAGCCAGGCGCAAAGCCGCCTGCCCGAGGAAGTGCGCCAGTACGGGGTGACCACGCAAAAGCGTTCGTCCACGCCCCTGATGTATGCGGGCCTGACCTCCCGCAATGGCCAGCATGACGCGCTGTACCTGCGCAACCACGCCACGCTCAAGATCAAGGATGAGCTGGCGCGCATCCCCGGCATCGGCGAGGTCGCGCTCTACGGTGCGGGTGACTACGCCATGCGGGTCTGGCTGGACCCGGCGAAGGTGGCGGCCCGCCAGCTCACGGCGGCCGAGGTGATCGGTGCCATCCGCGAGCAGAACATCCAGGTCTCCGCCGGCCAGCTGGGCGCCGAGCCCAGCCCCAAGGGGGCCGACAAGCTGCTGTCCATCAACGTGCGCGGCCGCCTGAAGACGGTCGAGGAGTTCGGCTCCATCGTGCTCAAGAGCGGCGAGGGCGGCCAGATCGTGCGCCTGGCCGACGTGGCGCGCATCGAGCTGGGCGCCAGCGACTACTCCATGCGCTCGCTCAGCGACGACCGCCAGATGGCGGCCGTCGGCATCTTCCTGTCGCCGGGGGCGAATGCGCTGGGCGTGGCCAGAGAGGTCTATGCCACCATGCAGCGCCTGTCCAGGGATCTGCCCGAGGGCGTGCAGTTCGAGACGGTCTGGGATCCGACGGTCTTCGTGCGCGACTCCATCAAGGCCGTGCAGAGCACGCTGATCGAGGCCGTCATCCTCGTGGTGCTGGTGGTCATCGTCTTCCTGCAGACCTGGCGCGCCTCCATCATCCCGCTGCTGGCCGTGCCCGTGTCCATCGTCGGCACCTTCGCGGGCCTGTACCTGCTGGGCTACTCGATCAACACCCTGACCCTGTTCGGCCTGGTGCTGGCCATCGGCATCGTGGTGGACGACGCCATCGTCGTCGTGGAGAACGTGGAGCGCTACATCGAGGAGGGGCACACCCCCCTGGAGGCGGCCCACCTGGCGATGAAGGAGGTCTCGGGCCCCATCATCGCCATCGCCCTGGTGCTGTGCGCGGTCTTCGTGCCCATGGCCTTCCTCAGCGGCGTGACGGGCCAGTTCTACAAGCAGTTCGCGGTGACCATCGCCATCTCCACCGTGATCTCGGCCATCAACTCGCTGACCCTGTCGCCGGCACTGGCCGCCAAGCTGCTGCAGCCGCGCGGCGCACCGCGCGATGTGCTGGCGCGCGGCATCGATCGCGCGCTGGGCTGGTTCTTCCGGCCCTTCAACCGCTTCTTCGACCGCAGTGCCCGGAGCTACGAGAAATCGGTGGGCCGTTCGCTGCGCCGCCGTGGCCTGGTGTTCGCGGTCTATGCGGCGCTGCTGGCCGGCACGGCCGTGCTGTTCCAGGCCGTGCCCGGTGGCTTCATCCCGCTGCAGGACAAGCTGTACCTGTTCGGCGGCGCCAAGCTGCCCGAGGGCGCCTCGCTGGGGCGCACTTCCGAGGTCACGCGCCAGATCGTGGAGCTGGCCCACAGCGTGGAGGGCGTGGACAAGGTGGCGGCCTTCGCCGGCTTCAATGCCTTGCAGACCACGACCACGCCCAATCTGACAAGTTCCTACATCATGCTCAAGCCCTTCGGCGAGCGCACGCGCAGCGCCGAGGCCATCAACGCCGAGCTGGGCGCCAGGTTCGCGCAGATCGAGGGTGGCTTCGCCTATGCGCTGATGCCGCCGCCCATCCAGGGGCTGGGCAACGGCTCGGGCTACTCGCTGTTCCTGCAGGATCGCGCGGGCCTGGGCTACGCGGCGCTGCAACAGGCCTTGCAGGCCTTCCAGGCCGAGATCGCCAGGACACCGGGCATGACCTATCCGGTCAGCAGCTACCAGTCCAACATCCCGCAGCTGGAAGTCAAGGTGGACCGCACCAAGGCCAAGGCCCAGGGCGTGGCGCTGACGGACCTGTTCCAGACGCTGCAGGCCTATCTGGGATCGGTCTATGTCAACGACTTCAACGCCTTCGGTCGTGTCTGGCGCGTGATGCTGCAGGCCGACGCCGACCACCGCCAGGCCGTGGAGGACATCGCCAGCCTGCGCACGCGCAACGCGCGCGGCGAGATGGTGCCCATAGGCTCCATGGTCACCGTGGTGCCCAGCTTCGGGCCTGATCCGGTGCTGCGCTACAACGGCTTTCCGGCGGCCGACCTGATCGGTGACTCCGATCCGCGCGTGCTGGCCTCGGGCGAGGTGCTGGCCAAGCTCCAGGAGATCGCGCAGCGCACGCTGCCGCGCGGCATCGAGCTGGCCTGGACGGATCTCAGCTACCAGCAGGTCGAGCAGAGCAACGCGGCGGCCGTGGTCTTCGTCATCGCCGTGATGCTGGTCTTCCTGGTGCTGGCCGCGCTGTACGAGAGCTGGACGCTGCCGCTGGCCGTCATCCTCATCGTGCCCGTGTGCATCTGCGCGGCGCTGTTCGGGGTCTGGCTGGCGGGCGGGGACAACAACGTCTTCGTGCAGGTGGGGCTGGTGGTGCTGATGGGCCTGGCCTGCAAGAACGCCATCCTGATCGTGGAGTTCGCGCGTGAGCTGGAGCTGCGCGGCTTGGGCATCGTCGATGCCGCGCTCCAGGCCTGCCGCCTGCGCCTGCGCCCCATCGTCATGACCTCGATCGCCTTCATCGCGGGCGCCGTGCCCTTGCTGATCGGCAGTGGCGCCGGCAGCGAGGTGCGCGCAGCCACGGGCGTGACCGTGTTCTCCGGCATGCTGGGCGTGACCCTGTTCGGCCTGTTTCTCACGCCGGTGTTCTACGTCACGCTGCGCCGCCTGTCGGGCCGCGCGCTGACGGGCCATGCGCCCTCGCATCCACCGGCCCCCGCGCCGGCCCTGCCGGCATCCCCTGCCTCCCCGGAGCCACACCATGTCTGAACTACGCAAATCCCTGGGCCGTCATGCGCTGGCGCTGGCATCGGCCTCTCTGGTGGCGGGCTGTGCCGTCGGCCCCGACTTCAAGGCGCCCGTGTGGCCCGATGCCGGTGCCCGGTTCGCGCGGGCCGAGCCTGCCGATCCCGGAGACCGGGAGCAGGCCGTGCCGCAGGCCGCGGCCGATGCGGCGTTCTGGCGCCAGTTCCAGGACCCGCAATTGACGCAGCTGGTCGAGCAGGCGCTGGATGCCAACCAGGACCTGCGTCTGGCCCTGGCGCGGCTGGACGGCGCCCAGGCGCTGCTCGGCGAAAGCCGCTTCGACCAGATCCCCACGGTCACCCTGTCGGGCCAGGCCACGCAGCAAAAGTTCAGCGAAAGCCAGGCCCTCTACGGGCCGCGCAGCCAGCGCAGCTACACGGCGGGCCTGAGCGCGAGCTGGGAGATCGACCTCTACGGCCGCGTGCGCCGCAACATCGAGGCCCGCCAGGCCGACCTGCGTGCCGATGCGGCCGACCTCGCGGCCCTGCAGGTGGCCATCGCGGCCCAGGTCGCAGGCAGCTACACGGACCTGCGCGGCTGGCAGCAGCGCCTGCGCCTGGCCCAGGCCAACGCGGCCAACCAGAACGACACGCTGCGCCTGGTGCAACTGCGCCTGACGCATGGCAGCGGCACGGAATTCGACCTGGCCCGTGCCCAGGCCCAGCTGGAAGCCACGCGCTCGCGCATTCCCGCGCTGCAGGCGCAGATCGCCGTGGCCCAGCACCGGCTTGCCGTGCTCACGGGCCAGGTGCCCGAGGCGCTGATCGCGTCGCTGGATGCGCCTGCGGCCCTGCCCGGACTGCCCTCGTCCATCGACCCCGGCACCCCGGCCGGCCTGCTGCGCCGCCGCCCCGACGTGGCCGCCGCCGAGGCACGGCTGCACGCGGCCACGGCACGCATCGGCGTGGCCACGGCCGACCTGTTCCCGCGCCTGTCGCTGGGCGGGCTGCTGGGCAGCACGGCATTGCACAGCGGTTCGCTGTTCGAAGGCGGCAGCGCCACCAGCAGCGTCTTCCTGGGCGTGGACTGGTCCTTCCTCGACGTGGGCCGCGTGCGGGCGCGCATCGCGGCCAGCGAGGCCGGCGCACAGGCCTCGCTGGCCCGGTACCAGCAGGCGGTGCTGCTGGCGCTGGAGGACACGGAGAACGCCCTGGTGCGCCTGCAGCGCACGCGCACCGAGGATGCCCATCTGGCCCAGGCGGCCGAGCAGCGCCAGCGCGCCGAACAACTGGCCCTGCGCCGCTACCACCTGGGCAGCGTGGGCCTGTACGAGGTGCTGGACGCGCAGCGCGACCTGTACGCGGCCCAGGACGCGGCGGCTGACAGCCGGGCGCGCAGCCTGCGCGCGGCCGTGGGCCTGTACCAGGCGCTGGCCGGCGGCTGGGAGGGGAAGGGGCCGCCGGCCTGAAGACCCTGGCCTGCGCGGAAAGGACGGCCCGATGCCGTCCTTTTTTGTTTCTGTCCCGCCCCGGTGAAAACCAGGAGATCGGAGGGCTTGCCTCATTTTTTTCTTATCGGATAATTTTCTTATCGGAAAAAATGAGTGATCGATGATGGACAACCAAGTTCTCGACTTCGCCGTGATCGGCGCGGGCATGGCCGGCGCCTCGGTGGCCTGGCGGCTGGCAGGGGCGGGCGCCTCGGTACTGGTGCTGGAGCGGGAGCCGCAGCCCGGCTACCACGCCACGGGCCGCTCGGCCGCGATGTTCATGGAAAGCTATGGCACCGAGCAGATCCGCGCGCTGACGCGGGCCAGCCGCGCCTTCTACGACGCGCCGCCCGAAGGCTTTTGCGAACACGCGCTGCTGCAGCCGCGCAGCGTGCTCTACGTGGGAACGGTCGGCCAGGAGGCGCAGCTCGATGACGCCCTGGCCATGTACCGCCGCGACGGCCTGCGCGCCGAGCGCATCGATGCGCGCCAGGCCTGCGCCCTGGTGCCCTGCCTGGATGAGGCGCAGCTCGCGGGCGCCGTGCATGACCTGGATGCCATGGACATCGACGTGGCCGGGCTGCACCAGGGATTCCTGCGCGGCATGGCGCGCGCCGGCGCCCGCCTGCGCTGCGGTGCCGAACTGGCGGGCGCCGAGCGCGATGGCCAGGGCCTGTGGTCACTGACGCTGCACGATGGCACCCGGGTGCGCGCGCGCGCCGTGGTCAATGCCGCGGGCGCCTGGGCCGATGCCGTGGCGCGGCTGTGCGGTGCCCAGGCCCTGGGCATCGAGCCCCGGCGCCGCTCGGCCTTCACCTTTGCCGCGCCCGAGGGCGAGGCCATCCATGACTGGCCCGCGGTGGTCGGCGTGGACGAGAGCTTCTACTTCAAGCCCGACGCGGGCCAACTGCTGGGCTCGCCCGCCAACGCCGATCCCGTGGCACCGCACGACGTGGTGGCCGAGGAACTGGACGTGGCCATCGGCATAGACCGCATCGAGTCCCTGACCCGCCTGCGCATCCGCCGGCCGCGCCATGTCTGGGCCGGGCTGCGCAGCTTCGCGCCCGACGACGACTTCGTCATCGGCTGGGATGTGCGGCGCGAGGGCTTCTTCTGGCTGGCCGGGCAGGGCGGCTACGGCATCCAGACGGCGGCTGGCGCGTCGGCCGCCGCCGCCGCGCTGCTGATGCACGAGTCGCTGCCTGGCGAACTGCTGGCCCAGGGCGTCGACGCCGCGCGGCTGAGCCCGGCGCGCTTCTCGGCCTGAGCGGCCTTTTCCCTTCGCCTTTTCAGCCCCGGACACCATAACCACAAGGAGACAGACATGGGTGCATTCAAGGAAGTGAGCAGGATTGCCGGCGCCTTCGTCGGCGTCATCGTCGGAGCGGGCTTTGCCTCGGGGCAGGAGATATTGCAGTTTTTCGCGGGCTTTGGCGCCATCGGCCTGCTGGGCTGCCTGGTGGCCGGGCTGGCCTTCGTCTTCCTGTCCATGGCGTTCTCGACCATGGGCCAGCGCCTGCGCTCCGAGTCGCACAAGGAGGTGGTGCAGGCCCTGCTGGGCCGGCATGCGGGCCTGGTGTTCGATGTGCTGATCACCTTCTTCCTGTTCGCCATCACCGTGGTCATGCTGGCCGGCGCGGGCTCGCTGCTGCACCAGTGGCTGGGGTTGCCCGAGGTCTGGGGCAGTGTGCTGGCCACCGTGGCCACGGTGCTCATCGTCTGCCTCGACGTGGGTCGGGTGATCGCCTTCATCGGCGCGGTCACGCCGCTGCTGATGCTGATGACCGTGCTGGTGGCCGGCTATGTGCTGGTGACACCCCATGCCGACATGGCCGCGCTGGAGGCCGCCGCCGCAGCCCAGCCCCGGGGTGCGGGCCACTGGCTGGTGGCGGCGCTGCTCTACGTCTCCTACAACGTGGTGGCCGGCATGCCTTTCCTGGTGATCATGGGCGGCCAGGCCAGCTCGCGCCGCGTGGCGCTGTGGGGCGGCGTGGCGGGCGGGTTGCTGCTGGGTCTGCTGATGTTCCTGATCACGGCCGCCATGGTCTGGCGCATGGACACGCTGGGCGGCCTGTCCATGCCCATGCTGTCGCTGGCCACGCAGATCGCGCCCTGGCTGGGGCATCTCATGTCCCTGGTCATCTTCGGCATGATCCTCAACACGGCCGTGGGCATGCTCTATGCCTTCGTCGCACGCATGGTGCCGGCCGGAACGCCGCGCTTTCGCTGGAGCACGGCCGTGGCGGGCGTGGCCGCGCTGGGCGGCAGCTTCGCGGGCTTCATCACGCTGGTGGGCATGGTCTATCCGGTGTATGGCTACATCGGCTTCGCGCTCATGGCCTGTGCCCTGGCCGGCTGGCTGCGCTTGGGGCGCGGGCAGGCGCCCCGGCCCGATCTGCGCGGCACCTGAGCCGCTGCCCGTGTGTCCCGGGCCACGCATGAGGGGCCCTAGAATCGTGCGGTCGCCAGCCCCGATCCGCCCGTTTCATGCCCAGACCCCGCCCCTTGCCAGACCCCGTCCTCGCCGCCGTGCTGCCGGGCGCCCGCACGGCAGCCGCCCTGCCGGCGGGCAAGCATGAGGTGGGCGCCAAGCTGCGCAAGGCACGCAAGGAGCGCGGCCTGACGCTGCAGCAGGTGGCCGAAAGCAGCGGCCTTGCCGTGTCCACCGTCTCCAAGGCCGAACGCGGCCAGATCGCGCTGAGCTACGAGAAGGTGCTCAAGCTCGGCGGCGCGCTGGACATCGACATGACGCGGCTGTTCATGGTCGGCGATGCGCCGGCGGCGCCGGACGCGCCCACCGTGGTCAAGGACCGCTTCGCGGACGTGCAGGGCTACGAGACCGACCAGTACGTCTACAGCGTGCTGTGCGGCGCCTTCCCGGGCAAGAAGATGCAGCCCCTGGTGGCAGTGATCAATGCGCGCGAGGCCGGCGATTTCTCCGAGACCATCCGCCATCCCGGCCAGGAATTCGTGATGGTGCTGTCCGGGCGGGTGCGCATCCTGTTCGAGAACGGCGAATCGGTGGAGCTGGGCCGCCACGAGGTCGCCTACTTCGACAGCGGCGTGGGCCACGTCTACGTGAGCCTGAGCCGCCAGCCCGCCCAGGTGGTTTCCGTGTGTTCCTGACGCTGGCGCGTGCAGGGGATTCCTCTTTGCGGGCACGGCCTGCCTGGAGTTCCTACAATCTGCGCCCATGAGCCTGCCCCAGTACACCCGCGCCAAAGAGCTTCCCGCCACCCTTGCCCAGCGCCTCGTCATCCTCGACGGCGCCATGGGCACCATGATCCAGCGCTTCAAGCTGGGCGAAGCCCAGTACCGGGGCGAGGGCTACACGGGCCCCGGCAGCGTGGGCGAGCGCTTCAAGGACTTCCCGCATGACGTCAAGGGCAACAACGAGCTGCTGTCGCTCACCCGTCCCGACGTGATCCGCGACATCCACGAGAAATACCTGGCGGCCGGCGCCGACCTCATCGAGACCAATACCTTCGGCGCCACCACGATCGCGCAGGAGGACTATCACATGGCCGACCTGGCCTGGGAGATGAATCTCAAGAGCGCCCAGCTGGCGCGCGCGGCCTGCGACAAGTACAGCACGCCCGGGCATCCACGCTACGTGGCCGGCGCCCTGGGCCCCACGCCCAAGACGGCCAGCATCAGCCCCGACGTGAACGACCCGGGCGCGCGCAACGTGAATTTCGAGCAACTGCGCCAGGCCTACCTGGAGCAGACGCTGGCACTGATCGAGGGCGGCGCCGACGTCATCCTGGTCGAGACCATCTTCGACACCCTCAACGCCAAGGCCGCGCTGTTCGCCGTGGACGAGGCCTTCGAGCAAAGCGGTCAGATCCTGCCCATCATGATCAGCGGCACGGTGACCGATGCTTCGGGCCGCATCCTGTCAGGCCAGACCGTCACCGCCTTCTGGCACAGCGTGCGCCATGCGAACCCGCTGTCCATCGGCCTGAACTGTGCCCTGGGCGCGGCGCTGATGCGCCCCTATGTCCAGGAGCTGAACAAGGCCGCGCCCGAGACCTTCATCAGCTGCTACCCGAATGCCGGCCTGCCCAATCCCATGAGCGACACCGGCTTCGACGAGACGCCCGAGGTCACCAGCCGCCTGGTCCACGAGTTCGCGGCCGAGGGGCTGGTCAACATCGTCGGCGGCTGCTGCGGCACCACGCCCGACCATATCGGCGCCATCGCCAAGGCCGTGACCAGCACGCCCACGCGCCGCCTGTTCTACCCCGCCGAGGCCTGATGTGAGCTCTCCGATGCCACCCGTTGCGCCTGCCGCCAACGGCGTGGCATCGCCTGCGCCGGTGGGCATGCCGCCGGCCGCAGGCGGGGTGCCGCCTGTCCAGGCCGCCATCCCGCCGCAGGCACCGCCTGCCGCCACGGCGGTGCGCTGGTCGGCCGAGATGCTGCAAAGCCTGCGCCTGCAGGCCTTCGAGCAATTGGTGGCCCAGCTGGCGCGCCAGGTCCAGGCCAGTCCCGGTGCACCAGCCCCGCAGTGGCCGGCCACCGGTGTGTCCGAGGCGCTGGGCCGGCTGCTGCAGGCCTTGCTGGCCCAGGTGGGCACGCAGCAGGGCCAGGCCCTGCAATTGCTCGCGGCCCAGCCGGGTTCGGCGGCGCTGATGCAGGCGCTGGCGGCCGGCAGCCTGGATGCGGGATCGCGGCCCGTGGCGTCACAGGCTGGAGCACCGCCCTCCACGCCAGCGACCCCGGCAGGTGCCGCACCGCAGGCGCCATCGTCCCCGGCCGTGCCGATGGCCGCCGCCAAGGGGAAGGTGGTGGATGCATTGCTGGCCGGCTCCGGGCTGGCGCCGCAGGCGGGGGAAGGCGCGGGCCTGTCTGCCGGCCTTGCGGTGCGCGCGGGCCAGGCCCTGCCCGCGCTGCAGACCTGGTGGGTGCAGCAGGGCACGCTGCTGACGCCCCAGGGTGAGCGCGGCTTCACACTGAGCTTGCAGGTACCCCAGGCCTGGGCCCAGGCGCAGGGCGCGGCCATCGCGCTGGCGGCCACGGAGCCCGGCCGGATGGCATCGGCGTCGGCGATGCCATCCGCGGGCGCCGCTGCCCCTGTCCCCGTGCCCAAGGTGTCCGAGCCGGGTCTGCGCCTGCCGCTGGATGCCTCGCTGCAATCCCTGGCCTCGGGGCCGATGGCCGTGGTGGTGCAGCCGCGCGGCGCCGATGCCTTGCGCACCAGCGCCCTGCTGCTGCTGGAGCTGCAGCCCTTGCGCCAGTCCGGGGTATCGCTGGCGGCGCCTGCGGGCCTGACCTCCCTGTCGCCGGCACTGGCCCAGGAAATGCAGCAGTTGCTGCAGCAGCGCGGCGACCCGTGGCTGCACATGGCGGCAGCGCAGGCTTCGGGGGTGCTGCCGCGCGAGCGCCGCGAACACCAGTCCCATCTATGCACCACGCCAGGCTGCCAGTACGAGGGCCGCGCGCCCTGCGCCCAGCCGTTCTGCACCGAGATGAACCGGCTGTGGGGCGTGGCGCGCATGGAGCGCATGCGCTGAAGCGGGCCTGTTACGAAACTGACCGGGCCTGACGGTGGCGTGGTCATCGCCGGCCCCTGCTTTCATAATGCCGCCTGTTGCCCGCCATCTGCGCGGATGACGTCTTCGGCCCGGATGTGCGGTGATCATGCCGCGATCTGCATCCTGGCTGCCTTCAAGTCGCAGCAAGCCACCAGCCCGCCGCGCACCTTTCCAGCCACGCCCTCGTGGCCGCCCCCGTCGCCGTTCGCGCAGGCCTGCAGGCCGCGCCGGTGTTGTGCCATCCCTCAATCCAGGAACCCATTCAGGATGCGTTGTACCTCCCGCTCGACCCTTGCCTCTCTCGCGCTTGCGGCGGCCCTGCCCGCCGCGGCCCAATCCAATGTGACCATCAGCGGCTACCTTGATGCCGGCGTGTTCCGGGACTACGACAAGACCAGCAAGCTGGGAACGATTCAGCGCAGCAACCTGGCGATTGCCGGCTTCGAGGACCTGGGTGGCGGCCTGAAGGCCACGTTCCGCCTGAGCACGCGCTTCGACCTGGACACGGGCCTGACCGAGGACTACCCGAAGAAGCCCTTCTGGCATGACGAGTCCACCGTGGGCCTGCAGGGCGCCTGGGGCCATCTGCGCCTGGGCCGCGCGCTCAGCGCGATGTGGAGCCAGGAGTGGCAGTTCGACCCCTGGTCCAACTTCAACCGCATCGCCTCGCCGGCCTGGCACATGGCCCACTACCTCACGCCCACGGACCGCGCCAGCAACAATGGCTCGCCCGAGTACGGCCGCATGTCCAACGGCGTGTTCTACGACTCGCCCAGGTTCGGCGGCTTCTCCGTGCACCTGAGCGCCTCGCCCGAGCGCACCGAGGCGCCGGGCCGCCAGGGCCGTGCACGCTCGGTGTCGGTGAACTATGACCAGGGCGCGGTGGCGGCCATGCTGGCGCACGAGCGCAACGGCAGCGGCGATACCGACCTGTACATGGGGGGCAAGTACCGCTTCGGCGCGGCGGCCGTGATGCTGGCCTATGACCGCAGCAAGTCGGGCACGGCCGGCACCCCCGGAAACGGGCCCGACAAGTCGCGCATGGTCTCGCTGGGCGCGACCTATGGCATCGGCGCCACCACGCTCAAGGCCAGCTATGCGCGCCAGCGGCTGGATCGTGACACCAACAACATGCTGTCGCTAGGCGCCGAGTACAAGCTGTCCAAGCGCACCATGCTCTACACCAGCCTGGGCCACCAGCGCTACGAGCGCCAGAGCTCGCGCACGGCCTTCGGCGTGGGCATGGCCCACGCGTTCTGAGCGGGCGCCGGGTCAGTGCATGTCCCGCCGGCCTCGGCCGAGATCCGGGCCGCGGGCAGGGCCGGCGGGGCGGGGCTGGCCGGAAGCGCTTCCAGCGCCACCCCGCGCTCCAGCCTGAAGACGCTCACGGCCTGCTGCAGGCCGTAGGCCTGTTCCTGCAGGGAGTGGGCAGCGGCAGCCGCTTCCTCCACCAGGGCCGCGTTCTGCTGGGTAACCTGGTCCATCTGCGAGATGGCCTGATTGATCTGCTCCAGGCCTGCCGTCTGCTCGCGGCTGGCGGCCGTGATCTCGCCCATGATGTCGGTCACGTTGCGCACGCTGCTGACGATTTCCCGCATGGTCTGGCCGGCCTGCTGGACCAGGGCCGATCCGGTGCTGACCTTGCCGGTCGAGTCCTCGATCAGCCGCTTGATCTCCTTGGCCGCTTCGGCGCTGCGCCGGGCCAGCGTGCGCACCTCGCCGGCCACCACGGCGAAGCCACGGCCCTGCTCGCCCGCGCGCGCCGCCTCCACGGCCGCGTTCAGCGCCAGGATGTTGGTCTGGAAGGCAATGCCGTCGATGACGCCGATGATGTCGGAGATCTGGCGCGAGGAGGCATGGATGGCGTCCATGGTGTCCACCACCTGCGAGACCACCGTGCCGCCCCGGGTCGCGACGGCGGAGGCGGACAGGGCCAGTTGGTTGGCCTGATGGGCGTTGTCGGCATTCTGGCGCACGGTGGAGGTCAGCTCCTCCATGGAGGCGGCCGTCTGCTCCAGCGAGCTGGCCTGCCGTTCGGTGCGCGCGGACAGATCGTCGTTGCCCGATGCGATCTCGCTCGATGCCGTGGCGATGCAGTCCGTGCTCATGCGCACCTGGTGCACGATCTGTCCCAGGTTGCTGTCCATGCGGTGCAGGGCCTGCAGCAGTTGCCCGGTCTCGTCGCGGTCCCGTGCCTCGATGCGGCTGGTCAGGTCGCCGCTGGCCACCGCCTGCGCCACCTTGACCGCATCGTTCAAGGGGCGCGAGATGAGGCGCGCGATCGCCATGGCCAGTGCCAGGCCCAGGGCCACGCTGCACACCAGCAGGCCCGTGACCCAGTTGCGCGCGCTGGCGTAGAGCGCATTGGCCTGCTGGTTGGCCTGTGCCGCGCCGTCCTGGTTGGCCTGCACCATGCGGTCCACGAGCTCGTAGAGCGTGCGGCTGATCTGCAGCGACTCGCCCTGGATGACGGTCATGGCCTCGCTGGTATGCAGGCTGCGCGACAGTTGCATGATCCGGGGATGCTCACCGGCATAGCGCGCCAGCAGTTCGCCCAGCGCCCGATGGTCGGCTTGCTCCTGCGGTGTGATGGCGTAGCGCGCATAGCGGCCATGGTCGTCCTGGACGCGCTGCCACAGCGCGTCCAGCACCGTCTCGAAGCCGGCCATCTCGCTGTCCACTTCCGAGATCACATGCTGCAGTTCGTTGACGCGGTAGCGCGCCACGGCCGCACGGATGTCCAGCAACAGGCGCGAGGATGGCATCCACCGCGTGGCGATCTCGGTCGATGCCTGGTTGATCCTGTTCAGTTGAACGATGGCGTACAGGCCCAGGAAGGCGGTCAGCAGCAGCACGGCTGCGAAGGCCAGCAGCAGCTTGGCGGAGATGCGGAGGTTGCGAAAGGCTTGCATGGCGAAGGTCCGTGGCCCGGCCTCGGGCATGGGGGTCGACGAAGAGGGGAATGCCCGGGCGCAGCCCGACCGCCGCCCGGCCTGTGGACACAGGCGGGAACATTCAGGAGCCGGAGGCGTGCGCGGGCAGAGCGGGCGTGCGCGTTGCGCCCGTCTATGGGGGAAACCAGCCAGAGGTCCGGCAGACCCGGCCGGGGCGGCGCTCGCGGCTAGGGATGGCCATGGCGTGTGCCCGCCAGGCCAGGGGTGTGCCGCGGGTGATCGCAGGATGGCCCCGGGCCGTGGATGAGGAAGATTCTGGTTTTCACGTCCCGGATGAGACGTCTTTCCCGGTGTTTCGGCAATCGGACCAGTCTGAAAGTGCCGCGTTCAGGGCGCGCACCGGTCGGTGCTCAGACCACGCCCTGGTCCCTGAGCGCCTGCCGCTGGCGCGCATCCAGCCCCAGGCGCTCGGCCAGCACCTCGTCCGTGTGCTGGCCCAGGGCCGGCGGTGCATGGCGCAGTGTGGTGGGCGTGTCCGACAGGCGCAGCGGGCTGGCCGTGGTCACCACGCGGTTGATGGTCTCGCCCTCGGGGGGCTGGGCGCCCGGGTAGCGTTCCTGCTCCACGCGCAGGCTGCGTGCGCGCACCTGCGCGTCATCGAAGGCCTGGCCGATGTGGTTGATGGGGCCGCAGGGCACGGCCTTGTCCTCCAGCAGGGTGATCCAGTCGGACGTGGCGCGGGCGCGCGTGAGCTGCTGCATCAGGGGGATCAGCGTGTCGCGGTGGATGACGCGGCCGGCATTGGTGGCAAAGCGCTCGTCGCGCGCCCAGTCCACGCCGGCAGCCTCGCAAAAGCGCGCGAACTGGCCATCGTTGCCGATGGCCAGCAGCATGTTGCCATCGGCCGTGGGGAAGTCCTGGTAGGGCACGACGCTGGGGTGGGTGTTGCCCTGGCGTCCCGGCACATGGCCGGTATTCAGGTAGCCTGCGCCCTGGTTGGCGAGCACGGCCATGGCCACGTCCAGCAGGGCCATGTCGATGTGCTGGCCACGGCCGGTGCGGTGGCGGGCCTCCAGCGCGCCCAGGATGGCGGTGGTGGCATACATGCCCGTGAACAGGTCGATCACGGCCACGCCCACGCGCATGGGTCCGCCGCCGGGTTCGCTGTCGGCGCGGCCCGTGATGCTCATGAGGCCGCTCATGGCCTGCACCAGCAGGTCGTAGCCGGCGCGCGGCGCGTAGGGGCCGGTCTGGCCGAAGCCCGTGACCGAGCAGTAGATCAGGCGCGGGTTCAGCGCGCTCAGCGAGGCGTAGTCCAGCCCGTAGCGCTTGAGGCCCCCGGTCTTGAAGTTCTCCACCACCACGTCGCTTTGCATGGCCAGCTCGCGGATCAGCTGCTGGCCCTCGGCCGTGGCCATGTCCACGGTGACCGATCGCTTGTTGCGGTTGCAGGCCGCGAAGTACACGGCGTTGTCCGAGGGATTGCCTTGCGCATCGGGGAAGAAGGGCGGGCCCCAGTGGCGCGTGTCGTCGCCCTCGCCGGGCTTTTCGATCTTGATGACGTCGGCCCCCATGTCGGCCAGGTTCTGGGTGCACCAGGGGCCGGCCAGCACGCGCGAGAGGTCGAGCACGCGCAGATGGCCCAGCGCTCCTGCGGTCTGGGTGGCCGTGTTGTTGATGGGGCTGGGGGAGGGGGGTTCGGTGTGGTTCATGGGCTGAGGCGGCTATCCCGGGCAGATGGGCCATGCTACGGCGCGCGGGCCTGCTGCGGCTTCGCATTTGTGAAAGCGCGCGTTCGCGCCCGGGCCGGCACTGCGGTTTGTACTGACGCGCGCGGCTCAGTGCCGGAGCCCGCGGCTTTCTACAATGCCGGATGGCCATGCATTTCGATCTTGTGGATCTGCGCCTGATGGTGCACATCGCCGACGCCAACAGCATGACGCGCGGCGCGGAACTTTCCTTCATCTCCCTGCCGGCGGCCAGCACCCGCATCAAGAACCTGGAGGAGAGCATAGGCACCAAGCTGCTGTACCGCACCAGCCAGGGCGTGACGCTGACGCCGCCGGGCCAGGCCTTCGTGACCCATGCGCGCATGGTGCTGGGCCAGATCGAGCACCTGCGCGGCGACATGCAGGAGTACGTGCGCGGCATCAAGGGCCATGTGCGGGTGTTCGCCAACACCACCTCGCTGGGCGAGTTCCTGCCGCCCGTGCTGCGCCACTACCTGCGCCGCAATCCCGACGTGAACATCGACCTGCGCGAGCGCCTGTCGCACGACATCGTGCGCGCCGTGACCGAGGGACAGACCGACATCGGCATCGTCGCCGGCCTGGTGCGCACAGAGAACCTGGAGACCCTGCCCTACCGGCGCGACCGCCTGGTGCTGGTGGTGCCGCGCGGCCATGCGCTGGACGGCGAGATGCAGATGGCCTTCGCCGATACGCTGGAGCTGGACCATGTGGGCCTGCACGAGTCCAGCGCCATCCATGCCTTTCTTCGCCAGGCCAGCGACCAGCTGCACCGGCCCATCAAGCAGCGCATCCAGGTCGGCAACTTCGAGACGGCCTGCCGCATGATCGAGGCCGGCGTGGGCGTGGGCGTGCTGCCCGAGTCGGCCGCCAGCCGCCATGCGCAGTCCATGGACATCGCCATCGTGCCGCTGTCCGACGCCTGGTCGGTGCGCGAGATGCAGATCTGCGTGCGCAGCCTGGAGGCCCTGCCGTCCTTCGCCCAGGAACTGGTGGAGCTGCTGGTGGCCGACGCGCAGGGCCGGCTCAAGGTGGAGTAGCCGGCCGGTTCGCTCCGCCCACTCAATCCGCGCGGGCCGTTCCCTGGTCCAGGGTGGTCGGAGCCAGCCAGTATTTGAAGGTGCCGGTGGCTGTCGCCACCAGTTTTCCGTCTTCGTCCATCAATTGCGCCGCGCAGCTGCACAGGCTGCGGCTGGCGTGCACCACCCAGCCCTCGGCCAGCAGCGCGCCTTTGCCGGGGCGGTGAAAGCGGCTGCTCATCTCCACCGTGACGGCGGTCTGCGAGGGGGCGCCCGGCAGCTCGCCGGCGGCGCGCGACATCACGGAGTCCAGCAATGCCATGAGCACGCCGCCATGCGCGGCCGGCAACTGGTTGAGCAGTTCCTCGCGCAGGTGCGGCAGGCGCACATGGACCTTGCCGGGCGGCGCCGGCACCTGTGCCGCGCCGATCAGGCGCATGAAGGCGCTGCGGTCAGGGGCCGGCGTGCTCATGCCGCGCGGGCCTCGCGCACCATGTTGCGCGCGATGATGAGCTGCTGGATCTGCGTCGTGCCCTCGTACAGGCGGAACAGCCGCACGTCACGGTAGAAGCGCTCGATGCCGAATTCGGCCAGGTAGCCCGAGCCGCCCAGGATCTGCACGGCACGGTCGGCCACGCGGCCCACCATCTCGGTGGCGAACATCTTGCAGCAGGAGGCCTCGGTGGAGACGTTGCGGCCCTCGTCGCGGCGGCGCGCTGCGTCGATGACCATGCACTCGGCCGCATACAGCTCGGCCTGGCTGTCGGCAAGCATGGCCTGCACCAGCTGGAATTCGCAGATGGGCTGGCCGAACTGCTTGCGCTCCAGCGCGTAGTTCAGCGCGTCGCGCAGGATGCGCTGCGCCACGCCCACGCTCACGGCCGCGATGTGGATGCGGCCCTTGTCCAGCACCTTCATGGCGGTCTTGAAGCCCTGGCCTTCCTTCAGGCCGATGAGGTTGGCCGCCGGCACGCGCACGTTGTCGAAGAACACGTCGCAGGTGTGCGCGCCCTTCTGGCCCATCTTCACGTCGTTCTTGCCGAAGCTGATGCCCGGCGACTTCGCATCCACGATGAAGGCCGAGACGCCGCCCGCGCCCTTGTTGGCCGGGTCGGTGCGCGCCATCAGCGTGAACATGCCCGCATGCGGCGCATTGGTGATGAAGCGCTTGTTGCCGTTGACCACGTAGTGGTCCCCATCCCTGATGGCCGTGGTGCGCAGCGAGGCCGCGTCCGAGCCCGCCTCGGGCTCGGTCAGCGCGAACGAGGCCATGATCTCACCCGTGGCCAGCTTGGGCAGCCAGGCGGCCTGCTGCTCGGGCGTGCCGTCGATGAGGATGCCCTGCGAGCCTATGCCCACGGTCGTGCCGATCACCGAGCGGAAGGCCGGCGCGGTCTGGCACAGCTCGAAGAGCACGCGCACCTCTTCCTCCATGGTCAGCTCCAGCCCGCCGAACTGCTCGGGGATGGTCATGCCGAACAGGCCCAGGTTGCGCATCTCCTGCACGATGGACTCGGGAATCTCGTCGGTCTCGGCCACTTCGTTCTCGGCGGGCACCAGGCGCTCGCGCACGAAGCGGCGCACGCTGTCCAGCAGGGCTTCGAGGGTTTCTTGGTCGCGGATCATTGGCGGTGTTCTCTCTCTGCGAAATCAAAGGGCATCGGCCGTGCCGAGGACGGCGGTGGACTGGCTGGACAGCGTGCCGCCATTGCCATGGACCACGGCCGTGCGGTGGCGTCCCAGCTGGCGCTGGCCGGCTTCGCCGCGCAGCTGGCGCACGGCCTCGATCAGCGCAAAGATGCCGTACATGCCCGGGTGCACGCAGGACAGGCCGCCGCCGTTGGTGTTGACCGCCAGCCGCCCGCCGGGCGCGATGCCTCCCTTGGACACGAAGGCGCCCCCCTCGCCCTTGGCGCAGAAACCCAGGTCCTCCAGGAACAGCAGGGTGTTGATGGTGAAGGCGTCGTAGAGCTGGGCCATGTCCATGTCGGCGGCCGTGAGCCCCGCCATGGCGAAGGCCTGGGCGCCCGACTGCGAGGCCGCCGTGGTGGTCAGGTCGGGCATGCAGGAGATCTGGCGGTTCCAGATCGCCGTGGCATTGCCCAGCACGTAGACCGGGGGCCGGGGCAGGTCGCGGGCGCGGTCGGCGCGCACCAGCACGATGGCGCCCGCGCCGTCGGTGACCAGGCAGCAGTCGCGCACGCTCAGGGGGCTGGCGATGGGGCGGGCCGAGAGCACGTCCTCGATGGTCAGCGGATCGCGCATGAAGGCCTCGGGGTTGAGCTGGGCCCAGGCGCGCGCGGCCACGGCCACCTCGGCCAGCTGCTCGCGCGTGGTGCCGAACTCGTGCATGTGGCGCGCGGCCGCCAGCGCATAGGCGGTCACGGGCAGCACGGGCTCGTAGGGGAACTCATAGGGCTGCGGGTCCAGGAAGCGCCGCGCCGCCTGGCCTTCCTTGCGGCCGAAGGTGGCCGAGCGCTGGGCGCTGCCGTAGCACACCAGCACGGCCTTGCACTGGCCTGCCTCCAGCGCGCGGATGGCGGGCAGCAGGTGGGCGATGAAACTGCTGCCGCCGATCATCGTGCCGTCCACATAGGTGGGGTTGATGCCCAGGTGCTCGATCACGGGCATGGTCCACATGCTGGCGTTGACGCTGCAGGTGGCCAGGCCGTCGATGTCCTGCATGGTCAGGCCCGCGTCGGCCACGGCCGCATGGGCGGCGCGCACCAGCAGGGTCATGTCGTCCATGCCGGGTGCCTCGCCACAGCCATAGGTGGCGGCGCCGGCAATGGCCACGCGCCCGCGCAGGAGGCGGTTCACGGCGGCGGCGTCCAGGGTGGATTGGGGAATGCGCGCGTTCATGCGGCACCTCCCTGCTGCGGGGCCTGGCGTGGCTGGAACAGCACCAGGCCGCGCCCGTCCTTGTGCGCCACATGGGCCTGCACGCGCTGGCCGATGCGCACCTCCTCGGGGGCGACGCCTTCCACGCGGCCCATCATGCGCACGCCTTCGTCCAGGTCGATCAGGGCCACGTTGTAGTTGCCGCCGGCGTCGGGCTTGCGCGCGATGGTGGAGGTGGAATAGACCGTGCCCTGGCCGCTGGCGCGCACCCAGCGCAGCGGGCTGGCGCCGCAGTGCGGGCACAGCTCGCGCGGGGTGAAGACATGGCGCGTGCATTGCGGGCACTGCTGCAGGCAGAAGCGGCCGGCATCGAGTTCGGCCTGGTAATGGGTCTGGGCACTGAGGTGCATGGGCGGGGTCTCCGTTCTCGGTGTTCTGCGGCGGGCGTGCGGCGATCACGCCGGATGCCCTGGCTGTCCGCCAGCATGCCCGCATCGCGGCCCCGCTTCAATTCGCCAATCTGGAAGGGTGGCTTCACGGCAGCCGGTGGGGCGGTGGCGCCGCGTCAAGCCAGGGTTGGTGCCTAGGCCGGTGCCGCCGCGCGGCTGCTATGGTGGTTGTGCATCCCCGGCCCTTTCTTCCAGTCCGCGCTTCCCAGGCGCGCCGCCGCTTTGGCGCGGCAGGGGCGGGCGATGGCGGGCCGCGCCCGGCAGGGCGTCCGGGCCCGCGCCTGTTTCCGCAGTTCATCACCACCTCCAGGAGGCTCTGCACATGACGGATACGCTGATCAAGGTCGATCTGACCCGCCCGCCCACCGACAACGAACAGGTGCACAACCGCTGGCACCCGGACATTCCCATGGCCTGCTGGGTCCAGCCCGGCGACGACTTCATCCTGGAGACCTACGACTGGACCGGCGGCTTCATCCAGAACAACGACAGCGCCGACGATGTGCGCGACATCGACCTGACCACGGTGCACTACCTGTCCGGGCCCGTGGGCGTGAAGGGCGCCCAGCCCGGCGACCTGCTGGTGGTCGATCTGCTGGACATCGGCGCCAAGCCCGACAGCCTCTGGGGCTTCAACGGCTTTTTCTCCAAGAACAATGGCGGCGGCTTCCTGACGGACCACTTCCCCTCGGCCCAGAAATCGATCTGGGACTTCAAGGGCATGTTCACCAGCTCGCGCCACATCCCCGGCGTGAACTTCGCCGGCCTCATCCACCCGGGCCTGATCGGCTGCCTGCCCGACCGGCCCATGCTGGAGATGTGGAACGAGCGCGAAAGCGCCCTGATCGCCACCGATCCCGGGCGCGTGCCCGGCCTGGCCAACCCGCCGTCCGCCGGAACCGCCCACATGGGCAAGCTGCGCGGCGAGGCCCGCGACAAGGCCGCCGCCGAGGGCGCGCGCACCGTGCCGCCGCGCGAGCACGGCGGCAACTGCGACATCAAGGACCTGTCGCGTGGCGCCAAGGTGTATTTCCCGGTCTACGTGGACGGCGCGGGCCTGAGCGTGGGCGACCTGCACTTCAGCCAGGGCGACGGCGAGATCACCTTCTGCGGCGCCATCGAGATGGCCGGCTGGGTGCACATGCGCGTCAACCTCATCAAGGGCGGCATGGCCAGGTACGGCATCAGGAACCCCATCTTCAAGCCCAGCCCCATCACGCCGCGCTATGACGACTACCTGATCTTCGAAGGCATCTCGGTGGACGAGAGCGGCCGCCAGCACTACCTCGATGTCAACGTGGCCTACCGCCAGGCCTGCCTGAACGCCATCGAGTACCTGAAGAAATTCGGCTACAGCGGCGCCCAGGCCTACTCCATTCTGGGCACGGCGCCCGTGCAGGGTCACATCAGCGGCGTGGTGGACGTGCCCAATGCCTGCGCCACGCTGTGGCTGCCCACGGGCATCTTCGACTTCGACATCAACCCCAACGCGGCGGGGCCGGTCGTGCAGTTCGATGGAAGCATCGACATGCCCTTGTCGCCCGACCTGCGCTGAACAGGGAGCCTGCTACATGCCCACCTACGACTATGACTGCGCGCAGTGCGGCGGCTTCGAGGCGCTCCGGCCGCTGCGCCTGCGCGACGAGCCCGCCGCCTGCCCCGGCTGTGGCGTGGCCGCGCCGCGCGTGCTGGCGGCCGCCCCCCGGCTGGCCCTGATGCCCGACGGCACGCGCCGCGCCATGGACACCAACGAGCGCGCGCGCCACGAGCCCGTGAGTTCCAGAGACTATGCGCGCCTCAGGCATCCCGCTGGCTGCGGCTGCTGTGGTTCGGGTCGGCGCGGCGCCACGGTGACGGCGCCCAACGGCACGAAGTCCGCGCCGTCGAGGAGGCCCTGGATGATCAGCCATTGAGCTGAATTGAAGGTGCGCGCGCCGCCCCGGAGGGCGCTCAGGCGCCCTGCTGCTCCCGCCGGACCGAGCCCTGTCCCCAGGTGTGGACCGCTGTCACGGCATAGTTCCAGACGGCGGCCACGGCCGCGCCCAGCGTGGCCCAGGCCAGCCAGTAGTGTGGGATGAAGGTGAACAGCCATGAGGACAGCGCGACGTTGGCCATGGCGCCTACGCTGCAGATGGCGACGAAGGAGATCCAGCCCCGCAGGAATTGCCAGCCTCTGAGGCGCATGTCGCGGTAGGTCAATCGGTTGTTCAGCACGTAGTTGGCGGTCATCGCAATGGCGACGGCCATGGTCTGGGCATGGGGGAAGGACAGCCCCATGGTTCTGAAAAGAATGGCCAGGGCGGCCAGGTGGACCACCAGCCCCAGGGCGCCGATCAGGGCGAAGCCGATGAATTTCGCGGGAAGGGCTCCCTTGAGCAGATGGCTCAGCAGCATGACGAGGTACTGCCACGCGGCCGAGCTGTCCAGCTTGCTGTCGCCGTGGCGCCGCAGGCCGAACACGTAGGGCAGTTCCTTGAAGCGAAGAGGCCGCGGACTGCTGGCGAACAGGTCGAGCAGGATCTTGAATCCGATACCGGACAGTCCCGCGCGCATGCAGGGCATTGCCGCCGTCCTGCGGATCATGAAGAAGCCGCTCATGGGGTCTCGCAGATCGGCACGCAGCACGGATCTGCCCAGCCAGGACGCAAGACGGCTGATGGCGGCGCGTGACGCGTCCCAGTCGCCCAGGCCGCCGCCGGCCACATGGCGGCTTCCCACGACGATGTCCAGGCCGGGATCGTGGTCGAGCTCCTCCACCATCTGCCGCAGCAGCCGCTCGTCATGCTGGAGGTCGGCATCGATCACGGCAACCAGGGGCGCGCAGGAGGCCAGCATGCCCTCGATGCACGCCGAGGACAGGCCCCGGCGCCCGAGGCGCAGCAGCAGGCGCACGCGATGGCTGTCCCGGGCCAGGCGCGAGACCACGCCAGCCGTGCCGTCGGGCGAGTCGTCGTCGACGAAGATGATTTCCCAATCCACGTCGATCAGGGCCGACCGTATCCGGTACAGGAGTTCCTCCACATTGCCCGATTCGTTGAAGGTGGGAACGATGATGGTGAGCTCTGGCATTTTCAATTCCCTGATTGCGCCGCGCTGCCGGCATAGTTTTCCCCGCGCCATATTTCAATGCGCCGGACCAGGGCCCCCCTGGAACGGGTTTCCATGGTTTCAACCCATTCCAGGGATTCAAAGCGTCTGGCGACCTCGGTCATGTCGATATTCGACTGGGCCTGGTCGGACAGCACGAGAAATCCTGTCGCACCTGCCAGGTTCTCGTCTTTCGGAAAATGGTCATATTGCAATGATTTGCCGCCCCATATGTCGCTGGAGTAAGTGCGTTCCTGGCTTGGCCGGTGGATCCATATCAGCGAGCTGATCTTGTAATTCGGGGAAAAGACAAAGGCGCGCCTGCCAGCCAGCCTTTCGGCGGCAATCTGTTCATCGACCCTTGCCGCGGCTTGGCGCCAGCCGCTGGCGACGTTCAGGTCGGCGGGAAGCTTCATGTCGGCCTGGGTGACCAGGACGCTGGCGGCCAGCAGAAGGGCCAGGGTGCTGGCCAGGCCGAGGGGACGCCAGAGGCCGGCGGCGGGCCGCGACAGGCTCTGGCGCAGGCCCAGCACGACCAGCGGCCACCAGGCGGGAATCAGCCAGTTCAGCTTGCCGTTGGCCAGGAAGCTGGCGGAGCCGAATACGGCCAGGGGAACCAGGGCGCTGCACCATAGCAGGGTGGTCGCGGCATCGGCGTGCGATGCGAGAACCGCTCTGCCGGCGCCCCACAGGCCCCGGAGGCTCAGCCACATGACCCAGGGCGTCAGCAGCAGGGTCTGCGTCGCCAGCAGGAGGGCGAAGAACCTGGGCTTGAGCGCGGACATCTCCCCCAGCCGACGGCTGCTCTGGAAGGCCAGGGAGCTCCAGTCGTGCTGGGCATTCCAGTACAGCACGGGCGCGAACAGCAGCAGTGCCAGGGCCAGGGCCAGCCATGGGCCCGGATGGAGCAGCCAAGGCCGTCTGGAAGGTGCCAGCAGGTACAGGCCGACGGCGGGCAGCAGCAGGATGG
Organism: Delftia tsuruhatensis; assembly: GCF_903815225.1. NCBI lineage: Bacteria > Pseudomonadati > Pseudomonadota > Betaproteobacteria > Burkholderiales > Comamonadaceae > Delftia > Delftia tsuruhatensis. The sequence goes on from NZ_LR813084.1 coordinate 214,030, forward strand.
CGGAGTACTTGCCCAGCAGCGCCGTGCCCAGAAAGATGCCCGCCAGCAGCCACCAGCCCAGGCCCCGGGAATGCGTGGCGCGCCAGACGGCCCAGAGAGTGCCCGTCCAGCCGAACAGCAGGGGCGCATCGGGCGTGGGGCCCAGCGCATACAGCTCGTACAGCAGGGTGGAGTTGAGGACCAGCAGCGACCACCAGGCCAGCCTGGGGTCGTCGAACATGTCCCGGATCAGCCGCAGCCACAGCAGATTCCACCCCAGTGACCACAGGACCGCCGCCATTTTCACGCCGAACGTGGTATTGCCGAAAATCCAGGTCGTGATCCCTATGGAATAGCTGACCAGGGGTGGGTGGTCGTAATAGGAAATATCGGGAAACCGGCTCCATGTCCAGTAATAGGCTTCCTGTGGCGTCAGGGCTGTCATTCCAGCCATTGCCGTACGAAAGGCGATGAAGCCCATGAGAAGCAGCACGGCGCTTGAATAAGGCGGCGCGTCTGCTATTTTGTGTGGAAAAATCACATTGCAGCCAGTGCTGAGTTGGAATCGCAGGCCACCTATTTTATGGATCCGTTCTCCTGGAGTGGATTACAAATGCGCAATCCAACGGAGAGGAGAAAGTCAGGGTGAGTGCCGTGGCGCAGGATTTCGGGAAGACCAGCAGACTTGGTAGCCCAGGGTTTACCCCGCTTGGACGGTTTGGAAGCGCATCTTCCGCATTGACGAAACACGGTGCGCGGCGGCTTGAACAGAATGGCCGCGCGGCAAACCGCCGCCCGTTGTCCGGAGATCCGCCATGCCCCCGACGCCTTCCCTGCCCCGTTCACGCCGCCGGTTCCTGTCCGCCGGCGGTGCCCTGGCCGCCGCCAGCCTGATGCCTGCCGTGCGGCAGGCCCGCGCCACCGAGTCCTGGCCCGCGCGGCCCGTGCGCTTCATCGTCCCCTTTCCGCCCGGCGGCCCCGTGGATACCACGGCCCGTGCCTTCACCCAGAAGCTGGGCGAGGCATGGCAGCAGACTACCCTGGTCGACAACCGCGCGGGCGCGGGCGGCATGGTGGGCGCGGCCCTGGCCGCCAAGGAGCCGGCCGACGGCTATACGCTGTTCGTCGGCTCGATACACCACGCCGTCCATCCCGCGCTGCAGCCGAAGATGGCCTATGACATCGAGCGCGACTTCGAGCCCGTGAGCTTTGCCGCCATGTTCCCGGTCTTCCTGGTGGCCCATCCTTCGGTGCCGGCGCGCAATGTGCGCGAGCTGATCGCGCTGGCCAAGTCCGGCAACGGCCTGAGCTTCGGTTCCTCCGGCAATGGCGGCGGCACGCACCTGGCCGGCGAGCTGTTCAACATGCATGCGGGCATCAAGCTGCAGCACATTCCCTACAAGGGCAGCGCGCCGGCCATGAACGACCTGCTGGGCGGCCAGGTGCAGCTGATGTTCGCCGACGCGCCCAGCGCGCTGCAGCACATCAGGTCCGGCCGCATCAAGGTGCTGGGCGTGGCCAGCCGCCAGCGCTCGGCCATGCTGCCCGAGATGCCCACCATCGCCGAATCGGGCCTGCCCGAGTACGAGGCCTATTCCTGGGCCGCGCTGTTCGCGCCGGCCCGCACCCCCGCCGCCGTGCTTGACCGGATCAACGCCGACTTCAACACCGCGCTGCGCGACGCCGCCGTGCGCCAGCGCCTGCTGACGGCCGGCGCGGAGGCCGACCCGGGCTCCCGCCAGCAGATGCGCGAGCGCCTGCGCGGCGAGCTGCGCAAATGGGCGCAGGTGGTCAAGGTGGCGGGCATACAGGCGGACTGAGCCGTGCGCAGCGAGGCCCGTTGCAAGCCTGCCCATGCTGCGGCGTTCCACCATAATGCTTCATGGATCTCAGACAACTTCGGCAATTCCTCGTTCTCAGTGAAACCCGAAGCTTCAGCGTGGCGGCGCAAAAGCTGCACCTGGGCCAGCCAGCGCTGTCCACGTCCATCCGCAAGCTGGAGGAAGAGTTCGGCTGCCAGCTGTTCCTGCGCACCAGCCGCGGCGTCGACCTGACCATGGCCGGCCAGGCGGCCACGGCGGACCTGCGCAAGGCCCTGCTCCATGTCCAGCAGGCCCGGGACAACGCACGGCTGGCCGCGGCGGGCAAGAGCGGAACACTGAAGATAGGCTTCGTGGGCTCGGTGGTCAGCACCCTGATGCCCAAGCTGCTGGCCGGCTTCTGTGCCCAGCATCCCCAGGTGCGGCTGGAGCTTGAGGAGGCCACCACCTCCCTGCTGATCGAGCGCGTCAAACAGGGGGATGTCGATGTGGGTCTGGTGCGCTTTCCCATAGACAACGATCCCGACCTGGTGGTCTCTCATATCCAGGACGACCATCTGCTGGTCGCCCTGCCGCGCCACCATGTGCTGGCCGTACTGGACGAAATTCCCCTGGTGGAGATGACCTACTACCCCTTCATCCACTACACGGGCGAGGTCCAGGGCGCCCTGGCGCCCGTCATCGACGCCCTGTTCCAGGAGGAGGGGCTGGCGCCCAACACCACGCACCGGGCCGCGCAGGTGCAGACGGTGCTGGGGCTGGTGGAGGAGGGCATAGGGCTGGCGATGGTGCCTTCCAACATGTCTGCCATCTCCATGCGGCTGTCGCCCAACGTGGTGCTGCGCCCCATAGCTGGTGGCAAGTCGGCACGCGTCAGCCTGGGGCTCATCCATCTGGCACAGCCCGGAACGCCCGCGCGCATCCATTTCTGCGAGGCCGTGATGGCCTTCAGGCAGGGAGGGCCTACGCAGCGGACGGACCAGCTCGGCCTGGGTATCTAGGCCACGCCCCGTCCCCATGGCCTGGCCCGGTGCATTCCATGCCGGGGATCAGTCCGGCAGCAACTGGTTTTCCCAGCCGCTCAACCGTTCGATGGCGCGAGCCACCTGCAGGATGCGCGCCTCGTCGAAGTAGTGGCCCACCACCTGCACGGCCAGGGGCAGGCCCTGGGGAGAAAGGCCGACCGGCACGCTGACGGCCGGGTGCCCTGTCACGTTGAATGCATACGTCTGGACCGGCCAGGAGTGGGCGCACGGAGGCGGGTCGAAACGTGGCGCCGTGTCCAGGGTCACGGGAGTGAGCAGCACATCGCAGCGCGAGAGCGCTGCATCCACGCGTGCTGCCAGCATGCGCCGCACGCGCAACGCGTTCAGGTAGTCCTCCGAAGTCACCGTGGCGCCCAGCAGCAGGCGGGCGGCCGTGCGTGCGCTGAAATCCAACGGGCGCGAGCGCAGGTCTTGCGCGTGGATGGCGAAGCTCTCTGCGCTGAGGATGACGCGGCCGGTTGCCAGAAACTCCTCGCTGCCGGGCAGGCCCGGACGGACGATGCCTGCCCCGGCTTCGGCCAGCACCGCCGCGATGCGGTCGAAGGCCGCCAGAACGGTGGGGGAGGCCTGCGGCGAGGATGGCAGGCAGTCCTGGGGGATGCCGATGGTCAGTCCCGAGACGCCCTTGTCCAGGTCGCGGACGTAGTCGTCCACGGGTTGGTCGGCGCTGGAGGGATCCAGGGGGTCGTATCCCGCCAGCACCTGCAGCGCGATGGCCGCATCCTCCACGCTGCGGGTCAGCGGGCCGCAATGGTCCAGTGTCCAGGCCAGCGGGAACACGCCGTGCTTGGACACACGGCCATAGGTGGGCTTGAGCCCCACGGCGCCGCACCAGGCCGCCGGGATGCGGATGGACCCTCCCGTGCAGGTGCCCAGCGTCAGGCGCGTGAAGCCGGCCGCGATCGCGGCCCCCGACCCTGACGAGGAGCCGCCGGGAACATGCGCCAGGTCCCAGGGGTTGCGGGCCGGGGGAAAGGGCAGGTCGAAGTCGGGGCCGCCCAGGGCGAACTCGTGCGTGGCCAGCTTGCCCAGGATGACCGCACCGGCCCTGCGCAGACGCTGCACCGTGGTGGCGTCCTCCTCGGGGACATAGTCCAGGCTCAGCCAGGAGTGGCAGGTCGTGGGCAAGCCTGCCACGTCGTAGATGTCCTTGATGGCCACCGGAATGCCATGCAGCAGCGGCAGGTCGGCGCACTCGGCGCGCGCCGCGTCGGCGATGCGTGCGGCGTCCATCGCGCCGCTGGCATCGAGATTGGTGAAGGCATGGATGTCGATGTCCATGGCGCGGATACGGCCCAGGGCCGCACGGGTCAGCGTCTCCGAAGTGGCCTTTCCCGCCCGCAGCATGCCGGCCATCTGCCGTATCGAGAGTTCAGGACTGGCGTTCATGTCGTGCAGGTCGGCCCATCAGGGTCTGGATGTGCGAAGGCCCGTGCTGGTGGGCCACCTCGTTGACGAGGCTGCGATGCTCCTTGAGCCATTGGTACTCGTGCAGGATCGGCTCCAGGCGCTCGAAGGGTACATGCAGGCCATGCCGGCCCAATGCGGACAGCAGCTCCTGCAGACGCTCCAGGTCCGAGGAGGACGCTTTCCTGGCGGTGGCACGCATGTCAGATCTTGTCGATGCCTGCGTCATGGACGACTTTTCTCCACTTGTTGACGTCATCGACCACGAAGGCCCTGGAATCGGCCATGTCCTTCCAGAGGGGGAGGCTGCCGAGGTCCATGAATTTCTGCCGGACCTTGTCGTCCGACAGGATCTGTTTCATCTGCGCATTGAGCTTTTGCAGGATGGCGGTGGGCGTGCCCTTGGGCGCCATGAGCACGTTCCAGGCGGTTTCATTGAAGCCGCGCAGGCTCTCGGGGCCTTGCTCGCTGAGGGTCTGCCAGTCGGGCACCAGGGGCGAGCGCTCGCGCGTGGCCACGCCGATGCGGTTGACCTTGCCTTCCAGCACGTAGCTCTTGGCGGTGGTCAGCAGGTCGAAGGTGATGTCCACCTGGCCTCCCATCAGGTCGGTGAGCACCGGAGCCGCTCCCTGGTAGGGGACATGCAGCATCCTGATGCCGGTGGCCAGGCTCAGGACTTCGGCCGCCATGTGGGCCGAGGTGCCATAGCCCGGAGTGGCATAGGAGAGCTTGCCGGGGCTGCGCCGCGCCAGATCGATCAGGTCCTTGACGGAGGACACCTTCAGGCCGGGCCTGCTGATCAGGACCAGCGGGCCGTCGTTGATGGTGGAGATGGCCTCCAGGTCATTGACGAAGTCATACCTGGACTGCCGGTAGAGCGCCGCGGAAATGCTCTGGGCCGTGGTGCCGATCAGCAGCGTATAGCCATTGGGGCTGGATTTCGCGACATGGTTGCTGCCGATGTTGCCGGCCGCGCCCGGCCGGTTTTCCACGACGACGCTCACGCCCAGGCGGCTGCCCAGTTCCTTGGCGAGGATGCGCCCCACCACGTCCGTGCCGCCGCCGGGAGGAAAGGGAACCACCAGGGTGATCGGCTTGTCGGGCCATGCAGCGTGACTGATGCCCGCGGCACAGAGCAGCACACCGCTCCAGAGGAGCCTGACCAGTTTTTTCATGGGTGAAAGGGGACGGTTGGTCGCTAGGTACGAAAGCCTGTCCGTGGCATGCAAGTCTTGCCGTTTCGGCATTTGATGCTTGTCAAGACAGTGATATCGAACTGTAGCCAGCGGCGATTTGGGCGTCCAATTCAGAAATTTTATTCAGCTATTGATTGTTTCAATACGATAGTTTTGTATAAAAATTGACGATTTCACCGGCTCGCCTGCGCGCCGTCCGAGGGGCGCAGGCGCACATCAGAGATGCCGGGCCCGTTCCTGCAGCAGGCGCTTGAGGACCTTGCCGTTGGGGCTGGTGGGCAGCTCGGGCACGGCCACGATGTGGGCGGGCAGCTTGTAGGGTGCGAGCCGCTCGCGCAGGTGGCTGCGCGCTGCCTTGGCATCGAGCGCGGCGCCGGGGCACAGCTCCACGAAGGCGATGACCTCCTCGTTGCCGTCGTGCCCGGCACGGCCGACCACGGCGCTGCGCTGGATGCCGGGCAGCTCGTTGAGGGCCCGCTCCACCTCGGCCGGGTAGACGTTGAAGCCCGAACGGATGATCATCTCCTTGAGCCGCCCGACCACGAACAGCGCACCATCGGCCTGGAACTCGCCGAGGTCGCCGCTGGCGTACCAGCCGCCTTCGCGCATCACGGCCGCCGTGGACTCGGCGTCACGGAAGTAGCCCTGCATCAGGCCGCGTCCGCGTATCCACAGCTCGCCGCGCTGGCCCATGGGCAGGGGCTGGCCCGTGGCCGCATCGACGGCCTGGACCTCGGCGCCTTCGACGACATAGCCGGCGCTGGTATCGGGGCGCTGCTCGCCCATGCGCGTCAGATGCACCGAACCCGCGTACTCCGACAGGCCGTAGCCGTGGTGCAGGGCCTGGCCGAACACCTGTTCCACACGCTTCTTGAGCGTCAGGTCCAGCGGACCCGCACCCGTGTAGACATAGCGCAGCGCGGGCGCCTCGGGCCGGGGAATGCCCTGTTCCTGCAGCCAGGCCAGCAGCCGTGCATAGAGAGCGGGTGGGCCTTGGAGCTGGGAGATGCCGTGGCGCGCCAACGCGTCCAGCAGGTCGGCCGGATCGAATTGCGGGCGCATCACCATCTGCGCGCCTGCATGCAGCGAAGCCAGCAGCACCGTGCCCAGGCCGAAGATGTGGGTCATGGGCACGAAGGCATAGCTGCGGTCCTCGGGCCCCAGGGCGCGCGACGCGGCCGAGACGCGCGCGAAATGCGCCAGCGCGTCATGCCCCACCATCACACCCTTGGGCGTGCCCGTGGTGCCGGACGTGAAGATCAATGCCGCCACCTCGTCCTGCAGCGGTCCGCCTTCGGCCACGGCCGCATCGCGCACGGGGCTGTGCTGCATGCCGGACAGGGCCGAGTCGCATGCGGCAAAGCGCCGCGCATGGGTGCTGGCGCTGTCCGAGGCGGCCGATGTGAAGTAGACGATGCGTGCATCGGCCTTGTCCGCGAACGCATCGATCTCGCCAGGCGCCATGCGCGCATTCACGCCGCAGGACCAGGCTCCGACCCGGCTGCAGGCCAGGATCAGTGCCGCATGCTCGGGGCAGTTCTCGGCCACGACCAGCACGCGGTCGCCAGGCCGTACGTCGAGCGCGCGCAACTCGGCCTCGGCCGTGTCCGTCAGCGCACCGATGTCGGCAAAGCGCAGGCTGCTGCCATCCGGTAGGTGGATGAAAGGCCGCTGCGGCGCCTCGGCCAGCCAGCGGTCCAGAAGATGATGTATGCGTTGATTCATAGGTTCCATGGCGCACGCTGAAAAACCGGCGCGGCCCAATGCGGTGGGGGCGCCGGTTGCCCGTACGCCCCCTCCGAAGAGAGGGGGAAGGCGCGAAGCGCCTCAGGAGGTGCTCCTGCTAGTCCACCACGATGCCTTGGGTCACCGTGGCCCACATGGCCCGTTCCTTGGCACCACGCTCGGCCAGCTTCTGGGGCGATCCCGTCCACTCCTCGTAGCCCAGTTCCTTGAAGCGCTTGCGCAGCTCGGGCTGTGCCAGGGCGGCGTTGATGGACTTGTTGAGCCTGGCGACGAGTTCGGGCGACATGCCCTTGGGCCCGTAGACGCCATACCAGCCGCCCACGTCGAAGCCCTTGAGGCCTTCGATGCCGGATTCCGCGAAGGTGGGCACGTCGGGCAGGGAGGCATTGCGCTGGGGCGAGGTGACGGCGATGGCCCGTACCTTGCCGCTCTGGATGTAGGTACTGGCGGTGCTGATGATGTCCAGCATCATGCTCAGCTGGCCGCCGATCACGTCGGTCATGGCGGGTGCGTTGCCCTTGTAGGGAATGTGGTTCATCTCGATGCCGCTGCGCCGCGCGAACAGCAGCGCGCCCAGGTGGTTGGAGCCGCCCACGCCGGCCGAGCCGTAGTTGAGCTTGCCGGGATGCGCCTTGGCGTAGGCCACCAGTTCGGGCGCGCTTCTGTAGGGCTCGCCGTTGTTGACCACCAGGACGTTGTAGTAGCTGAGGATGGGTGCCACGGGCGTGAGGTCCCTGGCCGGGTCGAAGGACATCTTGCTCATCACGTTGGGGCTGATGGTGATGGTGGGGCTGGCCGCGAACCACAGCGTCAGTCCATCGGGCCTGGCACGCACGACCTCGCTGCCGGCCATGGTGGCATTGGCGCCGGGCTTGTTCTCCACCACCACCGAGCTGCCCAGTTCCCTGGACAGGGCCACGCCGAACAGACGGGCACCCTGGTCCACGGGGCCACCTGCGGAATAGCCGACGATCAGGCGCACGGGCTGCGAATCCTGGGCGGCCGCGGGCAGCCCTGCCAGCAGCAGGGAAGAGAGGGCCAGTGTGGCCAGCGCCTTGCGGCGCGCGTGGACGGTCATGCGATGTCTCCTGCAAAGGTGGATGGTGCGAAGCGCCCGCGTGGCCGGCCTCGCGTCCGGTCTGCGCCGGACATGCAGGCAATGGTGCGGACATGGGCACGGCTTGGGAATCTGCTTTTGCCAAAGCCGGGGTTTGCCGGTTGTTAGGACAGGCTGCGGAGCCCGTCCGGTGGTGCGGCGGGGACTGTCGGCATGGAAATCAGACCCGTCCTATATCCAGGTTTGTATCTTTTGGTTTCTGATGCGGTCTGGCCCGCGAGAGCGGGTTTCCCAGGAATCCGAAGCACCGAGCGTGGAGAGACATATGCAGTTTTCCGATTGGCCCCTGGCGCGGCGCCTGGCGCTGGCATTTGCGGGCGTCATCGCCATTTTTCTTGCCGTGATCCTGGTGGCCATCAACAGCCAGAACCAGATCAAGGCAGCGCAGGAGTGGAACCAGCACACCTTCCGTGTCGCCGGCCTGGCCGAGGAGTTGCTGCTGGGGATGGTCAACATGGAGACCGGCGTCAGGGGCTATCTGCTGTCCGGCGAGAGCAGCTTCCTGGAGCCCTGGGACAAGGGCTTGCAAGGCGTCCAGCAGGCCTGGGCGCAGCTGAAGACGCTCACGCAGGACAACCCGGTCCAGCAAGCCCGCCTCGATGAACTGCAAGCCGCGCAGCAGGCCTTCATCGCCACGGAGCGCGAGTTGCTGGCCATGCGCAGGTCGGTGGATGAAGGCGCCATGTCGATGGACGCGTTTGTTGCCACTTTCAAACGTGCGAAGGCCAAGGCCATCATGGATGGCTTTCGCAAGATCCAGTCGGAATTCAGCCAGGCCGAACGCGACCTGCTGGTGCAACGGCAGGCGCAGGCCAATGCGCTGCGCAACCAGACCCTGACGCTGCAGCTGGCAGGCCTGGCGCTGGCCATGCTGGTGGCCACCGTGCTGGGCACCTGGGTCACACGCTCCATCACGCGGCCCCTGGAGCAGGCCGTCACGCTGGCAGGCGACATCGCCGCCGGCGACCTGAGTGTCTCGGTGCCGGCCGACCGGGGCGACGAGATCGGCAAGCTGCTGCGCTCGTTCAACGGCATGGCCGAGCGCCTGCGCGGCGTGGTCGGCGAGGTGCGCTCGGGCGTGGAGTCCGTGTCCACGGCCTCCAACCAGATCGCCAGCGGCAACCAGGACCTGTCCGCGCGCACCGAGCAGACGGCAGCCAACCTGCAGGAGACGGCGGCCAGCATGGAGCAGCTGACGGCCACCGTCACCCAGTCGGCCGACACGGCGCGCCAGGCCAACCAGCTGGCGGCCACGGCGGCGAAGGCCGCCGAGCAGGGCGGAGCGGTGGTGGGCCAGGTGGTGCAGAGCATGCAGCAGATCACGGACAGCAGCCGCAAGATCGCCGACATCATCGGCGTGATCGACGGCATTGCCTTCCAGACCAACATCCTGGCGCTGAACGCGGCGCGCGCGGGCGAGCAGGGCCGGGGCTTCGCCGTGGTGGCGGGCGAGGTGCGTTCGCTGGCCCAGCGCAGCGCGGAGGCGGCCAAGGAGATCAAGACGCTGATCACGACCAGCGTGGACAACGTGCAATCGGGCTCGCAGCAGGTGGAGCAGGCGGGGCGCTCCATGGAGGAGATCGTGTCCAGCGTGCGCAGGGTGAGTGATCTGATCGGAGAGATCACGGCGTCGTCGACGGAGCAGCGCGACGGGATCGGCCAGGTGAACCAGGCGGTGAGCCAGCTGGACCAGATGACGCAGCAGAATGCGGCGCTGGTGGAGGAGTCGAGCGCGGCGGCGCTGGCCATGCAGGAGCAGGCGAGGCGCCTGGCGGGGGTGGTGGCCGTGTTCAAGCTGGGGCAGGAGGGCAGTGCGCTGGCGCCTGCCAGGGCATCCGCGCCGGCCCGCAGGCCCGCTGCTGCTGCCGTGCCGGCGCGGACTGCCCCTGCCCGCAGGATCTCGGGGGCGGCGCCCCTGCCGGCATCACGAGGGGATCAGGGCAGCAGGCCGGCGCATGCCAGCGGCAAGGTGGAGGAGGGTGAATGGGCGTCGTTCTGAAGGCCGGCCTGGAGAGCGATGGCGGTCGCTAGGCTTTGCCCTTGTCGTCACCTTTGTCATCGCCCGGAAGCCAGCAGGGCACGGCCGAGACGATGGCCTCGCGCAGGAACTGCTGGAAGGTGCGGGCTGCCATGGTGGGCTGGCGGTCGGGCATGCGCACCAGGTACATGGCGTTGCCCAGGCCGGGGAAGTCCACATGTTCCAGCACGGGCACGAGGCGGCCATCGGCAATCGCGCCAGCCGTGACGTAGTGGGGCAGCAGGGCCAGGCCCTGGCCGGCGGTCACGGCCTCGTACAGCAGCCGGTAGTCGCCGGACTGCAGCGAGGGCGAGACTTCCATGCTGCCCGCCGCCGCGCCGCCCTGCGTGTGGAAAGCCAGCCTGCTGCCCATGGCCAGCGGCAGGATGAGGCGGGCATGGGCCAGGTCGGCAGCTTCCCGCAACGGTCCTGCCAGCGCCTGCAGGCAGGCGGGCGTGGCCACGAAATGCCAGCGGACCTCGCACAGCTTGGTGGCCACCAGGTCGTCCAGCGGCGAGGAGGTGATCTGCACGGCCAGGTCGACCTTGGACGCCACCAGGTCGCCGAGCTGGTCGTTGATGAGCAGGCGCAGCCGGATATCGGGATGCTCGCGGCAAAAGCTCAGGATCAGCGGCTTGAGATAGAAGTGACCGAAGCCCGTGGGCACGCGCACGCCGACTTCGCCGCTGACGGTGGAGCGCAGTTGGTGGATGGCATTGCGGGCGCTTTGCAGCTCCCGCATCATCGCCAGGCAGCTCTGGTACAGCAGGCGCCCGGCCTGGGTCAGCTCTACGCTGCGCGTGTTGCGACGCAGCAGTTGCGTCCCCATCTCGGACTCCAGGGCCTTGAGTCGGCGCGACACGTTCGATCGCGTCATGCCGCTGCGCTGCGCGGCGCCCGTGAGGCTGCCGGCTTCTGCGATGTCGATGAAGACGCGGCACAGGTTCAGATCCATCACGGCATTGTTCGCTTCCCGCATCCGGCGATTGTTGATTGCAGCTCACCAAGCATGGGCTGCTGCCGGGGATTGTGGTGGCAGCGCCGGTTTTCTAGCATGGAGCAAACCATGCGAAAGGCCGCAATCCATGAACCAAGATGCCGAGCAAACCGCGCCGTTGGCGCACTACAAGGTGCTGGACCTGAGCCAGGGCGTGGCCGGTCCCTACTGCGCCCACCTGCTGTCGCGCCAGGGGGCCGAGGTGGTCAAGGTGGAGCCGCCGGATGGCGACTGGGCGCGCCATGTGGGCCTGTCCCGCGAGGGCCAGAGCAGCCTGTCGGCCACCTACAACGCGGGCAAGCGCAGCATCGCGGTCGATGCGCGCCAGCCGGGGGGCGGGGCCCTGCTCAGGCGGCTGGCCGAGGGTGCGGACGTCGTCATCCAGAACTTCCGGCCTCAGGTGGTGCAGCGCATGGGCGTGGACTACGACAGCCTGCGCGCGGCCGGCATGAACCCGGTCTATGTGTCCATCAGCGGCTACGGTCCGACGGGGCCGTATGCCGACCGGCCGGCCACTGACTCCGTCATGCAGGCGGATTCCGGTCTCATGGCGGCCAACCGGGACGCCCAGGGCCGACCGCAGCGCGTGGGCCTGCTGCTGGCCGATATCGCGGCGGGCGTCTATGCGGCCCAGGCCTGCACGGCCGCCCTGCTGGGCAAGGCGCGCGACGGCCGGGGCCGCCATGTGCAGCTCAATCTGTTCGAGGTCTGCTGCGCGCTGCAGTCCACGGTGCTCGCCGAGAACGCACTGTGCGGCGGCCAACCGTCCGCCGGCGTGAGTGCGCCCAACGGCGTCTTCGCCGCCGCCGATGGCTTCATCACCCTGCTGGCGCTCAACAACGACCAGTTCGAACGCCTGTGCCGTGCGCTGGACCTGCCGCACTGGCTGCAGGACGCGCGCTTTGCCAGCAATGCGCTGCGTCTGGCCCACAAGCGGGAGCTGCATGCCGAGCTTGATGCCCTGATCGCCCGCCACCCGCGTGCCTGGTGGGAGCAGCGCCTGGACGCGCAGGGCGCCCTGCATGCCAGTGTGCAAAACCTGTGCGATGTGGTGAGTCACCCCCAGGCCGCACACCTGCAATCGTTTGCGCAGCTGGAGCAGCCGGGCTTCGGCAGCCTGCTCTATGCGGCCTCGCCCTGGTCGCCGCTGGGCAGGCGGCCGGGCGTTGCACCGCGTACCGGCGAGCATTCGGCACAGATCCTGGCCGAAGCTGGCTTTGACGCGCAGCAGGTACAGGCGTTGATCGCCAGCGGCGTCGTGCGGCAATCCGAGGAGGCGGCATGAACACGGCACACACGATGCAGGCCCTGGTGTGCCGCGCCTTTGGTCCACCACAGGACGTGGTACAGATGCAGCAAATCGCCAGCCCCGGTCCGGGCCTGGCGCCCTCGCAAGTCCGGATCGCCGTGGCCTATGCCAATGTCAGCCATGCCACGGGGCTGTTGATCGAGGGAAAGTACCAGCGCAGGCCGCCACTGCCCTTCGTGCCCGGCACCGAGGGTGTGGGGCGGGTGCTGGAGTGCGGCAGCGCGGTGGAGCATCTGCAGGTCGGCGATGCCGTGGCCTTCATCGCCGACTGGGGCGCCTTCGCGCAGCAGGTGGTGCTGCGGGCCCATACCGTGTACCGCATCCCTGGGCAGCTGCCGTGGCTCAAGGCCTTGCCCATCGCCCTGTCCTATGGCACGGCCTATACGGCCTTGCATTGGCGCATGCAACTGCAGTCCGGCGACGCGGTGCTGGTGCTGGGCGCGGGATCAGGCGTGGGCGCTGCCGCCGTGGAGGTGGCGCGCCAGACGCCCGGTGTGCATGTCATCGCCTGCGCCAGCACCGAAGACAAGCGCAACGATGCGCTGCGCCGGGGCGCCCACCATGCCGTGGAGCCCGCCGACCTGGCCGCCCGGGTCAAGGCGTTGACAGGGGGGCACGGCGCCTCGGTGGTGTTCGATCCCGTGGGCGGCGATCTGCTGCTGCAGGCCCTCAGGGCAGCCGCGCAGAACGCGCAGATCCTCAGCGTGGGCTTTGCCAGCGGCGGCATCCCGCAGGTGCCCATGAACCTGGCCCTGGTCAAGAACCTCACGCTGCACGGCTTCTTCTATGGCCGCTATATCGGTTGGACGCCGGCCGACGAACGCGAAGCCTTTGCCGCGCGGCTGCAGGCGGCCATCGCCACCTTGTTCGGCTGGGCCGTCGAAGGGCGCATCCATCCCCATGTCAGCCAGGTTTTCGAGATGCACCAGCTGGCGGATGCGCTGCGGGCACTGCATGGCCGCAGCGTGACCGGAAAACTCGCACTCGCCATTCAAGGAGACAAGATATGACCCGGTACAGCCGCAGCACCTTCGTTTCACGCCGTTCCCTGCTGGGCGCCGCCGCCATGGCTGCGACCTTTGGCGGTTCCAGGGCCTACGCGTCATCGCCAGGGGCCGTCCAGGGCTTTCCCAAGTCGCCCATCCGCGTCGTCGTGCCCTATCCGCCGGGCGGTCCCACCGATGTCGTGGGGCGCGTGGTCACGGCCCGGCTGGGCGAGGCCCTGGGCCAGCCCATCGTGGTGGACAACAAGGCGGGTGCCAGCGGCATGGTGGGGGCGGCCATGGTCGCCAAGGCGCCGGCCGACGGCTACACGCTGCTGGTCAACGCCTCCATCCACGTCATCAACCCCTATGTCTACGCCAGTGCCCCCTACGACGCCTTCCGCGATTTCGAGCCGGTCACCCAACTGGTCGATGTGCCCCTGGTGCTGGTGGTAGGGAATGCGCTGCCCGCCAGGAGCCTGCAGGAGCTGATCGCCCATGCCAGGGCCCATCCGGGCCAGGTCAACTTCGGCTCGGCCGGCAATGCGTCGTCACAGCACCTGTCGGGCGAGCTGTTCCGCTTGAAGACCGGCGCACAGATGCAGCATGTGCCCTACAAGGGCAGCTCGCCGGCCCTGACCGACCTGATGGGCGGGCAGATCCAGCTGATGTTCGATTCCATGCCCTCGGCCATGCCCTTCATCGCCTCGGGCCGGCTGCGCGCGCTGGCCGTCACCTCGGCACGGCGCTCGCCCTCCCTGCCCGATGTGCCCACCATGGAGGAGGCCGGCATGCCCGGCTTTCACACCAGCACCTGGTACGGCCTGTGGGCACCCCGGAGCACGCCCGAGGACGTGGTGCGAAAACTCTGGAGCGAAGCCCGCAAGGTGCTGGACGAACCGCAGGTCGCCGCCCAGTACCGCCGCCTGGGCGCCGAGCCCGTGGGCTCCACGCCCGCCGAGTTCGCGCGCTACATCCAGGCCGAGGCCCGCAAGTGGGAGGAGATCGTGAAGGCTTCGGGGGCGCGGGCGGATTGAGGCGGGAGCGTGACTGGCTTCAATCCTCGTCCCATGGCGAGTCGGAGGCCAAGTGCCGCTCCAGCTCCATGGCATCGTGCAGCACGCGGCTGATGACCAGTTTTTCGCCATGCATTCGGTAGATCAGGAAATGCCTGGGGTGGCGCACGATGCCGGTGGCTGTGCGTGCCCGGTCACGGCTCAGACGCAAATGCCATGAGCGCACGCCGTCTCCCAACTCGGGCCGCTCCATGCTGCCCGCTCGGCAGGGCTGGGCAGCAAGATCGCGCAATGCAGTCGCAATCAGGGCTTGATAGCGCATGCGGGCTGGCACGCCAAAGCGCTGTTGAGACCAAGCGAGGATGTCGACAAGGTCTGCTTGCGCTGCCGTGGAAAGGCGGTATTGCGCCATCAGGCCTTCGTCTGGGTGCGGCTGGAAGCTTCCTGTCCCAGGCTTGCGATGAAGCTGTCGAGTTGGTTGTCCGACAGATCGATGTAGCGGCCAGCGGCGATATCGGTCCAGCCTTGCCGTGCCGCCTCCTGAAGGGCCTTGAGCTTTGCAGCTTCGAGGGACTCTCGCTGCTCGACCAAGCGAAGGCCTTCACGCAGCACCTCGCTGGCGTTCTGATAGCGGCCTGACTGCACCAGTTCTTCGACAAGTTCGTGCTGGTGGTCGCTGAGCACCACATTGCGTGTCGGCATGGTCGTCTGCTCCTGCGGTGAATAGGGCTTCAGTCTAGAAGGATTGGCATAGTATGCCAATCCTTGGGAGCATCCAGCGGATACTCCCCCGACCTCACACCCGCTCGAACACCGCCGCGATCCCCTGGCCACCGCCGATGCACATGGTCTCCAGCCCATAGCGGCCCTTGCGGCGCTCCAGCTCGTGCAGCAGCGTGGCCAGGATGCGCACGCCCGTGGCGCCGATGGGGTGGCCCAGGGAGATGCCGGAGCCGTTGACGTTGAGCTTGTGATCGATGGCGGCCTGGTCGTTCCACTCCCAACCCTTGAGCACGGACAGCACCTGGCAGGCAAAGGCTTCGTTGAGTTCGACCAGGTCCATCTGGTCCAGCGTGAGGTTCAGGCGCGCCAGCAGTTTCTTGACGGCGGGCACGGGGCCTATGCCCATGTGCGAGGGCTCGCAGCCTGCGGCGGCCCAGCCCACCAGGGTGGCCATGGGGGTGAGGCCCAGTTCGGCCAGCTTGTCCTCGGCCACGATCAGGCAGGCGGCGCTGGCGTCGTTCTGCTGGCTGGCGTTGCCGGCCGTGACCGTTCCATTGGGCATGAGCACGCGCAGCTTGCCCATGCTGTCGGTGGTGGCGTCGGCGCGAAAGCCTTCGTCGCGCGTGAACAGCACGGGGTCGCCCTTGCGCTGGGGCACCTTGACGGGGACGATCTCGTCGGCGAAGCGGCCGGCCTCCCAGGCGGCGGCGGCGCGCTGGTGGCTGCGCACGGCGTAGGCGTCGGCGGCCTCGCGGGTGATGCCCCAGTCGCGCGCCAGGTTCTCGGCCGTCTCGATCATTCCCGAGATCTTGCCGAAGCGTTCCACGGGCTGGGAGCGCTCGCGGCCCCGGTCCAGGCGGTCGTAGAAGCGCACGTTGCCCGAGCGAGCGCCCCAGCGCATGTCGGTGCTGTAGTACTCGATGTTGCTCATGCTTTCCACGCCGCCCGCGATGACCACGTCGGCGGCGCCGCTTTGCACCATCATGGCCGCCGTGACCACGGCCTGCAGGCCGCCGCCGCAGCGCCGGTCCAGCTGCATGCCGGGCACTTCCACGGGCAGGCCCGCCTGCAGCGCGGCCCAGCGGCCCACGCAGGGCGTCTCGCTGCTGGCATAGGACTGGGCGAAGACCACGTCGTCGATGCGTGCGGGATCGATGCCGCTTTTCTCGACCACGGCGCGCACCGTGGTGGCCGCGAGTTCCTCGACCGATACGGGCCGCAGGCTGCCGCCGAAGCTGCCCACGGGTGTGCGAAGGGGGGTGACGATGGCGGCTCTGCGCATGGTGTTGTCTCCTGGGGAATCAAAAAATCGAGGGGAAACTGCAGCCTTGCTGGCGCAGCAGGTCGTGGGCCTGGCGTTCCAGGTCCTCGCGGTGTTCGGGCGCGGCGATGTCGATCAGCCGCCGCACGCGCCGCGACAGCGTCTGGCCGCGCAGGTCGGCCACGCCATGTTCGGTGACGATCAGGCCTGCATCGGAGCGCGGCGTGCTGACGGGCCCCGACAGCCGGGCCACGATGCGCGAGGCGCCCCGGGCCGTGGCCGGCAGCGCCACGATGGGCAGGCCGCCCCGGCTGCGCGCGGCCCCGCGCAGGAAGTCCACGGCCCCGCCCACGGCGCCGACATAGACGCCGCCCGCGACCTCGGAATTGATCTGGCCCGTGAGATCCACCTCCACGGCCGAGTTGATGGCCGCCAGGCGGTGGCTGGCCGCGAGCACCTCGGGGTGGTGGGTGTAGCCGGTCTCGCGCAGCTGCAGCGCCGGGTTGCGGTGAGCCCAGCGCCTGAGTTGGTCGCCCCCCATGAGGATGCCGCCGATGCCCACGCCCTTGTCCATGCTCTTGCGTGCGTTGGTCAGCGCGCCTGCCTGCGCCAGGGCCGCGATGCCGTCGCCCACGGCGCCGCTGTGCAGGCCCAGGTCGCGGTGGCCGTGCAGGGCGGCGAGCACGGCCTCGGGCAGGTTGCCCACGCCCACCTGCAGCGTGGCGCCGTCTTCGATGAGGGCGGCCACATGGCCGGCAATGGCCTGTTCGGCAGGGCCGGGCGCGCTGCGCGCCTGGTCCAGCGGAGGGTGTTCGGCATCGACCAGCAGCGCGAAGTCGCCGGCCTGCAGGTGCATGCTGCCGTGCGTCCAGGGAATGGCGGGGTTGACCTCGCCGATCAGCACGCGTGCCTTGCGTATGGCGGCCGGCAGGTATTCATGCACCAGGCCCAGGCTGTAGCGGCCCTGTGCGTCGGGCGGGGACAGCTGCAGCAGCACCACGTCGGCAGGCAGCAGGCCCTCGTCGATCAGGCCGGGCAGGTGGGAGTAGTGGCTGGGCAGGATGTCCAGCGCGCCGGCCTGGGCCAGCGCGCGGTGCGGGCCGCCAGCGGCATAGCCGAAGAAGTCGATGGCATCGGCATGCGCCGGTTGCAGCGTGTCCGATGCGCCCATGCCCACGAAGACGCGCAGCCGGCAGCCCCGGGCCAGTGCATGGCGCTGCGCCACCAGGGCGCGCGTGAGCGTCAGCGGCTCGGCCGTGGCCTGGCCCCACCACAGCGTGTCGCCGGGGCGGATCAGGGCCAGCAGCCGTTGCGCCAGCACACCCTGGCTCATGGCTGGCGGTCCCAGTCGAAGCGCAGCGGCTGCTTGTCCTTGAAGCGCTGCACCGCCTCCTGGTGGTAGTCGGAGCCGCGGCACATCGTCTGGGCATAGGCCTCCAGCTCGGCCATGGCGCGCGCATCCAGCTCGAAGGCCTGGTTCATGATGGTCTTGGCCATGCCGATGGCGGCCGTGGAGGCTTCGCCGAAGCGGCGCGCCAGCGCCAGGGCGGCCCGCTGCAGTGCCTCGCCGTCCTCGACGATGTCGTAGACCATGCCCAGCGCCCGGGCCTCCTCGGCCTCCACGGTGCGCGCGGTGAAGACCAGCTCCTTGGCCTTTTGCTGGCCCACGATGCGTGGCAGAAGCTGCATGGCGCCCAGGTCGGGGATGAGGCCGATGCGGCCGAACACGGCGCAGAATTTGGCGCGGCGGGTGCACAGCACGAAGTCGGCGGCCAGCGCCAGGCTCAGGCCCGCGCCGAAGGCCGGGCCATCCACGGCGGCGATCACGGGCTTTTCGAGGTTGACCAGTTCGGGGAACCACTGGTGCAGGCTGCGGATGCGTTCGCGCCAGGGCAGGCCCGCCTGGCCGGCATCCATCATCTGGCCGATGTCGCCGCCCGAGCAGAAGGCACCGCCCGCGCCGGTGAGGATGACGGTGTGGACCTGTGCATCGTCGCGCATCCGGGCCACGGCGGCGGCCAGGGCCGGGCGCATCGCCTGGTTCAGCGCATTGCGGGCCTCGGGCCGGTTCAGCGTGATCGTGCCTATGCCGTCCTGGATGGTGGTCAATACGGGGGAAGTGCTCATGATGGGACTGGGGTGAAATGCGGAAAGCGGCCCCTGCGGGGGCCGCTGTGGAGTCAGGCCAGTTCGGCGTAGCCGTGGCTCAGGACGATCTTGTCACGCTCCAGCACGCGGGCGCGCAGCTGCAGCTGCGAGGGCTGACCGGGCACGCGCCAGATCTCGGTCACCAGGGTCTCTCCCGGATGGACGGGCGCGGCAAAGCGGATGTCCAGCGCCTTCAGCCGCGCGGGATTGCGGTCGCCGCACTGGCGCAGCACGGCATGGGCGACCAGGCCGTAGCTGGCCAGTCCATGGAGGATGGGGCGGTCGAAACCGGCCTTGCGCGCCACGGCCGGGTCGGCATGCAGCGGGTTGGTGTCGCCCATCAGGCGGTACAGCAGCGCGGCCTCGGGGCGTATGGCCTGGGTGTCGGTGAAGTCGGGCGCGCGGTCCTCCGGCGTGGGGCGCAGCGGCGCCAGGGGCGCGTCGCTGGGCTGGCCGCCGTCCAGCAGGCTGTAGCCGCCGTCGCCGCGCAGGAAGCTGACCTGCTGCACGGTGGCCAGCAGCTCGCCCTGGGCCGTCTCCAGCTGCCGCTCGGTGACCAGGATGGCTCCCTTGCCTTCGCCCTTGTCCGTCAGGTGGGTGATGCGGTTGCGCCCCACGACCTCGGCGCTGGCCGGCAGCGGCCGGTGCAGCCGCATGCGCTGCTCGCCGTGCAGCAGCCTGACCCAGTCGATGCCGGTATCGGCCTCGCGCGCCCAGAAGCCCGGGTAGCCCAGCACCACGGCCTGCGAGGGCAGGGCGCGCAGCCCGCCCGGCGCGCCTTCGTAGACAAAGGGCAGGGCGCCAGGGTCCAGCGGGTCATTGCCCAGGCCCAGGCTCAGCGCATAGAGCAGGGTGTCGCGCTCGCCATAGTGCTGGCGCACGGGCTCGAAGGGGCGCTGTTTCAGGTGGTCGTAGCGAATGGTCATGGAACGGGTCATCTCGGTACTTGATTGCGCTGGCGCAAGACCAACAGCCTTCAAAACCGGCGCACCCCAACCCAGGGGCGCCGAGCAAGAGCCGCCTCGCGGCGAGGGCGCCGTCCCCCTCCCGCGAAGCGAGAGAGGGGGAAGCGGCGCAGCCGCTCAGGGGGTGCTTTTCTAGACAGGGTCCCAGCTGAAGACATCGGCCGAGCGGTCCAGCGGGACGAACGATGCCTTGAGCGCCGGCATGCCGTGCTCTGCAATGAATTGCGGCGACCAGCCCTCGCTGCGGTGCACCGAGCGCAGCGGGCGCGGCTGGCTCATGAGGAAGATCTCGTTGTTGCGCACGGCGAAGACCTGGGCGTTCACGTCGCGGGCCGCGTCGGAGAGCAGGTAGACGGCCAGCGGCGCGATCTTGTTGGGCGTCATCTGCTGGATCTTGGCCACGCGCGCCTGCTGCTCGGGCGTGTCGGTGGGGATGGAGCCGATCATGCGGCTCCAGGCGAACGGCGCGATGCAGTTGGAGCGCACGTTGAACTTCTGCATGTCCAGCGCGATGGACTTGGACAGGGCCGTCAGCCCCAGCTTGGCGGCGCTGTAGTTGGCCTGGCCCAGGTTGCCGATCAGGCCCGAGGTCGAGGTCATGTGCACGAAGGCGCCGCTTTCCTGCTCCTTGAAATGGTTGGCGGCGGCGCGGGCCATGTAGTAGCTGCCGTACAGGTGGACCTTGATGACGGCGTCCCACTCGTCCAGGCTCATCTTGTGGAAGAACCGGTCGCGCAGGATGCCGGCGTTGTTGACCACGCCGTCGATGCGGCCGAAGTGGTCCACGGCGCATTGCACGATGCGGCCCGCGGCGGCGGCCTCGGCCACGCTGTCGGTGTTGGCCACGGCCTGGCCGCCGGCGGCCTGGATCTCGTCGACCACCTTCTGGGCGGGGCCGGCGTCCGTGCCCTCGCCCGAGGTGGAGGTGCCGATGTCGTTGACCACCACCTTGGCGCCCTCGGCCGCCATGGCCAGCGCCATGTCGCGCCCGATGCCGCCGCCGGCGCCGGTCACCACGACCACTTTGCCTTCAAGCATTTTGCTCATGATTTGTCCTTGGAAGAGCGTGTTGCACAGTGCTTGCCCAAGGATGCCGCCGCAGCAGTCGCTTGCCTATTAGCGATTGGCAAGGATGGTGTTCGTCAATGTGAAAGCGCCGTGCCATGGGCAGGCGCGGCATCGCCTCAGGGGGGCTTTTACCCGGCCTCGATGGTGTAGTCGAGCACGAAGGCGCCCAGCGCCAACGCGATGGCGGCGCTGGCCTGCGCATCTTCCTGGGTGAGCGTGACCCGCACCCGCAGGCCGCGCGGTCCGCCTTCCGATGCCGCCACCTCCCGCAGCCGCGCGCCCGCCGCCGCCTGCAGCAGCGGGCGCAGCACCTGTTCGGCCGCATCCGCGCGCAGGGCGGGCTTGAAGATCTTGCCCACGCCGGTCAGGGGCAGGCTGTCCAGGATGTACACCTGCCTGGGCCAGGCGGGCCGCTCGGCGATCCGCTCGCGGGCAAAGGCCGCCAGTTCGTCCTGTGTCACGGATGCGCCGGGAACCAGGCAGACATAGCAGACCGGCAGCTCGCCGGCGTAGGCGTCGGGCTGGCCCACGGCGGCTGCCAGCGCCACCTGGGGATGCGCGGTGAAGGCCGCTTCGATCATGGCCGGGTCGATGTTGTGGCCGCTGCGGATGATGAGGTCCTTGGCCCGCCCGGCGATGAAGAGCTTGCCTTCTTCGTCGAGGTAGGCCAGATCGCCCGAATGGACGCTGGACGCGTCGAAAACCCCCGCGTTGTGTGCCGCATTCAGGTATCCGGGGGAGACATTGGGGCCGCTGACCACCAGGGCTCCGATCTCGTGCGGCTCGCAGGGCGCACCCAATTGCCCGCCCTCCAGCCGGCGCAGGACCTGCAACTGGGTATAGGGCAGCCGCAGGCCCACGGACCCGGGCGTGGCCGAGCCCGCCACCGGATCGATGGCCGTCACGCCGCCGCTCTCCGTCATGCCGAGGATCTCGTGCAGGGGCCTTCCCGTCAGCGCCGCGAATTTCTCGGTCTGGCTGCGCGGCGTGGGGGCGGAGCCGGTCAGGCCGCAGCGCACGGTGTCCAGGCGGCCGTCCACCGGCTGCGCCAGGATGGCACTGAGCGCCGTCGGCACGGCGCAGACCAGCGTGACGCCATGGTTTTCCACGATGCGCCAGTAGCGCTGCACCATCTGCGCGTTTCTCAGGCCCTGCGGGGACAGCATCAGGACGTGGGCGCCCCGCATGAACAGGGCCAGGCTGCAGGCAATGGCCCCGCCCACGTGGAACAGCGGCATGCCGTTCGTCATCACGTCGTCGCAACGCAGGTCCATCAGCACGCCCCCGCCCAGCGCGGCCGTCAGCTGGTTGCGGTGGGTGTGCGCCACGAGCTTGGGCGTGCCTGTCGTGCCGCCGGTGTGGAAGTAGGCGATGACCTCGTCGGCATGGTCCGCGCGCTGAAAGCCGAGCCGCTCCCGGCCATGGGGCTGGAGCGCGGAGGCGAAGTCCAGCGCCGGCAGGGCGCCGCCGCCACTGCCGCCGCCTTCTTCGGCCGAGGGCAGGCCGCCGATGCACAGCACCTGCAGATCGGGAAGGCGCGCGCGGATGGCCTGGCACTTGTCCCAGAGCCCGGGCGCCATGCCCGGGCCGCAGGTGACCAGGATGCGCGCGCGGGACGCGGCGATCAGCTGCGCGAGCTGTTCAGGCAGCAGCAGCGGGTTCAGGGGCACGGCATAGCCGGCGCTTTCGGCGCCCCAGAGCACGGCATGCGTATCGAACAGCGATGGCAGCATGAAGGCGACGCCCACGCCGGGTCCGCCCAGGCTGGCAAAGAGGTTGGCCGCCTGCGTGATGCGCGCATGCAGGCCTGCGTAGCTCAGGCGCTGGGGCCGCTCGTCGTCGGCGCCCGTCAGCACCATGGACAGGGCGGTGCGGCTGCCGTGGGTCTGCGCCAGTTGCTCGAAGAGGCGGTAGATCGTGGGCGGTATCCGCTGGTCCAACGGCATGTGCGACTCGTATCGCTGCAGGTCTTCGAGGGTGCGGACCGGGGCAGAGGGGGCGGGCAGGGCCATGATTTGCAAGTCAGTCAGTGTTGATGCAGCTTCGTCGGGAACGAAGGACAAGGGCCGTGGCTGGTGGCGTCAAGACAGGGCCGGCCCCCCTTGCTTCCAGGCAAGAGCAGGTGCCTTTCACATGGACGCAACTCACCAGACAGGATCGATCGGGGTTTGCAGCGCGCGAAGGCCTTCCACTGCTTCGGCTGCATCCAGGCACTGGTCATCGCGGAATCGTCGACCGGTCAGCAGAACGCCGATAGGCATTCCAGTCTCAAGATCGCGAGCGGCCGGCACGCAGGCGCTTGGCAGCCCGAGCAAGTTTGCCGGGACGACGGGCCTCATCATTTCCACTGTTTTCTCCACCCCGTCCTGGGACGAAACATCGAATCCAATGTCGAAAGGCAATTGCGTCCACGTCGGTGTCAGGACAAGCTCGTAGTCGTTCATGAACGTGGACCAGTCGCGCGCCAGTCCGTCACGCGTTTGCAGCAGCGCAGACATGTCTGCAGATTTGGCGGGCATCTTGAACATCTGGAAGAGGCCATTGAAGAAGTAGCGCCCGTCTTCGCCCATGAGCGGGGCCATCGTCTCCCACAAGGACGCGTAGTCCCCCATCACGAACTCTCCCCAGACGCGAACGACCTCTTCATACCGGGGAGGAGTGACCTGTGCCACTTCGTATCCGGCATTGGACAGCGCGTCAGCGGCCGCCAGGACCGCGTGGCTGATGGACGAAGCGCAGGACCCGCCTGGAGGGGCGCCGACCACGGCGACACGCGGTCGGCGCGAATGCGCAACGGAGAAAGGGGCATCGACAGCTTGCGGGTCCAGCGGGTGAGCACCCGAGATCACTTTCAGGCCGAGTCTGACATCCGAAATCGTACGTGCCATCGGCCCTTGCACCGCCATCATCTGCCACGCGATGGGGCGATTCTCGAACGGAGGCTGGCTTGCATCGGGCACACGGCCCGCAGACGGCCTGATTGAGGCGATTCCGCACGCGTTTGCGGGGTTGCGCAGCGAGCCACCGATGTCATTGCCAAAGCCCAGAGGGCTCATCCCGCTTGCGATCGCGGCTGCATCCCCACCACTGCTTCCCGACGCCGTTCTGGACGCGTTCCACGGGTTTTTCGTCAATCCGTGCAAAGTGCTATCCGTGTGCACACGCATGGCAAGGTCGGGGCAGTTTGTGCTTGCGATCGGGATGGCTCCGGCCGCGCGGACCCTCTCGACCAATGGCGAGTCCTGCCGCGCGACGGCCTCCTTGAGGGCGGGAACGCCCCACGTGCTCGCGACACCTTTCAGATCGATGTTGCACTTGATGGAAACCGGAACTCCATGCAGTGGGCCGAGGGGCTCGCCGCTTGCCACAGCGCGGTCGGCGGCATCTGCTGCAGCAAGCGCCTCGTCGCGCAGGACATGGACCACTGCGTTGAGCTTCGGGTTGACGGCCGAAATGCGCTCAAGATGCGCTTGCACCACTTCGCGGGAAGATACACGGCGTGCGGCGATGGCGTTGGCCAACTGTCCCGCAGATTGTTTCCAAAGTTCTGTCATATGGGTACTCGCTGGTTGATGGCTCGTGCAAAGTCGAGGTGTTCAGCCGGCCACGGGGGACCTGCCATCTGGACGCCAAAGTGGAACCGTCCCGGGAATCTGGCTGCGCATGTTGGTGCTCCTTGCGGCCTGTTTTCCAGGCCAGTCGTCCATGGGTTGGCACTTGCGTGCCCCAGGCCTTCAAAGGTAGCCAAGGCGCAATTTCCTGCTGGTGTGTGAAGGACAGATGTCTTGGCTGGCAAGGACATGTGCCCCGTTCGGGGTCAGCGTTGCCGCAGCAAGGCGCTGGGGCGCACGCCAAAGGCCTTGTGGAAGGCGTGGCTGAAGTGGGAAAGGTCCGCGAAGCCGTGGTCGAACGCCGCCTCGGTCACGTTGCGTGCCCGGCCCTCCATCAATGCCTGCCGGCTGGCCTGCAGCCGCAGCTGCCATACCAGCCCCATGGCGCCCTGCGGTTGCCGGGCGAAGGCCCGCGTCACCGTCCTGACGGAGATGCCATGGGCCTGGGCCAGCGTCTGCAGGGTGAGCTCCGGATCCAGGAAATGGCGCCGGATGTAGGCGGCGATGCGGCCATGCAGACCACGCTCCGACGCACACTCCTGCCTTTCCTGCTGGAACTCCAGCATCAGGCCCAGCAGGTCGAGCAAGGTGGTGCCGAACTGCGCGGCGGCGGCAGGGCGGATCTGGTCGAAGTCGATGCAGACGGCCTGCTCGATCATGGTGCGCAGCTGCAGCAGCGTGGGCTTGCTGCTGTCGAAGATGCGCACCGTCATTTGCTCGGCATCGGGGTAGCGCTGCAGCAGCGCGTGGCGGGGGATGCGGCACAGATGGAGGCATTGCGCCGTCAGCGCGCAATCGAAGGGCCGTGCCGAATCGTAGAGAAAGAGGTCGCCGCTGTTCAGCCTGGCGTGCCGGCCTTTTTGATCGAGTGCCCCCTGGCCCGCACGCATGTAGCCGATCCACAGGTCGTCATCGTCCCTCTGGCGGATATGGCTGGCCTGGCGCGACCAGCGATGCAGGAGCGGGGCGACCATCGTGCTGATGCCCACCGTCCCTGCGAGGCTGAACGACAGCCGGCCGTCAAAGGCATCCTGTGCCAGCAGGCGGCTGGAGGCCGGAAGACAGTGCTGGCGCACCACATCGCTCCAATAGTCAAAGCGATGTGCCGCGTCTATGTCCGTGGTGCAGTAATCGGTGGTCATGGCTTTCCGGACGCAGAAACCGTGGCCTGCGAGGTGCAAAGGACTTGCCCCGGGAACCCCGCCCCGTGGGGCCGACGCGGGGCGAGCGTATGTGTATGTATTGATACGACAGTCGGGTTCTTGGCGCATCCAGGGTTGTCCTAGTGCCTGGGGGGATGGCCATGGCCTGCACCCTTTGCGGGCGCCGAAGGGTGCATTCCAATTTGCCGGATTGTGCGCACCGGCATTGCCTGCGAGCATGCCTGCCATGCCATCCGAACACATCACCCCCACCCATGCGCTGACTCCTGCGGAGGTGGCGCATCTGCAGTCCTGGCAGGGCCGCAGCGAGACCCTGAAGGACACCTTCACGGCCGCGCCCGTGGCGGCACTGTCGGCCACGCTGGACAGGCAAGACCCCGAGCCCGGCGAAGGCACGGCGCTGCCACCGCTGTGGCACTGGCTGTACTTCCTGCCCCATGCGCGCCAAAGCGAGATCGGCCCGGACGGCCATCCGCGCCGGGGCGGCTTCCTGCCGCCCGTGCCACTGCCGCGCCGCATGTGGGCCGGTGGCCGCCTGCGCTGGCAGGCCGGCAACCCATTGCAGGTGGGCCAGAAGGTCGAGCGCCGCTCCACCATCCGCTCGGTCAGCCACAAGAGCGGCCGCTCGGGCGAGTTGCTGTTCGTGCTGGTCGAGCATGCGTTCAGCAACGCCCAGGGCCTGGCGCTGACCGAGGAGCACGACATCGTCTACCGCGCAGCGGCCCAGCCGGGCGATCCGGCGCCCGTTCCCCAGAAGCCGCCGCTGGACGGCCAGCAGGCCTGGTCCCGGACCATCGTTCCCGACGACGTGCTGCTGTTCCGCTACTCGGCCCTGACCTTCAACGGCCACCGCATCCACTACGACCGCCGCTATGTGACGGGGGTCGAGGGCTATCCGGGCCTGATCGTGCACGGCCCGCTGATCGCCACCCTGCTGCTGGACCTGCTGCGCCGCGAGCTGCCCCAGGCGCAGGTGCTGTCCTTCGACTTCAAGGCCGTGCGCCCCACCTTCGACCTGCATGCCTTCAGCGTGCACGGCAGGCCTTGCGCAGATGGCAAGACCATTGAACTCTGGGCACAGGACCACGAAGGCTGGCTGACCATGACTGGAAAAGCCACCCTGGCCTGAGAGCCCTGAACACCCCGCCTTGAGACCACCATGATCGAAAACACGCTCTCCAACAACTTCCCCGAGATCCGCGACGCCATCCGCGCGCTGTGCGCCGAGTTTCCCGACGAATACTTCCGCAAGATCGACGAGCAGCGCGCCTATCCCGAGGCCTTCGTCAACGCGCTGACCCAGGCCGGCTGGCTGGCCGCGCTGATCCCGCAGGAGTACGGCGGCTCGGGCCTGGGCCTGACCGAGGCCAGCGTGATCATGGAAGAGATCAACCGCTGCGGCGGCAACTCGGGCGCCTGCCACGGCCAGATGTACAACATGGGCACGCTGCTGCGCCACGGCTCGCAGGCGCAAAAGGAGAAGTACCTGCCGCGCATCGCCTCGGGCGAATGGCGTCTGCAGTCCATGGGCGTGACCGAGCCCACCACGGGCACGGATACCACCAAGATCAAGACCAGCGCCGTGAAGAAGGACGGCCGCTACGTGGTCAACGGCCAGAAGGTCTGGATCAGCCGCGTGCAGCACAGCGACTGGATGATCCTGCTGGCGCGCACCACGCCGCTGGCCGACGTGAAGAAGAAGAGCGAAGGCATGTCCATCTTCATGGTGGACCTGGCCGAAGCGCAAGGATTGCCCCCACGCTCCCCTGCTGCGCAAGGGTCGCTGCCCCCCGAGGGGGCCGCTTTGGGCCTTGGGGCGGCCCGGCAGCCCAAGAGCGGCCTGACCGTGCGCCCCATCCCCAACATGGTCAACCACGAGACCAACGAGCTGTTCTTCGAGGATCTCGAAATCCCCGAGGAGAACCTGATCGGCGAGGAAGGCAAGGGCTTCAAGTACATCCTCGATGGCCTCAATGCCGAGCGCACGCTGATCGCGGCCGAGTGCATAGGCGACGGCTACTGGTTCCTGGACCGCGTGACCAACTATGTGCGCGACCGCAACGTCTTCGGCCGCCCCATCGGCCAGAACCAGGGCGTGCAGTTTCCCATCGCCGACGCCTTCATCGAGGTCGAGGCCGCCAACCTCATGCGCTGGAAGGCCTGCGAGCTGTTCGATGCCCACCAGGCCATGGGCGCCCAGGCCAACATGGCCAAGTACCTGGCGGCCAAGGCCAGCTGGGAGGCGGCCAATGCCTGCATCCAGTTCCACGGCGGCTTCGGCTTCGCCTGCGAATACGACGTGGAGCGCAAGTTCCGCGAGACGCGGCTGTACCAGGTGGCGCCGATCTCGACCAATCTCATTTACTCCTACGTGGCCGAGCACATCCTCGGTCTCCCCCGCTCGTTCTGAAGGCACTGCGCATGACACAGCAACGCCTGAGGCCCCTGGACGGCACCACCGTCGTCTCGCTCGAACATGCGGTGGCCGCGCCCTTTTGCACGCGCCAGCTGGCCGACCTGGGCGCGCGCGTGATCAAGGTGGAGCGGCCCGGCAGCGGCGACTTCGCGCGCGGCTATGACCAGCGCGTCAACGGTCAGTCCTCGCACTTCACCTGGATCAACCGCAGCAAGGAAAGCCTGGCGCTGGACCTCAAGCAGGACGAGGCCATGCAGGCGCTGATGCAACTGCTGGAGGGCGCCGACGTGCTGGTGCAGAACCTTGCGCCCGGTGCGGCCGCGCGCATGGGCCTGTCCTATGCGGCGCTGCGCGAGCGCTTTCCACGCCTCATCGTCTGCGACATCAGCGGCTACGGCGCCGACGGTCCCTACCGCGACAAGAAGGCCTACGACCTGCTGATCCAGAGCGAGGCGGGCTTTCTCTCGGTCACGGGCACGGAGCAGGCGCCGTCCAAGGCCGGCATCTCGGTGGCCGACATCGCGGCCGGCATGTACGCCTATACCAACATCCTGTCGGCCCTGCTGCTGCGCGCGCGCACAGGCGAGGGCAGCCACATCGACGTGTCCATGCTGGAGGCGCTGGGCGAGTGGATGGGCTACCCCATGTACTACGCCTTCGACGGCGCGCCGCCGCCGCCGCGCACGGGTGCCTCGCACGCCAGCATCTACCCCTACGGGCCGTTCGAAGCCGGCGACGGCGGCACGGTCATGCTGGGCCTGCAGAACGAGCGCGAGTGGAAGGCCTTCTGCGACCACGTGCTGCAGCAGCCCGCGCTGGCCACCGACCCGCGCTTCGACAGCAACGCGCGGCGCAACGCCCACCGCGACGAGCTGGCGGCCCTGATCCTGGCCGTGTTCGCGGCGCTGGACGCGGCCCAGGTGGTCGAGCGGCTGGAGCAGGCCGGCATCGCCAACGCCCGCGTCAACGACATGGCGGGCCTGTGGGCCCATCCGCAGCTGGCGGCGCGCCAGCGCTGGCGCAGCGTGGCCACGCCGGCCGGGCCGGTCCGGGCGCTGCTGCCGCCGGGGGCCAACAGTGCCTTCGACTACCGCATGGATGCCGTCCCGGCCGTCGGCGAGCACAGCGCGGCCATCCTGGCCGGCCTGGGCTGGCCGGCCGAGCGCATCAGCGCCCTCTACGCAGACGAACCGGCCTTGTGAAACCTGTGCGCACCGTATGCGCGGGAGTGACCCCATGAAGAACGAGACCCAAGTGAGCATCCATCCGCTGGCCCGGTTCGCCGCCACGCTGCGCTGGGACGATGTCCCGCAGGATGTGCAGCGCCGCGCCGAAGACCTGTGGGTGGACTGGTTCGGCTCCGTGCTCGCGGGCCAGGGTGCGCGCCCTGTGCAGAGCATCACGCGCTTTGCGCTGTCCCAGGGGCCGGCGCAGGGGCCTTGCGAGATCCTGGGCAGTGCCGACACCAGCTCGCCCATGATGGCGGCCCTGGCCAATGCCGCGGCCTCGCATGTGGCCGAGCAGGACGATGTGCACAACGGCTCGGTCTTCCACCCCGCAGCCGTGGTCTTCCCGCCCGCGCTGGCCGTGGCGCAGAGCATCGGCGCCAGCGGCGCCGAACTCATGGCCGCCTGCGTGGCAGGCTACGAGGTCGGCATCCGCGTGGGCGAGTTCCTGGGCCGCAGCCACTACCGCATCTTCCACACCACGGCCACGGCCGGCACCCTGGCCGCCGCGGCCGCCGTGGGCCGGCTGCTGGGCCTTACGCCCGCGCAGATGCAGCATGCCTTCGGCTCGGCCGGCACGCAATCGGCAGGGCTGTGGGAGTTCCTGCGCACGGGCGCCGACAGCAAGCAGCTGCACACGGCGCATGCGGCCGCTGCGGGCCTGATGTCGGCCTACCTGGCCCGGGACGGATTCACCGGTGCGCAGGACATCTTCACCGGGCCGCAGGGCCTGGCGGCAGGCATGTCCACGGACGCCGATCCCACGCGCCTCACGGATGGCATCGGCACACGCTGGGCCACGGCCGAGACCTCGTTCAAATGGCATGCCTCCTGCCGCCACACGCACCCGGCTGCCGATGCGCTGCTGCAGGTCATGCAGCAGCACGGCCTGGCCCCTGCCGACCTGGCCCGGGTCACCTGCCATGTGCACCAGGGCGCCATCGACGTGCTGGGCCCCGTGGTCGATCCGACCACCGTGCACCAGAGCAAGTTCTCCATGGGCACGGTGCTGGCGCTGGCGGCGCGCCACGGCCATGCGGGCCTCGATGCGTTCGACAGCGAGTACCTGGCCGCCACCACGGTGGCCCTGCGCGAGAAGGTCTCCATGGTGCTGGACCCCGAAGTCGACGCCGCCTATCCGCGCCGCTGGATCGGCAAGGTCACCGTGCAGACCACCGATGGCCGCACGCTGCACGGTCGCGTCGAGGAGCCCAAGGGCGACCCCGGCAACACGCTGTCGCGCGAGGAGATCACGGCCAAGGCGCTGCGCCTGATCGCCTATGGCGGCGCCCTGCAGGAGGCCAGCGCGCAGGCTGCCGTGGGGCGGCTGTGGCAGGTCGCGCAGTGGCCGCGCGTGCAGCGCCTGCTGGACTGAGTTTTCGCGCCGGCCCCGGCCGGCGAATCACAGGGAAAGGTGCCACCCCAAGAGCGCCTGCCGCTTCCACCACCGTGCACAGGAGACAAACCATGCAAAGCACCCCCTCTTTCCGCCGCCGCCTCGTTGTCGCGGCGGCCGCCGCCTGCGCGCTGGCCGCCACCACCGGCGCCCAGGCCAATGCCTGGCCCGAGAAACCCGTGGTACTGGTCGTTCCCTACAGCGCGGGCGGCCCCACCGACGTGGTGGCGCGCCTGCTGGCTATCCCCATGGGGCAGGTGCTGGGCCAGAGCGTTCTGGTCGAGAACACCGTGGGCGCCGGCGGCACCATCGCGCCCAACCGCGTGGCCAAGGCGCGGCCTGATGGCTACACCATCCTCATCCACCACATGGGCATGGCCACGGCGCCCGCCCTGTACAAGAAGCTGCCCTATGACCCGCTCAAGGACTTCGAGTACATCGGCCAGGTGCTGGACGTGCCCATGACCCTGCTGTCGCGCAAGGACTTCCCGGCCAGCAACTTCGCCGAGCTGCTGGACTACGTGAAGAAGAACCAGGAGAAGGTCTCGCTGGCCAATGCCGGCATCGGCGCCGTCTCCCAGCTGTGCGGCATGCTGTTCATGCACCAGGCGGGCGTCAAGCTCACCACCGTGCCCTACAAGGGCGCAGGCCCGGCCATGAACGACCTCATGGGCGGCCAGGTGGACCTGCTGTGCGACCAGACCACGCAGACCGTGCCCGTGATCAAGGACGGCCAGCGCGCCAAGGTCTTCGGCGTGACCACGCCCAGGCGCCTGTCCTCGCTGCCCGACATTCCCACGCTGGACGAGCAGGGCCTCAAGGGCTTCGACGTCAAGGTCTGGCACGGCATGTACGCGCCCAAGGGCACGCCCAAGGACGTGGTCATGGCCATCAACAAGGCGCTGAACGTGGCCATCAAGGACGAGAACGTCAAAAAGCGCATCGCCGAACTCAGCTCCGACCTGGTCACGCCCGACAAGGCCACGCCCGAAGGCCTGCGCACCCACCTGCAGGCCGAGGTGGCGCGCTGGGACAAGGTCATCAAGGCGGCCGGCGTCTCGGCCGAATAAGCACTTCCACAAGGACATCCGCATGCACGATCTGGCGCGACAGGCCACCTCCTTTCTCTTCGTCCCCGCCACGCGGCCCGAGCGCCTGGGCAAGGCCCTGGACAGCGGGGCCGACATGGTCGTCGCCGACTGGGAGGACGCCGTGGCCCCGGCCGACAAGGCGGGTGCGCGCCAGGCGCTGGCCCAGGCAGTGGGCGCGCTGGAAGGCGCGGCGCGTGCGCGCCTGCTGGTGCGCATCAACGCCGAGGGCACGCCCTGGCATGCGGATGACCTGCGCGTGCTGGCGCAGCTGGTGGAGCAGGGCGTGGCCGGCGCCATGGTCTCCAAGGCCGAAAGCGCCCGGACCCTGCATGCGGTGGCACAGGCAGCGGGGCCGCGGGCGGCCTTGCTGCCCCTCATCGAAAGCGTGGCCGGGCTGGACGCCGCCGACGTGTTGGCCGCCGCACCCCAGGTGGTGCGGCTGGCCTTCGGCCACCTGGACTTCCAGGTGGATGCGGGCATGGCCTGTGGTCCGGACGAGGAGGAACTGCTGCCCATGCGCATGGCCCTGGTGCTGGCCACGCGCCGCGCTGGCCTCGGACCTGCCGTGGATGGCGTGACCGTGGACACACGCGACCCCGAGCGACTGGCCCGGGATGCGGTGCGGGCCCGGCGCATGGGCTTTGGCGGCAAGCTGTGCATCCACCCGGCCCAGGTGCAGCCGCTGCATGCGGTCTTCGACCCCGATGCCGCTGCCGTGGAGCGGGCCCGGCAGGTGCGGCAGGCCCTGCGCGACGCGGGCGGCGGCGTCTGCGTGCTCGACGGCCGCATGGTCGATGCGCCCGTGCTCAAGCAGGCCGAACAGGTGCTGCTGCGCCATGCCTGGGCACAGCGGCGGGCAGCGGCACGGTGATGGATTGAAACGAGACTGCCAATCCGTTTTGCGCTAGGAGTTTTCTGATTCCTGGGTTCAGGAGTCCGATGATTTCCCTGATGATGATTCTCTTTGCCTCGAATACGCTTGGCTTGATCGATTGATTTCGAGACAGCGGTTTCTTGATCCGGTGTCTCCACCCTGCGGTGGCACCCTGGCAAAGGAGCGTGTGATGGCAGCGAACCGTGGATTCAATGGCCGATGGAGCAGGCGCCAGGTGCTGGCCCTGGCGGCAGGCACCGTGGCCGCCGGGCCCGGCGCCGTGCTCGCGCAGGCTGGCCTGGCCGCGCGGCCCGTGCGCATCGTCGTGCCGTTCGCGGCGGGCGGGGCCACCGACGTGATCGCGCGCATCCTGGGCGAGCGCATGGCCCAGGGCCTGGGACAGGCCGTGGTGGTGGACAACAAGCCGGGCGCGGCGGGCCTGATCGGCGGCGAGCTGGTGTCCAAGGCCGCGCCCGACGGGCTGACCCTGCTGCTGGGCACCACCTCCACCATGCTCACCAACAAATACCTCTACAGGAAGACGCCCTACGACCCGCTGACCGAGCTCACGCCGCTGTCGCGCGTGTGCATGGCGCCCATCGTGCTGGTGGTGAACGCCGATGTGCCCGCCGGCAATCTCCAGGCGTTCATGGCGTGGATCAAGGCCAATGCGGGCAGGCTTTCCTACGGCTCCTATGGCATAGGCTCGCATGCCCACCTGGTCTGCGCCGTGCTCAGCGAGATGGCGGGCGCCGGCATGGCGCATGTGGCCTACCGGGGCGAGGCGCTGATGCTGCAGGACATGCTGGGCGGGCGCATTCCCGTCGGCATGGGCAGCCTGCTCACCCTCAAGCCCCACATCGATGCCGGCAAGCTGCGCGCC
Organism: Delftia tsuruhatensis; assembly: GCF_903815225.1. Classification (NCBI taxonomy): domain Bacteria; kingdom Pseudomonadati; phylum Pseudomonadota; class Betaproteobacteria; order Burkholderiales; family Comamonadaceae; genus Delftia; species Delftia tsuruhatensis. Next base: position 247,488 of record NZ_LR813084.1, read on the forward strand.
CTGGCTGTCACGGGCGCGCGGCGCGTGCCTTTGCTGCCCGATGTGCCGACCTTCGCCGAGGCCGGCCAACGCCACGAGGCCATGGAGCTGTCGGGCTGGCTGGCCATCGCCGGACCCAGGGGTCTGCCGGCCGACCTGTCGCGCCAGTGGGGTGGGATCGCCAACCGCGCCGTGGCCAGCCGGGAGGGCACGGCGCGCATCATCGCCGCCGGCTTCGTGCCCGTGGACGACGACACGCCCCAGCGCTTCGGCGAGGTCTGGGCGCAGGAAGGTCCGGTATGGGGCCGCCTGCTGCAGGCGGCGGGCGTGCAGCCCGGTTGATGCCTGGCGCCGCTGGCATCGCCCTGATCCCGGGCCGCGCGAAGGCGCATCCGTGCGCTGTGCTGTAATCGCGGCACCTCGGGGCACCCTGATGGTGCAAGCCCAGGAAGAGGCCGCCGAGGGTTTCTCCAACATCCAAGAGAGGGCATCACAGTGAGCGCATTGGTCATCAAGGCCTGGAAGGTCGGCGAGCAACCCATAGACGACAAGGGCAACCACATCGCCATCACGGGGCGGGAGGGCGGCCTGATCGCCTGGATCCTGTCCAAGGTGAACATCGATCCCACCACCACCATCCGGGTGGGCGCCGAGCGCCTGGAGTTCAGCAGCGCCTCGCTGTCGGGCACCCAGTCCCGGCTGATTCCGCTGCAGGGCATCTGCTCGACCTACTACGGCTACCACAAGCCCTGGAAGGCCGCCCTGGGCATTGGCGCCCTTTCCCTGTTCATGGGTTCGTCCATGATGGCCCGCAGCTTCTCCGCCGGCCTGGTGGTCATGCTGATCGGCTGGGCCATCGCCGCCCTGATCTACTTCCTGAACCGCACGCTGACGCTGGGCTTCATCGAAAACAGCGGCGTGGTCAACGGCATCCAGTTCAAGCGCTCGGTGATCGAGAACCTGGACATCACGCAGGAGCAGGCCCGCCAGGTGTGCGAGCTGATGCAAAAGCTGATCGAGGCCAAGGAAAAGCGGCTCTGACCCGGCGGCGGCACGCGCGTGCCGCCCGCCCTGGCGGCCCGGTGCTCAGGCCTGCGCCGGGCTGCGCGCCATCAGCTTGAACGTGCCCGTGGCCAGGGCCACGAGCGTGCCGTCCTCGGCGCGCACCTCGCCGCGCGCAAAGCTGATCGATCGGCCGCGCCGCTCGCAATGCGCCGTGGCGATCAGGTCGCCGCTGGCGGCCGAGACATAGTGCAGCGTCAGGTCGATGGTGGCCACGCCGAAGGCCGTGGGGTCGTGCGATCGGCAGGCCGAGGCCAGCGCGCAGTCCAGCAGCGAGGCGATGGCGCCGCCGTGCACATCGCCGCGGCTGTTGGCCTGGTCCGCCTGGAAGCCCATGCGGATCTGGGCGCGGTCTTCGCCGATGCGTTCGCCGCTGAGCTTCATGGCCCGCGCCATGGGCATGGGCAGGCCGAACAGGATGCCGGGCGCTTCGCCCGCGAAGGGGTTGGTCGGGTGTTCTTGGAGAGGTGTGTTCATGCGGGCAATCATCGCATCGGCAGCGCTCAATCCACACGGGCTCCGGTCGATTTGACGACAGCGGCCCAGCGCGTGATTTCCTTGTCGATATGCGCCTGCAGCGCCTCGGGCGTGGAGCCCACGGGCTCGTAGCCGCCGGCGGCCAGCTGGGCCTGCAGCGCGGGCTGGCGCAGGGCGGCGGCGATCTCGCGGCTCAGGCGCCCGGTGACTTCGGGTGGCGTGCCTGCCGGCGCGATCAGCGCGTACCAGCCGGTCACGTCGAAGCCTGCGATGCCCTGCTCCTGGATGGTGGCCACCTCGGGCGCCAGTGCCGAGCGCCGGGGGCTGGTGACGGCCAGCGCCTGCATGCGCCCGCTGCGGATGTGCGGCATGGAGGTGGAGATGCTGTCGAAGGTCAGGTCGATGTCGGCGGCCAGCATGGCGTTGACCACGCCCGCGCTGCCCTTGTAGGGCACATGGGTCATGCGCACGCCCGCCATGCTGGCGAAGTACTCGGCCGCCAGGTGGCCGGTGTTGCCGTTGCCCGCCGATCCGAAGGTGAGCTTGCCGGGGCTGGCCTTGGCGGCCTGTATGAGCTCCTGGATGTTCTTCGCGGGCAGCTTGCCGCTGGCCGCGACGACCATGGGCAGGTTGGCCACCAGGGACACGGGGGCGAAGTCGCGGCGCGTGTCATAGGGAAGCTTGGGGTAGAGGCTGTCGTTGATGGCGTGGGCGGCCAGCACCATGAGCACGGTGTAGCCGTCGGGCCTGGCGCGCGCCACGTACTGCGAGGCCAGCGTGCCGCCCGCGCCCGGCTTGTACTCGAGCACCACGGGCTGGCCCAGCTGCTGCTGCAATTGCACGGCCAGCGGGCGGCCCAGCAGGTCGGCGCTGCCGCCGGGCGGATAGGGGATGACCAGCTGTATGGGCTTGGCGGGCCAGGCCTCGGCGGCCCGGGCCGCGGGCAGGGTGGCTGCGCAAAGGGCGCTGGCGGCCAGGGCCAGGCAGGTCAGCATGCGGCGGCGTGTGGACAGGGGCATGGCGTGCTCGCGGTGGATGAAGAGGAGAGGGCGGGGGGGGGGCGACCGTGCCTATTCGAGCGACAGGCCGGCGGCCTTCACGATCTGGGCCCAGCGCTGGCGCTCCTGGGCGATGAAGGCGTCGTACTCTGCCGGCGTCTCGCCGCCGGGCACGCCGCCGAGGTCGGCGAAGCGCTGGCGCACGTCGTGCGTCTGCATGGCGCGGCGGGCGGACTGCTGGATGCGCTCGACCACGGCATCGGGCGTGCCGGCCGGCGCCAGCAGTCCGAACCAGGCCGTGACCTGCATGGGCACGCCGGACTCGGCCATGGTCGGCACCTCGGGCAGCTGGGCCGAGCGCGTGGCGCTGGTGATGGCCAGCGCGCGGAACTTGCCGGCCTTGATGTGGGGCATGGAGCTGGGCAGGTTGTCGATCATGTAGTCCACCTGCTGGCCCAGCAGCGCGGTCACGGCGGGCGCGGCGCCGGGAAAAGGCACGAGCGTGACCTCGATGCCGGCCTTCTGGCGGAACATCTCCGAAGACATGTGGGGCGACTGGCCCACGCCCGAGGTGGAGACATTCAGGCGACGTGTCTTCGCCAGCGCCACCAGCTCGCCCACGCTGCGCACGGGCGAGTCCGCATGGACCACGAGGATGTTGGGCACGGAAATCACGTTGGTGATGCCGCGAAGATCGTTTTCCTTGTAGCTGAGCTGCCTGTACAGGCTGAAATTGATGGCCACCGGGCCGATGTTGCCCATCAGCAGCGTGTAGCCATCGGGCCTGGCGCGCGCCACCTGCGCCGTGCCGATGGAGCCCCCGCCCCCGCCCTTGTTCTCCACCACCACCGAAGTGCCCAGATCCTTGCCCATCTTCTCGGCCAGCACGCGCGCCGCGATGTCCGTGGTGCCGCCCGCAGCGGCCGGCACGATGAGGGTGATCGGCCGTTCAGGCCAGGCAGCCGCCAGCGTGGCGCAGGGGGCGCAAGTCAGGGCGGCCAGCAGGGCCAGCAGGCTGCGGCGGACAGTCATGGGCAGTCTCCGTTTCACTGCCCCCAACGATAGAAACCCCGGCGCCCCAGGGCACCAGGGTTTGACTGGAGAGCCGCTTCGCCATTCGCAAACCCGTGCTTAGGCCCCCTGGAACGCGTGCTAACCCGTTGCCGAAAAAGCAGTCACAAGAAAAAAGGCGCCGAGGCGCCTTTCATCATCTGCGTAGTGCACAGCGCCAAAAGCTGGCGCGGCCCAAGTCAGGGACACCGAGCAAGGGCCTACGCCGGCCGCGCCGCCCCGCCGCGAGGGTGTCGTCCCCCTCCCTTGCGAAGCAAGCAGAGAGGGGGAAGGCGCGTCAGCGCCTCAGGGGGTGATCAAGGATACAGTCCGCGCATCTCGCGGGCATGCAGGATGCGCTGGCAGGCCACGATGAAGGTGGCGGTGCGCAGCGTCACGCCGTGCTGCTGGGCCACCTGCCAGATTGCCGCGAAGGCGTCCTGCATGATGCGCACCAGGCGGGCGTTGATCTCGTCCTCGCTCCAGAAGAAGCTGGAGAAGTCCTGCACCCATTCGAAGTAGCTCACCGTCACGCCGCCGGCATTGGCCAGCACGTCGGGCAGCACCAGCACGCCCTTGTCGGTCAGGATGTCGTCGGCCTCGGTGGTGGTCGGGCCGTTGGCGCCCTCGATCACCATCTTGGCCTTGATCTTGCCGGCGTTGTCCTTGGTGATCTGGCCTTCCAGGGCCGCGGGGATCAGGATGTCGCAGTCCACGGCCCAGAAGTCGGCCGCGTCCATGGCCTCGGCGCCGGCGAAGCCGCCCACCCCGCCCTTGGCGGCCACATGGGCCAGCAGGGCCGGCACGTCCAGGCCGCTGGCGTTGTGGATGGTGCCGGTGTGGTCCTGCACGGCCACGACCTTGGCGCCCGCGTCGGCGAACAGCTTGCCGGCCGTGCCGCCCACGTTGCCGAAGCCCTGCACGGCGATGCGCGCGCCTTCGACCGCCAGTCCGGTCAGCTTGGCCGCTTCCACGCCCACGGTGAACACGCCGCGGCCGGTGGCCTCGACGCGGCCCAGCGAGCCGCCCAGGTCCACGGGCTTGCCGGTGACCACGCCGGTGGCGGTGGCGCCGGTGTTCATGGAGTAGGTGTCCATCATCCAGGACATGATCTGGCCGTTCGTGTTCACGTCCGGCGCGGGGATGTCCTTGGAGGGGCCGATCAGCAGGCCGATCTCGCTGGTATAGCGGCGCGTCAGGCGCTCCAGTTCACCGCGCGACAGCGTCTTGGGGTCGACGCGGATGCCGCCCTTGGCGCCGCCGTAGGGCACGTTGACGGCGGCGTTCTTCACCGACATCCAGGCCGACAGGGCCATCACTTCGGACAGGGTCACGTCCTGGTGGAAGCGCACGCCGCCCTTGCCGGGGCCACGGCTCAGGTTGTGCTGCACGCGGTAGCCTTCGTAGTGGGCGATGGTGCCGTTGTCCAGCTCGATCGGCACGTCGACGATGAGGATGCGCTTGGGGCGCTTGAGGGTCTCGACCCAGCGGGCCAGGTGGCCCAGGTAGGGCGTGACGCGGTCGACCTGCTGCAGGTAGTTGCCCCAGGGGCCGAGGTGGTCGGCCTGCAGGTAGGATGGGATGGCGTGTTGGGGAATTCCGGCCGAAGCGGCTTGCTGCATGGTGAATCCATACAAAGTTGATCTGAGGGTTTCAGCTTATTCCTGCGGCTTTTTGCTGTCCAACGCCTTATGCGCGAGTGCCTTATGCATTTGTTGCATAACCATGGGATCGCCTTGTCCGACGCACAATCGGGGCCGTTTCCCAACCCACGAATCGACGAGAAAAGTCCCATGACGACCCCGCCCCGCACCCCCATAGCTCTGGCCCATGCGCTGCTGCAGGCCCGCCACGGCGGAGAATTGCTCGACGCCGATGATTGGGCGGATGCCGTGCGCACATCGGCCGACGCCGCGGCCGTGCAGGCGGCCATGGCCCCTGCGCTGGGCTGGCGTGTGGCCGGCCGGGAGCATGCCCCGGGTCGCGTGCCCGGCTACTGGAAATCCGGCGCACCGCGCCGTGACGCAGCCCTGGCCCATGCGCCGCTGCCCGAGGATGGCGTGTGGGCCAGCCCTTCGGTGGCCGGCGGCGTGCCGCTGCACCTGCGCGGCATCGAGGCCGAGATCGCGCTGCGCCTGGGCCGGGATGTGACGGCCGAGACGGCGGCCGCGCTGCAGCCGGGCGAGGGCCTGGCATTGATCGACGGCATCACGGCCGCCATCGAGGTGGTGGATACGCGCTGGCGCCAGCATCTGAAGGCGCCGCCGCTGCTGCTGGCCGCCGATGGCCTGTGCCATGGGGCGCTGGTGCTGGGGCCCTGGCAGGATGCCGCGCGGCTGTTGCCGAGCACGCAACCCCGGGACTGGTCTTCCCAGGTCTGCCGGCTGCGCGTGGGCGCGGGGCCCGAGCAGGTCTTCACGGGAACGCACCCGCTGGGCGATCCGCTGTGGCCGCTGGCCGGCTGGCTGCAGGAGCTGGTGCGCCGCTACGGCAGCGTGCCCGCTGGCACGGTGGTGACCACGGGCACCTGGAATGGACTGGCATTCGCCCAGGCGGGAGACCTGGTGGTGGCGCAACTGGAGGGGATTGCCGAGGCCAGCCTCCAGCTGTGAGGCATCAACTGATCCTGTAATCCTTGAGCGCGGGGTCGCCGGCCGGAAAGCGCAGGTCCAGGTTGCGCAGCACCTCGCGCAGCAAGGTGGCGATCATGAGGTTGCGGTGCGTCTTGGAGTCGGCCGGAACGATGGTCCAGGGCGCCCAGGGCGTGTGCGTGGCGCCCAGCAACTGGCTGTAGGCCTGCTGGTAGTCCTTCCACTGCGCGCGCACCTTCATGTCGTTCTCATCGAACTTCCAGTGCTTGGCCGGGTCGTCCAGGCGTTCCTGCAGGCGCGCGCGCTGCTCGTCCGAACTGATGTGCAGCAGGAACTTGACGACCACGGTGCCGGTCTCGGCGAGCATGCGCTCGAAGTCGTTGATGTGGGCAAAGCGCTGGCGCTGCTGTTCGGGCGTGATCCAGCCGTTGACCACGGGAACGAGCACATCCTCGTAGTGGCTGCGGTTGAATACCGTGATCTCGCCCGCGCCGGGCACGCGCTGGTGGATGCGCCACAGGTAGTCATGCGCGCGTTCTGCCTCGGTGGGCGCCTTCCAGCCCACGGCGTTCACGCCCAGCGCGCTCATGCGGCCGAAGACACCTCGGATGGTGCCGTCCTTGCCCGCCGTGTCCGTGCCCTGGAGCACGACCAGCAGCTTGAAGCGCCGGTCGGCGTACAGCAGGTTCTGCAGCGCATCCAGCTCTTCGGCCAGCGCCTCGACGGCCGCCTTGTCCTCGGCCTTGCCGTTGCCATTGGAAAAGGGCTTGGCGCCCGGGTCGAAGTCGGACAGGGCGATGGGTTTGTCCTTGTCGGACCTGGCGCCGCGGGGCTGCCACTGTTCCCACAGTTTTTGCAATGCCGCATCGCGGCTGGTGAAAGGCGTGGAGGCGTCCATGAGGGTCGAGGCTGGAGGGTTGGAGACTTCAGGGCTGGGCGCGTATGGATTGCACCTGCAGTGTCGCGGGTGCCATCGAGGACGCCGCACCCGCGGCCGGTGCGGGGCCGGGCAGGCCCTGCACCTCCACGTTCTGCCGCTGCCACTGCGCGATCTGCTCGGCGCTCAGGCCGTGCAATTGCCAGGCCTGGCCCGAGGCGGTCTGCAGCACGGGCTGCTCATGGGGGGCATTGCCGCGCAGCACCAGCCGGCCCTGGAGGGTCAGAGGCTGGCCGGCCTGTGGCTGCTGGACGCCGGCAGCGGCCGGGGGCGCTGCGGGCCCGGACGGGTGCTGCGGGGCGGCACAGGCGCTGGCCAGCAGCGCGAGGCTGGCTGCCAGCAGCAAAGGCGTGGCCCGGTGTGCGGGGCCCGAGGGGGTCATTGGGATCATGGTCGTCATTGCACGATGGCGGTGAGGGTGGTGCCTGCGGGGACGCGCAGCTGCTCCTGGTACAGGCCCTGGGCATCGGGCTGGCGCACGAAGGGGAAATGGCCGCGGGCCGCGAGCTGCGAGGGCACGGTGGTGGGCAGGCGGCGCGTGGCGGCATACCGCTGGCCTTCGATGGCCACCAGCGAGAAGCCCTGGTCCGTGCGTGCGGGCCAGCCATAGCCGGCAGGACCGCTCGATGGCAGCAGGGCGATGTTGGAGCCCCAGCGCTGCAGCGTGACGGGCAGCGAGGGGCCGCCGGCCTGCGCGATGGCATTGCCGAGCACCTGCAGCGAGTCCGTGGACGAGGTGTTCCTCAGCAGTTGCTGGTAGAAGCCCACGCCATGCTGGCGCAGCAGATAGGCACCCAGGCTGCCCGTGATGTTGTAGCCGAAGCAGGTGGCATTCACGTCGCCGGACCAGCTGGCCAGGTCGCAATTGAAGCCGGGCTTGGACATCCAGCCGGTGATCCGGCCGTCACGCATGGGGTTGGTGCCGGGCGTGAGCCGGTCTGCAAGGATGTCTTCCGACATCAGCGCCGACATCTCCTCCAGGAAGGTGTCGAACATGTAGTTCGCTCCCTTGAGTGCGCCGCGCTGGTAGAAGTTGATCATGTGGATGAACTCGTGGGACAGCGTGCTGATCTGCGTCGTCAGCCCGTTGGCGCCACCCAGGTACAGCGTTTCCGTGTCCATGTAGAACGACAGGGACTCGTTGCTGTACTGGAATTGCGCATCACCGGGCTGGCGCTTGAAGTTGTTCACGGCCCAGAAGTAGCCCAGCAGGCCATAGGGCTGGTTGTCGGGCGTGAAGTTCACGAAAACGATGTCGATGGGCTGGTCTGCCGCGATCAGCTCGCCGTGGGTGTGGGCGCCCCAGGGCTGGCCGGCCAGTCCCGTGACCAGGGTGTGCACGGAATCGGGCCCGTTGGCAAAGCGCTGGATGACGGTGTCCAGCAAGGCATCACTGACCTTGGTGCTGCCGTACTCGCTGTCTTCCAGCCACAGGTTGATCGTGCGGGTTCCGCCAGGCGTGGCCGCCGTGGCCTGGCGCCGCAGCGTGGCGCTGCGCATCTCCATCACGGGGCTTTCGGTGTTGACGTACCAGTTGCGCTGGCTGCCCACCGGCAGCACGGCGGCTGCCAGGGCACGCGAGGGTTGCACGCTCTGGCCGGCTGCGGGTGCTGGCAGGTCGGGCTTGAAATCCCGTACGCGCTGGGGGATCCGGTTGACCAGTTGCTCGGCGCCCAGCGACTGCTGCGCCTCGATGGTCCGGGTCGAGGGGGTGGGCGCCGTGAGCGTGATCGGGGGCATGGCCACCGCGGCATCGCCCGTGTTGGTGTAGATCAGTGTCACGGGCCTGGTGCCCAGGTTGCGCAAGCCCACGGCCACGGGCTGCTCCGCCGTGGTCGTGTTGGTGTAGCTCCAGACGCCGACGCCCTGGCCGGCATAGGTGGTGGCGTCGGTGGCGCCGCATGAGGCCCCCGCGCAGGCAACTGCCAGCTGCGTGCTGACGGAGTCGCCGGGCGATGCGCCTCCACCCCCGCCGCCGCATCCGGCCAGGCCCGTCCCCAGCGCCAGTACAGCAAGGGCCTTGGCCCACAAATGGTCTACAAGCATGCAATTCCTCTTGATGGTCCATGTCCGGCCGGGCAGCCGGACGATGGCGCAACTATCCCAGGCCTGCTCGCCCGCGGCAAGCACCTGCCCGACCTGTGCCTGTAGGCGCAGCGCTTGCCTGTGCCGTGACTCCAGGTCGACGTGGCCGGGCCCTAACGGGTGTGTGCAAATGGCGCCGGCATCTGCAGCTGGGCGACGAAGCGCCGCGCCGCCAGCCCCAAAGGCCGTTCCTTGGACCAGACCCAGTCCACGAACAGCTGCGTGCCGTTGCTGATGTTGCACAGCGGAATGCGCAGCAGCCCGCCCGATTGCAGCATGGGCTCGACCACGCTGAACGGCAGCCATCCCCAGCCCAGGCCGGCCGAGATCAGTGACAGAGCGGCCAGGTGGCTGTCGGTGCGCCACAACTGGTGCGAGAAAACGAAGCGCGGGTCCGTGTGCGCCAGGTCGCGACTGGCCAGCAGGATCTGGCGCGTGCCGGCCAGTAGCTCCATGTCCAGGCGCTGCTGGCCATCCGCGCCCAGTTGCTGTGCCAGCGGATGGCGGGCCGACATCACGGCGACCATGGTCTCCTGGCCCATTTCCTGGAAATCCTCGCGCCCGTCGATGGCCGGGCGCTCGAAGACCAGGGCCAGGTGGGCGCGCCCCGTGTGCAGTTCCTTGAGCGCATCGACCTGGGCGGCGACCAGCACCTCCACCTCCAGGCCGGGAAACTCCTCGACCAGGGGCTGCAACGGAGCGGCCCAGGCGGTGGACAGCAGCTCGGGCGCGATCACCAGGGTCAGCCGCTCCTCCAGGCCCTGGTGCAGGGCCAGGGCCTGCTGGTTGAGCTGCTGCAGCTGGGCCGCCAGCAGCCGGGCCTGGGGCTCCAGCGCGCGGGCGGCGGCCGTGGGCTGCGGTTCGCGGCCGCCGCGGTCGAACAGTTGCAGGTCCAGTTCGGCCTCGAGCTGGGCAATGGCCATGCTCACGGCCGAGGGCACGCGGCCCAGGTGGCGCGCAGCGGCGGAAAACGAGCCGTGGTCCAGCACGGCGAGGAACAACGGCACCTGCTCGGCGGGAAAGGGCATGGCGATGACCTGTCAGTTTTATTGAAAGATTCTGACTTTAACGTTCAATTCGAGGCAAATAGACTGCGCCACCTATGACCTTGCAAACAACAAAAATGGGCCTGCAGGGCCCCAAGCGCAGAGTGGTCTTCGTGACCCTGTACGAGCTGATCGCCATCCTCGCCTCCAGCCTGCTGTTCATGGCCCTGGGCCAGGGCGCCGGGCATTCGGGCGGCATGGCGGTCGCGGCCTCCACGCTGGCCATCGCCTGGAACCTGGGCTTCAACTGGCTGTTCGAGCAATGGGAGGCGCGCCAGCGCGTCAAGGGCCGCTCGGTGCTGCGCCGCGTCGTGCATGCGCTGGGCTTCGAGGGCGGGCTGGCGCTGGTGCTGATCCCGCTGATGGCGTGGTGGTTCGGCGTCTCGCTGTGGGAGGCCACGGTGATGGAGGCCGGCCTGCTGGTGTTCTTCCTGGTCTACACCTACGTCTTCAACTGGTGCTTCGACCATGTGTTCGGCCTGCCGGCTTCGGCGGCCGGCCCCGCCGTGGCCACCGGCCAGGGCGTTCAGGGGGCGTCGGCCTGCAGCAGCTGACCGGCCACGGCGGCGGCGGCCGTGCGTGTCTCCACCCCCAGTTTCTCGAAGATGTGCTCCAGGTGCTTGTTCACCGTGCGCGGGCTCATGCCCAGGATGTCGGCGATGTCGCGGTTGGTCTTGCCCTTGCTCAGCCATGACAGCACCTCGGTCTCGCGCGGGGTGAGCGCCACCTGCTGCAGCGTGCGCGAGGCCCGGGCCTGGGGCGCGGCATGGCTGAGCAGCAGCATGGATTCGCCCAGGCCGCCCGCGCCCATGTGGCGGGCCAGCAGCTGGCGGCCATCGGCCAGGTCCAGCGCCTGCTGGCCCTCCCGCCGGGCACGGGCCAGCCAGGCGCCGGCCGAGGCCTGGGCAAAGGCCTCCTCCAGCCAGCGCGAGGCCTGGGGCGAGCGCCAGGCAATGCGGTCCTGGCCGTCGAGCATCACCACCCCCAGCCCGGCCACGTCCACGGCCTCCTGCGCCTGGCGCGTGGCGCGGGCATTGCGCACATGGGTGGCCAGGCGCACCAGCACCTCGGGAATGCGCAGGGGCTTGACCACGTAGTCCACGCCGCCGCTGGCAAAGCCCTCGACGATCTGCTCGGTATCGGACAGCCCGGTCATGAAGACCACGGGCACATGGGACCAGGCCGGCGTGGCCTTGATGCGGCGGCACAGCGTGAAGCCGTCCATGCCCGGCATCACGGCGTCCAGCAGCACGCCATCGGGCACGGTCAGCGCGAAGCGCTGCAGCGCCTCGTCGGCGTCGCGGGCCGCGAGCACGGTGTAGCCCTCGGCGGCCAGGGCCTCGCACAGCATGCGCAGGCTGTCCAGCGCGTCGTCCACGACCAGGATCACGTGGGCGTTGGGGGTGTCTGTCGTCATCTCCGGTCTCTCTGGGTTCTCATTCATCGGCATCTTCCTCCTCGGGCTGGGGCAGCAGGCGCGCCAGTGCATCGAAATCGAAGCGGTCGGCGCAGGCCTGCAGCGCATCGATCAGCGCGGCCTGTGCGGGCGCCTGCTGGCGGGCCTGGCGCAGGCGTTCGCGCAGGGCCGTGGCCTGGCCCGAGCGTGCAAGCCGCACCAGGTCTGCGCGCAGCTCGGCGGCGAGGGGCTCGGGCGCGGCCCGGGGCTGCGTGGCGTGCGGCGCGGGCCGCGGCAGCAGGGGGGGCGGACGGTTGTCGCGCACCCATTCGAGCTGCAGCACGCGCCCCAGGGCCTGCAGCAGCTCGGACTCGATCACCGGCTTGGCCACGAAGCCCTGGCACTGCGCATCGGCCAGGCGCGGCGGTTCGTTGTCGAACAGGTTGGCCGAGACGAAGACCACGGGAAGTTGCTGCGCGCTCCAGCGCGCGCGCAACAGGCTTGCGGTCTGCCAGCCGTCCAGGTCGTCCATGCTGATGTCCAGCAGCACCAGGTCGGGCAGGCCCTGCTCCACGATCTCCAGGCATTCGCGGCCACTGGCCGCTTCCCTGATCTCGAAGCCCAGCGGCAGCAGCAGGCCGGCCAGCAACTGGCGCTGCAAGGGCTGGTCGTCCACCACGAGCAGGGTGCGCCGGGGCGCCAGGTAGCCGATGACGCTGTGCAGCGTGGAGGCCGCGCCGGGCGCCAGCCAGGCGGGATCGGGCGCCATGTCGGGCAGGTACAGGCGCACGGTGAAGCAGCTGCCCTGGCCGGGCGTGCTGCTGAGCGTGAGCTGCCCGCCCATCAGCTCGGTCAGCAGGTGGGTGATGGTCAGGCCCAGGCCCGTGCCGGTCTCGCTGACGCGGCGTCCCGCGGCGCCGCGCTCGAAGGGAACGAAGATGCGCTCCAGGTCCTGGGGCTCGATGCCGATGCCGGTGTCGATGACCTCGATGCGCGAGACATGGGGGCGAAAGTCCATGCGCAGCCGTACCTCGCCCTGTTGTGTGAAGCGCACGGCGTTGGACAGCAGGTTGATGAGGATCTGGCGCAGCCGCTTGGCGTCGGCACGCACCCAGCGCGGCATGCTGCCCAGGGTCTCGACCGCGAACCGCAGGCCCTTGGCCTGGGCCTGCTGGCGCATCATGGCCTCGATGCTGTCGATCAGCTCCGGCAGGGGCAGGGGGGCCAGGTCCAGGCGCAGGCGTCCGGCCTCGATGCTGGCCAGTTCCAGCGAGTCGTCGATCAGCGCGCGCAGGTGCTGGCCGCTGTGCTGCATGGTGGACAGGGTCTCGCGCACGCGGCCATCGACCTCGGGGCTCTTGAGCAGGATCTGGGTGTAGCCCAGGATGCTGTTGAGCGGCGAGCGCAGCTCATGCGTCATGCCCGCCACATAGCGCGTCTTGGCCTGGCTGGCCTGCTCGGCATGGTCCTTGGCGGCCTGCAGCTCGGCATCGGTGCGCTTGTGCGCGGCGATTTCCTGGAGCAGCAGCTGGGTCTGCCGCTCGGACTCGTCCTGGGCCATGCGGCGGCTGTCGGTGCTCAGCACCACCCACCAGGCGGCCACGGCGCACAGCAGGGCCAGCAGCGCGAAGACCTTCAGGAAGGGCAGCTGCAGCGCATTGCCCTGGGCGTGCAGGCTTTCCTGCATGTAGACCACGCCCACCATGAAGGCCATCACGGCGCACAGCGACAGCATCACCACCAGGTACTGGCCGATGCGGAAATTGACCTTGGTGGCCCAGCGCGGCGGCAGCAGGGCCGAGGCCAGGGCGCGCAGCTGCTCGCCCGCGCGCGAGCCGCTCTTGCAGCGGTCGTGGCAGCGCGACTCCAGCGTGCAGCACAGCGAGCAGATGGGCGCGCCATAGGCCGGGCAGCGCGCCATGTCCTCGGACTCGAAGCGCTTCTGGCAGACCGCGCACTGCACCATCTCGCCAGGCTGCCAGCCCGCGTGGGCGGGCCGGGCGATGTAGTAGCGGCCCCGCGTGGCCCAGGCCAGCAGCGGCGACAGCAGCAGGGACAGGGCCAGCGCGATGAAGGGCGAGAAGGCGGCCGCCACCTCCCCCAGCAGGCCCGCGTAGGCGCAGCTGGCCACGACGGCTGCCAGCAGCATGGCGCCCAGGCCCACCGGGTTGAAGTCGTAGAGGTGGGCGCGGCGGAACTCGATGCCGGGCGGGCTCAGGCCCAGCGGCTTGTTGATGACCAGGTCGGCCACCAGGGCGCCCACCCAGGCGATGGCCACGTTGCTGTAGATGGCCAGCACCTTCTCCAGGGCGCCGAAAACGCCCAGGCTCATCAGCAAGGTTGCGATCACCACGTTGAACACCAGCCAGACCACGCGGCCCGGATGGCTGCGCGTGATGCGCGCGAAGAAGTTGGACCAGGCCAGCGAGCCCGCGTAGGCATTGGTCAGGTTGATCTTGATCTGCGAGACCACGACGAAGACCACGGTGACCGCCACGGCCATGCCCGGCAGGCCCACGGCCTGCAGCAGCTGGCGAAATCCGGCCAGGAACATCTGCGTGGGCTCGGCCGCGCGCGTGGCGTCCACGGCCTCCAGCTGCATGGCCGCGAAGGCCAGGAAGGCGCCCGCGGCCATCTTGAGCATGCCCATGACGATCCAGCCCGGACCCGCCACCAGCACCGCGCCCCACCAGCGCAGCCGGTTGGCGCGCGTGCGCGGCGGCAGAAAGCGCAGGAAATCCACCTGCTCGCCGATCTGCACCACCAGGGCGAAGATCACGGCCGCCGCCGCGCCGAACATCAGCGGGTCGAACTGGCTGCTGCCCGAGCGCAGGCCCGACAGCCCCGCGAAGTCGCGGTACAGCTGGGGCTGGGCCAGCGCGAACCAGACGAAGGGCAGCACCAGCAGGAACAGCCACAGCGGCTGGGTCCAGGCCTGCAGGCGCGAGATCAGCGTGATGCCGCGCATGGCCAGCGGGATGATGATCAGCGCCGACAGCACGTAGCACCATTCCAGCGGCCAGTCCACCACCAGCTGCAGGGCCAGCGCCATGATGGCCGCCTCCAGCGCGAACAGGATGAAGGTGAACACCGCGTAGATCAGCGAGGTGATGGTCGAGCCCAGGTAGCCGAAGCCCGCGCCGCGCGTGAGCAGGTCCATGTCCAGCCCGTAGCGTGCCGCGCACACGGCGATGGGCAGCCCCGTGAGAAAGATCACCAGGCCCACGGCCAGGATGGCCCACATGGCGTTGGCGAAGCCGTAGTTCAGCGCGATGGCGCCGCCGATGGCCTCCAGCGCCAGGAAGGACAGCGAGCCGAAGGCCGTGTTGGCCACGCGCCACTCGCTCCAGCGCCGAAAGCTCCTGGGGGTGTAGCGCAGCGCGTAGTCCTCCATGGATTCGTCGGCCACCCAGGCGTTGTATTCGCGCCTGAACCGGAAGATGGTCTGCGGCGCGGTCGGGGTGTCGGCGGGGCTGGAGGAGTGCATGCCCAGCACTAGCAAGAAACGTGCAGGGCCAATGGTGGCGAGGCCTGCGGGCCCGCTGCCCGGTGTGCGTACGCAGGGTGCTACGTCAATTGACGTATGGGCGGCGGCAAGGGTTGTTCCTAATCTTCACCCCATGGCGGAAACAAGCCGTAACCGCAGCGACCCCTTCCCGATCACCCAACGCCATCCTGACAGGAGAGTCACCATGAGCCACCCCTCCGACCCCCGCCCCCGGTTCCGCCACCCCGGAGCTGGGCCGCCGCCGCGTCCTGCAGGCGCTTGGCGCCGCCTCGGTGGCGGGCCTGCCCGCCTGGTCCTTCGCCCAGCCCACGGCCCAGGTCAACACCACCAAGCTGGCCGTGACCGACACCGAGGTCGTCGTCGGCCAGCTGCATTCGGCCACGGGCACCATGGCGATTTCCGAGACCGGCTCCATCCAGGCCGAGCAGCTGGCCATCGACCAGATCAATGCCATGGGCGGTGTGCTGGGCCGCAAGATCCGCGTGATCAAGGAAGACGGCGCCTCCGACTGGCCCACCTTCGCGGAGAAGTCCAAGAAGCTGCTGATCAACGACCGCTGCGCCGCCGTCTTCGGCTGCTGGACCAGCGCCTCGCGCAAGGCCGTGCTGCCGGTGTTCGAGAAGGAAAACGGCCTGCTGTACTACCCCACCTTCTACGAGGGCCTGGAGCAGTCCAAGAACGTGATCTACACGGGCCAGGAAGCCACCCAGCAGATCCTGTACAGCCTGGACTGGGCCAAGGCCGAGAAGAAGGCCAAGACCTTCTTCCTGATCGGCTCGGACTACATCTGGCCGCGCACCTCGATGAAGATCGCGCGCAAGCACATCGAGAACTTCCAGAACGGCAAGGTCGTCGGCGAGGAGTACTACCCGCTGGGCAGCACCAACTTCGGCTCGCTGGTCAACAAGATCAAGCTGCAAAAGCCGGACTGCATCTTCGTGGCCGTGGTGGGCGGCTCCAACGTGGCCTTCTACAAGGCGCTCAAGGCCGCGGGCATCACGGGCGACAAGCAATTGCTGGTCACGCTGTCGGTCACCGAGGACGAGATGACCGGCGTGGGCGGCGAGAACTTCGCGGGCTTCTATTCCTCGATGAAGTACTTCCAGACGCTGGACAACGAGAACAACAAGAAGTTCGTGGCCGCCTTCAAGGCCAAGTACGGCCCCAATGCCGTCATCGGCGACGTGACCCAGGCCGGCTACCTGGGCCCCTGGCTGTGGAAGGCAGCCGTGGAAAAGGCCAAGAGCTTCGACGTGGACAAGGTGGTCGCCGCCTCGCCGGGGCTGGAGCTCAAGACCGCGCCCGAAGGCTACGTGAAGGTGGATGCCAACCACCACCTGTGGAGCAAGTCGCGCATCGCCGTGGGGCAGCCGGACGGCACGTTCAAGGTGGTTTCCGAGTCCCCCGAACTCATCAAACCCGATCCCTTCCCCAAAGGCTACCAATAAGGCCTGGCCTCCAGGCCGGTGATGCGCAGCGGCCCGCCGCCTGGTGGGCGGGCCGCCGCATGGACCGTTTTTCCCTTCCCCGACTGGCTTGCGCGCAGGAGCAGCACCATGAGTTTTTCCGACATGATGAACATCGGCCTGATGCAGGGCTTCGCGGGGCTGAGCCTGTTTGCCGTGCTGCTGCTGATGGGCCTGGGCCTGGCCATCATCTTTGGCCAGATGGGCGTGATCAACATGGCGCATGGCGAGTTCATGACCATCGGCGCCTACACCATCTACCTGGGCTCCACGCTCACGGCGCAGCACGCGCCCGAGTTCATGCCCTACTACTTCCCGCTGGCCATCGTGGCCGCCTTCCTGTTCGCCTTCGCGGCCGGCTGGCTGGTGGAGTGGGGGCTGATCCGCCACCTCTACAAGCGCCCGCTGGACACGCTGCTGGCCACCTGGGGCGTGAGCCTGGCGCTGCAGCAGTGCTTTCGCACCTTCATCGGCCCCAAGGAAGTCAGCCCCACCCTGCCGGACTGGCTGATGGGCTCGTGGGCGCCGGCCGAGGGGCTGGACATCCCCATCAACGGCCTGTTCGTGCTGGCGCTGACCGTGGTGGTCACGGCCGGCGTGCTGATCGCGCTGCACAAGAGCCGCTGGGGCCTGCGCGTGCGTGCCACGGTCAGCAACCGCGTGATGGCCAATGCCATCGGCATCGACACCAAGAAAACCGACCGCCTGACCTTTGCCATCGGCTGCGGCATCGCAGGCGTGGCGGGCGCGGCCTTCACCACCATCGGCTCCACCGGCCCCACCTCGGGCTCGCTGTACATCGTGGACGCCTTCCTGGTCGTCACCTTCGGCGGCGCGGCCAGCCTGCTGGGCACCGTGGTCTCGGCCTTCGGCATCGCCCAGACCCAGTCCATCACCGAGTTCTTCATGGCCGGCTCCATGGCCAAGGTGATCACGCTGTCCCTGATCGTGCTCATCCTGATGGTGCGTCCGCAAGGGCTGTTCGCTTCCAAGGTCCGCCGCTGATCCGGCGCCGCCCCTCGATTTCCCCAGAGTTCACCGGAGTCTTTCCATGCAAGCCCTCAAAGCCTGGATACAGCGCTACCAGCTCGCCAGCCTGGTGCTGCTCACCGTCCTGCTGGCGGTGGTGCTGCCCCTGGCGCTGGACATCTTCCGCCTCAACCTGGTCGGCAAGTACCTGACCTATGCCTTCGTCGCCATCGGCCTGGTCATGGTCTGGGGCTATGGCGGCGTGCTCAGCCTGGGCCAGGGCGTGTTCTTCGGCCTGGGCGGCTACGCCATGGCCATGTTCCTCAAGCTGGAGGCGTCCGACCCCGTCAGCACCAAGATCCAGTCCACGCCGGGCATTCCCGACTTCATGGACTGGAACCAGCTGACCGAACTGCCCTCGTTCTGGATCCCGTTCAAGAGCCTGCCGTTCTCGCTGGCGGCCGTCATCGTCGTGCCCACGCTGCTGGCCTGGGTGGTCAGCTACGCCATGTTCAAGCGCCGCGTGGGCGGGGTGTACTTCGCCATCATCACGCAGGCCGTGGCGCTGATCCTCACCGTGCTCATCATCGGCCAGCAGGGCTATACGGGCGGCGTCAACGGCATGACCGACCTCAAGACCCTGTGGGGCTGGGACACGCGCACCGACAGCGCCAAGTACGTCCTCTACTACGTCTGCGTGGCCCTGCTGGTGGGAGCCATCCTGCTGTGCCGCTGGATCCAGAAGGGCAAGGTAGGCACCCTGCTGCTGGCCATGCGCGACAAGGAAGACCGCGTGCGCTTTTCGGGCTACGACGTGGCCAACTTCAAGGTCTTCGTGTTCTGCCTGGCGGCCGCGCTGTCGGGTATCGGCGGTGCGCTGTTCACGCTGCAGGTGGGCTTCATGTCGCCCAGCTTCGTGGGCATCGTGCCCTCCATCGAGATGGTCATCTACGCCGCCGTGGGCGGGCGCATGAGCCTGGTGGGCGCCGTCTACGGCACGCTGCTGGTCAACGCCGGCAAGACCTACTTCTCGGAGAGCTTCCCCGACCTGTGGCTGTTCCTCATGGCGGGCCTGTTCATCGGCGTGACCATGGCCTTCCCCATGGGCCTGGCCGGGCTGTGGGAAAGCCGCATCGTTCCCTGGTGGAACGGCCGCCGCAAGGGCGGTGCGCCGAAGGTGGCCGCGCCCGCCGCAGTGCCCGCATCCCTGCCCGCAGCAGCCAAGCCCGCGTCCGCCCGGACCGAAGGCATGGGCCGCCAGGGCGCCTGAACCCCACGCCGGAGCACACCATGAGCAATACCGACTTCACGCTGGCCGTGGAAGACCTGACGGTCTCCTTCGACGGCTTCAAGGCCATCGACGCGCTGAACCTGTACATCGACCGCGACGAGCTGCGCGTCATCATCGGCCCCAACGGCGCGGGCAAGACCACGCTGCTGGACCTGATCTGCGGCAAGACGCGCGCCACCGCCGGCAGCATCAAATTCAAGAACGAGGAGCTGACGCGCATGGCCGAGTACCAGCGCGTGCGCCTGGGAATAGGGCGCAAGTTCCAGACACCGTCCATCTACGAGAACCTGTCCGTCTTCCAGAACCTGGAGGTGTCCTACCCCGAGGGCCGCTCCGTGCTCGGCGCCCTGGCCTTCAAGTGCACCGATGCCGTGCGCGAGCGCGTGCAGGCCGTGGCCGCCGACATCGGCCTGGGCGACCGGCTGGACACCGAGGCCGGCCTGCTCAGCCATGGCCAGAAGCAGTGGCTGGAGATCGGCATGCTGCTCATGCAGGAGCCCGAGCTGCTGATGCTGGACGAGCCCATCGCCGGCATGAGCGCCCGCGAGCGCGAACTGACGGCCGAGCTGCTGCAGCGCATCTGCAAGAACCGCTCCGTCATCGTCATCGAGCACGACATGGAGTTCGTGGCGCGCATCGCCCACAAGGTCACCGTCATGCACCAGGGAAAGATCCTCGCCGAGGGCCCCATGGACAAGGTGCAGGCCGATCCCAAGGTCATCGACGTCTACCTCGGCCACTGAGGCACGCACAAGGAGCTCACATGCTGCAAGTCAAGGATCTGTACGTGGCCTATGGCCAGAGCGAGGCGCTGCACGGCATCAGCTTCGAGGGCCGCGAGAACGAGACCGTGGCCATCATGGGCCGCAACGGCATGGGCAAGACCACGCTGTTCAAAAGCCTGATGGGCGTCATGCCCGCCAAGAGCGGCCAGATCACCGTGGCCGGCCAGGACGTCACCAAGGACGAGAGCTTCCGGCGCGTGGCCAAGGGCATTGCCTACGTGCCCCAGGGCCGCATGATCTTCCCCACGCTGACCGTGGAAGAGAACATACAGACGGGCCTGGAGAACGCGAAGACGCGCCAGGTGCCCGACGACATCTACGCCCTGTTCCCCGTGCTGTGGGACATGCGCCGGCGCAAGGGCGGCAACCTCTCGGGCGGCCAGCAGCAGCAGCTGGCCATTGCGCGCGCCCTGGTCACCGACCCCAAGGTGCTGCTGCTGGACGAGCCCACCGAAGGCATACAGCCTTCCATCATCAAGGACATCGCCAAGGCGCTCAACGAGATCCGCAAGCTGCGCCGCATCACCATCGTGGTCAGCGAGCAGGTGCTTTCCTTCGCAATGGATGTGGCCGACCGGCTGTTCGTCATCGAGGGCGGCCGCCTGGTCCATGAGACGGCCAGAGCAGATACCGACGAGCAGCGCATCAAGTCCTACCTCTCCGTCTGATCCGTTTTTTCCCACTGCCATCGCAAGGAGCACACCATGGCCGAAACCCTGATCAAGGTCGATCTCAACCAGTCCCCCTACGACAACCCGCAGGTGCACAACCGCTGGCATCCCGACATCCCCATGGCGGTCTGGGTGGAGCCGGGCGCGGAGTTCAAGCTGGAGACCTACGACTGGACCGGCGGCGCCATCAAGAACGACGACAGCGCCGAGGACGTGCGCGATGTGGACCTGTCCACCGTCCACTTCCTGTCCGGCCCCGTGGGCGTCAAGGGCGCCGAGCCCGGCGACCTGCTGGTGGTGGACCTGCTGGACATCGGCGCGCGCGACGACAGCCTCTGGGGCTTCAACGGCTTTTTCTCCAAGCAGAACGGCGGCGGCTTCCTGGACGAGCATTTCCCGCTGGCCCAGAAGTCCATCTGGGACTTCCACGGCATGTTCACCAAGAGCCGCCACATCCCCGGCGTGAACTTCGCCGGTCTCATCCACCCGGGCCTGATCGGCTGCCTGCCCGACCCCAAGATGCTGGCCGCCTGGAACGAGCGCGAGACCGGCCTGATCGCCACCGACCCGCACCGCATCCCCGGCCTGGCCAATCCCCCCAAGGCCGACACCGCCCACATGGGCCGGATGCAGGGCGAGGCGCGCGACAAGGCCGCGGCCGAGGGCGCGCGCACCGTGCCGCCGCGCGAGCATGGCGGCAACTGCGACATCAAGGACCTGTCGCGCGGCTCCAAGGTGTATTTCCCGGTCTACGTGGACGGCGCGGGCCTGAGCGTGGGCGACCTGCACTTCAGCCAGGGCGACGGCGAGATCACCTTCTGCGGCGCCATCGAGATGGCCGGCTGGGTGCACATGCGCGTCAACCTCATCAAGGGCGGCATGGCCAAGTACGGCATCAAGAACCCCATCTTCAAGCCCAGCCCCGTCACGCCCAACTACAAGGACTACCTGATCTTCGAAGGCATCTCGGTGGACGAAAAGGGCAAGCAGCACTACCTGGACGTGACCGTGGCCTACCGCCAGGCCTGCCTGAACGCCATCGAGTACCTGAAGAAGTTCGGCTACAGCGGCGCCCAGGCCTACTCGCTGCTGGGCACGGCGCCCGTGCAGGGCCACATCAGCGGCGTGGTGGACGTGCCCAATGCCTGCGCCACGCTGTGGCTGCCCACGGAGATCTTCGACTTCGACATCAACCCCACGGCCGAGGGGCCGCAGAAGATCATCACGGGCGGCGTGGACCTGCCCATCGCCCAGGACAAGTAAGCCCGTCACCCGCCAAAGGCCGCCCATGCCCACCTATGACTACCATTGCGCCGCCTGTGGCGGGTTCGACGCGCTGCGCAGCCTCGCGCAGCGCAACGAGCCCGCGCCCTGCCCCACCTGCGAGGCGGCCTCGCCCCGCGTCTTCGTCAGCGCCCCGCGCCTGGCCTGCACCAGCCCCGAGCAGCGCCGCGCCCACGACACCAACGAGCGCGCCCGGCATGAGCCCAGGCGCTCGCGCGATGTGGCCGAGGGCAGCTACGCGCGCATGCGCCACCCTTCGGGCTGCGGCTGCTGCAGCGGCACCAGCAAGCGTGGCTCCACCGTCACGGCGCCCAACGGCGCCAAGACCTTTCCGACCAAGCGGCCGTGGATGATCAGCCACTGACAGCGGCCCCTGCGCCGCACCAATGCAAAAAAAGGCCCCCACGCTCCCCTTGCTGCGCAAGGTCCGCTGCCCCCCATGGGGGCGTTTTTCATCTTGGGGCGGCCCGGCGATGAAAAAAGGCCCCCACGCTCCCCTTGCTGCGCAAGGTCCGCTGCCCCCCATGGGGGCGTTTTTCATCTTGGGGCGGCCCGGCGATGAAAAAAGGCCCCCACGCTCCCCTTGCTGCGCAAGGTCCGCTGCCCCCCGAGGGGGCGTTTTCATCTTGGGGCGGCCCGGCGATGAAAAAAGGCCCGCGACGCGGGCCTTTGTCCTGTCTGGCCGTCCCGCTCAATGCACCGCGCCGATGAAGCCCGCCAGCTCCGGCGTCTGCGGGTTGGCGAACAGCGCCTTGGCCGGGCCGCTTTCGTGGATCACACCCCGGTGCATGAACACCAGCTGGTCGCCCACGTCGCGGGCAAAGCGCATCTCGTGCGTGACCATGATCAGCGTCATGCCCTCGGCGGCCAGCTGCTTGACCACGGCCAGCACCTCGTTGACCAGCTCCGGGTCCAGGGCCGAGGTGATCTCGTCGCACAGCAGCACCTTGGGCTGCATGGCCAGCGCGCGTGCAATCGCCACGCGCTGCTGCTGGCCGCCGCTGAGCTGGTCGGGGTAGCTGTCGTACTTGTCGCCCAGGCCGACCTTGGCCAGCATCTGGCGCGCCAGTGCCGCGGCATCGGCCTTCTTCGCGCCCTTGACCACCACGGGCGACAGGGCCACGTTCTCGCCGGCCGTCAGGTGCGGGAACAGGTTGAACTGCTGGAACACCATGCCCACGTTCAGTCGCAGCGCGCGCAGCTGGGCCGCAGAGGGCGCGCTGCCCTGCTCGCCCTGCAGTACCGCGTCGTCCACGGCGATCTGGCCGGAGTCGATGGACTCCAGCCCGTTGATCGAGCGCAGCAGCGTGCTCTTGCCCGAGCCGCTGCGGCCGATGATGGCGACCACCTGGCCGCTGTCCACGCTCAGGTCCACGCCCTTGAGCACATGGTTGGGGCCGTAATGCTTGTGTACGGCGCGGACATCAACGAGCGGCATAGAGCTTTTTCTCCAGGTGGGAAGCGTAGAGGGACAGGGGCCAGCACAGCAGGAAGTAGCCTGCGGCGACCAGGCCGTAGATGAGGAAGGGCTGGAAAGTGGCGTTGGCCAGCATGGAGCCGAGCTTGGTCAGTTCGCTGAAGCCGATGATCGATGCCACGGCCGTGCCCTTGATGATCTGCACCGAAAAGCCCACGGTGGGCGCTATCGACAGGCGCAGCGCCTGCGGCAGCACCACGTGGCGCATCTGCTGCAGGTAGCCCATGGCCAGGCTGGAGGATGCCTCCCACTGGCCGCGCGGGATCGCCTCCACGCAGCCGCGCCAGACCTCGGCCAGGTAGGCGCTGGTGTACAGCGTCAGGCCGATGGCGGCGGCGGTCCAGGGCGAGATGTCCAGTCCGGCCATGGAGGCGCCGAAGAAGACGATGAACATCTGCATCAGCAGCGGCGTGTTCTGGAAGGCCTGGATATAGGCCCGTGCCAGGCGGCGCAGGTTCAGGCTGCGGCCCACGCGGGCGAACAGCACCAGCAGGCCGGCGGCGCCGCCCAGCACGAAGGCCAGCAGTGACAGCGCCAGCGTGGCCAGCAGGCCCTCGGCCAGCTTGGCCAGGATGGGCCACAGGGGAATGTCGGCGATCATGCGGCACCTCCGGCGGTGGCGGGCAGGGACGTGGCCAGCGGCACAGGCGGCGTGCGGCGCGCCACCACGAAGCGCCGGCCGATCCAGGCCAGCAGCTGGCGCAGCGCCAGTGCCAGCGCGAAGTACAGCGCCGTCACCACCAGGTAGGTTTCGAAGGCGCGGAAGTTGCGCGACTGGATGAAGTTGGCGGCGAAGGTCAGATCCTGGGCCGCGATCTGCGAGACCACCGAGGTGCCCAGCATCACGATCACGATCTGGCTGCTCAGCGAGGGCCAGACCCTTTGCAGCGCGGGCCGCAGCACCACATGCCGCAAGGCAGCCCAGCGGCCCATGCCCAGCGCGCTGGCGGCCTCGAGCTGGCCGCGCGGCGTCTCCTGGATGCCGGCGCGCACGATCTCGGTGAGGTAGGCGCCCAGGTTGACCACCGTGGTCAGCAGGCAGGCCTGCCATTCGTTGATCTGCACGCCCAGCGACGGCAGGCCGAAGAACACGAACATCAGCTGCACCAGGAAGGGGGTGTTGCGTATCGCCTCCACGTATACCTTGAACAGCCAGTGCAGCGGCGCGATGCGCCAGGCACGGATGGCGCCGCCGGCCACGCCGATGGCGCCGCCCAGCACGGCGCCCGCCGCCGTCAGGGCGAGCGTGAAGCCCGCGCCCTGCGCCAGCATGCCGCCGTAGTCGAACACGGCGCCGAAGTCGAATTGATAGGCCATGGAGGAATTTCCGGGCAAAAGAGGTCGGGTGCGGCGGGCGGGGCGATCAGAGGGTGGCGGGCAGGGGCATCTTCATCCAGCGCTGGGACAGGGCGCTCAGGCGGCCATCGGCCTTGAGCCGGGTGATGATGCCGTCCACCTTGTGCAGCAGCGCCTCCTCGCCCTTGGCGACGCCGATGTAGCAGGGCGTGTCCTCGACCGCGAACTTCATGTCCAGCTGGCGCAGCCGGGTGCGTTCGTTGACGGCATTGGCCACGATGTTGCCCAGCGTCACCAGCTGCACCTGGCCCGTCAGATAGCTTTGCGCGGTGGCGTTGTTGTCCTCATAGCGCTTGATGGTGGCCGAGGCCGGTGCCACCTTCGTCAGGGCCAGGTCCTCCGTGGAGCCGCGCGTCACGCCCACGGTCTTGCCGGCCAGGTCCGCGGGCGACTTGATGCTCACGTCCTTGGGTCCGTAGACGCTCTTGGGAAACGGCGCATAGGCCTGGGTGAAGTCGATCACCTTGGCGCGCTCGGCGTTCTTGCCCAGGCTGGAGATGACGATGTCGGCCTTGCCCGTGGTCAGGAAGGGAATGCGGTTGGTACTGGTCACGGGCACCAGTTCCACCTTCACGCCCAGTTCCTGGGCGACCAGGGAGGCCATGTCGATGTCGTAGCCCTGCAGCTTCAGGTCGGTGCCCAGCGCACCGAACGGCGGGAAATCCTGCGGGATCGCCACGCGCAGCACACCGGCCTTCTGGATGTTGGCCAGCATGTCGGCATGGGCGGCGGTGCCCAGTGCGGCGGTGGCCAGTGCGGCGGCCGCCATGGCGGTGCGGATGAAGGCGCGGCGGGCGGGAGAAGAGGAAGTCATGCGAAAGCTCCTTCGGGAGGGGGGGTGAGACGAAAGGAAACGGAGGTGGCGGGCGCCGGCGCATCGAGGACGACGCCGCTGCGCCGGGCGGCCGAAAGCAGGTGGGCGCGCATGGCGTCGGCCGCGGCCTGCGCATCGCCGTCGCAGACGGCCCTGGCGATGGCTCCATGCTCCAGCGCGGGCTGGTCGTCGGCGCCGGACCAGGCGAACGGCAGGCGCAGGCTGTGGCCGATGGCGTGCTCCAGCTGGCGCGCCATGGCCACCAGGCCCGGATTGCCCGACAGCCGGGCCAGCAGCAGGTGAAATTGCAGGTCGGCCTCGGCGGCGGCCAGCAGGTCCTTGCGGGCCAGGGCATGCGCCAGCTGGTCCTGGGTCCATTGCAGCTGGCGCCGGCCGCCGTCATCGGCGCGTGCGGCGGCCAGCGCGGTCCAGCCGGGCTCCAGCACCAGGCGCAGCTCGATCAGCTGGCGTGGGGACAGCTGGCCCAGCGCGGGCGTGGCATAGGCGCGGTGCATGCGCGCGCTGCCGCTGTGCGGGCCGTTGACGCGCACGCCCCTGCCCGGCTGGATCTCCACCAGGCCCAGGGTCTCCAGCATGGACAGCGCCTCGCGCAGTGAAGCCCGGCTGATGCCCAGCTGCTGCGCCAGCTCGCGCTGCGGCGGCAACTGGCTTCCGCTGGCGTAGTGGCCGCTCAGGATGTGCTGCTGCAGCGTCTGGGCTATCGATGTCGGAATGCTTTGCATTGGGGGCGGCGCGTTTCGAAGGTTTTGGCCTGACTGGTCAGACCGCATGCCAGACCCTCTAGCGAATTGCGTGCCAGATTCAAGAAAAGGAGCAGACCTTCCAGAGCCTGTCGTGAAATCCCTGCGCGGCACCGCAAGATTTACCCCGGTCCAGGCCTGGCGGGCGGCCGCGTTGCCGCGATTTGGTGCAGTGCCGCATGGCCTGGTGCGGCCATGCCCGCAGAACGGGCGTGCCGCCCGCGCTGCAGGCCATTGCGAGCCGCCTTAAAATGCCGGGCTTTGGTCCGAGGAGCGTTGCAGCGCGGCCGACGCCCATCCCGTGGATGGATGGCGGGCCGCGTCAGGCTTGGGCCAGGCGCCGGACCGCGCCCACGATGCCAACGACGCTCACCTGAACCCCTTGTGCCGCGCAGGTGAGCCTATGTCCGTCATTTCCGTTCCCCCCATGAAACTGTCCGGCCTGGAGCCGGTGACCATCGGCGAGGGCACGCTGTTCGTCAACGTGGGCGAGCGCACCAACGTCACGGGCTCCAAGGCCTTTGCGCGCATGATCCTCAACGAGCAGTACGAGGAGGCCCTGTCCGTGGCGCGCCAGCAGGTGGAGAACGGCGCCCAGGTCATCGACGTCAACATGGACGAGGCCATGCTCGACAGCAAGGCCGCCATGGTGCGCTTCCTGAACCTCATCGCCTCCGAGCCCGACATCGCCAAGGTGCCGGTCATGGTGGACAGCTCCAAGTGGGAGGTCATCGAGGCCGGCCTGCGCTGCCTGCAGGGCAAGGGCATCGTCAACTCCATCTCCATGAAGGAGGGGCTCGACGAGTTCAAGCGCCAGGCCCGGCTGATCAAGCGCTACGGCGCGGCCGCCGTGGTCATGGCCTTCGACGAGAAGGGCCAGGCCGACACCTACGAGCGCAAGATCGAGATCTGCGAGCGCGCCTACCGCATCCTGGTGGACGAAGTGGGCTTCCCGCCCGAGGACATCGTCTTCGACCCCAACATCTTCGCCGTGGCCACGGGCATCGAGGAGCACGACAACTACGCCGTGGACTTCATCGAGGCCGTGCGCTGGATCAAGCAGAACCTGCCCGGCGCCAAGGTCTCGGGCGGCGTCTCCAACGTGAGCTTCAGCTTCCGCGGCAACGACCCCGTGCGCGAGGCCATCCACACCGTGTTCCTCTACCACGCCATCGCCGCCGGCATGGACATGGGCATCGTCAACGCGGGCATGGTCGGCGTCTATGACGACCTGGAGCCCGAGCTGCGCCAGCGCGTGGAGGACGTGGTTCTCAATCGCCGCCCGGATGCGGCCGAGCGCCTGCTGGAGATCGCCGACGCCGCCAAGGGCGCGGCCAAGGACGACAGCAAGAAGCTCGAATGGCGCGGCACGCCCGAGCATCCCAGGACCGTGGGCGAGCGCCTCTCGCATGCCCTGGTGCACGGCATCACCGACTTCATCGTCGCCGACACCGAAGAGGCCTACCAGCAGATCGTGGTGCAGGGCGGCGGCCGCCCGCTGCATGTGATCGAAGGCCCGCTGATGGACGGCATGAACATCGTGGGCGACCTGTTCGGCGCCGGCAAGATGTTCCTGCCCCAGGTGGTCAAGTCGGCCCGCGTGATGAAGCAGGCCGTGGCCCACCTGGTGCCCTACATCGAAGAGGAAAAGCGCCAGCAGGAGGCGGCGGGCCTCGATGTGTCCAGCAAGGGCAAGATCGTCATCGCCACCGTCAAGGGCGACGTGCACGACATCGGCAAGAACATCGTCACCGTGGTCCTGCAGTGCAACAACTTCGAGGTCATCAACATGGGCGTGATGGTGCCCTGCCACGAGATCCTGGCCAGGGCCAAGGCCGAGGGCGCGGACATCATCGGCCTGTCGGGCCTGATCACGCCCAGCCTGGAGGAAATGCAGTACGTCGCCGGCGAGATGCACAAGGACGACTACTTCCGCGTCAAGAAGATTCCGCTCCTGATCGGCGGTGCCACCTGCTCGCGCGTGCACACGGCCGTCAAGATCGCGCCCAGGTACGAAGGCCCCGTGGTCTACGTGCCCGATGCCTCGCGCAGCGTCAGCGTGGCCCAGAGCCTGCTGGGCGAGAACCGGCAGCAGTACCTGGACGAGGTCCTGGCCGACTACGACAAGGTCCGCACCCAGCACGCCAACAAGAGGAAGACGCCGCTGTGGACCCTGGAGCAGGCCCGCGCCAACGCCACGCCCGTGGACTTCGGCCAGCCGCCCGTGGTGCCGCGCGCCCTGGGCCGCCGCGTGTTCCGCAACTTCGACCTGGCCGAGATCGCCGAATACATCGACTGGGGCCCGTTCTTCCAGACCTGGGACCTGGCCGGCCCCTATCCGGCCATCCTCGACGATGAGATCGTCGGTGTCGAGGCGCGCAAGGTGCTGGCCGATGGCCAGGCCATGCTCAGGAAGATCATCGAAGGCCGCTGGCTGCAGGCCAACGGCGCCATCGGCCTGTTCCCCGCCAACCGCGTGGGCGACGACATCGAGTTCTACACCGACGAGTCGCGCAGCGAGGTGCTGATGACCTGGTACGGCATGCGCCAGCAGACCGAAAAACAGGCCGTGGACGGCCCGGATGGCCGGCCCATCATGCGTCCCAGCCGCTGCCTGTCCGACTTCGTGGCCACCAGGGAATCGGGCATCCAGGACTACGCGGGCCTGTTCGCCGTCACGGCCGGCATCGGCGCCGAGAAGAAGGACAAGGAGTTCCAGGACGCGCTGGACGACTACTCCGGCATCATGTTCAAGGCCCTGGCCGACCGCCTGGCCGAGGCCTTCGCCGAATGCCTGCACCAGCGCGTGCGCAAGGACCTGTGGGGCTACGCGCCCGACGAGCAGCTGGGCAACGAGCAGCTCATCAAGGAACAGTACCAGGGCATCCGCCCCGCGCCCGGCTACCCGGCCTGCCCCGACCACAGCGCCAAGACCGACCTGTTCGCCGTGCTCAAGGCCGATGAGATCGGCATGACGCTGACCGAAAGCCTGGCCATGAACCCGGCCTCCAGCGTCAGCGGCTTCTACATCGGCCACCCCGAGGCCGTCTACTTCAACGTCGGCGAAATCGGCGAGGACCAGCTGGCCGACATGGCCGCGCGCCGGGGCATGGACATCGAGGCACTGCGCCGGCTGCTGGCGCCGAATCTGGGGTGATCGTCCAGGCCGACTGCCCTGCTACTTGTCCGTCCAGGGCGCCGACTTCCACAGCGCGGTGAAATCCGCCGTGGCCTTGTCCAGGCGCGTCTTCCAGGCAGCGCCCTCCACATAGTCCATCTCGGTGAACTGCTGGCGCATCTGCTTGTGGAACTCGGGGTCGGCGGCGATGGTGCGCAGGGCGTCGGTCAGGCGCTGCTGCACGGCGGCTGGCAGGCCGGCCGGGGCCACGATGCCGCGCTCCGAGTTGAACACCAGCTTCACGCCCTGCTCGTTGAAGCTGGGCACGTTGGGCGCCAGGCCGGAGCGCGCGGGACTGGCCTGGGCCAGGATGCGCACCTTGCTCTCGAAGGGCATGACCTCGCCCAGGTTCATGCCGCCGATGGTCACATGGCCGCCCAGCACGGCCGTGCGCAGCGGGCCCGCGCCGTTGTAGGGCACGTGGTTCAGGCGCGTGCCCGTCAGGCGCTCGAACAGCACCATGGCCAGGTGGTCGTCGGTGCCCACGCCCGTGGAGCCGTAGCTGATCTCGCCGGGCCGTGCCCTGGCATCGGCGATCAGGTCAGCCAGGCTTTTGTACTTGCTGTCGGCCAGCACGCTGAAGGCGCTGGGGTCGCGCACCAGGTTGGCGATATAGGTGAAGTCCGCCGGCTTGAATTGGGTGCGGCGCTCGATCGGCAGCGTGACCAGGCCCGGCATGTTGGTCATGCCGATCACATGGCCGTCGGGCGCGGCCTTGGCCACATAGGCCAGGCCCAGCTCGCCCGAGGCGCCCAGCTTGTTGGACACCACGACCTGGGTGCCAAGATGTTTGCCCAGGTGCACGGCCAGCGTGCGCGCCGTGATGTCGGTGCCGCCGCCGGCGGCAAAGCCCACGACAAGTTCGATGGGTTTTTCGGGCCAGGCGGCCAGGGCCGGGCCGGCCGCCAGGGCCAGCGTGGCGAAGCACAGGCCCAGCGCGTGGCGGCGGGTGGGGTGGTTGCGGATGGTCATATGTCTCCTTGTTGGAATGGATGGTCGTGCGCGCAGGGGGCTCAGGCGGCGGGAACGGTGGGGCAGCCCCAGTCGGCCCAGAGCTTGGCCACGGCGGCATAGTCTTCGCGGCCGTAGCCGGCAGCAGCGGCCATGTCGTAGACGCTGTGCGAGCCTTGTATGGCGAACAGCGGCACGCCCAGTGTCTGGGCCAATTGCAGGGCCAGCACCGAGTCCTTGCGGGCCGCATCCAGCGGCATGCCGCCCGCGTAGTCGCCCTGGACGATGCGCTCGGCATAGCGGTAGGTCAGCGGGCGGTGCAGGCCCATCTGCGCATCCGACAGCAGGGCGATCAGCTTGTCGCACTGCACGCCCGCGGCCGTGGCCATGGCGCCGGCCTCGGCCACGACGACCATCACGGCATGGGCCACGGCGTTGTTGATGACCTTGGCCGCCGCGCCCGCGCCCAGCGCGCCGAACCAGGTCTGGCGGCCCGCGATGGCGTCCAGCACCGGCTGCACGCGTGCAATGGCTTCCTGCGACCCGCCCAGCGCCAGTGATGCCGTGCCGGCCACCATCTGGCCCACGCCGGCCATGATGGAGGCGTCGATGAGGTCCACCCCGTACGGCGCCAGCAGTTTCTGCTGCGCATGGATGTGCTCGGGATTGACCGTGCTGGTCTCCACCACCACGGCGCCGCGCGGCAGCCGGGGCGCGATCTGCGCGAGCACGGACAGCGAGATGGCCGGCGAGGGCAGGCACAGCACCACGGTCTGCGTGGCCGACAGATCCTCGGGGGCCTGGATGGGCATGGCGCCGAAGCTGTCCTGCGCGCGTTGCAGCTGCACGGCATCGAGGTCGAAGACCTGGGTGGCGAAATGCCGGCCGATGCGCTCGGCCAGCGGGTAGCCCATGTTGCCCAGGCCGTAGATGGCGACGGGTGTGTTCTGGTTCATGACGGTGTTCTCCGATGCGGTGGGACAGGGCTTCACTTGGCGACGGACAGCGGTTGCGCATGCAGCCCGAAGTACATGCTCTTGACCTGGGCGTACAGGCGCAGCCCGGCTATGCCCTTTTCGCGGCCGATGCCGCTGTTCTTGAAACCGCCGAAGGGCGTGCTGGTCACGGACTGCTTGTAGGTGTTGATCCAGACCGAACCGGCCTCCAGCGCGCGGCCGATGCGCCAGGCGCGCTGGAAGTTCTCGGTCCAGATGCCGCAGGCCAGGCCGAAGGCCGTGCCGTTGGCCTGGGCGATCAGGTCGGCCTCGTCCTGGAAGGGCAGGGCCACGAGCACGGGGCCGAAGGCCTCCTCCTGGCAGGCTGCAGCGCTGGCCGGCAGGCCGTCGATCACCGTGGGCAGGTAGAAGGCCCCGCCGTCGAAGTCCGTGCCCGTGGGCGCCGCACCGCCGCACAGCACGCGGCCGCCCTCGGCGCGCGCGCGGTCCACGAAGGCGGCCACGCGCTCGCGGTGGTGGAAGGAGGCCAGCGGACCCATCTCCACGCCTTCGGCATCGGGCAGGGCCAGGCGCAGGCTTTTGGCGCGCGCCACCACCTGCTCCAGCACCTCGTCATAGATGTCCTGTTCGATGAACAGGCGCGAACCGGCTACGCAGGACTGGCCTGCCGAGCCGAAGATGCCGGCCACCACGGCCGCCACGGCATGCGCGCGGTTGGCATCGGCGAACACCACGTGCGGCGACTTGCCGCCCAGCTCCAGCGCCGTGGGCACCAGCCGGTCGCCGGCCACGCGGGCGATGGCCCGGCCCGAGGCCGTGCCGCCCGTGAAGGAGATCATGCGCACGCCCGGATGCGCCACCAGGGCCGCGCCCACATCGGCACCCCGGCCCTGCACCACCTGCAGCAGGTCCTGCGGCAGGCCGGCCGCCAGCGCGATGCGCGCCAGCTCGGGCGCCAGCAAGGGCGAGTCCTCCGAGGGCTTCAGGATGACGGCATTGCCCGCCGCCAGCGCGGGCGCGACCTTGGTCGCGTCATTCATGATGGGCGAGTTCCAGGGCGTGATGGCCGCCACCACGCCAAAGGGCTCCAGCACGGTGAAGGACACATAGTCGCCGCGCGCGGGCGTCACGTCGGTCTCCAGCGTTTCGCAGACACCGGCGTAGTAGCGGAAGGTGCCGATGGCCGACTCCACCATGCCCCGGCATTCGCCCAGGGGCTTGCCGTTGTCGCGCATCTGCAGCCGGGCCAGCGACTCCTTCTCGGCCGCCAGTCCGTCGGCGATGGCCTGCAGCACCAGGGCGCGTCTGTGCGGCAGCAGCGACTTCCAGCCGCTGTGGTGATAGGCCTGCCAGGCCCGGGCCACGGTGGCGTCCAGCTGTTCGGGCGTGGTGGTGGCGATGCGTGCGATCTCCTGCCCGTTGGCGGGATCGATGCTGATGATGTCGGCGGCGTGCGGGGAGGCCATGGAGCGGGTTCCTGAGTTGACTTGCGGCGCAGTCTAGGAGTGCGTGGCGCGAAACTCAACGAGCACGTTGTCACCAAGAAAGGCGATGAAACTATCAATAAGATGCAGGCCTGGCGCACCGCCGGAAAGAACGAAGAGACATGAGCAAGCAACAGCGATCAGGCCGGGAAAAGGACGCCGCTTTTCCGCATGCGGCGCTGCCGCCGCAGGTGGCGGCCGTGATCGCCGCCATAGAGACGGACATCATCCGGGGCCGCATCCTGCCCAGGACGCGGCTGATCGAAGACCATCTGATGGAGGACTACGAGGCCAAGCGCCACGTGGTGCGCGCCGCGCTGACCGAGCTGCAGCGCCTGGGCGTGGTGGTCAAGCCGCCCCACCTGGGCGCGCGCATCCGGCGCTTCGATGCGCAAAGCCTGGAGGACCTGTACCACCTGCGCAGCGTGCTGCACGCGGCTGCCGTGCAGGCCATGCGCCTGCCCGTGCCGCCCGAACGCCTGGAGCCCGTCGCCCAGGCCGCGCAGGCGCACGCGCTGGCCGTGGAGTCGGGCGACCTGATCGCCATCCACCGCACCAACATGGCCTTCCACCGCCTGTTCTACGGCCTGTGCGACAACCCCTATCTGGAGGAGTCGATCCGCCTGCACGACTGGCTGAGCTTTCCCGCGCGGGCCTATGCCATCGCCGACCAGGAGGCGCTGGTGGTGGCGCGCCAGGAGCATGCGCAGATGGTGGCCGCGCTGCAGGCCGGCGAGCGCGACGTGCTGCACGACCTGGCGCTGCGCCACATGGGGCGGGCGCGGCAGATCTATGCCGAGCGGTATCTGCTGAGGTGAGCCGGTCGGGCGGCCTCCCGGCACAAGGCCGGGCCGCTGTGTCGGCCCGACTCAAGAGGGAATCATTTCTCCGCAGACTTCACCGGCAGTTCGGCGGGCGGAGTGGGCAGGCCTTCCTTTTCGGTCGTGCGGTCGAACACCAGGCTCTTGCCAAACACCAATTGGACCCAGGTCGGATAGGTGTATGCCGTTCCCTTGTTGTGGTCGATGATGGCGCCAATGCCGCCGCCCAGAATGATGTTGCCGAACATGCCGCCATTGGCCCGGGAAATGGCGCGGGCCGTGGCATCCGGATTGTCCGTCTGCTTGCAGACGATATCGAGATCCTTGCTGGAGCGGCGCACTTGCACTGTCTCTCCAGATTTCACCGACACCGTGCCGTAGTCATTGGTGAGCTTGCATTCGGCGTTGGTGATCAGCGTATTGTTTTCGTTCTTTGTCTCGACCTTCACCGGGTGGGTGGTGTCATTGATGACGGAGGCGCAGCCGACCACGGAGGTGCATGCCAGAACAATGGCAATCTTTTGGAACATGGGAATGGAAAAGGAGTGGAGTGGCAATTGTAACTAAATGAACATCATTGGATGTTTTGGATGCATGCCGCATTCCCATGGTTTTCCATGCCTGCCGTATCGCGCCGCAATCGCAGCCGCCATTCGACCATGGCTCCACAAAAAACAAGGCGCCCGAGGCGCCTTGTTTCATGGCGGCAAAGACGGTGTCAGAGCCCGATTTCCTTGTTGTACGCCTTGCGCGCGGCCACGGCCGTGTCCGTGAAGTCGGTGAACACGCCGTCGATGCCCAGGCGGTAGTAGGTCAGGTATTCCTGCACGGGGTCACCCTTGTACAGGCCGGCCAGGCGGCCCGGCTCGTTGCGGAAGGTGAAGCTGTGCACGATCAGGCCGGCCTTGTGCGCCTCGCGGATCAGGCCCGTGTCCTTGACCGTGTTCACGTCCTTGAGGCCGGCGCCGTCCTTGTAGGGCACGACCGAGTGGGCCAGGACCTGGGGCTTCCAGGGGCCGATGCCGTCGGCGTAGGTCTTGATCTCGGCCAGGCCCGCGGGCGTGAGCATGGTGGCGAAGGTGCGCGCGTCGCCGGCCAGGGTCCAGCTGTAGGGGCGGCCGCTGATGAAGGTCCACTCGTCGTTGGTGATGTAGACCATGGAGCCGTCGCGCAGGTTGAAGTCGTTGCCGTCGATCAGCTGCACGCCCTTGGCCTTCATGCCGGCCTGGCGCAGGTACTTGAGGCTGGCCGGGTCGAAGCTCTGGATGTAGATGGGCGAGTCCTTGGCATTGAGCTTGTTCTGGTCAAGCAGCTTGATGACCGCGTCCTCGAAGGGGCGTGAACCCGGTGCGCCGCAGCCGTTGGCAATCGCCTGCTGGTTGTTCCAGTAGGGGTTCTTGGTCTCGGCGTAGACGGGGATGGTGCGGCCCTGGGACTTGCCCTTGGCGGCGGCGATGTCGATCACGTCCTGGGCGCTGATCAGGGGCAGCTTGCCGTTCCACTGGGTGGGGCGCTCGTTGCGGTTGTCCAGGATGGTGCCGCCCAGCCAGCTGCGCAGCTCCTGCATCGTGAAGTCGCTGATGGACCAGTCGTTGCGGTGGTCCTCGCCGTCGACCACCAGGGCCTTGAGCACGGACTTGGGATCGCTGGGGTCGAGCTGGTCGCTCAGGTATTGCGAGGGGCCGTTGGCGGGAATGGCCGGGTACTTCACGTTGACCAGCACGCCGGCCGTGGTGCGCTGGCGGCGCGCCACCTCGGCGTTGGTCTTGGCCACCTCGGCGACGTTGGTGCTGTCGCTGAGCCAGGCGTTGTGGCGGGCCACCAGCTGGCAGTCCTTGGTCATGTGCATGTCCAGCTCGAGCATGTCCGCGCCCGCGTCGGCGGCGGCCTCGTAGGCCATGCGCGTCTGCTCGGGGAACTTGCCCGAGAAGCCGCGGTGGGCGATCACCTGGGGCGGCTTGCCGTCCAGGGTGAGGTAGAACGAGCCGCCGTCACCGCCGCAGGCCGAAAGGGCCATGGCCGCGCACAGGGACGCGAGGAGGGGAGAACGGGAGAAGGACATAGGACGTTGGGTCATATCCGAGGCACTGGTGGGTTGATGAACGGCGCAATGCGCCAGCCCAGCAGGTTATCCAGTGGTTCGTGTCGGCACCATGACAGTGCATGCCGCAGGGGCCGGATTGGCGTTTTCGCCACGGATGGCGGGCATTTGCGCCCGCTCCGACACAGGGTTATCCCTTGAGCACGGGTGCCAGCGTGGCGCGCAGGCGGTCGCCGGCGTCCGCCGCCTCGGGCGGGCGGATCTCCAGCGAGCGTTCCACCGTGCCGATGTGCTCCAGCAGCAGGGTCTTGGCGCCCTCGGTGTCGCCGGCCTCCAGGGCGGCGACGATGCGCTCGTGCTCGGCGCAGGACTGGCTGGCGCTGTGCGTGGACTGGTAGAGCGTGGCCGCCAGCGTGGTGCGGGCCGTGAGGTCGCGCAGCGTCTGCGCCAGCAGGCGATGGCCCATCTGCTCGGCCAGGCAGACATGGAAGTCGGCCAGCAGGAAGGCGCGCGTGGCCGCGTCGGCGCCGGCAATGGCGTCCTGCTCCTGGGCGATGTGGCGGCGCAGTTGGCCGATCACGCTTTGCAGGGGGCGTCCGGCTTCGCCCAGGATGCCGGTCTCGATGATGCGGCGCGCCGCGAAGGCGTCCTGCGCCTCCTCGGCCGAGGGCTGGACCACGTACCAGCCGCGCCGAGGCTGGACCTGCACGAAGCCGCGCGCCTGCAGCTGCATCAGCGCCTCGCGCACCATGGTGCGGCTGACCGCGAAGTTGTCGGCCAGCTCCTGCTCCCCCAGCCGTTCGCCGGGCGCCAGCTTCTGGGCCAGGATGGCTTCGACGACGCGCTCGGCGATGTGCTGGGGGCTTACAGGTGTCATTGCGGGGTCTGGTGGGGTGTGTGGACGGGGGTGGTGGCGGCTGCGGCGGACTCCCGATTGTCGGCCAGGCCGTCGAGCACGGCATGGGCGCGCTCACGGTCGATGTCACCTTCCCAGGCGGCGATGGCCACGGTGGCCACGCAGTTGCCGATCAGGTTGCCCAGGGCGCGGGCAATGCCCATGAACCAGTCCACCGACAGCACCAGCACCAGGCCGATGGCAGGGATGGCGGGAATCGCGTGCAGCGTGGCCGCCAGCACCACGATGGCCGAGCCCGGCACGCCGTGGGCGCCCTTGGAGGTCACCAGCGCGATGGCCAGAATGGTCAGCAGGTCGGCCATGCCGATGGGCGTGTTCGTGGCCTGGGCGATGAACACGGCGGCCAGCGTGATGTAGATCGAAAAGGCGTCCAGGTTGAACGAGTAGCCCGTGGGAATCACCAGGCCCACGGTGGAATCGCGCACGCCCATGTTGCGCAGCTTGGCCATGATCTGGGGCAGCACGCTGTCCGACGAGGTGGTGGCGAAGACCACCATCAGCTCCTCGCGCAGGTAGCGCAGCAGCTTGATCAGGCTGAAGCCCGAAAAGCGCATCACCAGGCCCAGCACCACGAAGACGAAGAAGATCACCGCCGCGTAGAACAGCAGCACCAGCATGCCCAACTGCTTGAGCGAGCCGATGCCGTACTGCCCCACGGTGAAGGAAATCGCGCCCAGCACGCCAAGCGGCGCCAGCTTGATGAGGATGCCCATGATCTTGAACAGCACGTTGGACAGCGTGTCGATCAGCGCGTGCACGGGCGCGCCGCGCTCGCCCAGCATGGTCAGCGCGCAGCCGAACAGCACGGCGAACAGCAGCACCTGCAGCACGTCGCCCGTGGCGAAGGCCTGGACCACGGTGGTGGGGATGAGCTTCATCAGGAAGTCCACCGTGCCGCCGCTGGTCAGCTTGTCGGCGTTGCTGGCGTAGGCGCTCATGGCCGAGGCGTCGAGCTTGCTCGGGTCCACGTTCATGCCCGCGCCGGGCTGGAACACGAAGGCCAGCACCAGTCCCAGCACCAGGGCGATGGTGGTCAGCACCTCGAAGTAGATCAGCGCCTTGACGCCGACCCGGCCCACGCGCCTGAGATCGCCCGCGCCCGCGATGCCGTGCACCACGACGCAGAACACCAGCACGGGGATGATCATCTTGATGAGCTTGATGAAGCCATCGCCCAGGGGTTTGAGTTTCACGGCCCATTCAGGGGCCAGCAATCCAGCGAGCACACCCAGGATGAGTGCGATCACCACCTGTCCGAACAGGGATCTGGCAAAGCGGCGCATAGTCGTCTTTCGCAAGTTGTGGAATCTTGTATGCAAGTGGATTTACAACTTGCATGCAAGAATGTAGACAAGCGAAAGACGTGCCAGCAGAGGGTATTCCCTGCAGGTTTGCAGCACTCCCGAGCGCATCAGCCCTGACTTTTCCTGCATGAAATCGGGATGTCCGGGCGGGCCTCCCCGCCGTGGTGCAGGGCGGGTGGCCGGCATGCCCGGGCATGGTGCGCGGGCGGTTCGCAGGCCCCTTGCCGGGGCGTGCGAGGCAGCGGTGCGTTGCACACCGCCCCGGCAGGTCAGCGCAGCGCGCGGTCCTTGATGAAGAAGGCCGCCAGCAGGCCCAGCGTCACGCCGAACATGACGTAGAAGGCCGGCGCCATGGGCGAGCCCGTGGAGCGGATCAGCCAGGTCACGATGAACTGCGCAAAGCCGCCGAAGATCATCACCGCCACGTTGTAGGCCATGGACATGCCGGCCGAACGCACCTGGGGCGGGAACAGCTCGGCCATCACCGTGCTGAACACGCCGAAGAATACGGCCACGAACACGCAGACCACCAGTTGGGTGATCAGCAGCTTCTGGACCGTGGGGCCGTCGGTCAGCCAGGCGTACAGCGGGTAGAGCACCACCAGGTAGCCGATCAGCGAGCCGATGGTCAGCACACGGCGGCCCACGCGGTCGGACAGGGCGCCGAAGAACGGCATGATCACCACCATCAGCGCGGCGCCGGCCATCTGCACCATGAAGGCATCGCGCATGGGCAGCTTCAGCGTCACCGTGGCATAGGTCACCAGGTAGGTGAAGGTGATGTAGATGGACACCGTGGCCGTGACCACCAGGCCCATGCCCACCAGGGTTTCGCGCGCATGCGTGCGCAGCATCTCCATGATGCCGATCTGGCGCGCCTTGCCGCTTTCCTGCGCGGCCTGCATTTCCTTGAAGACCTCGGGCTCTTCCACATGGCGGCGGATGTACAGCGCCACGGGAACGATCAGCAGGCCCACGGCGAAGGGCAGGCGCCAGGCCCAGGCCATGAGTTCCGCCTCGGTGAAGATCTCGGTGATCAGCGTGCCCGTGGCCGCGCCGATCAGCAGGGCCAGCATCTGGCCGGCCATCTGCCAGGAGCCATAGAAGCCGCGCTTGCCGGGCGGTGCCAGCTCGATCAGCAGCGCCGTGGAGGTGCCGAACTCGCCGCCGGCCGCAAAGCCCTGCAGCAGACGCGCCAGCACGATGAACAGCGGTGCCAGGATGCCCACCGCCGCATAGGTGGGCGCCAGCGTGATCAGCGCGATCGCCACCGCCATCAGGCCCGTCACCATCACCATGGCCGCCTTGCGGCCCTTGCGGTCGCCGTACAGGCCCAGCAGGATGCCGCCCACGGGCCGCATGAAAAAGCCCACGCCGAAGACGGCCGTGGTCATCAGGATGCGGTTGATGTTGTCGTCCGGATTGTCGGGATTGCTGGGGAAGAACAGCTTGGCGACGATGGGCGTCATGAAGGCGAACACCAGGAAGTCATACCACTCCAGCGCGTTGCCGATGACGGCGGCCACGATGTTGCGGGTCGAGACGGTTTGCTTGGTCAAGGCAGGTCCATTTCCGTGAAAGGATTGAAAAGGCGGCAGTCACGCCCGGGGCATGGGCCGGCGTGCCTGCCCGGGCCGCAACCCGGGCGTACACTGCTTCGCCATACGCAATGCCTATGCCATGGCCTGCGTCGTCCCTGGGGGCGGCGCAGGCCATGGCGCAGATCAAACCACATGACTACCTGGAAAAACACCCGCGACTGGCTGGAAACGCTGGTCGCATTCGACACCACCAGCCGCAATTCCAACCTGGCCCTGATCGAGTGTGTACGCGATGAGTTGGCCACGCTGGGCGTGAGTGCCCGATTGTTCCACTCTCCGGACGGTGCCAAGGCCAATCTGTTCGCCACTTTGCCGGGCGGCAACGGCGAAACGCAGGGCGGCATCGTGCTGTCCGGCCATACCGACGTGGTGCCGGTCGATGGCCAGCAGTGGAGCACCCATCCCTTTGCACTCACCGAAAAGGGCGGGCGCCTCTACGGTCGCGGCAGCTGCGACATGAAGGGCTTCATCGCCGCCTCGCTGGCCCTGGTGCCCGAGTTCCTGGCCATGGAGCGTGCCAGGCCCGTGCACCTGGCCTTCTCGTACGACGAGGAAATCGGCTGCGCGGGCGCGCCCGTGATGATCAACCAGCTCAAGGCCCAGGGCGCGCGCTTTGATGGCTGCGTGGTCGGCGAGCCCACCAGCATGCAGGTCGTGGTGGCGCACAAGGGCATCAACCTCTACCGCTGCCGCGTGCACGGCAAGGCCGCGCACTCGTCGCTCACGCCGCGCGGCAGCAATGCCATCGAATACGCGGCGCGGCTGATCTGCCGCATCCGCGACATCGCCGACCATTTCAAGGCGCACGGCCCCTACGACGAGTTCTTCGACGTGCCCTTCACCACCATGACCACCAACCAGATCCAGGGCGGCATCGCGGTCAACACCATTCCCGAGCTGTGCGAGTTCGCCTATGAATTCCGCAACCTGCCCGGCATGTCGGTGGACGGCATCCAGAGCCAGGTCGAGGCCTATGTGCGCGACGAGCTGCTGCCGCGCATGCGCGCCGAGTTCGCCGACGCCCGCATCGAGATCGAGACCGGCGCCAGCGCCCCTGCGCTCGAGGCCTCGGAAGAGGCCGCCATCACCCAACTGGTGCGCGCTTTGACCGCCGACCAGGAAAAGCGCAAGGTGGCCTACGGCACCGAGGCCGGCCTGTTCCACAACGCCGGCATCCCCACCGTGGTCTGCGGCCCCGGCTCCATCGAGCAGGCGCACAAGCCCGACGAGTTCGTCGAGCTGGCGCAACTGCAGGCCTGCGAACGCTTTCTGCGCAAGATGGGGCAGTCGCTCTGAGACCTTGGCGGGGTGCTGGCGCTCAGCGCACGGGGATAGCGATCGGCCGCAGCGGCGCGGCGTCGCCGCCGCGGATCTTCAGCGGGCCGCCGATGAAGGCGAACTCGTAGACCTTGTCGCGCGACAGCTCGTCCAGCGCCACCAGCTCCATGATGGGGATGCCCTGCTGGGCCAGCAGGTAGGAGTGCAGGGGCACGTAGTCGTCATCCACCTCCGAGGGGAAGGTCTCCAGGCTCAGGTTGTCGGCGCCGACGACCATGGCGCCGCCGTCCTCGGCCAGGAAGCGTGCTGCGTCCAGGCCCAGGCCCGGAGGCCTGGCCATGTAGGCCTGGGGCTGGCCGTAGAGCTTCATGCGGCCCGTGCGGATCAGCACGATGTCGCCCTTTTGCAGGGTCACGCCCTGGCGCTGGAGCGCGTCCTTCAGGTCCTGGCGCGTGATGCGGTACTGGTCGGGCAGCATGTCCATGCCCTTGGCGGCGGCCACGTCGATCAGCACGCCGCGTGCCACCAGCGGCGGGAATTTCTCGATGCCCGTGCGCTGCCAGCCCCGGTCGCCCAGGTGCTCGTCGGCGCTGAAGCCGTTCCAGATGCGGCCACGGATGCCGAAGTGGTTGAGCGCGTCGATGTGCGTGCCCGTGTGGCTGTACATGGAGAACGCCGTGCCCGTGTAGCTGCGCGTGGCGTTCATGTCCTTGCCCACGTTCATGGGGTCGTCCACCACGGTGCCGCGCGGCGTGTGCGTCATCCAGAACTGGTAGTGCGGATCGCCCGCATCCTGCCAGCTGGGCATGCCCACGTAGTACTCGGTGGCCAGGTCATAGACCTGCCCGCCCGTGATGCGCTGCAGGATGGCCGCGCGCGAGGCCGGCGTGATCAGGTTCAGGCGGCCGATCTCGTCGGCCGGCCCCCAGGGGCTGGTGCCCACGTCCTGGCGTGCGCCGGCCGGGGGCTCGTGGCCGCCATGGGCCTGGGCCGCGGTGCCAGCGAAGGCGGCGGCCAGGGCGATCACGAGAGAGGGCAGCGCCATGCGGCGAGCGAAGCGTTGGAGAGTCATGCAAGAGTCCTTGGTCTGCTGAAAGAGGGCGCGCATGCCGCGCGCGAGGGAAGGCGAAAAAACGCCGATGAAAAAAGCAAAGACGGGGGCGCTCAGGCCGCCAGAAAGTGCAGCCGTTCGCGCAGCGCAGCCAGCGACTGGGTCTGCAGCGGCGGCAGGCGCGGCGCGA
The DNA here is from genome assembly GCF_903815225.1 of Delftia tsuruhatensis. Taxonomy (NCBI): domain Bacteria; kingdom Pseudomonadati; phylum Pseudomonadota; class Betaproteobacteria; order Burkholderiales; family Comamonadaceae; genus Delftia; species Delftia tsuruhatensis. The sequence goes on from NZ_LR813084.1 coordinate 289,262, forward strand.
TCAGCGTGGGAATGGAGCGCAGGCCCATGCGCTGCGCCAGCGCGCGGTCCTGGCGCACCTGCTCCAGCGCCTGGGCGCCTTCCATGCAGCCCGCGAAGGCATTGCGCTCGAAGCCCGTGCGCGTGGCGATGTCCAGCAGCACTTCGGCGTCGCCGATGTTGCGGTGCTCGCTCATGTGGGCGTGCTGGATGGCGTCGAACAGATCCCAGTGCGCGTCATCGCCGCCCAGGATCTGGGCTGCCTGGCAGGCCAGTGCGCCGGCCATGCCGCTGGGGTACTCGAAGGACTCGCGGCGCATGCCCTCGATGTCGATGCGGTCCTCGTCGTCATGCTCCGCGCAGGCCTGCCAGTGCTCCAGGATGACCTGCTTGGCGCGCTCCATGGAGCCGAAGGCCGCCACCATCTCGGCGCGCGAGGCCTGCAGCACGAAGCTGCGGTGGCGCACGCGCAGGCCCAGCTCGCGCGCCACCTGGCGCAGGCGTGGCGACATCACGTAGCACCAGCCGCAGACCACGTCATGGAAGAAGTCGATGGCGGGGGCGACGGCGGGCGCCGCAGCAGGCGCCGCCTGCAGGGCCTGCTGCGGCGAGAGGGCCGCCGCATCCTGCGCGGGCAGGGCGCAGGAAAGATCATTGCATTGCGTCATGCTTGTGTCCTTCATGGCTGTGATGGACGGCAAGCGTAGGCCGCAGGCCCGGCGCGAAAAAGGGGCGTGCGCTTGAGGAACTCTTAACGCGGCGTCAACAATCCTCGCCCATGGCGGCAGGCAGCTCCTCGGCCAGGAAGTCCACGAAGGCGCGCACCTTGGGCAGCAGGTGGCGCTGCGTGGGATAGACCGCGTAGACATGGCGCGCCTGCGCGGCCTGGTCCGCAAGGTCCAGCGCGACCAGCTGGCCTGCCGCAATCGCCGGCCGCGCCAGGAACGAGGGCAGGGCGCCAATGCCCAGGCCCGCCACCAGCAGGTCGCGCAGCATCAGGCTGTTGTTGACGTTGGCGCGTGCCTCGGACGGCGCCTGGGGACTCTCGCCCCCTTCGCGGGGCGCATGCGCCAGGCTGTAGTTCAGCAGCGCATGGCCGCGCAGCCCGGCGGCACTGGCCGGGCGGCCATGCGCCTGCAGATAGGACGGGGCCGCGCACAGCACCTGCGACAGCGAGGCCAGGCGCCGCGCGATCAGCGAGGAGTCCGCCAGCTCCGCGCTCAGGCGGATGGACACATCGAAGCCCTGGCCCACCGCATCCACCAGCCGGTCTTCCATGGACAGGTCGATCTGCAGCTGAGGATGGCGCTGCATGAAGCGCGCCAGCAGCGGCGACAGCGTGCTCAGCGCAAACGACAGCGGCGCGTTCACGCGCAGCCGCCCGGCCACCTGCTGCGACTGCGCGCGCACCGACTGCTCCAGCGCATCGAACTCATCGAGCAGCCGACAGCACTCGGCGTAATAGGCCTGGCCCGTGTCGGTCAGGCTCATGCGGCGCGTGGTGCGCTGGATCAGCACGGCGCCCAGATGGGCTTCGAGCGCGCGCAGCTGCTTGCTCAGCGCGGCCGAGGACAGGTCCAGCGCGTCGGCCGCCTTGGCGATGGAGCCCAGTTCTACGATGCGCCGGAAGGCGCGCAAGGGGGTCAGCGTATCCATGGGGAAAAGGCAAAGAGTGGCGTGCAGCGTAGCAGGCCGCTCGGGTTTGCCGGGGCATGCCTGCGGGGGCAGGGGCGACAATCGCCAGGTACGGCGCGCCCGCCGCGCCCCTTTTGTCTTCACCGAATCTGTTCAATCCCATGCCCCAGACCACACCCGCCTGCCCCCAGTGCGGCCTTGAAAACACCTATCCCGACGCCGCCAGCTACATCTGCCCCGATTGCGCCTTCGAATGGCCCATGCAGGCCGAGGAAGAAGCGGGCGAAGCCGGCGACGGCATCGTGCGCGATGCCAACGGCAATGCGCTGGCCGATGGCGACGCGGTGATCCTGGTCAAGGACCTCAAGGTCAAGGGCTCGTCCTCGGTGCTCAAGAAGGGCAGCAAGATCAAGGGCATCCGCCTGGTCGATGGCGCCGATGGCCACAACGTGGACTGCAAGACCGAACTGGGCTCCATGCTGCTCAAGTCGGAGTTCCTCAAGAAGGCCTGAGCATGCTGGCGCTGGGGCTCGCGTTTTCGGCGGTCCTGGGGCTGCTGGCGCTGTGGGTGTTCGCGCCGCTGTTCATCGCCCTGGTGGCCGCAGCCTTGGTGGCCCTGCCGCTGGGCCGTGCGGGACAGTGGCTGTGGCAGCGGCATGCCGGCCGGCCCTTGCCGGTCGCCGGCTGGTGGGCCGTGCTGGTCTGCGCGGGCATGGTCTGCGTGGCCGTGCTGGTCCTGCTGCCCGAGCGCCTGGATGGCGCGCCCTTCCTGCCCCTGGGGCTGGGCCTGCTGGCAGCCGCATGGACCGGGGCGCTGCTGTGGTGCACGGGTTGGCTGGCGTGCGGATGCCGACCGGTGGCCGAGGCCTGGTGGGCGGGCGCTGGCGTGGGTGCGATCGCGGCCCTGCTGGCCGTGCTGCTGGGTGGCCCCGACACGGCGGGCTGGATGGCCTGGCGCGACCAGTTGCGCGGCTACGAGGCCGTGCCGCTGCGCATCGTGCTCCACGAGGCGCCCACGCCGCAGCGCGAGCAGGCCCTGGTCGACCTGCTGCAGCCCTTGCTGGAGCAGGGTGGCCGCGCCGTCCGCCATCGCCAGAGCACGCGCTTCGGCAATTCGGTCCAGCAGGCGCTGGTGCCGGCCCGCTACCGCTTCGAAGGCAGCGTGCTGCACATCATGCTGGCCGACCCGCCGCCCGCACCTTTGCTGAGCGCCCAGCGGGCACTGCTGGAGCAATTCGCCGCCAGCGGCCCGGCCCAGGCCGGCCAATCCTCGTCCTGGCTGATGCTGGCCAGCGCCCAATGCCTGCCGCCGCCGCACCGGCGCGAGCTGTCGCGCCTGCTGGGCCAGGGCAGCGAGCTGCTGGCCCGCGCGCGGCGCTGCACGCAGCAACGCTCGGCGCAATTGCAGCGCCTGTGGCCGCTGCTGGCCGGCTGTGTGGAGCGCGTGGAAGTGGGCGAGGCGCGGCGCTTTCATCCGTGGCTGGGCCTGCAGCGCTGGAAGGCTGCGGCAGCGCCCGAGAACCAGGAGTCCTAGGCAGGCTCCACGTCCTTCCACTGGCCGGGCTCCAGGCCGTCCAGCGTGTAGGGCCCGATGGCCGCGCGTACCAGGCGCAGCGTGGGGTAGCCCACTGCCGCAGTCATGCGGCGCACCTGGCGGTTGCGGCCTTCGCGGATGACCAGCTCGATCCAGCAGTCGGGAATGGTCTGCCGCACGCGGATCGGCGGGTCGCGTGGCCACAGCGCGGGTGGCGGCTCCAGCAGCCGGGCACGCGCCGGCAGCGTCATGCCGTCATTGAGCTGCACGCCCTGGCGCAGCGCCTGCAGCGCGGCCTGGTCGGGCAGTCCCTCCACCTGGACCCAGTAGGTCTTCTCCATCTTGAAGCGCGGATCGGCGATGCGTGCCTGCAGCGGCCCGTCGTTGGTCAGCAGCAGCAGGCCTTCGCTGTCGGCATCGAGCCGGCCTGCCGCGTGCACGCCCGGCACGTCGATGTACTCCTTGAGCCCGCGCCAGCGGCCTTCGGACGTGAACTGGCTGAGCACGCCGTAGGGCTTGTTGAAGCACAGCAGGCGTGAGGGGCCGGTGTCTGGCCGGTCGGCGAAGGCGGGCCGGGCGCGCAGGGCCGGGCGTAGAGGGGGGCGGTTTCTGGGGTGCATGGGCCTGGTGATTGTCGTTGGTGTGGGGCGTGGGGCTCCTGGCGTGTATTGGGCTGGGTGCTTTTTTTGACCCTGCCGGGTGGTTGTTTTTCGAGGCCGGGTCTCGGACCGGCAGCCGACAGCCCTTTCTTGATTCGCCAAGAAAGGTCAGATCAAAGAAGGCGACCCGGATGTCCGCGACCCCTTCGCTTCGCTACGGGGCCACCTGCGCCGTGGCGGTTGCGGGGAGGTTGCCCGGGCCTTCTCACCCCGGCATGGGCGCTGTTCATGCCCGTCTTTCATGGCAAGGATGATGATTCGGCGCGGATGCGGCGGCAGGAGGCTTTGTCGATGGCGTTCCTGCGCTGATTCGTCGGTCCGGCATTCGCCCAATGAAAAAGCACCTCGAAAGGTGCTTTTCCCCGTCAGCCGGATGCCGTTCAGGCCAGCGTATACGCCGTCTTCACCGTCGTATAGAACTCCTGCGCGTAGCGGCCCTGCTCGCGCGGGCCGTAGCTGCTGCCCTTGCGGCCGCCGAAGGGCACGTGGTAGTCCACGCCGGCCGTGGGCAGGTTGACCATGACCATGCCGGCCTGGCTGTGGCGCTTGAAGTGGGTGGCGTGCCTGAGGCTGGTGGTGGCAATGCCTGCGGCCAGGCCGAAGGGCGTGTCATTGGCCACGGCCAGGGCTTCTTCGTAGTCCTTGACGCGGATGACGCTGGCCACGGGGCCGAAGACTTCCTCGCGGTTGATGCGCATGCCGGCCTGGGTGTCAACGAACAGGGTGGGCGCCATGTAGTAGCCCTGGTTGCCGCTGCCGGTGTGGCAGGCGGCCGCTGCACCGCCCGCCGCCAGCACGGCGCCTTCGGCCTTGGCTATTTCCACGTAGCTCAGGTCCTGCTCCAGCTGGGCCTGGCTGACCACGGGGCCCATGTCGGTGCCTGCGGCGCGGGCATCGCCCACCTTGATCCTGGCCATGCGGGCCTGCAGGGCCTCGATGAAGGCGGGGTAGATCCTGTCGGTGACGATGAGGCGGCTCGATGCCGTGCAGCGCTGGCCGGTGGAGTAGAAGCCGCTTTGCGCGGACAGCTCCACCGCCTGGGCGAGGTCGGCGTCGTCCAGCACGATCTGCGGGTTCTTGCCGCCCATCTCCAGCTGCACCTTCTTGCCGGTTTCCACGCAGGCCTGGGCGATGCCGCGGCCCACGCCGACGGAGCCGGTGAAGCTGATGGCGGCGATGTCGGGGTGGCGCACCAGGGCTTCGCCGATGACGCGGCCCGGACCCATGACCAGGTTGAACACGCCGGCCGGGATGCCGCTGCGGTGGATGATGTCGGCCAGCGCCCAGGCGCTGCCGGGCACGAGGTCGGCGGGCTTCAAGACCACGCAATTGCCGAAGGCCAGGGCCGGGGCGATCTTCCAGGCGGGAATGGCGATGGGGAAGTTCCACGGCGTGATCAGTCCCACCACGCCGACAGGCTCGCGCGTGATTTCCACGCCGATGCCGGGGCGCACGGAGGGCAGGGTCTCGCCGGCCAGGCGCAGGCATTCACCCGCGAAGAACTTGAAGATCTGGCCTGCGCGGCCGACTTCGCCAATGGCTTCGGGGCGGGTCTTGCCTTCCTCGCGCGCCAGCAGGTCGCCCAGCTCTTCCTTGCGGGCCAGGATTTCGTTGCCGATCCTGTCCAGGGCGTCGTGGCGGGCCTGGATGCCCGAAGTGCTCCAGGCGGGAAAGGCCGCGGCCGCCGCGGCGATGGCGGCTTGCACATCGTCGGCATTGCCCTGGGCGTACTCGCCGATCACATCGGACAGGTCGCTGGGGTTGGTGTTGGCGCTGTAGCCGTCGGCGGCCTTCCATTGGCCGTTGATGAGGTTGTCGTAGCGGGACATGAGGTGCTCCGAAAGAGAAGGGGAATCCGAGAGCAATCGCTCAGGGGGTGGACGTTGGAAACCGGCGCAGCCCAGCTCAGGGGCGCCGAGCAAGAGCCGCCTCGCGGCGATGGCGCCGTCCCCCTTTGGGGGAAGCGGCGCAGCCGCTCAGGGGGAGCCTTACCTGACCATGCAGGGGCGCTTGTTGTCGAAGGTCCAGCCGGGTATCAGGTACTGCATGGCCATGGCGTCATTGCGCGCTCCCAGGCCGTGCTCCAGGTACAGGGCATTGGCGCGCTGCAGCGCGGCGCGGTCCACGGTGATGCCCAGGCCCGGGGTCTTGGGCACTTCGACGAAGCCGCCCCTGATCTGCAGCGGGTTCCGGGTGAGGTACTGGCCGTCCTGCCAGATCCAGTGCGTGTCGATGGCCGTGACCTTGCCGGGCACGGCGGCGGCCACGTGGGTGAACATGGCCAGCGAGATGTCGAAGTGGTTGTTGGAGTGCGAGCCCCAGGTCAGGCCCCAGTCGCGGCAGGTCTGGCCCACGCGCACCGAGCCGGCCATGGTCCAGAAATGCGGGTCGGCCAGGGGGATGTCCACGGACTGCAGCGACAGCGCATGCACCATCTGGCGCCAGTCGGTGGCGATCATGTTGGTGGCCGTGGGCAGGCCGGTGGCGCGGCGGAATTCGGCCATGACTTCGCGGCCCGAGAAGCCGTTCTCGGCGCCGCAGGGGTCTTCGGCATAGGCCAGCACGCCGTGCATGTCGCGCATGAGGCGGATGGCATCCTTCAGCAGCCAGCCACCGTTGGGGTCCAGCGTGACGCGCGCCTGCGGGAAGCGCCTGGCCAGCGCGGTGACGGCCTCCACTTCCTGCTCGCCGGCCAGCACGCCGCCCTTGAGCTTGAAGTCGTTGAAGCCGTAGCGCGCGTGCGCCGCCTCGGCCTGGCGCACGATGGCGGCCGGGTCCATGGCGGTCATGTGGCGCACCTGGGTCCAGTCGTCGTTGCCGCTTTGGTCTTCGCCGGGCTGGACGTAGGGCAGGTCGGTCCTGTCGGTGGGGCCGGTGAAGAACAGGTAGCCGAGCATCTCCACGCGGTCGCGCTGCTGGCCTTCGCCCAGCAGGGCCGCCACGGGCACGCCCAGGTGCTGGCCCAGCAGGTCCAGCAGGGCCGATTCCACGGCAGTGACGGCATGCACGGCAATGCGCAGATCGAAGGTCTGCAGGCCGCGCCCGCCCGTGTCGCGGCCGGCCAGGGCCTGCTGCAGGTTCTGCAGCAGCTTCAGGTGGTTGCCCACGGACTGGCCGATGAGCAGCGCCCGGCTGTCCTCCAGCGCCTGGCGTATGCCTTCGCCGCCAGGCACTTCGCCCACACCGGTGTGGCCCGCGCTGTCGTGGACGAGCACGATGTTGCGCGTGAAGTAGGGCGCATGCGCGCCGCTGAGGTTCATGAGCATGCCGTCGCGGCCGGCGACGGGAATGACTTCGATCTCGGTGATGGTCGGGGTGGAGGACATGGCGGTCTCTTGGAACGGTGTCGGAAGAAAAGGACTAGGCGGGCACGGCTGCCGCCTGCTGCGCGGCGGACCACGGCACCTCGGCCTCGGGCCGGCCCGTGGCGATGAACTGCGCCAGGTTGCGCAGCACGAGGTCGGCCATGGCGCGGCGGGTTTCGTGCGTGCCGCTGGCGATGTGGGGCGCAAGCACCACGTTGTCCAGCGACAGCAGCCCGGCATGGGGGCGGGGCTCGTCCTCGAACACATCCAGGCCCGCGCCCGCGATGCGGCCCTGCTGCAGGGCCTGGACCAGGGCGGCCTCATCGACCACGCTACCGCGCGCCACGTTGATCAGAAAGCCCTGCGGGCCCAGTGCGTCCAGCACCTCGGCGTTGACCAGGTGCTGCGTGCCGTCGCCGCCTGCGGCCGTGATGACGAGGAAGTCGGCCCAGCGCGCCAGCTCCAGCAGCGAGGGCTGGTAGAGGTGGGGCGATCCCTCGACCGGGCGGCGGTTGTGATAGGCCACCTCCATGTCGAAGCCGGCCGCGCGGCGCGCCACGGTGGAGCCGATGCGGCCCATGCCGAAGATGCCCAGGCGCTTGCCGCTGGCACGCGTGCGGATGCCGAAGCGGCCACTGCTCCAGTCGCCCCGGCGCACGAAGCGATCGGACTCGCTCAGGCCACGCGCGGCGTCCAGCAGCAGGGCGAAGGCCATGTCGGCCACGCAGTCGTCCAGCACACCGGGCGTGTAGCCCACGCGCGCGCCCTGGCGCAGCAGGGACTCTCGGTCAAGCGCGTCAAAGCCCACGCCGAAGCTGCTCACGAAGCGCAGCCTGGGCAGGGCCTGCACCACGCTCGCGGGCACGCCCATGGCGGCCGAGGTGACCAGGTATTCGAACTGCGCGCCGTGCTCGGCGAGGAAGCGCTCGCGGTCGGGCTGCTCGGACAGCAGCGTCACCTCATAGGCCTGGGCCAGTTCGGCATCAAGCTGGGGCAGCGGCATCTTGCCGAATTGGAGAACGCGTGGACGGGAGGTCGCCATGCCTTGGAATCCTTGGAACTTGCAGGGGCTGGAAGCCCCGGTGAAAAGGGCCTGCGGTGCGCAGGCCAGCGGGCAAAGGCCGGCGGGCAAAGGCCCCGGGGCCGGCCCGTTGTTTCCAGCTCAATCAGCGGTGATCTTTCTTGTCTGGATGAGCTGCTTCCAGCGCTCCGATTCCTGGGCCTGGTAGCGCGTGAATTCCTCGGGCGTGTTGCCCACGATCTCCAGGCCCTGCTCCACGAAGCGCTTGCGGATGTCGGGCTGCTGCACGGAGGCGATGGCGGCCTTGGCCAGCCTGGCCTTCACATCGGCGGGCAGGCCCTTGGGGGCGGCCAGGCCTTGCCAGGAGTAGACCTCGGCACCCTTGACGCCGGCCTCGGCCAGCGTGGGCACATCGGGCAGCACGGGCGAGCGCTGGCTGCCGGTCACGGCGATCGCATGCAGCTTGCCGCTGCGCAGATGGGGCAGCACGGCGTTGACGTTCTGGAACGAGAAGTCCACCTGGCCGCCGATCAGGTCGGTGATGGCCGGGGCGCCGCCCTTGTAGGGAACGTGCATGCCTTCGGTGCCGCTTTGCTGCCAGAACAGCTCGGCCGACAGATGGTCCGAGGAGCCGTTGCCCGAGCTGGCGAAACTGATCTTGCCGGGGTGGGCCTTGAGCGCGGCGATGACCTCGGCCACGGTGCGGGCCTTCTGCGCGGGGCTGGCCACGAGCACGTTGGGCGCCTGCACGGGGATGGTGATGTAGTCGAAGTCCTTGGCCGCGTCATAGGGCACGTTCTTGACCAGGTGCGGCGTGACCACGAAGGGGCCCAGCGAGGCCACCAGCAGTGTGTAGCCATCGGCCGGAGCGCGCTTGACGGCGCCTGCGCCGATGGTGCCCGTGGCGCCAGGGCGGTTTTCCACCACGAAGGGCTTGCCCAGCTGCTCGCCCATGCTCAGGGCCATGGCGCGCGCCACGGTGTCGGTGGAGCCGCCAGCCGGGAAGGGCACGATGATGTTGACGGCCTTGTCCGGAAAGCTGCCGGCCGCCTGCGCCGTGAGGGCCAGTGCGGCACCCAGCGCGATCAGAATCTTTTTCATGTTCTTGTCTCCTGGGGGGCGCAAGGGCCGGACTGGCCCCTGCGCCCGGTCTTGCGGCTTATTGGGGGCCGAGCTTGTCGATCAGGGCCTTGAGCTCTTCCAGCTCGGAGGGCTTGAGGTCCGTCAGCGGGGCGCGCACGGGGCCTGCGTCGTGGCCCACCAGCTTGGCGCCGGCCTTGATGATGCTCACGCCGTAGCCTTCGACGCGGTTGCGGATCTTCAGGTAGGGCATGAAGAATTCCTTGAGCAGCCTGTGCTGCGTGGCCATGTCGTCGGTGCGCACGGCTTCGTAGAACGCCATCGCCGTCCTGGGGATGAAGTTGAAGACGGCCGAGGAGTACACGGGCGTGCCCAAGGCCTTGTAGGCGGCCGCATAGACCTCGGCCGTGGGCAGGCCGCCCAGGTAGGCGAAGCGGTCGCCCATCTTCATGAAGATGGAGGACATGGTCTCGATGTTGCCCATGCCGTCCTTGAAGCCCACCAGGTTGGGGCAGCGCTCGGCCAGGATGGCCAGCGATTCGGGCGTGAAGCGGGTGCGGTCGCGGTTGTAGACGATGACGCCGAACTTCACGCTCTTGCAGACCTGCTCCACATGGGCGATCAGGCCCTCCTGGCCGGCTTCGGTCAGGTAGTGGGGCAGCAGCAGGACGCCGTGGGCGCCCAGGCGCTCGGCTTCCTGGGCGTGGGCGATGGCCGTGCGCGTGGGGCCTCCGGCGCCCGCGATGATGGGCACCTTGCCGCGGCAGGTGTCCACGGCGGTTTGGATGATCTGGCCGTATTCCTCGCCGTACAGCGAGAAGTACTCGCCCGTGCCGCCTGCCGCGAACAGCGCGCTGGCGCCGTAGGGGGCCAGCCATTCGAGGCGGGCCGCATAGCCCTTGGCATTGAAGTTGCCGTTGCTGTCGAAGTCCGTCACGGGGAAGGACAGCAGGCCGGAACTCATCACGTCTTTGAGGTCTTGGGGGGTCATGGTGCTCTCAGGGAATAAGGGTGGGGAAGAAAGAAAAAAGGGTGGAATCAGTCGAGCTTCAAGCCGGCTGTTTGAACCACTTTTTGCCAGCGCTGGCGTTCGGTGGCCAGGAAGCGCGCGGTCTCGGCGGGGTTCATGGTCACGACCTCGGCGCCCTGGCCCGTGAGGCGGGCGCGCACCTCGGGCGAGCGGATGGCGGTGATCAGGGCCTCATGCAGGCGCTGGACCACGGCCTCGGGTGTCTTGGCGGGAACGACCACGCCTTGCCAGGTGCCGGTCTCGAAGCCGGGCACGCCCTGCTCGGCGATGGTGGGCACGTTGGCGGCCAGCGGCATGCGCGTGCCCTTGGACAGGCCCAGCAGCTTGAGCTTGCCGCTTTGCACATGGGGGTAGGTGGCCAGCATGCCGTTCATCAGCACCTGGGTCTGGCCTGCCACGGTGTCCTGGATGGACTGCACGCCCCCCTTGTAGGGCACGTATTCCCAGCGGGCGCCCGTGGCGCGCGCCAGTTCCACGCCGGCCAGGTGCGGTGCGCTGCCCGTGGCGGTGACGGCAAAGCTCAGGTCTTCCTTCCTGGACAGGGCCACCAGCTCCTGCAGGTTGTTGGCCGGCACCGAGGGATGGACCACCAGCAGGTGGGGCGAGTAGGCCAGCATGGCCGTGCCGCGCAGGTCCCGGGACAGGTCGAAGGACAGCTTGGTGTAGAGCGAGGGCGAGATGGCCAGCGCACCCAGGTCGCACAGCATCAGCGTGTGACCGTCGGGCTGGGCCTTGGCCACCATGTCTGCGCCCAGGTTGCCGTTGGCGCCGGGCTTGTTCTCGATGACCACGGGCTGCTTGAGTTCCGCCGACAGCAGCGGGCCGATGGCGCGCGCAATGATGTCCGAGCTGCCGCCCGGCGGGTAGGGCACCACCAGGCGCAGCGGGCGCGTGGGCCAGTTGCTCTGGGCCAGCGCACCGGCGCCGGAGGCCACGAGGGCGGTGGCGCCAGCGGCGCGCAGGAACTGCTTTCGGCTCAGGGTCATGCTCTTGTCTCCGGGTTTTGTGTTGTCAGTTGTCGTACAACTGAAGCCGATTTTTATCCGAGATCTGCACGCAGTGATAAAGGGTTTTCCCTTGGTTGTCTGAATTCCTGGGCCAGCGCCATCGGCCCCGAAAGGCCCGTGGGAGCACTCAGGAGGCGCTGGTCTTTTGCGCCAGGCGCAGGCGCTCGCGGCTGTTGGTCAGGTGGATGCGCATGGCCGCGCGGGCCGAGTCGGCGTCCTGGCGCTCGATGGCGGCGAGGATTTCCTCATGCTCGCGGTTGACGCGGCGCAGGTAATCGGGGTCGCGCTGGGGCTGGTGGATGGAGGCGATGCGCGTGCGCGGGATCAGCTGTGCGCCGAAGTGGCGAAGGATGTCGCCGAAGTAGCGGTTGCCCGTGGCCTCGGCGATCTGGGTGTGGAAGGCCAGGTCATGGGCCACCGTGTCCTCGCCGCGCGCAAAGGCGATCTCGAAGGCCTGCAGCGCCGTGCGTATGCCTTGCAACTGCTCGGGGCTGCGGCGCAGCGCGGCCAGGCCGGCGCTTTCGGTCTCCAGGCTGATACGCAGCTCCAGCACGGCCATCACGTCCACGGCGGCCGTCAGCTCGTCGGCATTGAGCATCAGCGTGGAGGCGGGCTGGGCGGCGCGCACGAAGGTGCCTATGCCGTGGTGCGTCTCCACCAGGCCCGAGGCCTGCAGGCGCGACAGCGCCTCGCGCACCACGGTGCGGCTGACTTCGTAGGTCTGCACCAGCGACGACTCCGTGGGCAGCTTCTCGCCTTCGGCCAGCAGGCCGTTGCGGATCTTGCTCGCGAACTCGTCGAATAGCAGTGCGGCCAGATTGCGGCCGCTGCGACCGGACTTTCCTCGCAGGGGCAGCTCGATCGTTGGGGGTGATGCGGGAAATCCCTTTGCCGAACTTTCCATGGTGCTGATCATAATCGCTCCAAGTTGTACGACAACGTATCACAAGACGTCCAAGTCAGCCAGCCTTTCCTGTCCCAGACCGGCCTTCCAGATGAGCACCACCCACGCGATCCGCCACATCCGCATCACGCCCATTGCCTTCCGCGATCCGCCGCTGCTCAATGCGGCGGGCATCCATGAGCCCTGGGCGCTGCGCTCGATCATCGAGATCGAGACCGCCTCGGGACTGGTCGGCATCAACGAAAGCTATGGCGACCAGCCCATGCTCGATGCGCTGGCCAAGGCCGCGCCCGCCCTGGTGGGCCTGTCGCCCTGGGCGCTCAACGAGATGGAGGTGCGCGTCGCGGCCCTGGTGGCTCCGCCTGCGCTGACGGCTTCCGAGTTCCTGGGCCAGCAGGTGTCGCTGGCGCCGGGCACCCATGTGTCCAAGACCGTGGCCAAGGTGGTCAGCGCCTTCGAGGTGGCCATGCTGGACCTGCAGGGCCAGATGGCGCAGGCGCCCATCGTGGACCTGCTGGGCGGCGCGGCGCGCGATCGCGTGCCGTTCTCGGCTTACCTGTTCTACAAGTACGCCGAGCACATCGACAAGCCCTATGGATCTTCCGGGCCCGACGCCTGGGGCGAGGCGCTGGCGCCGCAGCAGCTGGTGGAGCAGGCGCGCCGCATGATTGCGCAGTACGGCTTCCAGAGCATCAAGCTCAAAGCCGGCGCGCTGCCGCCCGAGCAGGAGGCGGCCGGCATCCTGGCGCTGGCCGATGCCTTTCCGGGCACGCCGCTGCGCATCGATCCCAATGGCAACTGGACGGTGGAGACCAGTCTGAAGATCGTGCAGCAGCTGCAGGGCGTGCTCGAGTACTACGAGGACCCGGCCCCCGGCCTGGACGGCATGGACGCCGTGGCACGCGAGTGCGATGTGCCGCTGGCCACCAACATGGTGGTGACGGACTTTGCCGAATTCCGCCGCAACGCGGACATGGGCTGCCCCGTGAAGATCGTGCTCAGCGACCACCATTACTGGGGCGGGCTGCGCGCCACGCAGCGCCTGTCCACGCTGTGCCGCACCTTCGACCTGGGCCTGTCCATGCACAGCAATTCCCACCTGGGCGTGAGCTTGGTGGCCATGACGCACCTGTGCGCCAGCGTGCCCCTGCTGACCTATGCCTGCGACACGCACTACCCCTGGCAGGACGAGGAAGTGGTCGAGGGCGGCCGGCTGCAGTTCGAGCAGGGCAGCCTGCGTGTACCCACGGCGCCCGGCCTGGGTGTGACGCTGGACCGCGAGGCCCTGGCCCGCCTGCACGACAACTACCTGCGCTGCGGCATCCGCAACCGCGACGACCTGGGGCAGATGCGCAAGTACGACCCCGCGTTCACCGGCCACCAGCCGCGCTTCTGAACCCGCTTTCACACCATTCCAACGACAAGCCCTTGCCGGAGACAAGCACCATGCAACGCCGCACACTCATCCAGCATTCCCTCGCCAGCGCCCTGCTGCTGGGCACGGCCCTGACCGCCATGCCCGCCGCCGCGCAGGGCAACTGGCCCACGGGCAAGCCCATCACCTACCTGGTGCCGTTTCCGCCTGGCGGCAATACCGATACGCTGGCGCGCGTGATCGCCCAACCGCTGAGCAAGGCCCTGGGCACGCCCGTGGTGATCGAGAACAAGGGCGGCGCGGGCGGCAGCGTGGGCTCGGCCATTGCGGCACGCGCACCAGCCGATGGCTACACCATCCTGGGCGGCACCATCAGCTCGCACGCCATCAATGTGAGCCTGTACGCCAAGCTGGACTACGACCCGGTCAAGTCCTTCACGCCGGTCGCCATGCTGGGTTCGGGCCCGCTGGTGCTGGTGGTGCCGGCCTCCAGCCCCTACAAGACGCTGGCCGATGTGCTGGCCGCCAGCAAGGCCAAGGCAGCGGCGGGCGGACTGACCTCGGCCTCGCCGGGCAGCGGTACCTCCAACCACATGGCGCTGGAACTGCTGGGCTACCAGACGGGCGTGAAGTTCACCCACGTGCCCTACAAGGGCAGCGGCCCGGCCGTGCAGGACGTGATCGGCGGCCAGGTGGACATGATGTTCGACACCGCCCTGGTCGTCGGCCCCCATGTGCAGGCCGGCAAGCTGCGCCCCATTGCCGTGACCAGCGCCAAGCGCCTGGAGTCGCTGCCCGATGTGCCCACCATCGCCGAGGCGGGCGAGAAGGGCTTCGACATGGGATCGTGGCAGGCCGTGTTCGCGCCCGCAGGCACGCCGGGGCCCATCGTGGACCGGCTGCATGCGGAGATCATGAAGATCGTCGCCACGCCCGAGGTGCAGGCGCGGCTGAAGAACTTCGGCATGCTGCCCTCGCAGATGACGCCGGCCGAGCTGGGCGAGTACCAGAAGGCCGAGGTGGTCAAGTGGGGGAAGGTGATCAAGGCTGCTGGAATAAAAGCTGATTGACCCCCTGAGGCGCTTCGCGCCTTCCCCCTCTCTACTCGCTGCGCGAGGGAGGGGGACGACACCCTTGCTGCGGGGCGGCCCTTGCTTGGTGTCCCTCGCTTTGGGCCGCGCCGGTTGCGTGGGCTGTGCCGCTTGCTTGGGCGGGCTGTGCCCAGCAGACAGCGACAAGAAACTGAAAAGACATTGCCATGAGTACCCCACTTCCTCTTTCCATCCGCATGCATCCGGCCGATAACGTGGCCATCGTGGCCAATGACGGGGGTTTGCCTGCGGGCACGGTGATGCCCGGGGGGCTGGTGCTGGTCGACAAGGTGCCGCAGGCGCACAAGGTGGCGCTGGTGGACATTGCCGAGGGCGGCGAGGTGCGCCGCTACAACGTGGTCATCGGCTATGCGCTGCAGGCCATCGCCGCGGGCAGCTGGGTGCATGAGCGGCTGCTGCGCATGCCGGGGGCGCGGTCGCTGGAGGGGCTGCCGATGGCCACGGTCAGGCCACCCGCTCTGGAGCCGCTCACGGGCTACACCTTCGAAGGCTACCGCAATGCCGATGGCACGGTGGGCACGCGCAATATCCTGGCCATCACCACCACGGTGCAGTGCGTGGCCGGGGTGCTGGATTTCGCGGTGGGCCGCATCAAGGCGGAACTGCTGCCGCGCTATCCGAACGTGGACGATGTGGTGGGCCTGGAGCACAGCTATGGCTGCGGCGTGGCCATCGATGCCGTGGGCGCCGAGATTCCGCAGCGCACGCTGCGCAACATCAGCCACAACCCGAATTTCGGCGGCGAGGTGATGGTGGTGAGCCTGGGCTGCGAGAAGCTGCAGCCCGAGCGGCTGCTGCCGCCGGGCTCGTTTCCCATCGTCGATGAGCGAGAGCCCGCGCTGGACGTGGTCTGCCTGCAGGACGAGGCGCACGTGGGCTTCATGTCCATGGTGGACTCCATCATGGACAGCGCCAGGGCGCACCTGGAGCGCCTGAATGCGCGCCGGCGCGAGACCGTGCCGGCCAGCGCCCTGGTCGTGGGCGTGCAGTGCGGCGGCAGCGATGCCTTCAGCGGCGTCACGGCCAATCCGGCCGTGGGTTTCTGCACCGATTTGCTGGTGCGCGCAGGCGCCACGGTGATGTTCAGCGAGGTCACCGAGGTGCGCGACGGCATCGACCAGCTCACCTCGCGCGCCTGCAGCCCCGAGGTGGCCGAGGCCATGATCGAGGAGATGGCCTGGTACGACGCGTACCTGGACAAGGGCCGCGTGGACCGCAGCGCCAACACCACGCCGGGCAACAAGAAGGGCGGCCTGTCCAACATCGTCGAGAAGGCCATGGGCTCCATCATCAAGAGCGGCACGGCGCCCATCACCGGCGTGCTGTCGCCGGGCCAGCGGCTGGCCGACCGGGGCATCAAGAGCGGCCTGGTCTATGCGGCCACGCCGGCCAGCGACTTCATCTGCGGCACGCTGCAACTGGCCGCCGGCATGAACCTGCATGTGTTCACCACGGGCCGGGGCACGCCCTACGGCCTGGCCCAGGTGCCCGTGATCAAGGTGGCCACGCGCAGCGACCTGGCGCGGCGCTGGCATGACCTGATGGACGTGAACGCCGGCCGCATCGCCGAAGGCCAGGCCAGCATCGAGGACGTGGGCTGGGAGATGTTCCGCCTGATGCTGGACGTGGCCAGCGGCCGCAAGAAGACCTGGGCGGAGCAGTGGAAGCTGCACAACGCCCTGGTGCTGTTCAATCCAGCGCCCGTGACCTGAGCCGCGCGCGGCGCGCAAAGGCCCCTGTCGGCACAGGCTGACAGGGCGCCGGTGCGTCGCTGCGCACAATGGGGGCCATGCCCTCAGATACCCCGGAAACTCCTCCCGCCCCGTCCTGGTCCGCGCGCCTGCACCGGCTGCTGGAACTGAACCCGCTGCGCGCCATGTGGAATGCCGTGCAGCTGTGGCTGGACGCCGATGGCCTGCGCATGAGCGCCGCCATGTCCTTCTACGGCATCCTGAGCCTGGCGCCGCTGCTGCTGCTGGTGGTCGGCCTGCTGGGCTGGTGGGTGGACCGCAGCTATGTGGAGCACCAGTTGATCGACCAGGTGCAGGACGTGATCGGCGAGCGCGGCGCCCAGGTGGTGCGCGGCGCGCTGGAAAGCGCCCAGCGTCCGGACGAGGGGCGGCTGGCCTCGCTGTTCGGCTTCATCCTGCTGATGTCGGGCGCCACGGGCGTGTTCGTGGAACTGCAGTCGGCGCTGGAGAAGCTGTGGACCTCGGGCGGCGAGCCGCCGCCGCCCAAGGCCGTCTGGTGGCGCATGGCGGCGCTGCGGCTGCGCGGCCTGACCTACGTGCTGGCCCTGGGCTTTCTGCTGCTGGTGTCCATGGCGCTGTCCACCGCCATCCAGCTGATCACCAACTGGGCCGGCACGCGGCTGCAGATGCAGCCGCTGGGGCCGTTGATCAGCCTGGTCAACGAAAGCGTGTCCTTCGGCATCGCCGTGCTGCTCTTCGTGGGGCTGATGCGCATCGGCGGCGGGCCCAAGCCCCGGCTGCGCTATCTCATCTTCGGCGCCATCGTCGGCGCCCTGCTGTTCACGCTGGGCAAGCAGGCCCTGGCTTGGTACCTGTCCACGGCGGCCGTGGTCTCGGCCTATGGCGCGGCAGGCTCGCTGGTGGTGCTGTTGATGTGGATCTATTTCTCGTCGGCCATCCTGCTGCTGTCGGCCGCAACGGCCAAGGCCTTCAGCGATGCCAAGGTGCGCTTCACCCATCCCATCCGCTGGGACGCGGCCCAGCCGCCCAGGGACGCCTGACCCACGGCGGTGCTGGCGTTTGCGTTTCCTGTGATGATGCCGACGCATCACAAGTCGCGGCTGCCAAGGGCCGCAGGAACGGGAAGAAGATGGACCGATTGCAGACCATGCGGGTATTCCAGGCCGTGGCCGACGAGGCCGGGTTCTCGGCGGCGGCGCGCCGCCTGGACCTGTCCGTGCCCACGGTCACGCGCCTGGTGGCCGACCTGGAGCAGCACCTGGGCACGCGCCTGTTGCAGCGCACCACGCGCAGCGTCTCGCTGACCGAGGCGGGCGAGGCCTACCTGGAGCGCGTGCGCGGCATCCTGGCCGATGTGGAGGATGCCTTCAGCCTGGCCCAGGCGCATACGCTGGAGCTGTCGGGTCCGGTGCGCGTGCTCACGCCGCCGGTGTTCGCCGAGCATGTGCTGGCGCCGCTGGTGGCGGATTTCCACCGCCTGCATCCGCGCATCTGCATCGAGGTCTTCGTGGAGTCGGCCAGCGAGGCGGCCGTGGGCGAGTACGACATCACCTTCGTGAATGCCGAGGAAGGCTATGACGGCAACGTGGTGGCGCGGCCCATCGTCACCACCTGCGGCCTGGCCTGCGCCTCGCCCGAGTACCTCGAAGCCCATGGCGTGCCTGCCGTGCCCGAGGAGCTGGCTGGCCACCAGTGCCTGCTGCGCCGGCGCATCCAGGGCCGCTCCGACCTGCTGCGCATGCGCCGCCTCGACGGCCACGCGGGCGAGGTCGAGGTGGCCGTCCAGCCCGTGCTGGTGGCCAACCACACGGGCACGCTGCTGCGCGCCACGCTGGACGGCGCCGGCATCAGCACCCAGCCGCTGGACCTGATCGCGCGCCACCTGCGCTCGGGCCGGCTGCGCCATGTGCTGCCCGAATGGACCACGGGCCGCTTCACGCTTTACGCCACCTTGCCCACGCGCAAGTTCATGCCGGCGCGCGTGCGCAGCTTCCTGGACTTCGTGGCCGAGCACACGCAGCGCTCCATGCAGGGGCTGCCCGCGAACCTGCCGGCGCTGTCGATCTAGCCGTCCGCGCCCCGCGCCTGTCATCTAGGTTACTGCCGGGGCCGCGCTGGCCTCGGGGTTTCCCAGGTGAATTCCGCTGTGCGGAATCTTCGGGTTGATGCCGCTCAACCCCTGCTCCTAAGCTGGTTTCCAGGCCCTCCGGCAGCGCGCTGCATGCGCTGCAGGGTCGATACAGCACAAAGGAGACGAGGCAATGCGAGAACAGATCCTGGCCGGGCGGCGGGCGCCGGCCACAGCACGCGGGAGGCCGTGAATGGACGTCTTCCTGCAGCAAGTGCTCAACGGCCTGACCCTGGGCGGCATCTACGGCCTCGTGGCCCTGGGCCTGACCCTGGTGTACGGCATCCTGCATGTGCCCAATTTCGCCCACGGCGGGTTCTACATGATCGGCGCCTTCGTGGCCTTCCAGGCCATGGTGGCCTGGAGCTGGGGCTACTGGGCCGCCATGCTGGTGGCGGCCATCGCCGTGGCCGTGCTGGGCGTGGCCAGCGAGCGGCTGGTCTTCCATCCGCTGCGCAAGGCCTCGCCCCTGCATCCCAAGATCGCCTCCATCGGACTGCTGCTGTTCCTGGAGGCGGGTGCGCAGGCGCTGTGGGGCGCGGACTTCCAGCGCATGCCCACGCCCTACACCTCCATCGTGGAGATGGGCGGCATCGCGGCGCCCGCGCAGCGCCTGCTCATCATCGCCGCGGCCTTCGCGCTGATGGTGGCACTGCACCTGTTTCTCACGCGCACCATCACGGGCGCGACCATCATCGCCATGGCCCAGAACCGCGAGGGCGCCTCCATGGTGGGCATCGACGCCAACCGCGTGTCCATGCTGACCTTCGCCATCTCGGGCGTGCTCGCGGCCGTGGCAGCCACGCTGTATGCGCCCATCAACCTGGTCTATCCGGCCATGGGCCACCTGGTCATCACCAAGGCCTTCGTGATCATCATCCTGGGCGGCATGGGCAGCATCCCCGGCGCCGTGCTGGGCGGGCTGATCATCGGCTTCGCCGAGAGCTTCGGCGCCTACTACCTCTCCACCGACTACAAGGACATCATCGCCTTCGTGCTGCTGGTGGTGATCCTGTCGCTGCGCCCGCAAGGCCTGTTCGCGAAAAGAGGCCATTGAATGAAGGCATTCATCGATACGCGCATGGGCTGGGGCCTGCTTTTGGCCGCCGGCATCGCCTTCCCCTGGCTGGCGGGCAACGACTACCACCTCACGGTGATGAGCACGGCCTACATCTTCGCCATCGCCACGCTGGGCCTGAACCTGATCACCGGCTACACGGGCCAGCTCAACCTGGCCCACGCGGGCTTCATGGCTGCCGGGGCCTACACGGTGGGCATCCTCACGGTGGACCATGGCTGGCCGTTCTGGGGCGGGCTGGTGATGTCGGGCGTGGTGTGCGCGGTGCTGGGCTACCTGATCGGCATCGTCTCGCTGCGCCTGAAGGGGCACTACTTCTCGATCTTCACGCTGTGCGTGGGATACATCATGTTCCTGGTGATCGAGAAGTGGGAGGGCCTGACCCACGGCACCGTGGGCATCATGGGCATCCCCGCGCCCGAGGCCCTGGGCTCGCTGAGCTTCGAGTCGCCGCTGGCGCTGTACTACCTGGTGCTGGCCTTCCTGGTGGTGTCGGTGTGGGTGATGCGGCGCATCGTCAAGTCCCTGCTGGGCCGCACCTTCATCGCTATCCGCAACAGCGACGAGCTGGCCGAGGCGCTGGGCATCAACCTCATGCGCAACAAGGTGCTGGCCTTCATGCTCAGCGTGGTCTACGCGGGCCTGGCCGGCGGCCTGTACGCGGGCTTCGTGCGCTTCATCGGCCCCGACATGGCCGGCGTGCACCACACCTTCGACATGATGATCTTCGCCATGGTCGGTGGCATGGGCACGGTGCTGGGGCCGCTGCTGGGCGCCATCGGCATGCCCTGGATCACGCAGTACCTGCAATTCCTGCAGGAGTACCGCTTCATCGTCTTCGGACCGATTCTCGTGATGCTGGTGATCTTCATGCCCTACGGCGTGGTGGGCAGCTTCACCGCATGGCGCGCGCGCCGCAATGCCAGGGAGGGCCAGCCGCATGCTCAAGATTGACCACCTGACCAAGCGATTCGGAGGCCTTGCCGCCGTCAACGACGTCAGCACCGTGATCGAGGAGGGCAGGATCAACGCCATCATCGGCCCCAACGGCGCGGGCAAGACCACCTTCTTCAACCTCATCAGCTGCGTGCACCGGCCGACCTCGGGCACCATCACCTTCAACGGCCAGGACGTGACCTCGCTGCGCACCGACCAGGTGGCGAAGCTGGGCGTGGCGCGCACCTTCCAGACCACGGCGCTGTTCGACCGCGCCACGGTGCTGGACAACCTCATCGTGGGCCACCGGCTGCGCACGCGCTCAGGCCTGTGGGACGTGCTGCGCGGCTCCAGCCGCCTGCGCGAGGAAGAGCGCGTCTGCCGCGAGAAGGCGCGCGACGCGCTGGACTTCGTGGGCCTGTCGCATGTGGCCGGCCGCATCGCGGGCGACATCACGCAGGAGGAACGCAAGCGCGTGGCCTTCGCGCTGGCCCTGGCCACCGACCCGAAGTTGATGCTGCTCGACGAGCCCGCCGGCGGCGTCAACCCCGAGGAGACCGAGGGCCTGGCCGAGCTGATCCGCAAGCTGGTGCGCCACGGCATCACGGTGGCGCTGATCGAGCACAAGATGGGCATGATCATGAGCCTGGCCGACAAGATCCTGGTGCTCAGCTACGGCGAGAAGATCGCCGAGGGCACGCCTGAGGAAATACGCCGCAACCCCGCCGTCATCGATGCCTACCTGGGGAGCGAGCATGCTGAAGTTTGAGAACGTGTCGCTGCGCTACGGCAGCTTCCTGGCGCTGGACGGGGTCAGCCTGCATGCCGACCGGGGCGAGCTGGTGGTGCTGCTGGGCGCCAACGGCGCGGGCAAGAGTTCACTGTTCCTCACGGCCAGCGGCATCCACAAGGCTGCGGGCGGCTCCATCGTCTGGAACGGGCAGGAACTGGCGGGGCGCAAGCCCTCGGCCATCGTGCAGTCCGGCGTGGTGCAGTGCCCCGAGGGCCGCAAGCTGTTCCCCCAGATGTCGGTGCTGCGCAACCTGCAGCTGGGCGCCTATGTGCACCGCCGCGACCCCGGCCCCAGCCAGAAGACGCTGCAGGAGGTGATGGAGCTGTTTCCCATCCTGCGCGAGAAGCAGCACGACCCGGCCGGCTCGCTGTCGGGCGGCCAGCAGCAGATGGTGGCCATCGGCCGCGCCATGATGGGCCGGCCCCAGGCCCTGCTGCTGGACGAGCCCTCGCTGGGCCTGGCGCCCCTGGTCATCAAGCAGATGTTCGAGGCCATACAGCGCATCAACGCGGCCGGCACCACCGTGCTGCTGGCCGAGCAGAACGCCTATGCGGCGCTGAAGATCGCGCACCGTGCCTACGTCATGGAAAGCGGCCGCATCGTGCGCGAGGGCAGGCCCGCCGAATTGCTGGCCGACGACTCCATCCGCAAGGCATACATCGGTGCATGACGCCGCTTCTTGCCTCTACCCAAGCCACCACCACCAACGATCCAAGGAGACAGACATGACAGCATTCGCACCATTGACCCGCCGCAGGGTGGGCACGCTGGCCCTGGCCTGCGCCGCCGTGGCCGCTGCCGGCCCCGCGCTGGCGCAGGAGGTGGTCAAGATCGGCTACTCCGGCCCGCTGTCGGGCGGCGCTGCCCAGTACGGCAAGAACGTGCTCGACGGCATGCAGATGGCCGTCTCCGAGATCAATGCCGCAGCGCCCGAGATCGGCGGCAAGAAGGTGAAGATCGAGATCGTGCCGCTGGACGACAAGTACAACCCGTCCGAGACCGCCATCAACGCCCAGCGCCTGGTGCAGCAGCACAGGACAGCCGCCATCCTCGTGCCGCATTCGGGCGGCATCTATGCGCTGCAGACCTCCAACGAGCGCAGCAACTTCATCGTGCTGGCCTACAGCTCGGTGCCCCAGATCACGGCCCGGGGCAACAAGCTGACGCTGCGCATCCCGCCCGAGTTCACCTCGTACATCGACCCGTTCTCCAAGTACGTGATGGGCCGCTTCGGCAAGAGGGTGGCCCTGGTCGGCGCCGACCATGACTACGCCAAGGCCTGGGTGGCGGCCTTCAAGCCGGGCTGGGAAAAGCTGGGCGGCACCGTGGTGGCCGAGAACCCCATGAGCTACAACCGCGCCACCGACTTCTACAGCGGCGTGAGCAAGGCCCTGGCCGAAAAGCCCGACGTGCTCTTCGTGGGCGGGGCCTCCGAGCCCACGGCCCTGGTCGTCAAGCAGGCGCGCGAGCTGGGTTTCAAGGGCGGCTTCGTGGTCATGGACCAGGCCAAGCTCGACGAGATGGCGCGCGTGGTCGGCGGCTATGCACTGCTGGAGGGCGCCATCGGCGTGATGCCCGTCTCCGAGGACACCAAGCCCGAGAACAAGGCCTTCGTCGAGCGCTACGGCAAGGTCTACCCGGGCCGCACGCCGGGCTCCGAGGCCCAGTGGAACTACACGGCCGTGCACGCCACCGTCAAGGCCATGCAGCTGGCCGGCTCGTCCTCCGACGCCAAGGCCATCCACGCCAGGCTGGACGAGGCCTACAAGTCGCTTCGCCCCGACGTGAACCCCGGCGGCGTCAAGGGCGTGGACGAGCGCGGCGGCACCCTCACCATCGAACGCGGTGCCGCCGTGCGCGACGGCAAGATCGAGGTGGTGCAGACGATGGGGACGCGGTAGTCTGCAATGCAGTCATGGTCCAGGTATGGCCTAATGAAAAAAGGAGCGCTGGCAGCGCTCCTTTTTTCTGGGAGACCGAAGCCTCACAAGAGGCTTGCCCCCCCATCGAGCACCAGCGCCTGCCCCGTCATGTGCCGCGAGGCATCGGAGGCCAGGTAGACCACGGCGCCCTTGAGGTCCTCCTCGCCGCCGATGCGGCGCAGCGGCGCGCGGGCGATGAGCTGGTCGCCGAGCTTGTCGATCAGGCCGTTGGCCAGCTTGCTGGGGAAGAAGCCCGGGCAGATGGAGTTGACGCGGATGCCGTAGTGGCCCCATTCCGAGGCCAGGGTGCGCGCCAGGTGCACGGCTGCCGCCTTGGAGGTGTTGTAGGCCACGGTGTTCATGCCGGGTGGCGTGCCCTTGAAGGCCGCGACCGAGGCCGTGATGATCACGTTGCCCCGGCCCTTGGGGATCATCACGCGGCGGGCCACCTCGCGGGTCAGGAAGAAGGGGGCCGAGACATTGAGGTTCATGACCTTGTTCCAGGCCTCGTCCGGGTATTCCTCGGCCTTGGCGCCCCAGGTGGCGCCCGCGTTGTTGACGAGGATGTCGATGTCGCCGCAGCGTGCCAGCACCTCGTCGACCAGGGCCGGGATGGTGTCGAACTTCTGCAGGTCGTTGGCGAAGGTCTCGACCTGGTAGCCCAGGCCTTGGAGGTGGGCCTTGGCCTCGGCCAGCTCGTCGGCCTTTCGCGCCGTGATGGCCAGCCGGGCGCCCATCTCGCCCAGGGCCTCGGCCATCTGCAGGCCCAGGCCGCGCGAGCCTCCGGTGATCAGGGCGGTCTTGCCGCCGAGGTCGAACAATGCTTTCACGCTCATGGAATGTCTCCTGCCTTGGTTGTCGTGGTGGTGCGATGGCCGCCATCCTAGGTCGGTGCAGGCGCCGGCGCTGTCGTCTCGGATACTGTCGCGCAGGGCTCAGGCCCGGTCGATGTCCTGCTGCAGGCGCCGCACCATGCGCTGCAGCGCGGGCACGCCATCCTGGCGCAGCGCGTCGGCCGTGACGAAGCGCGAAGGCCCGCCCACGCTGACCGCCATCAGCGGCAGGCCGCGCCCCGGCGAGAAGGCCAGGGCGATGGCGTTGACCTCGGGCTGCCAGTCGCCGAACGAGCACGACAGCCAGGGCTGTGGCTGGTTGCCGGCCACGGGCCACAGCGGCAGCTGGGCCTGGGCGGCGGTCCATTGCTCGGGCGCGTGGGACTGCAGGTAGTCCAGGGCCTGCTGGCGCTCGGGCGCGGGGCTGGCGGCCAGCCAGGCGCGGCCCACGGCCGTGGTGGCCAGCGGGATGCGCGAGCCCATGTCCAGGTCGCGGTGCATGAAGCGCGCGCTGGGGCAGTGCTCGATGTAGACCATGTTGTGCCGGTCGCGCGCGGCCAGGGCCACCTCGGCATCGGTGGCGGCGGCCAGCTTGCGCATCAGCGGGCGCGCGATCTGGCGCACGTCCAGGCGCGAGAGCATGGCGCTGCCCAGGGCCAGCGTGGCCGTGCCCAGGCGGTACTTGGCTTCCTCGGGCACGTGGATGAGGTAGCCCAGCGTGGTCAGCGTGTGGGTGAGACGGGAGACGGTGGACTTGGGCAGGCCGCAGCGCCTGGCGATGTCCTGGTTGCCCAGCAGCTTCTCGCCGGAGCGAAAGCAGGACAGCACGTCCAGCCCGCGTGCCAGCGCGACGATGAAGTTGCGGTCGTCGTCGGCGGGCAGGGCTGAGGGGAGGGGGATGGGCGGCATGCGCCGATTATCGGCAGCCGCCCCGCCACGGGCTGTCGTGGGCTTTACTTCTCGACGAAGGCGCGCTCGACCACGAAGTCGCCGGGCGTGGTGGTGTTGCCTTCCTTGAAGCCGCGGTGCTCCAGCAGCTCCTTGAGCTCGTTGAGCATGGCGGGGCTGCCGCACAGCATCACGCGGTCGGTCTCGGGATTGAGCTCGGGCAGGCCGATGTTCTGCGGGAAGGTGCCGGCCGTGATCTGGTTGGAGATGCGGCCCTGGTTGCGGAAGGGCTCGCGCGTCACCGTGGGGTAGTAGACCAGCTTGTCCTTGACGATCTCGCCCAGGAACTCGTGCTCGGGCAGTTCCTTCTCGAACAGCTCCTGGTAGGCCAGTTCGTTGGCGTGGCGCACGCCGTGCACCACGACCACCTTCTGGAAGCGTTCGTAGGTCTCGGGGTCGCGGGCCACGGCCAGCCAGGGGGCCAGGCCCGTGCCGGTGCCGATCAGGTACAGATTCTTGCCGGGCAGCAGGTAGTCGATCAGCAGCGTGCCCGTGGGCTTCTTGCCGACGATGATGGTGTCGCCCACCTGGATGTTCTGCAGGCGCGAGGTCAGCGGGCCGTCGGGCACCTTGATCGACAGGAACTCGAGGTGCTCCTCATAGTTGGGGCTGGCGATGGAGTAGGCGCGCAGCAGGTTCTTGCCGTCGACCTTCAGGCCGATCATCGTGAAATGGCCGTTGGAAAAGCGCAGCGCGGTGTCACGGGTGGTGGTGAAGGAGAAAAGGCGGTCGGTCCAGTGGTGGACGGACAGCACGCGTTCTTCAAGAAAAGCACTCATGATGGCAATACGGTGAATTCGGACAGGCAGGGCCTGCCATGACGTTGCGATGAGGGTCCGTGCCGTGCAGGCACGCGGTGGCGGGGAAGCACAGGGGCAGGGCGCGTGGCGCGATGCCGCTGCTTCGTGGCGGCCGGTGACCGGGGCAAGCTGCGTATTGTCCGGTAAATGGTCCGAAAACGGTGCGGCCCGGGCCTTTGTCTTGATACGGATTAGTGATAAGTCGAATGAAGGTGGCCCGATCCACGCAAACCGTGGTCATTGCTTCCCGGCCGGGCCAGTGTCCAGGACCCAGGGTTGCACGGCCTCGGCCAGCCAGTCCATGAGCATGCGCACGCGCCGCGGCAACTGGCGACGGTGGGCGTAGACCAGGTGCAGGGCCATGGGGGGCGGCGGGTGGCCGGGCAGCACCTCGATCAGCAGGCCCGTGTCCAGCAGCGGCTGCACGGCCAGGCGCGGCACCTGGATCAGGCCCAGGCCGGCCTGGCAGGCCGACAGGTAGGCCTCGGCATTGTTCACCGTGACGGCGCCGGCCATGGGCAGGTAGCGCGCCTCGCCACCTTCCTCGTACTCGAAGCCCTGGGCCCGCGTGCCCAGCGTGCGCTGGTAGTGCACGAGCCGGTGGGTGCCCAGGTCGGCCAGTTGCCGGGGCAGGCCGTGGGCGGCCGCATAGGCGGGGCTGGCGCAGTTGGCCAGGGGCAGCAGGCCCAGAGGACGGGCGACCAGGCCGTCGTCGTCCAGCGGGCCCAGGCGCAGCGCGCAGTCGAAGCCCTCGCCGACCAGGTCCACGCGCCGCTCGGTGCAGCTGATCTCCAGCTCCAGCCCCGGATGCCTGCGCAGCCATTGCGGCAGCAACGGCATGACCACATGGCGCGCCAGGCCCGTGGACATGTCCAGCCGCACCTTGCCTTGCAGCGGTGCGTCCGCGTCCTGGCGGAACTGGCCCTGGAAATCGTCCAGCTCGGCCAGCAGGTCCTGGCAGCGTTCGTAGCAGGCCTGTCCGTCCTGGGTCAGCTGCACGCGCCGCGTCGTGCGGTGCAGCAGCCGCGTACCCAGCCGGGCCTCGAGTTGCTGCACGGCCTGGGAGACGCTCGCCTTGGGCAGGCCCATGCTGTCGGCGGCACGCGTGAAGCTGGCCATCTCGGCCACGCGGCTGAAGATCTGCATCTGTTCGAGAAGCTTCATTGTTTGCCTGTGATGAACAAATAAATCGCGGATACCGTATTTATCCATGAAATCATGATCAATACAGTGCATGGCATCGCAACCGCATTCCTGGAGTTCCCGATGACCGCATCCACCCCTGCACCCGCTCCCGCATCGGCCGCGCGCCGCCCCATCGTCCTGGTCACCGGCGGCAGCCGGGGCCTGGGTCGCAATGCCGTCGAGCACCTGGCCCGCCAGGGTTTCGATCTGGTGCTGACCTACCGCAGCCGCGCCGACGAGGGCCGGGCCGCCGTGGGCGCTGTCCAGGCCTTGGGCGGGCGGGCGGTGGCCCTGCCGCTGGACGTGGCGCGCAGCACGGGCTTCGCGGATTTCGCCGACAGCGTACGGCAGGCCCTGGACGGGGCCTGGCAGGCCGATCGCCTGGACGCCCTGGTGCACAACGCGGGCATCGGCATCCATGCACCGTTCGCCACCACCACCGAAGCCCAGCTCGACGAACTGTTCGCCATCCACCTGAAGGCGCCGTTCTTCCTGACCCAGCAACTGCTGCCGCTGCTGCGCGATGGCGGCAGCATCGTCCATCTGTCCAGCGGGCTGACACGCTTCACCCAGCCCGGGTACGCGGCCTATGCAGCCATGAAAGGCGGGGTCGAGGTGCTGACGCGCTATCTGGCGCGGGAGCTGGGTCCGCGCGGCATCCGCGTCAACACGGTGGCGCCGGGGGCGATCGCCACAGACTTCGGCGGGGGCCGGGTGCGCGACGATGCGCAGCTCGGCGCCGCGCTGGCCGCGCAGACGGCACTGGGCCGCGTGGGCCGGCCGGATGACATCGGCCCCGTGGTGGCGGCGCTGCTGCAGCCCGGCATGGGCTGGGTGCAGGGCCAGCGCATCGAGGCCTCGGGCGGAATGTTTCTCTGAGAAAGAGGGGGGGTCAGCGACGCAGGCGTTCGCGCGCCACCATGGACAGCAGCACCACGGCGGCGGCGGCGCTGATGTGGCCGAACCAGGCCACCAGGCCCAGCGACCAGGGCTGCACCTGCAGTGCGGCCCACAGCGACAGCGCCAGCAGTGCCCAGCCGCCCGCGCGCAGGCGCCGGGTCTGTGCGGGTGGCAGTTCCTTGCCGAGCACGTCTTCCTGGTGGCGGTCCATGGCCAGGGCCAGGCAGGCGAAGGCGGCCAGGGCCAGGAGCTGGCAGATCAGGTGGGCGGCGCTCATGCCTGGGCCTCTTGCGTGGAGGAAGGCGCCGGCCGCGTCGCGCGCACCGGCTTGGCCTTGGGCCGGTGGCGCTGCGTGCGCAGCGCCAGGTGGGCGTGCAGCGCGGCCAGGGCCAGCAGCATCAGGTCCATGCCTGCGAACACCCAGTCGCCCTCGCGCAGGCTGGCGACCAGGCCCCGGTCCGTGGTCACGGCGTTGAGCACCGGCAACAGGGCCAGCGCGGCGGCGCCGGTCCACAGCAGCTCGACCCAGGCGCGCCTGGCCGGCCGGCCCAGCGCCCAGACCAGGGTGGCGCCCCAGGTGATGAACATGGCATGGATCTCCCATTCGCCGCGCTGGGCCATCTCCACGGGCAGCAGGCGGTTGGCCCACAGCATGGCGGCCATGGCGATGGACAGGCCCGCGATGGTGGCGATGTTCAGCCGCTCCACGAGGCGGAAGCCGAAATGGGGCTGGTCAGGGTCGGGCAGCCTGCCGCGGCGCTTGACGTTCCACAGCACCAGGCCCGTGCCCACCATGGCCGTGCCCGCCAGGCTGACGAGAAAGTACAGCCAGCGCGTGGCCAGGTCGCCGAAGCGGCCCAGGTGCAGCGCATAGAGCACGCCGCGCGTCTCGGCCGCCGCGCCCACGCGGTCCTGGGCCTGGAGCAACTGGCCGCTGACGCCGTCGAACTGCATGAACTGCGGGCTGATCGAGACCCGGCCCTGCTCGCCGCGCACCGCCGTCACGCGGGCATTGGCGTCGCCGGGCAGGTTGACGTTCAGGCGTGCGACCTGGCCTGCGCCCCAGCGCTGCTCGGCCTGGCGCACCATGTCGGCCAGCGAGGCCAGCGGCGCGGCCTGGCCCGAGGGCTTGCCCGGCGGGACGAAGGCCGAGACCTGCTGGCCGGCCACCAGGCGCTGCTCGGCCGTCATGGTGGTGGCCATGTTGGGCCAGGGCATGTACATCAGGGCCAGGGTCACCAGGCCGGTGTACGTGATCATCAGATGGAAGGGCAGGCCCAGCACCGACAGCGCGTTGTGGGCATCGAGCCAGGAGCGCTGGCCCTTGCCCCAGCGGAAGGTGAAGAAGTCCGCAAAGATCTTCTTGTGCGTGATCACGCCGCTGACGATGGCCACCAGCATGAACATGGCGCACAGGCCCGCCAGGTAGCGGCCCCACATCACCGGCATGTAGTGGAACTGGAAATGGAAGCGGTAGAAGAATTCGCCGCCGCGCGTCTCGCGCACCGGGCCCTCGAGGCGCGCACCCGTCACCGGGTCGAAGCGGGTGGTCTCGAAGCGGCGCCGGCCTTCTTCGCCGTTTGGCGGCGGACTCCAGAACACCGTGGCCGTGGTGCTGCGCGCATCGGGCAGGTTGATCAGCCACTGCGGGCTTTGCGGCGCCATGGCCGCCATGGCATCGCCCACACGCCGGGCCGCCAGGGCAGGCTCGACGGCCTGGCGATGGTGCGGCTGCTCGGGCTGCATCCACTGCGTGATCTCGTTCTTGAAATAGCTGACCGTGCCCGTGAGGAACATGGCATAGAGGAACCAGCCCAGCAGCAGGCCGACCCAGGTGTGCAGGTCGGACATGGTCTGGCGGATACCGGGCGCCTTGGCCTTCTTCTTGCTGTCCATGGTCACGCTCCCAGCCCCTGGCCCCATGTCCACCAGGCGGCGGGCGCCAGCACCAGGGCCGCGACCAGCAGGCCCGCCCAGGCGCGCCAGGCGCTGCGCACCGCGAACACCCAGACCGCCGCGCCCGCGTAGACGGCAAAGCTCAACAAGGTGCCCGAGATGGCGGCCTGGACCCGGTCCGCGGGCAGGGCCAGCACGGCCACGCTGGACAGCGCGGCCACGGCGTAGCCGCCGAACAGCGCGGCAAGGATGCGGGAGGTCAGCGGACCATGGTTGCGGGCCCAGGCGATGGGGCGGCGAAGGTGAGGAGATGGCATGGCGCAGGGCCTGGAAAAGGCTCGGGAAGAACACCGCCCGGGCCGGGCGGTCTGCGGGCACGGGTGCCGCAGGCGTCGCATATTATTTGAGAATAAGTCCCATTACAAGCGACGTTGTCAAGCGGAGAAGGTGCCGGCAGGCCCTGTCGTCAGCCGGCCGGCACCCGCATGCGCGCCCGCAGGTTCTCGAAGACCTGGCGTGTCACGGGATTGACCACGTGGCTGCGGATGCAGAGCCGGTAGACCAGGTCCGGCAGCGGCGGCATGCCGTCGCCCGCGCCCAGCACGCGCAGGCCCGGGTCCAGCTGCTCCACGCCGCGCGCCGTCACGCCCAGGCCCGCACGCAGGGCCGCACGGATGCCGACCAGGCTGGTGCAGGTGTGGCGCGGCGTCCAGGCAATGCCTGCCGCATCCAGCGCCTCGCAGCCCAGGCGCCGGAAGATGCTGGGGCCGTCGGCCATGACCAGGGGCACGGGCTTGCCGGGGTCGTGGGCATAGCCTGCGCCGCAGAGCCAGACCGTGGGCGTGGAGCGCAGCGCGAAGCCTTCGAAGCCCTCGTCCTCGCGGTTGGAGATGGCCAGGTCCAGTTCGCCCTGGCGCAGCGACTCCATCAGGAACGGACTGCGGCCCACGTGGATGTCGATCTGCATGCCGGGGAAGTTCAGCGCGATCTCCTGGAGCACGGGCGGCAGCATGGTGTCGGCCGCGTCGTGCGGGGCGCCGATGCGGACCAGCCCCTGCACCTGGGGGTGCAGCAGGTTGCGCAGGGCCTCGTCATGGATGGCCAGCATGTGGCGCGCATAGCCCAGCAGGCGCTGGCCATGGTCGGTGAGGCGCTTTTGCCGGCCCTGCTTCTGGAACAGCGGGTGGCCGATCTTCTCTTCCAGCCGCTGCATCTGCTGGGTGATGGCCGACTGCGTGCGGCCCAGCTGCACGGCGGCCGCGGCAAAGCTGTCCTGGCTGGCGATGGCGGCCAGCGTGCGCAGCAGATCCAGGTCCAGCGTCTCCATACTTCAATTTTATTGAAGTATTTTCGGGCGCCGCGCGGATTGTTGCGGGCAGGGCGCCTGACTACAGTGGACCTCAACGACGACAAGGAGTCCCCTTTGAACACCACCACCGAACAGCGCGGCGCCGCCGTCAAGACCGCCATAGATTCCATGAAGCAGGCGATAGGCGAAGGCCCGGCCACGCGCGCCAGCCTGGACACCGTGCTCCAGCAGCTGCTGGGCCTGGCCGCGCGCCGCGAATTCTGGCAGCAGGCCGACTACGCGGCCCCCGAGCAGGGCGAGCACCAGGCGCGCTACCTGATCGCCGAGGATGCGGACCAGAGCTATGCGCTGTACCTCAACGTCATGCGCCCCGGCAAGCGCATCGTGCCGCACAACCACACGACCTGGGCCTGCATCGCCGCCGTCGAAGGCACGGAGCACAACCGCGTCTACGAGCGCACCGACGACGGATCGGTCCCCGGCAAGGGCACGCTGCGCGAGACGGACCTCGTGGTCGTGGCGCCGGGCCAGGGCATCGCCCTCATGCCCGAGGACATCCACTCGGTGGAGATCCAGGGCGAGCAGGTCATCCGCCACCTGCACATGTACGGCCGCGCGCTGGAGACGCTCAACGAGCGCACCAGCTACGACCTGGCCACCGGCACCTGCCAGACCATGGCCATCGGCGTGCAGACGCGCCGCTGATCCTGCTCCCCCACCGGACGCTTCTTCCATCCCTGCCGCAGCGCGCCCGACGGGCGCGCCTGGCAAGGCTTTGCCCGAATTTCCCCTGGACTCCCCTGCAATGACCGCATTCATTGACGCCCACACCCTCAAATCCTGGCTGCACGACGGCCAGGAGATCGCGCTGCTCGACGTGCGCGAGCACGGCCAGTACGGCGAATCGCACCTGTTCTACGCCACGCCCCTGCCCTACAGCCGGCTGGAGCTGGACGTGCCCCGCCTGGTGCCGCGCAGGCAGGTGCGTGTCGTGACCTATGACGATGGCGAAGCTGCGGGCGTGGCCGAACGCGCCGCCCGGCGCCTGCAGGACCTGGGCTACGCCCAGGTGGCCGTTCTCGAAGGTGGCACCCGGGCCTGGAGTGCGGCGGGCTACACCTTGTTCGCGGGCGTGAACCTGCCTTCCAAGACCTTCGGCGAACTGGCCGAGCACGCCTATGGCACGCCGCGCATCACGGCCCGGCAGCTGGCGGCGCGCCAGGCCGCGGGCCTGCCCCTGGTCGTGCTCGACGGGCGGCCGGTCGCCGAGTTCCACAAGATGAACATCCCCGGCGCCCTGTGCTGCCCCAATGGCGAGCTGGCGCTGCGCGTCAGCCGCCTGGTGCCCGACGCGGCCACGCCCATCGTGGTCAACTGCGCGGGCCGCACGCGCTCCATCATCGGCGCGCAGACGCTGATCAACCTGGGCATTCCCAACCCCGTCTACGCGCTGGAGAACGGCACCCAGGGCTGGTACCTGGCCGACCTGCCGCTGGAGCACGGCGGCACGCGCTGCTATGGCGAGGACTCTGCCAGCACGCAACTGAAGGCCCAGGCCCAGGCCCTGGCGCGGCGCTTCGAGGTGCCCGAGGTCGATGCCGACACCGTGCGCGCCTGGAGCCAGGACGCAGCGCGCACGCTGTTCCTGTGCGACGTGCGCACGCCCGAGGAATTCAAGGCCGGCTCCCTGCCCGGCGCCCAGCACACGCCGGGCGGCCAGCTCATGCAGGCCGGCGACCAGTACGTGGGCGTGCGCGGCGCGCGCCTGGTGCTGTTCGACAGCGACGGCGTGCGCGCCCCCGTGGTGGCGAGCTGGCTGCGCCAGCTGGGCCATGACGCCAGCGTGCTGCAGGGCGGGCTGCACAGCGGCCTGGCGCTGGAGCCGGTGCAGCCGCCGCAGCCCCCTGCGCTGGCCGGCATCTCCGTGGCGCAACTGCAGGAACGCATGCGCCAGGGCGATGTGGCCGTGGTCGACCTGCGCGCCGGCATGGCCTACCGCGCCGGCCACATCGCCGGCGCGCGCTGGTCCATCCGTCCGCGCCTGGCGCAGGACCTCGCGGGCGAGGCGCGCCAGATCGTGCTGGTCGCGGATGAACCCGGCATGGCGCAGTGGGCCGCGCTGGAGCTTTCGGGCAGGGCGGCACCGCTGCTGCTCGACGGCGGCATGGCCGCCTGGCGCGAGGCCCGCCTGTCGGCCGAGGCCACGCCGGACAGCCCGCCCGATGCCGAGTGCATCGACTACCTGTTCTTCGTGCACGACCGCCACGACGGCAACAAGGAGGCGGCGCGCCGCTACCTGGCCTGGGAGACGGGGCTCGTTGCCCAGCTCGATGCGCAGGAACTGGCCGCCTTCCGCCTTCCGGAGCACGCCTTGTCCTGACGGATCGGCGCACTGGCGGCACAACACACATAACGACAGGAGACAAGACATGTTCGCAATCCCTAGCCTGGCCAGGATGCTGGCCGCCGGCCTCGCGGCCCTGGCCCTGCTCCCGCAGGCCTCGGCCGAGCCGCTGCCTGCGCGCAACGGCTTCCCCAGCCAGCCGATCCGCTTCATCTCGCCCTTCCCGCCGGGCGGCGGCAATGACGCCAGCACGCGCTGGGTGACCACGCGCCTGACCGAGGCCACGGGTCAGCCTTCCGTGGTGGAAAACCGTGGCGGTGCGGGTGGCAACATCGGCGCCAAGGCCGTGGCCGACGCCAAGGCCGACGGCTACACCCTGCTCACGGGCCAGGTCTCGCTGATGGCCGTCAACCCCACGCTGTACAACGCGCCGGGCTTCGATCCGCTCAAGCACTTCGTGCCCATCACGCAGATCAACGCGGCGCCGCTGGCCATCGTGGTCGCCTCGGCCTCGCCTCTCAAGAGCTTTGCCGACCTGATGGCGCGCAGCAAGGGCGAGCCGGGCCGCGTCACCTACGCCACGCCCGGCAACGGCACGCTGTCGCATCTGGTGGGCGTGGTGCTGTCCAAGGAAAACGGCGTGCCCATGACCCATGTTCCCTACAAAGGCGCAGGGCCGGCCATCAACGATCTGCTGGGCCAGCAGGTCGATGTGCTGATCACCTCCACCTCGTCCGTGGCCGGCATGATCCAGGCGGGCCAGGTGCGCGCGCTGGCCGTCACCAGCCCGCGCCGCATCGGCGTGTTCGGCAAGGTGCCCACGCTGGAGGAACTGGGCCTGCGCAATGCGCGCTTCGAGGACTGGTACGGCTTCTTCGCCCCCGCCGGCACGCCGCCCGAGCGCGTGGCCTACCTGCATGACGCCATCGTGCGCACCCTGCACCTGCCCGAGGTCACCAAACTCATCGTCGATGGCGGCAGCGAGGTCGTGGCCAGCACCCCCGAGGCCTTCGCCGCCCAGCTGCGCCAGGACATGGAGCGCTGGTCGCGCGTGGTCAGGCTCTCGGGCGCGAAGATCGACTGATGGCTGCCGATCACGCCCCCCAGCCCGGCGCCCCCGCGCTGGACCTGCAGACCCGGCTGCTGCATGCGGGCAAGCGCCCGGCCTATGCGGGCGGCACGGCCGTCAACCCGCCCGTGGTGCGCGCCAGCACCGTGCTGTTCGAGAGCACGGCCCAGCAGCGCGAGATGCGCGAGCGCCGGGGGGGCGAGCGCATCTTCAGCTACGGCGCGCGCGGCACGCCCACGGGCTTCGCGCTGGAGGATGCCGTCAGCGCGCTGGAGGGCGCCCACCGCACGCGGCTGCTGCCCACGGGGCTGGCCGCCATCGCCATGGTGCTGCTGAGCTATCTGCGTCCCGGCGACCATGTGCTGCTGACCGACAGCGCCTACCAGCCCGTGCGACACCTGGCGCGCCAGTTCCTGGAACCCTATGGCATCGCGTACAGCTTCTTCGCGGCCGACGGCAGCGATGCCCAGGCGGGCATGCGCGCCAACACCCGCATGCTCTACGCCGAATGCCCGGGCTCGCTGGTCTACGAGATGTGCGACCTGCCCGCGCTGGCGGCCATGGCCCATGCGCGTGGCGCGCTGGTGGTGGCCGACAACACCTGGGGCTCGGGCTGCCAGTACCGGCCGCTGGCGCTGGGGGCCGATGTCTCGGTGATGGCGGCCACCAAGTACCTTGCCGGTCACTCCGACGTGATGATGGGCACCGTGTCCACCACCGAGGCCGCCTGGGAGCCCCTGGCCGCGCGCTGCGATGCCATGGGCATGGCGGTCAGCCCGGACGATGCCTGGCTGGTGCTGCGCGGCATGCGCTCGCTGGCGGCGCGGCTGCGGATGCACGAGGCCCATGCGCTGGAGGTGGCCCGCTGGCTGCAGCAGCACCCGGCCG
Source organism: Delftia tsuruhatensis (assembly GCF_903815225.1). Classification (NCBI taxonomy): domain Bacteria; kingdom Pseudomonadati; phylum Pseudomonadota; class Betaproteobacteria; order Burkholderiales; family Comamonadaceae; genus Delftia; species Delftia tsuruhatensis. Next base: position 324,643 of record NZ_LR813084.1, read on the forward strand.
TGGCTACCGTGTTCTGCCCCGCGCTGCCCACGCACCCCGGCCATGCGCTGTGGCTGCGCGACTGCCAGGGCACCAACGGCCTGGTGTCGCTGGAGCTTGTACCTGGCACGTCCGAGGCCGCCGTGGACCGCGTCATCGACAGCCTGCGGCTGTTCGGCATCGGCGCCTCCTGGGGCGGCTACGAGAGCCTGGCGACGGCCGCGCACATGGCGCAGGCGCGCAGCGTCACCGACTGGAGCGCGCGGGGCCCCGTGGTGCGCCTGCACATCGGCCTGGAGTCACCGCGCGACCTCATCGCCGACCTGGAGCAGGGGCTGGCGGCGCTTTAGCGGCCAGCCTGGGCGCGCGCCAGTTCGCCGGCCAGCGTCCGCACCAGCGCGGCCGCCGGCATCTCGCGCGCCAGCGGCGCGCCCTGGCCGGCCCAGTGCGCCGCGTAGTCGGAGCAGCCCTGGGCCGAGGCCACTTGATGCAGTGCCTTGCCTGCGTCGTACACACGCGGATAGTCGGGCAGCGGCTGGCCATGGCTGGCGCCCAGCGCATGCAGCCGGTTGACCATGCCGCGCGCAGGCCGTCCGGAGATGGCGGCCGTCAATCCCGTGTGGTGGGCGCGTTCGCTGCGCAGCTCGGCCCGGTAGGCCGGGCTGGCGGACGATTCAGGGCAGAGGATGAAGGCCGTGCCCAGCTGCGCCGCGCAGGCGCCCAGGCCCAGCGCGGCCGCAATGCCCTCGCCGTCCATGATGCCGCCCGCCGCGATCACCGGCAGGGCCGTGTTGCGCGCCAGCACGCGCACCAGGGCGAAGGTGCCCATCATGCGGTCCTGCGCGGGGTCGAACGTGCCGCGGTGCCCCCCGGCCTCCACGCCCTGGGCCACGATGGCATCGACCCCGGCCTGCTCCACCTGCCGTGCCTCGTCCAGCGATGTGGCGCTGGCCAGGGTCACGATGCCCGCCGCGCGCAGCGCGTCGATGAAGCCTTGCTCCGGCAGCCCGAAATGAAAGCTCACCACGGCGGGCCGCTCCTGCAGCAGCATGGCCTGCAGCGCGGCATTGCCGACGGCGGTGGCATAGATCTCGTTCAGCGCGGCGGGTGGCGTGGCACCGAAGCGCGCGAACTCGGGCGTCAGGCGGGCCAGCCATGCGTCCTCGCGCTGCGCATCGGTCCGGGCCGGCTGGTGGCAGAACAGGTTCACGTTGAAGGCTCCCGAGGTCAGCGCGCGCGTCTGCACGATCTGCTGGCGCGCCTGTTCCGTGGTGCTGGCGCCTATGCCCAGCGAGCCCAGGCCGCCCGCATCGCTGACGGCAGCCGCCAGCGCGGGCGTGGAGGTGCCGGCCATCGGGGCCTGGATGATGGGATGGCGCATGCCCATGCGGGCCATCCATGCGGTTTCTGCGGTGCTCATGCGACTCCTTGCTTGCTCTCGAATCCCGTGGCTCATGCGGCGGCCTGCCGGCGCGCGCTGGCACGGCTGGCGGCCACCATGAGCGTGCCCAGCAGCAGCGACGTGCTGCCGATGACGAACAGGCGCTGGTACGAACCCAGGCCTGCATAGCTCCAGGCCATGAAGTACCCTGACACGGCCTGCATCAGCGCGAAGGCCGCCGTCGCATAGCCCCACATGCGCTTGTGCTGCGCGGGGCCGATCAGCTGCATCAGATAGCCCGAGGTGATGGCTGCCATGCCTGGTGACAGTGCGCCCACCAGGAAGGACGAGGTCGCATGCCCTGCAAACCCCGCCCAGAACAGCGGCATGGCAGTGGCCAGGGCCTTGAGCGCATAGGCCCCCGTGGTCGTGCCCCACCAGCCGAAGCGCGTGGCGCACACCGAGGCCGCCAGCGGCCCGGCGATGGCGCCCAGGCCGAAGAAGGCCCATTGCGTGGAGGCGTAGGCATCGCCCAGCTGCAGCTCGCGCGCCAGATAGTCCACCCAGAACACCGTATGCGGAACGAAACCGAAGGCGTCGGTCATGTAGGCCAGCATCACCAGCACCACCGGCAGCGTCCACAGGGGGGCGGAGGGCGCCGGCGCGGCATGCGGCGTGATGGCGACGGGGGGGGCTATCGGCAGCCGCCGCACATGTCGCCAGCCCAGCCAGCCTGCCCAGGCGCAGACGCCGGCCAGCGCCCACCAGACGGCGCCCAGGCTCTGGCGCGCCAGCAGCGGGATCAGCGTGGCCGACAGCAGGGCCCCTGCGCCGATGCCGCAGAACATCAGCGGTCCCAGGGCCGCGCGCCGCTGCAAGGGGGTGGCCGCCAGGGCCACCGACGGGCCCAGCACCATCAGGATGGCGCCGCCGATGCCCGAGATGCAGCGCCAGGTGAAGAACCAGGGCATGGGCAGCGGCCAGGCGCAGGCCGCGAAGCTCAGCGCCGTGGCCGCCCAGCACCACCGCAGCACGCGCAGCGCGCCCAGGCGCTCGGCCAGCGGCGCGGCGGCCAGCGCGCCGATCAGGTAGCCCAGCAGGTTGGCCGCGCCCAGGTAGGCCACCTGCTCGCCGCTGAACCAGCCCGCATGCACCATCTGCGGCATCAGCGCGGTATAGGCGAAACGTGCCAGGCCGACGCCGCTGAGCGTGGCCATGAAGCCGGTCAGCAGCAGGGAGAGTTCGTTGCGTTGGATCACGGGAGTGCGGGCCATGCCGGAAGAATGGGCATACCTTAAGCGGGCTGGATCATCATGTCCAATGATTCAAAATGATCCGATCGATCTTCATTGAAGATGGCAATGTTCCCGGAGGCCGCAATGCAACTGAAGTCCCTGCGCATGTTCCTGGCCGTCTGCGACAGCGGCAGCTTCGGCGCCGCCGCCCAGCAGTTGCACACCGTGCAGTCCAATGTGACGGCCCATGTGAAAAAGCTCGAGGACGAGGCCGGCGTGCAGTTGATCGAGCGCAGCGCGCCCGTGCATGCCACGCCCGCCGGGCGCCTGCTGGAGCGTTACGCGCGGCGCATGCTGGCCGACCATGATGAATCCCTGGCCCTGTTGCAGGGCAGCGCCCGGGCGGCCGGCGCGCTGCGCATCGGCTCCATGGAGACCACGGCCGCGCTGCGCCTGCCGCCGCTGCTGGCACGCCTGCACCAGGCCCAGCCCGGCCTGGACCTGGAGCTGCGCACGGCCACCACGGCCGAACTGCTGGCCGACCTGCTGGCGGGGCGGCTGGACTGCGCCTTCGTCTCGGGCATGCCGCCCCAGTCCCGCCTTCAGGGGTGGAAGGTGTTCGAGGAGGAACTGGTCCTGGTCACCGCCTTCGCGCTGCAGCGTTTTCCCGATGCCGCCCAGCTCAGCGCCATGCCCTTCCTGGCCTTCCGCCAGGGCTGCAGCTACCGCCAGCGCATCGAGCTGCTGCTGGCCGCGCGCGGCGTGGCGGCGCGCATCATGGAGATGGGATCGCTGGACGCCATCCTCGGCTGCGTGGCCGCCGGCATGGGCTACGGCCTGCTGCCCCGCAGCGTGGTCCAGGCCCAGCAGCACCGCTTCGGCGTGCACATCACGGCCCTGCCCGGCGCACTGGCCCGGGAAGTGGCCCATGTGGAAACCTGGTTCGCCGTGCCCGCGCGCACCGGCTGGTCGCCGGCCCTGCACGCCTGCGTGGGCTTGCTGGGGATCGGGGGGCAGGCCGATGGCGCCGGCGCCGAAGAGCAGATCGCAGTCACGTCATGACGGCGACCGCAACACCCTGCGGTACTGCATGGCCTCGGCCACATGCCCGACCTCGATGGCCTCGCTGCCGGCCAGGTCGGCGATGGTGCGCGCCACCTTGAGCGCGCGGTGGGTGCTGCGTGCCGACCAGCCCAGGCGTGCAGCGGCCTTGTGGGCGAAGGCCAGGGCTTCGGGCGACAGGCCCAGGTGCTCGTCCAGGGCCTGGCCCTGGAGCTGGTGGTTGGCGCCGCCCTGGCGCTGCACGGCCAGCGCGCGGGCCTGGACCACGCGCTCGCGCACGGTCTCGCTGCTTTCGCCGCTGCGCGCGGCCAGCAGTTCCTGCGGGGGCAGGGCGCCGACCTCCACATGCAGGTCGATGCGGTCCAGCAGCGGGCCGCTGATGCGTGCCTGGTAGCGCGCCACCTTGTCGGGCGTGCAGCGGCAGCGCTGCACGGTCGAACCCCAGTGGCCGCAGGGACAGGGGTTCATGGCCGCCACGAGCTGGAAGCGCGCGGGAAACTCGCAGCGCTGGGCTGCCCGGGCGATCGTGATCTGGCCCGTCTCCAGCGGCTCGCGCAGCGCCTCCAGCGCACTGCGCGCGAACTCGGGGAATTCATCGAGGAAGAGCACGCCATGGTGGGACTGCGAGATCTCGCCGGGGCGCGGCGGAGAGCCTCCGCCCACCAGGGCCACGGCGCTGGCCGTATGGTGCGGGCTGGCCGTGGGGCGCTGGCGCCAGCGTTCGGGCGTGAAGCGGCCGGCCAGGCTGGCGATGGCGGCGGCCTCCAGCGCCTCGTCGTCGCTCATGGGGGGCAGCAGATCGGCGAAGCGCTGGGCCAGCATGGACTTGCCCGAGCCCGGCGGTCCCACCAGCAGCAGGCCGTGGCCCCCGGCCGCCGCGATCTCCAGCGCGCGCCGTGCCTGGGCCTGGCCGCGCACCTCGGCCAGGTCGAGCCCGCTGCGCACGGCTGTGGCGGGCTGCGGTTGCACCGCGTGCCAGCCCGGTCCCGTGCAAGGCCGGGGGGGCCCGGCGGCGGCCTCATCTGCCGGCTCCTCCCCGGTGCCCTGGCCTGCGGCGTTTTCGCTCTCCGCCGCCGGCTCCGGGGCATGGGCCGCGCGTGCGATGAAGCGGCGCACCACGTCGAGCAGGTGGTGGGCGCAGAACACCTGGGCCGAGGGCACGAAGGCCGCCTCCTGCGCGCTGCCCGGCGGCAGCACCAGGCAGGCGCCATCCTGCTGGCGGTGCAGGGCCAGGGCCGTGGCCAGCGCGCCGCGCACCGGCCGCAGCGCACCCGACAGCGACAGCTCGCCCGCGAATTCGTAGCGCTCCAGGGCCTGTCCGTCGATCTGGCCGCTGGCCGCGAGGATGCCCAGCGCGATAGGAAGGTCGAAGCGCCCCGAGTCCTTGGGCAGGTCGGCCGGCGCGAGGTTGACGATGATGCGCTTGTTGCTCGGGAATTCCAGCCCCGAATTCAGCAGCGCCGAGCGCACGCGCTCGCGTGCCTCCTTGACCTCGACATCGGCCAGGCCCACCAGCGTGAACGACGGCAGGCCGTTGGCCAGATGCACTTCCACGGTGACGCGCGGGGCGGCCAGCCCCAGCAGCGCACGACTTTGAACCAGGGCCAGACCCATGGGCACCTCGCAGGAACGGCAGACAGACAAAGAGGCCGCAAGCTGTGTCGCGGCCCATCGGCCAGTATGGGCAGGGTCTGGCGGTTTGAAATGCATCGGCGCTCAATTTCAGACTATTCTGACCTTCGTGACCTGAAAATCAGACAGATGGCCGGTTGAGCGCGGGTTCCATCCGCCGCGAATGTCGCCATGGGCATGCGCATCGTCGGCTTCTTCATCGGGCCGCGCAGAGCCTCTGACCGCCATCGGCGTCTCGGGCCCCTTTCCCGGCTTTCGCGGGCACGTAAGTGCGACACGGGATTGAAGTACTGACGCGGTACCGGAGGGCTGCGTTCGCCGGAGAAAGGGAATCCCTGGGGCACTGCAGGCCAGCGACACCATGCCGCAGGAGACCTTGGCACAGCTTCTTCTCACCGGCGCTTTTTCTTCAGGTCGCGCAGATCCACCGCGCCCGGCGCCTGGCGAGGATCGGTGCCACCAGGGAAGATGGCGTGCTTCTGGATCTTCTGCGTGCCCGTGGTCGGGATGCGTTCCACGAAGCAGATCCAGCCCGGCGGCTTGTAGTAGGCCAGCTGGGAATCGCAGTGGGCGAACAGCGCCCGGGCCGCGTCCGCGTGCAGGCCCGGGTCCAGGCCGGGCTGCAGTACCACGCAGGCCAGGACTTCCTCTTCGCGGATGTCGTCGGGCACGGCCATCACGGCGGCCTGCTGCACCCAGGGGTGGGTGAGCAGGGTGGCCTCGACCTCGGCGGCGGCGATGTTCTCGCCCGAGCGGCGGATGATGTTCTTGCGCCGGTCCACGAAATGCAGCATGCCCCCGCCGTCCTGCGTGACCAGGTCGCCGGTGTGGAACCAGCCGCCGCGCCAGGCGTCCTCGGTGGCCTCGGGGTCGTCCAGGTAGCCGCTGAAGAAGTCCTGGCGCGGTGTCTCGGCCGAGTGGCGGATGACCAGCTCGCCGACCGTGCCGCGCGGCACCTCCTCGCCGGCCTCGTCCACCACCATCGCCTGCACGCCGGCCTCGGGCAGCGGGCGGCCGAAGGCGCGCGTGCCCACCTGGCGCGGCGCATGGCAGTCGACCAGGGCGCGGACCATCTCGGTCATGCCCCACAGCTCCAGCAGCGGGAAGCCGAAGCGCGCTTCGAAAGCCGCATGCAGCTGCGGCTCGACCCCGGCGCCGAAGCCGAAGCGCACCGCATGCGCGCGGTCCTGGGCGGACGGCGGCTGGGCCATCAGCATCTGCACGATCACGCCCAGGTAGTGCACGACCGTGGCGCGTGTCTGGCGCACCTCCTGCCAGAAACGCAGCGGATGGAAGCGGTCGGACTGCACCTGGCAGCCGCCCGTGAGCAGCACGCAGAAAAAGGACAGGATGGAGGCGTTGACGTGGAACAGCGGCAGCGGGTTGTAGATGCGCTCCTGTCCCTCCTGCAGCGTGGCCAGGCCGCCGCGCGTGGCGTAGGCCAGGCCCGAGGCCAGCTCGTAGCGGTGCGACAGCACGCAGCCCTTGGGCCGGCCCGTGGTGCCGCTGGTGTAGAGGATGCTGGCCGGCGTGTCGGCCTGCACGGCGCCGGCCTGGGCCGGCGTGGCGCAGCGGGGCAGGGGGGTCGTGTCCAGCGCCTGCAGCCCGGCCACGGCAGGGCGGTGCGCGCTCAGTTGCAGGGCCGCGTCCACATCGGCGCGGCGGCTGTGCAGCACCAGCAGCAGGTCGGGCCGGGCGTGGTCCACCAGGTAGGCGGTTTCGGGCGGGCGGTAGTCGGGGTTGATGGGCACGCAGCAGGCGCCCAGGCTGTTGAGCGCCAGCTTGTGCAGCAGGTGCTCGGGGCGGTTTTCCAGCAGCAGGCCGACGCGGTGGCCCAGTCCGTAGCCTGCGGCGGCATAGCGCCGGGCCAGCGCGCGCACGGTTTCGGCCGCCTGCGTGAACGAGATCTCGCGGCCTTCGCCGTCGTAGTCACGCTGCGGGTGGGCGGGAACGGCCAGCAGCGGGCGGTCGCCATAGCGTTCGGCGGCCCGCTCCAGGGCCTGGCCGATGGTGGTGTGGGGGTCGAGTTCAATCATGTCGCTGGGTCATGGGGTCATGCCGCCGAGGCTCGGCGTGCATCTTCGAGGAGGAGATCGGCGGCCTTCTCGCCGATCATCATGGTGGCGGCGCAGGTGTTGGCGGACGGGATGTCGGGCATGACCGAGGCGTCGGCGATGCGCAGGCCCTGCAGGCCATGGACCCTGAGCCGCGCATCCACGACCGCGCCTGCATCATCGGCCGGCCCCATGCGCGCCGTGCCGTTGACATGGTAGGACGAGACGCCGAAGCGGCGGATGTAGTCCAGCAGCTCGTCATCGCGCTGCACGGCCACGCCGGGCAGGGTTTCGGCCTCGACGAAGGGCCGCAGGGCCTCGGTCTGCAGCAGCCGGCGTGCCAGCCGGGTGCCGTCCAGCAGCACGCGGCCGTCTTCCTCGTGCTCCAGGTAGCAAGGCTGGATCAGCGGGGCCTGCATCGGGTCCGCCGAGGCCAGGCGCACGCTGCCCATGCTCTGCGGCCGGTGCTGCCAGACGCCGCAGGTCATGCCGGGAAAGCGGTCCAGCTGCCCCACGTAGCCGGCCCGGTAGCTGGCCGGGGTGAAGACCCCCTGCAGGTCGGGCCGCTGAAGCCCCGGCCGGGAGTGCCAGAACCAGTGCACCATGGACGGGCTCAGCGACAGCACATTGGGCCGTCCCAGGGCCCAGGCCGCGAGCTGCCCGGCCAGGCGCGGCATGCGCGCCAGCTCGTTGATGGTGACGGTGCCGCGCGTGCGGGCCACCAGGCGGATGCTGAAATGGTCCTTGAGATGCTCGCCCACGCCCGCCAGCGCATGGGCGACGGCCATGCCGTGGCGCTGCAGCAAGGCCGGCGGGCCGATGCCGGACAGTTGCAGCAGGTGGGGCGTGTTGATGGCGCCGGCACACAGCACCACCTCGCGGCGCGCCCGCACCGTGCGCTGCGTTGCGCCTTGCAGATAGGCCACGCCCGTGGCCCGACGGCCCTCCAGCAGGATGGCCGTGGCGCGTGCGCCGGTGCGCACCTCCAGGCCCTGGCCGCGCCGCAGCGCGGGGTGCAGGAAGGCGGTGGCCGTGCTCATGCGCCGCCCCTGGTGGATGGTGCGCTGGAAATAGCCGGCGCCGGCCTGGGTGGCTCCGTTGTAGTCGGGATTGCGCGGCATGCCCAGTTCCGCCGCGCCCGCGATGAAGGCCTCGTTGAGCGCATGCGTCCAGTCCGGCAGGGTCACCGGCAGCGGCCCGTGGCGACCGGCAAAGTCCTCGTCGGCCGGGCCGATGCGGCGCTCGGTGCGCTGGAAATAGGGCAGCAGCTCGGCAAAGCTCCAGCCCGGATTGCCGCGCGCGGCCCAGCCGTCATAGTCGGCCGGCTGGCCCCGGTTGTAGACCAGGCCGTTGACAGCGGTGGAGCCCCCCAGCGTGCGCCCCTGGGGAATGGGAATGCGCCGGCCATCGGTCCACGGCGTCGGCTCGCTGCTGAACTGCCAGGCGTAGCGCGGGTGGAAGACCACCTTGATGAACCCGGCCGGCAGGTGCAGGAACGGATGCCGGTCGGGTGGCCCCGCCTCCAGCACGCACACGCTGACCCCCGGCTCCTGCGCCAGCCGGCTGGCCACGATGGAACCCCCGGCACCGCTGCCGATGATGACGTAGTCAAAGCTTTCCATGCGCTGATCCATGAAGTATCGAATCGCTTGCCACAGGAGAAGGCGCGCAGCGCCCCAGGGGGCTACCCAAGATACGCGGAGCGCACCTTCGGATCGCGCCGCAGCTCGGCCCCCGCGCCCTGCAGCGTGATGCGGCCCGTCTCCAGCACATAGGCACGGTCGGCCACGGCCAGGGCCTGGTTGGCCATCTGCTCGACCAGCAGCACGGTCATGCCCTGGCGCCTGAGGCCGCGCACGATGCCGAAGATCTCCTTGACGATCAGCGGCGCCAGCCCCAGCGAGGGCTCGTCCAGCAGCAGCAGCCGGGGCCTGGCCATCAGCGCGCGGGCGATGGCCAGCATCTGCTGCTCGCCGCCGGACAGCGTGCCCGAGGCCTGGTGCTGGCGCTCGCGCAGCCGGGGGAAGGCCTGGAACCGGGCCTCGATATCGGCCTCGATCTCGGCATGGCTTGCGCTGCGGTGGTAGGCGCCCAGCACCAGGTTGTCGCGCACGCTCTGGTCGGCGAAGACCTGGCGGCCTTCGGGCGACTGGGCGATGCCCAGGGCCACGCGGCGGTGGCCCGGCAGGCGCGTGATGTCCTGCCCCTCGAACAGGATGCGGCCGGCGGCCACGGGCTCCAGCCCCGAGATGGCCTTCATCAGCGTGCTCTTGCCCGCGCCGTTGCCCCCGATGAGGGTGACCACTTCGCCGGCATGCACCTGCAGGCTGATGCCCTTGAGCGCCTCGACGGCGCCGTAGCGCACCTGCAGGCCTTCGATCTGCAGCATGGGTGTGGCCTCATGCATGGCGGGCCTCCAGGGGCAGGGCAGTTTCGTCTTCTTGCTCATCGCTGCCCAGGTAGGCGGCGATGACGCGGGGGTTGCGCTGCACGTCCTGTGGCGCGCCTTCCGCGATTTTTTCGCCGTAGTCCAGCACGATGACATGGTCGGAAATCGCCATCACCAGGTCCATGTGGTGCTCGATCAGCAGCACCGTGATGCCCAGGTCGCGGATGCGCTGGATCACGCCGGCCAGGTCGTGCGTCTCCTGCGGGTTCAGGCCCGCGGCCGGCTCGTCCAGCAGCAGCAGGCGCGGATGGGTGGCCAGTGCGCGTGCCAGCTCCAGGCGGCGCTGCAGTCCGTAGGGCAGGCTGCCCGCCGTCTCATGGGCCTTGTCGTCCATACCCAGGAAGGCGAGGATCTGCAAGGCTTCGCCGCGCGCGGCGTCTTCCTCGCGCCGTGCGCCGGGCAGGCCCAGCAGGCAGCTGAAGAAGCCCTGGCGCAGCCGCGTGTGCAGGCCCAGCATGACGTTGTCCAGCACCGACATGTCGGCGAACAGGCGCAGGTTCTGGAAGGTGCGCCCCATGCCCAGGCGGCAGATGCGGTGCGGCGCCATGCCGGCCGTGCTGCGGCCGTTGAAGTCCATGCCGCCCCGGTCCGGCGCGATCACGCCGGACAGGATGTTGAGCAGCGTGGTCTTGCCCGCGCCATTGGGCCCGATCAGCGAATGCACATGGCCGCTGCGCAGGCTCAGGTCCACGCCGTTGGTGGGCACCACGCCGCCGAAGGCCTTGTAGAGCTGGCGTGCCTCCAGCAGCGGGCTGTCGGCCACCGCGGCCTGCTGCGCCTGCAGGCGCCATGCGGCCACCGGCGCGGACAGCGCAGGCCTGCGGCGCAGCGCGGGCAGCAGCGCCCGGGCGGCCCGGCCCGGGGCGCCGGCCAGGCCGTCGCGCATGGCGTACAGCGCGAACAGCAGCAAGGCGCCGTAGGTGAAGTGCTGCACCTCGGGCCAGCGTGCCAGGAAGGCGTCCAGCAGCGTCAGCACGATGGCGCCCACCAGGGGGCCGTAGACCGAGCTGCCGCCGAACAGCACGATCAGCAGGAAGAAGATGGACAGGTTGAAGTGGATGAAGTCGGAGTTGATGTACTGGTTCTGCTGGGCAATCAGCGCTCCCGCCAGGCCGCAGGTGACGGCGCTGATCACGAAGGCCAGCAGCTTGAAGCGGTAGACCGACACGCCCACGCTCTCGGCGGCGATCTCGCCGGTGTTCACCGCCATGAAGGCCCGGCCGAACTTGCCGCGCAGCAGTGCGCGCAGCATGAGGTGGGCCGCCAGGCCCAGCGCGCCCGCGAACCAGACCCAGTGGCGCATCTCGAATGGCGCCCCGGCCATGGAGGGCGGCACCACGCCATAGATGCCCTGCTGGCCCGCGAACACGTCCTGCCACTCCGACACCACCTTCTCCACCACGATGCCGAAGCCGATGGTGATCATGGCCAGCGCGGGCCCCTTGGCGCGCAGGGCCGGCAAGGCGATGACCACGCCGAACAGGCCGGCCATGGCGCCCGCCGCCGCGAAGGCCGGCCAGGGGTTCCAGCCGGCGCGGGTGGTGAGCAGGGCCACGGTATAGGCGCCGACGGCGAACAGTCCCGCATGGCCCAGGGACTTCTGGCCCGTATAGCCCACCAGCACGTTCAGGCCCGACGCGGCCAGGTAGTTGACGGCGATGAGGAAGACGATCTTCAGGTAGAAGCCGTTGTCCGTGGCCAGCGGCAGCACGGCGATGAGCAGGGCGCAGGCGAGCACGCCCGCCAGATGTGCATGGCGCATTCCCATGGCTTACACCTTCTCGGCGATGCGCCGGCCCAGCAGCCCTTCGGGCTTGATGGCCAGCACCAGGATGATGAGGACGAAGATGCTGATCTCGCGCAGCTCCGCATGCCACAGGCCGACCAGCGCCTCGATGAGGCCCAGGATGAAGCCGCCCAGCATGCAGCCGCGCGGACTGCCCAGGCCGCCGAAGATGGCGGCCGAAAAGGCCTTGAGCGCCAGCGTCAGGCCCATGAACACCGATGCCGTGGTGATGGGCGCGATCAGCAGGCCCGCCATTCCCGCCAGGGCCGAGCTGACCACGAAGGCCAGCACCACGATGGCCGTGACGTTGATGCCCATCAGCGTGGCGGCGGCGCCGCTGTGGGCCACGGCGCGCACGGCCTTGCCCAGGCGCGTTTTGCGCATGACCCAGTCCAGCGCCACCATGATGGCGATGCTGGCGCACAGCACCAGGATCTCCTGCGGCAGCACGCCCGCGCCGCCGATGCGGATCACCTCGTTGCCCAGCGGCGAAGGCAGGACCAGCGGCGAGGGCCCCCAGATGGCCAGCGCCGTGTTCTGGATGATGATGCCGAAGCCGATGGTGCTCATCACCCAGGCCAGCCCGCCCTGGCCGATGAAGGGCCGCACGGCCGCGTGGTACAGCAGCACGCCCAGCGCGCCGAGCACCACCACCGTCAGAAGCAGCGCCGCAACGTAGCGGGCCATGCCCACGTCCTGCGGCTGCAGCGTGGCGCCCAGGCCCTTGCCGGCCAGCAGCATCACGGCCGTCACGCCGACGAAGGCGCCCGCCACCAGGAACTCGCCCTGGCCGAAGTTGAAGGTGCGCGTGGTGCTGTGCGTGATGTTGAAGCCCAGGGCCACCAGCGCATAGATGCTGCCCAGGGCCAGTCCGCTGAACAGCGCCTGGAGAATGCTTGCCGTCATGTGCTGTCGGTCCGGGGATTCAGCGCTTGAGGTCGGCGGCAGTCAGCGCCTGGGTCACCGCATCCTCGTAGCGCGCGGGGGCGCCGTTCTTCCAGCGCGCCAGGTAGAAGTCCGAGACGGACAGGCCTTCGTGCCGGGTCTTGCTGAAAGGCCTGTCATAGGTCTTGATCACGCCCTGCACGCCGCTGACGCTCTCCAGCGCGGCGGCCACCTTCTCGCCGTCGGTGCTGTTGGCCTGCTTCATGGCGGCGGCGATCAGCATCACCGCGTCATAGGCCTGGGCCGCGCAGGGGAAGGTGGTCATCTCGGGGAATTTCCTGCGCACGCGCTCGCCCAGCGCGCGCGTCCTGGCATTGGTGTCCTCGGTGGTGGAGGCGGCCAGGATCAGGTGCTCGGACAGCCTGGCGCCCGCCATCTTGGGCAGCAGGCCGCTGAGGTTGCCCCAGGTGCCCAGGGTGGTGGGCAGGTAGTTGATCTTTTCCATGCTGCGCAGCACCTGGGCCGTGCCGTCGGCGATGCCGTAGACGATGACCGTGTCGGCGCCGGCGGCCTTGATCTTGGACAGCTGCGAGGTGATGTCCGTGTCCTTGGGGCCGTATTTCTCGACCGCCACGGGCTTGACGCCGTGCAGCGCCAGCACCTCGGTGGCGTCCTTGATGCCGCCCTGGCCATAGCCCGTGGAGTCGGCGAGGATGGCGATCTTGCCGGCCTTGGACGACTTGACCGCATAGGCGCCCAGCAGGGCCACCTGCTCGCGGTCCACCATGGAGACGCGGAACAGGTAGTTCTGCGCCTGGCCGGCATAGCGCGTGGTGATCTCGGTGCCGGTGGCGATGGGCACCACCACGGGAATCTTCTTTTGCTGGGGAATGTGCAGCCAGGCCAGGGCATTGCCCGAGTTGGCCGGACCCACGACGGCGCTGACCTTTTCGTTGTCGATCAGCTCGGTCATGTTCTGGATCGACTTGGGCGGCGTGCCCAGGTCGTCGCGGACCACGGCGACCAGCTTGCGGCCCAGCACGCCGCCGGACTGGTTGATGTCCTCGATGGCTGCCTCGAACCCCCAGCGCGCGGCCAGGCCCAGCTCGGCCACGCCGCTGGCCGACAGGTCGGCATTGAAGCCGATCCTGATGTCCTGGGCCCGTGCCTGGAAGGCCGCCGCGGCCAGCACGGTGGCCAGGGCCAGGGCCTTGCATTTCCCGAGAATGAATGTGCGCATGTGCTTGTCTCCTGTCGCGTGCCTGGCCGGGGCCGGTCCCGGCCGGGCGCCTCGGTGGGCGCTGTGCAGACTGTAGGTGGGCTGTACCTGTCGCAGGGGGTACAGTTTGCGAGGACAGTGGCGGGGCCGGCAGGGGTTTTCCTGGGGGCCGTGCACCGGCTCAACGCGCCTGCAGTCCTTCGAGCGCCGCGCGAAAGCGCTCGTGCTGCACGCAGTGCACGTTGTAGCGGGCCCAGCGAGCAAGGCACAGGAGGCTGCGCAGACTGTACCCATCGCCCGGCGCATGGCCCACCCCGGCTTACCCGCAAGCCGCTGCGCCGTTGCGCTGCTGGGCGCCTTCAGCCTGCGGCGCGCAGCGCGGCCAGGATCTCCAGCGCCCGGTCGGTGCGCACGTCGTGCTCGGCGGCCAGCATTTTGGCGACCGCATCCACCTCGTCCCCGATGGCACCGGCCACCAGGGCGATGTTGCGCGCATGCAGCGCCATGTGGCCGCGCTGTATGCCCTCGGTGGCCAGGGCGCGCAGGGCGCCCAGGTTCTGCGCCAGGCCCACGGCGGCGGCGATCTCGCCCAGCTCGCCGGCCGACTGCACCTGCATCATCTTCAGCGCCAGGCGCGCCAGCGGGTGGGTCTTGGTGGCACCGCCGACCAGGCCGACCGGCATGGGCAGCTCGATGCTGCCGACCAGGGCGCCCGTGCCGTCCTTTTCCCAGCGCGTCAGCGCGGTGTAGCGGCCGCTGCGGCTGGCATAGGCATGGGCTCCGGCCTCGACCGCGCGCCAGTCGTTGCCCGTGGCCACGATGACGGGGTCGATGCCGTTCATGATGCCCTTGTTGTGCGTGGCCGCGCGGTAGGGATCGATGGCGGCGAAGGTGAAGGCATCGAGCACGCCCTCGATGATCGCCTCGCCGCTGCGCTCCTTGGTGGCCAGGGTCCGGGGCGTGAGCCGCACGCGGGCCCGCGCCAGGCGCAGGTCGGCCAGGTTGGACAGGATGCGCAGCCGCACGCTGCCTCCCGTGATCTCCTCGACCAGGGGCGCCACGGCCTCGGCCATGGTGTTGACGGTGTTGGCGCCCATGGCATCGCGCACGTCCACGATCAGGTGGACCACCAGCATGGGGCCGCGCGGCGTGTCGGGGAAGACGTGGACCTCGATGTCCTTGCAGCCGCCGCCCAGGCCGATCAGCACCTGGTCGCGGCCGTTGGCGCGCTCGATGATGCGCTCGCCGGCCTGCAGCACGGCGATGCGCGCGCCATGCGGGTCGGTCATGCCCAGCACCTGCACCTGGGCGCGCATCAGCGGCAGCGTGCTCGAGGTCTGAAAGCCCCCGTCCTCGCGCGCCAGCCTGGCCATGTACGAGGCGGCGGCCACCACCGAGGGCTCCTCGACCGCCATGGGCACCAGCACGTCGCGCCCGTTGATGCGGAAGTTGCCGGCCACGCCCAGCGGCAGCTCGAAGCTGCCGAACACGTTCTCGATCATGCCGTCGGCCAGTGCCGGCGGCAGGGCGCCGGGCGTGGCCAGCAGGGCCTGCTCGGCCTCGGACAGGCCGCAGGCCCGGGCGAGGAAATCCCGGCGCTGGGCCGGTGTGAGCGTGCGGAATCGGGGAAGGCGGGAATCGGCGACCATGGGCGGCATCTCCTGGGATCTGGTCGCCGGACTGTAGGCAAGCCGTACCGTTTGAAAAAGGTACAGTTTCGGGGAACAGTGCGCCGCGCACTGGCGCATCCAGGGAGGACCCATGGCCGCAGGCAAGGGACGCTCGGCCCCCATCGCCGAGCAACTGGCCGACCTCATCGGCCGGCAGATCGCCGAGGGGGTCTACCGCGACGGCGACAAGCTGCCCTCGCTGCGCGAGCTGGCCCAGTTGCACCGCTATGCCAAGAACACCGTGGTCGCCGCCTTCGACCTGCTGGTCTCGCGCGGCATCGTCGAGCCGCGCCGGGGATCGGGCTTTTACGTGCTGGGGCCGGCGCGCAGCGCACGGCGGCCCGACGAAGATGCCGGCCAGTTGGGCCGCGCCATGGACATCGTCTGGCTGATGCGCGAGCAGCTCAAGACCCCGCCCGATGGCGTGGCCGTGGGCGACGGCTTTCCGCCCGTGGACTGGCTGGCCGACATGCGGCTGGACCGCTACCACCAGAAGGTGGTGCGCACCGGGCTGGGCGCGCTGTTTCGCTATGGCAACCGCTACGGCTACGCGCCGCTGCGCGACAGCCTGGTGCGCAAGCTGGGCGACTTCGGGCTGCGCTCCACACCGGGGCAGCTGGTGCTCACGCAGGGCGCCAACGAGGCGATGGACCTGGTCATCCGCTATTTCGTGCCGCCCGGCGCCACGGTGCTGGTGGACGAGCCCGGCTACTACCCGCTGTTCGGCAAGCTGCGGCTGGCCGGCGCCCACATCGTGGGCGTGCCGCGCCTGGCCGACGGGCCGGACACGGTGGCGCTGCAGGCGCTGCTGACCCGCCACCGGCCGCGCCTGTTCTTCACGCAGTCGCTGGCGCACAACCCCACGGGCTCGGACCTCTCCGAGGCCAAGGCACGCGAGGTGCTGCAGCTGGCCGAGCGCCACAACCTGCTCATCGTCGAGGATGACCCGCTGGCCGACTTCAAGCCCACCTCGGCCGTGCGCCTGTCCACGCTGGACCAGCTGGAGCGCACCCTCTACATCGGCAGCTTCTCCAAGTCCTTCTCGGCCGCACTGCGCGTGGGCTTCATCGCCTGCAACGGTGCGCTGGCCAGCGACCTTGCCGACCTCAAGGCGCTGATCCACGTCAGCGGATCGGAGTATTGCGAGCGCATGGTCGACGTGATGCTGCGCGAGGGCCACTACGAGCGCCATCTCGTGCGCCTGCGCCGCAGGCTGGGCCAGGCCACGGCGCAGGCGCTGGACTGGCTGGATGCGCAGGGCTGCGAGGTCTTCGCGCGCAGCCCGCAGAGCCTGTACCTGTGGGTGGCCTTCCCCGGCGTGCCGGACTCGCTGGAGCTGGCACGGCAACTGGCGGCGCGCCATGTCGGCATGGCGCCGGGGCGTATCTTCCACGTCGATCCCTCGGCCCTCTCGCGCTGGTCGCGCTGCAATGCCGGCGCCCTGCCGGATGCGCGCTTTCAGGCGGCGATGGCCCAGGTACTGGCTCGGCGGGCCTGACCCGGGAAGACGACAGGGGCTGGGCGCTATCTGGCCCGTGCCTTGTTCCACGCCTTCTCCGGCAGGCGCTGCGGCCTGGAGGGCAATTCGAACCGGGGCCGCTCCAGCGGCTGCTCTCCCACGTCCTGCGCCAGCGAAGTCCATCGGTCATGGATGGTTTGCCAGGCGCTGTCCAGATAGTCATTGGCCACGGCGTAGTCCAGTCCGAATTGCCTGGCGGCCAGCAGCAGGTGGTCGGCCGTTGCCGCTGCAGCGCCGTTGCGAAGCACTCCCATGGACAAGGCTTTGGCCTCCATGACCTGGCCGCCACGGGGCGTATAGGGGGCGATGTCATAGGCGGGGGACAGGCACCAGCCGCTGCTGCGGCGCAGGAAGCCATGGTTGCGCGGATGGTCGTCGCCATTGCCGATCAGGACGTTGAAGGCCATGCGGCGCCACAGCTCGGGCAGGTGCTGTTGCACCCCCCAGCGCAGGGCGTTCAAGCCCATGTTGATATAGGTGCGGCCAGGGGCGTCGCGGCTGGCAGCGGCCGCTCCCAGCATCGTTGCTCCGCTGGCGAAGTGCAGCCGCTCGCAGCGGCCCTGGGCATCCCACTGGCGGTCGAAGCGCTTGACCAGCACCGTGCCGCGGCCCTTGCGCTGCATGAATTCCACTTCGGCAGCGTCGATCCCTGCCTCGCGTGCCAGCTTCATGCACAGGTACTCGCGCAAAGGTGACGAGGGGGCATCCTTGCTGCCCGCGAACTTGGCCAGCCACCACTGGCCCTTGTGCGCCACGGTGATCTTCGGCCGCTCGCCGCCCAGGCTGGTGGAGGGCAGGCCGTGCAAGCGGGTGACGATGTGTGCGCCTGACTGGGCCGGCTCCGTATCGTCCATCACGTCGAACATGTCCTGGGAGGACCTGGGCACGAATGCCATCTTCGTGGCGATGTCATCGCAGACGGCCACGGCACCCACTGCGTCGCCTTCCGCGAATTCGAGGGCGTCCAGCGCGCTCAAGCTGGCCACCGTCCTGCGGCGCAGGAGCATGTCCAGCCCGAACCCTTCCGGCGTCACGTCGCGCAGTATGTCGAACACACCCTGGTAGTCCGTCGTCTTGGCCGTGCCCCTGAAGCCGCGCAACTGCCGCTCGTCGAGTGCCAGGCGGTCAGGGCGTTGTGCATACGCTTTGTCATACGCGAAGGTACCCAGGGGAATGGCCGCAGTCCCCGCCAGCGTGAACAGGCCCGCCCGCACAGGCTGCGTCTGTCCGGGCAGCCAGATCCACACCGGCTTGCTGGTCATGGCGAACGCCCTTTTTCGCGCACCCGCATGGGCATGTTCGATTCGAGCAGCGCAAACTCATGGTCGTTCTTGCCCACGGCCTGGGCACCGTTGATGAAGTCGTTGATCAGGTCCAGCGCCCACAGCGCCTTGAGCCAGAAGCCCAGCTGGACCGAGACGGACCCCGCCTCGATGCTGGTGACGGTGCGCGCGGAGAGATCGCTGCGCGATGCCAGTTCAGCCTGGGTCCATCCGCGGGCGATGCGCGCCGTGCGGACCTTGGCAGATAGAACAGCGGCAGCGTGCTCGGCCTCAAAGGGCAGCAATGCGGTATCTGAGCTCTTCTTCATGCGCGCGTCCTGGGATGCTTGGGAGTTGGCGTTTATTTGCGTCCTATTATCCTTATGGCGCAAATAAACGCTAATAAAAGGGTTGTCGGTGGAGTGTTCCCCCTCATTGGGCCACGCCGCTTCAGCCAGTTTCACGCAAACATCCACGCACGCAGCGCCATCAAGCCCCCCATCAGCACCAGCTGGTGCAGCATGTAGTACGGCAGGCTGTGCCGCCCCAGCCAGGCCAGCAGGCGCAGGGGCCGGCGGGCCGTGTGCTGCGGCAGGGCGGGTGCCGCCAGGCCCGGGCGCGCCAGCTGCCGCCCTGCCCACAGGCCCAGCACGGCCACGCCCAGCCAGGGCAGCAGCGGCACATAGTCTTCGGTGGAGGGCAGTTCCGTGACCAGGCCCAGCACGCTGCCGGCCCTGCCGTTGAGCATCCGCACCAGCGGGTCGGGCCAGCTGGCGGCCAGGGCCTGGTACAGCGGCGGCACGGCGAGGGCCAGTATTGCAGCGGCCAGCAGGCCCGTGTCGGGCCAGCGCCGCATCCACCACAGCGCAAGCGATAGCAGGGCAATGCAATGGAGCACGCCGAAGTAGATGTAGCGGTCCGGAAACATGGCGTATGACGCACCGGACACCGCCAGTGCGCAAGCGGCCAGGCGTGCCCAGCGCCGCCATGGCAAGGCGGCTGGCGCAGCCCTGGCCTGCACTTGCGCCTGTGCCAGACCCACGCACAGCAGGAACAGCGTGACGATGCCCCTGCGCTGCCATGTCCACAACGGATCGCCGTAGAAGTCCTGGCTCCAGAAACCCAGATGGCTCAGGTCGAAGCAGAAATGGAACACCGTCATCCAGACCAGCGCCAGCCCGCGCATGCTGTCCAGGAACATCCAGCGGGAAGCGGCAGAGGGCTCAGGCAATGGGGCAGACATGGGGGGCAGGCCGATCGTTCTCGCCCATGGCATGGGCTGAAGCCCGCCAGTGTGACGCACTGCGGGTCTCGTGGCTCGGCGGCCTGGGTCAGATCGCATCGATGCGCTTGTGTCGCACGCGATTTTCAGGTTTGCAGCGTTGCGAGCGGGCAACCACGCTGGCCTGGGCGTGGTCGTCTGCGCGGCCCAGCGAATGCAGCAGATCGATGAATTTTTGCTGTTCCGGATTGAGCGCCTCGTCGGCGCGCGCAAGGATGCCGAAGGGCGCCAGGGGCGCATCCAGCCGCAGCGGCAGGGCCTTCACCAGGCCCATGCGCAGATAGTCCTTCAAGGCCGATTCGGACAGCAGCATGGCGGCATCGGTCAACTGCACCAGCTGCTGCATGGAATACACCGAGCTGCATTCGATGACATCGGCCGGTGCCGGCAGCCCCAGGCGCTGCAGCAGCTGGTCGAGCGCGATGCGCGCCGGGCTGGTGGACGGCTGAAGAATCCAGGGCCAGTCGTGCAGCAGCTCTTCCCAGGCGAGCTTGCGGCGCCGTGCCAGCGCATGGCCGCTGCGCACCACCACCAGCAGCCGCTCGTTGCCCAGTTCCTCGAAGCTGTAGGGGCCGCCCTCGGCGGAAGGATTGCGCCGAGCGATCGCCAGGTCGATGCGCCGCTGGTCCAGCAGGCGCAGCACCTGGTCGCTGGTGTCGCCCATGATGCGGATGCGCAACTGCGGGTTGCCGGCCTTCAGGCGCGCCACGGCGGTCATCACCAGGTCGGGCGCGGCACCCATGATGGTGCCTATGGACAGGTAGCCGTAGCCGCCCTGGCGGCGCGCGGCCAGGTCTTCGGCGCAGCGGTCCAGGCTGTTGAGAGAGGCCTCGGCGAAGCGCACCAGCTGCGCGCCCAGCGCCGTGGGCCGCATGCCGCGCGGCAGGCGCTCGAACAGCTGGCAGCCGAACATGTCCTCGATCTCGCGCAGCATGCGCGTGGCCGCCGGCTGGGACATGGCCAGGCCGATCGATGCGCGGTGCAGGTTCAGGCTGGAGCCCAGGGCCACCAGCATGTGCAGGTGCTTGTAGCGCAGCCGGTTGAGCAGGCTGCGGTGCAGCACGGGCGGGGTGGCGGGCGGTGTCTCGGAAGCCATAAGCGCAGGGTATCGGATGTGAACGAAATTCGATTTGCAGGGCATCGATCATGCGCCGTACATTGGGTTTCCCACAAGAAGAAATACCGCCCATACAGGAGACAAGACATGCACCGCCCATCGCCTTCCTCATGATGCGCTGACGCGGCCGGCCGCCGTGCCGCGCCCGCCTCGGCCTTCCCCAAAGCACGCCTTCAGCGCCCGCCTCATTGCGGGCGTGATGGCCATCCATTGCCTGCGAGGACACGTCATGAACTCTTCCCCCCACACTCCCCTTGCTTCGCAAGGTCCGCTGCCCCCCGAGGGGGCCGCTTTTTCATCTTGGGGCGGCCCGGCGATGAAAAAACTTCCCGCTCCCCTGCTCGCCAGGATCTCCTGGCGCCTGCTGCCCTTCCTTTTGCTCATGTACATCATGGCCTTCCTGGACCGGGCCAACGTGGGCTTCGCCAAGCTGGCCTTCCAGGCCGACACCGGCATCAGCGATGCGGCCTTCGCCTTCGGCGCGGGCGTGTTCTTCGCCGGCTACGCGCTGCTGGAAGTGCCCAGCAACCTGATCATGCACCGCGTGGGCGCGCGCCTGTGGATGTGCCGCATCATGGTCACCTGGGGCCTGGTGTCGGCGGCCATGATGTTCGCCCGCAACGAGACCACCTTCTACGTGCTGCGCTTCCTGCTGGGCGTGGCCGAGGCGGGCTTCTTTCCCGGCGTCATCCTGTACCTGACCTACTGGTTCCCGGCCGCGCACCGCGCGCAGGCCATGGGCTTTTTCTACTTCGGCGCGCCGCTGGCCTTCATCTTCGGCAGCCCGCTGTCGGGCCTGCTGCTGGAGATGGACGGCCTGGGCGGCTGGCATGGCTGGCAATGGCTGTTCGCCGTCGAGGGCCTGATGGCCGTGGCCGTCGGCATCTGGTCGTACTTCTACCTGGACAACCGCCCCGCCGACGCCGCCTGGCTCGGCCGCGAGGACAAGGCGCTGCTGCAGGACATCCTGGACAGCGAGGAGCGCGCCAAGGGCAGCCACGGCCACAGCCTGCTGGCCGCGCTGTGCCAGCCGCGCGTGCTCTACCTGGCGCTGATCTACCTGCTGATCCAGGCCAGCGTCTATGGCGTGGTGTTCTACCTGCCCAGCCAGGTGGCGGGCCTGCTGGGCACCAGGGTGGGGCTGCTGGTGGGGGTGGTCTCGGCCATTCCCTGGCTGTGCGCGCTGCTGGCCGCCTGGTGGATTCCGGGCCATGCCGAACGCACGGGACAGCCGCGCGGCATTGCCAGCCTGACCCTGGTGATGGCCGCCGTGGGCATGGCCGCCTCTGTGAGCTTTTCCAGCCCGTTGCTGGGCGTGGCCGCGCTGTGCCTGGCGGCGGCCGGCTTCATCGCGGTGCAGCCCGTGTTCTGGGCCTTTCCGGCCAACACGCTGGCCGGTGCCGCGGCCGCCGGCGGCATCGCCTTCATCAACTCCCTCGGCGCCGTGGGCGGCTTCATCGCCCCCATCGTGAAGAACTGGGCCGAGGGCTTCTTCCACTCCCCGGCGGCGGGCCTGTACCTGCTGTCGGCCACCACGCTGCTGGCCGCCGCCCTGGTGCTGGGCGTGCGCGCACGCCTGGCGCCGGCCGTGGCGGCACCTTCCGCCGCCTGAACCCCTGTACACGGAGAAAACACCATCCCATGACACACATCCCCACCATCAAGCAGGTGCGCGCCTTCACGCTCAAGGGCGGTGGCGCCGACTACCACGACCAGTCCGACGGCCACTGGATCGACGACCACATCGCCACGCCCATGGCCAAGTATCCCGAGTACCGCCAGAGCCGGCGCAGCTTCGGCATCAACGTGCTGGGCACGCTGGTGGTGGAGATCGAGGACAGCGCCGGCAACGTGGGCTTTGCCGTGACCACGGGGGGCGAGCCCGCGGCCTTCATCGTCGAGAAGCACCTGGCGCGCTTCCTCGAAGGCGCCCGGGTCACCGACATCGAGCGCATCTGGGACCAGATGTACCTGTCCACGCTGTACTACGGCCGCAAGGGCATCGTCATCAACACGATCTCGGGCGTGGACCTGGCGCTGTGGGACCTGCTGGGCAAGGTGCGCGGCGAGCCCGTGCACCAGCTGCTGGGCGGCGCCGTGCGCGACGAGCTGCAGTTCTACGCCACGGGCGCGCGGCCCGACCTGGCGCAGAAGATGGGCTTCATCGGCGGCAAGCTGCCGCTGCACCACGGCCCGGCCGAGGGCGAGGAGGGCCTGCGCCGCAACCTGCAGGAGCTGGCCACCATGCGCGAGCGCGTGGGCCCGGACTTCTGGCTCATGCTGGACTGCTGGATGAGCCTGGATGTGAACTACGCCACGCGCCTGGCGCAGGGGGCGCGGGAATACGGCCTCAAGTGGATCGAGGAGGCCCTGCCGCCCGACGACTACTGGGGCTATGCGGCGCTGAGGAAGAACGTGCCCACCGGCATGCTGGTGACCACGGGCGAGCACGAGGCCACGCGCTGGGGCTTTCGCCAGCTGCTGGAGATGGGCTGCTGCGACATCATCCAGCCCGACGTGGGCTGGTGCGGCGGCATCACCGAGCTGCTCAAGATCTCGGCCCTGGCCGATGCCCACCAGGCCCTGGTCATCCCGCATGGCTCCAGCGTCTACAGCTACCACTTCGTGGCCACGCGCCACAACAGCCCGTTTGCCGAGTTCCTGATGATGGCCCCCCAGGCCGACGAGGTCGTGCCCATGTTCCATCCGCAGCTGCTGGGCGAGCCGGTGCCGGTCAACGGGCGCATGCGCCTGTCGGTGCTGGACAAGCCGGGCTTCGGCGTGGAGCTCAATCCCGAATGTGCCCTGCACCGCCCCTACACGCACTGAAAGGACCGCCATGCCTGCCATGCAACTGCCTGCCAACCCCTTCAAGGCCGCGCTGCGGCGTGCCGAGCCGCTGTACGGCATCTGGGCGGGCTTCGCCACGCCCTATGCCGCCGAGATCATCGCCACCACGGGCTACGACTGGATGCTGGTCGATGGCGAGCACGCCCCCAACACCGTGCCCACGCTGCTGGGCCAGCTGCAGGCCGTGGCGCCCTATGCCACGCACCCCGTGGTGCGCGCCGTGCAGGGCGACACCGTGCGCATCAAGCAGTTGCTGGACGTGGGCGTGCAGACCCTGATGGTGCCCATGGTGGAGACGGCCGAACAGGCGCGCGAGCTGGTGCGCGCCATGCGCTACCCGCCCCACGGCGTGCGCGGCGTGGGCGGCGGGCTGACGCGCGCCACGCGCTGGGATGCCGTGCCCGACTACATCCGCACGGCGCATGAGGAGCTGTGCCTGATCGTGCAGATCGAATCGCCCCGGGGCGTGGCCAACGCCGCCGAGATCGCGGCGGTGCAGGGCGTGGACGCCGTCTTCATCGGCCCGGCCGACCTGTCCACCGGCATGGGCCATGCGGGCGACGCCGGCCAGGCCGAGGTGCAGGACGCCATACGCCGCACCGTCGAGGCCACGCTGTCCGCCGGCAAGGCCTGCGGCATCCTGGCGCCGCGCGAGGAGGATGCGCGCCGCTATGCGGCCTGGGGCTGCTGCTTCATCGCCGTGGGCATCGACATCAGCCTGATGCGCCAGGCCGCGCAGGCCAACCTGGCGCGCTACCGGGACGCCGGTCCTGCGCCCGCCGCATCCCGTACCTACTGAAACCCAAGGAGGACCTCATGGCATCCCTTCCCGTGCTGCGCAACTTCATCGATGGCGCCTTCACCGACAGCGCCGAACTGCACGACGTGGCCAACCCCGCCACGGGCGCGGTGCTGGCGCGTTCGCCCCTGTCCACCCCGGCCGACGTGGACCGCGCCCTCGCCGCCGCGCGCGGTGCCCACAGGGCCTGGGCACGCCGGCCTGCCATCGAGCGCGCGCAATACCTGCGCCGCATCGCCGCCCGCATCCGCGACAACGCCGCGCGCATCGCGCGCACCATCACGCAGGAGCAGGGCAAGGTCCTGGGCCTGGCCGAGGTCGAGGTGCACTTCACCGCCGACTACCTGGACTACATGGCCGAATGGGCGCGCCGCATCGAGGGCGAGGTCATCGCCAGCGACCGGGTGGGCGAGCAGATCTTCCTGCTGCGCAAGCCGCTGGGCGTGGTGGCGGGCATCCTGCCCTGGAACTTCCCCTTCTTCCTCATCGCCCGCAAGATGGCGCCGGCCTTGCTGACGGGCAACACCATCGTCATCAAGCCCAGCGAGGAAACGCCCATCAACTGCCACGCCTTCACCGAGCTGCTGGCCCAGTGCGAGCTGCCGCCCGGCGTGTTCAACGTGGTCTACGGCCAGGGCGGCACGGGCGCCGCGCTGGCCGGGCATGCGGGCGTGGACATGGTCAGCTTCACGGGCAGCGTGGCCACGGGCGAGCGCATCGCCGCCGCCGCCGCGCCGCACATCACCAAGCTCAACCTGGAGCTGGGCGGCAAGGCGCCGGCCATCGTGCTGGCCGATGCCGACCTGGACCTGGCCGTGCGCGCCATCCGTGACTCGCGCATCATCAACACCGGCCAGGTCTGCAACTGCGCCGAGCGTGTCTACGTGCAGCGCCAGGTGGCCGACGAGTTCACGGCCCGCATCGCCCGGGCCATGGCCGCCACGCGCTACGGCGACCCCATTGCCCGGCCCGATGTGGAAATGGGGCCGCTGATCAACCGCAAGGGCCTGGACAGCGTGCAGGCCAAGGTGCGCCAGGCCGTTGCCGATGGGGCGCAACTGGTCACGGGCGGGCAGGTGGCCGATGCCGCCGGCCTGGGCGCGGGCTTTCACTTCCAGCCCACGGTGCTGGCCGGCTGCACGGCCGGCATGGAGATCATGCGCAAGGAGATCTTCGGCCCGGTGCTGCCCATCCAGGTGGTGGAGGACCTGGACGAGGCCATCGCCCTGGCCAACGACTGCGAGTACGGCCTGACCTCGTCGCTGTACACGCGCGACCTGTCCAAGGCCATGCAGGCCATGCGCGAGCTGGATTTCGGCGAGACCTACATCAACCGCGAGAACTTCGAGGCCATGCAGGGCTTCCATGCCGGCGTGCGCAAGTCGGGCGTGGGTGGTGCCGACGGCAAGCACGGGCTGTACGAGTACACGCACACGCAGGTGGTGTACCTGCAGGGTTGACAGCCACTCAGGGCGCGGCCGGCTTCCTGCGGTTGCGCGGCGCCTTGGGTGGCGGGCTGCTGGCGTCCATGGCGCGCGCCCGCTCGCGGATGCGCTCGAAGGCGCGCGCCATGGCCTGCAGTTCGGCCTCGGGCACGGCGTCCATGAGTTCGCGGTTGATGGCCTGCACCTGGGGGAACAGTTCGGCATGCAGGGCGCGGCCCGTGTCGCTCAGGCGCAGCAGCGCCCGGCGCGCGTCGCCCGCCTGGCTTTCGCGCCGCACCAGTCCCTTGGCCAGCAGGGCCGTGACCGCACGCGAGGTGCGCGTGCGGTCCAATTGGGCCTGTTCGGCCAGCTGCGAGGGCTGCAGCGTGCCGGCCTCGGCCAGCAGGCCCAGCATGCGCCACTCGCGCCGTGTGATGCCGTAGCGCCCCTCGCACAGGCGCACCACGCGCGAGCCCGCGGCGGCCTGCAGCCGGGCCAGGTGGTAGAGGAACAGGTCGTCGAGCACGGCGGGGTCGCGCCAGCGGTGGGTGTCGTTCATGCGCAAGGCAGGGCGGAGAGTGCGGGTTTGTGCCGGGGATGATGGATTAGATGCATTGTCCGCCGCCTGCGTACAGTCGCCACAGGACCCAGACAAGGAGACAAGCATGCCCAGCCCCCTCGCACGCCTGGCGCGCACTGCCGTGGCACTGGCCGCCGCCGGCCTGTGCGCCGCGCCCGCCCTGGCCCAGGAATGGCCCAAGGCCAGGCCCATACGCATCGTCGTGCCCAATCCGCCGGCCGGCCCGTCCGACATCTCGCTGCGCCCCGTGGCCGCGGCCATGCAGGCGGCGCTGGGCCAGGCCGTGGTGGTGGACAACAAGCCCGGCGCCAACGGCAACATCGGCGCGGCCGAGGTCGCGCGCTCGGCCCCGGACGGCTACACCTGGCTGTGGGCCATGGACCCCGTGCTCACCGTCAACCCCCATGTCTACAGGAACCTGGGCTACAAGGCCGATGCGCTGGAGACCCTGGTCGTGGCCGCGCGCTTTTCCCAGACCCTGGTCTGCGGGCCGGGCACAGGCTTCAAGTCCGTCAAGGACATGGTGGCCGCCAGCAAGGCGCGCGAGCTGACCTATGCCTCGGGTGGCGCGGGATCGCCGGGCCATCTGGTCATGGAGTCGCTGCTGGCCACCTCGGGCGCGAAGATGGTCCATGTGCCCTACAAAGGCCCGGCGCCGGCCATGCAAGACCTGCTGGGTGGGCAGGTGGACTGCGGCTTCCTGGCCGGCCCCACGGTCCTGCCCCAGGTGCAGAGCGGCAAGCTGGTCGCCCTGGCCACCTCGGGCAAGACGCGCTCGGCGCTGGCGCCCGAGCTGCCCACCATCGCCGAATCAGGCTTTCCCGAGTTCGATGGCACCTTCTGGATCCTGCTGGCCGCGCCCAGGGGCGTGCCGGCCGCCGTGCAAAAGCGCTTCGTCGATGCCATGAACGAGGCCATCCGCGCGCCCGAGCAAAGGGAACGCGCCAAGGCCCTGGACATCGAGATGGTGGGCTCCACCGTGGCCGAGGCCCAGGCGCGCGCCAAGGGCCAGTCCGCGCAGTGGGCCGCCCTGGTCAGGCGCATCCACCTGACCAACGACTGAACCGGCCCCGAAAGACACCGCCTTTTTGGCGATACTTCCCTGTCCAACGCATCCACTGTTCCCGGCTTCCATGGCAACCCAGCGCCCCAATCTGATCTTCATCCTCGCCGATGACCTCGGCTACGCCGACCTCGGCTGCACGGGCGCGCGCGATGCGCACAGCCGCGCCACCGACGTCTCGCCCCGCCTGGACGCCATGGCCGCGCAGGGCATGCGCTTCACGCGCGGCTATTCCAACTCGGCCGTTTGCTCGCCCACGCGCTTCGCGCTGGCCACGGGCCGCTGGCAGTACCGCCTGCGCGGCGCGGCCGAGGAGCCCATCGCCAGCGTCCATGGCGACAAGGTGCTGGGCCTGCCGCCGGATCACCCCACCGTGGCCTCCCTGCTGCGCGACGCGGGCTATGCAACGGCCCTGGTCGGCAAGTGGCACCTGGGCTACCCGCCGCACTTCGGCCCGCGCCTGTCGGGCTACGAGGAGTTCTACGGCTTTCACGCGGGTGGCGCCGACTACTTCGCGCACTGCGATCCGCGCGGCCGCCCCGACTTCTGGATCAACGAGCAGCCGCACGAGGAGGAGGGCTACCTTACCGACCTGCTCAGCCGCCGCGCCGTGGACTTCGTGGAGCGCCAGACGGCCGACAAACCGTTCTACCTGTCGCTGCACTACAGCGCCCCGCACTGGCCCTGGCTCACGCGCGAGGACCTGGAGGAGTCGCGGCGCATCGGCGGCTTCGGCAAGCACACCGATGGCGGCTCCATCGAGACCTACCAGCGCATGATCCACCACATGGACGAGGGCATCGGCTGGGTGCTGGATGCGCTCGAGAAAAAGGGCATGGCCGGCAACACGCTCATCGTCTTCACCAGCGACAACGGTGGCGAGCGCTTCTCCAACAACTGGCCCTTCGTCGGCCAGAAGATGGACCTGCTGGAAGGCGGCATCCGCGTGCCGCTGCTGGCACGCTGGCCCGATCGCATGCCGGCGGGCGCTGTCAGCGACACGCCCAACCTGACCATGGACTGGTCGGCCACCTTCCTGGCCGCCGCCGGCGTGGACGGCCATGCCGACTATCCGCTGGACGGCGTCAGCCTGCTGCCGCTGCTGGACGATGCCGCCTGGGATCCCGGGCGCGACCTGTGCTGGCGCATGAAGCACCGGGGCCAGCGCGCCCTGGTGCGCGGCGACTGGAAGTACTTGCAGATCGAGGGCGTGGAATACCTGTTCGATGTGGCGCGGGACCCGCGCGAGCGCGCCAACCTGCGCGACCGCGAGCCCGCGCGCCTGGCCGAGCTGCGCCAGGCCTGGCAGGCCTGGGATGCGTCGCTGCCGCCCATTCCCGAAGAAGCCAAGGTTTCCCTGGTCTTCACGCGCCAGGACCTGCCTTCGGCCACGTTCTGAGCCGGCCCCTGCGATCCGGCCCGCCGCGGGATGCCGCTGCGGGCTTTTTTTACGTCCACGGGTTTTGTTTGCACGCTTTTGGTGCATTCGTTGGAAGACTTTATGTGAGCACACGCTATCACTACATCGGTGCATGGTTTTTGCACGAATATGGTGCATCCAAGGATGTTGCGGCGCCGCATTGGTGAGCTACAGGGCGTCGGTCGGTGCGCAGGCAACTGGCACGGTACATGCTTAACCCGGTTGTCACGAAATTTTTCAAACCGGAGGATCCCATGTCCCGTGCCAGCCTCAAGTCGCTCGCCATCGCCTGTGTCGCCATCGCTCCGCTCTGGGCCCATGCCCAGCTCACGGCCAATGTGTCCCTGACCACGAACTACAAGTTCCGTGGACAGGACCAGGATGCGGGACGCAACAAGGCCGTCAAGCCTGCCCTGCAAGGCGGGTTCGACTACACCTTCGGCGACAGCGGCTGGTACATCGGCAACTGGAACTCCAGCGTGGACTGGCTGCCGCGCAACTCCCTGGAAACCGATTTCTACGGCGGCTACAAGTTCAAGGCCGGCGAGGTGGACCTGGACTTCGGCGCGCTGCAGTATCTGTACTCCGGCAACTCCGCCGGCAACACCACCGAGCTGTACGGCGCGGCCACCTACGGCCCGTTCACGGCCAAGTATTCGCACACCGTCTCCAAGGACTACTTCAACTGGGCCGGCGAGAAGGGCGGCTCGGGCCTGTCGGGCCGCAACACCGGCTACCTGTGGCTGGGCTTCAGCCAGGAGGTGATGCCCAAGGTCACCGTCAAGGCTTCCCTGGGCTTCACGCGCTTTGCCAGCGACATCAAGGGCCTGGGCGTGCCCAACTACATGGACTACAGCGTGGGCGGTGCCTACGATTTCGGCGACGGCCTGTCGCTGGGCGCGGCGGTCACGGGCGCGAACAAGAAGGCCTACTTCGGCGACGTCAACAAGGCGCGCCTGATCGTGACGCTGACCAAGACCCTGTAACCGGACCCGAGGAGCAAGCATCATGAAACTGGTGACCGCCATCATCAAGCCCTTCAAGCTGGACGAGGTGCGCGAGGCGCTCTCGGACATCGGCGTGCAGGGCATCACCGTGACCGAAGTCAAGGGCTTCGGCCGCCAGAAGGGACACACCGAGCTGTACCGTGGCGCCGAGTACGTGGTCGACTTCCTGCCCAAGCTGCGCCTGGAGGCGGCCGTGCCCGATGCACTGGTGGACCGCGTGATCGACGCCATCGAGGCGGCCGCGCGCACCGGCAAGATCGGCGATGGCAAGATCTTCGTGCTGCCCATCGAGCAGGCGGTGCGCATCCGTACCGGCGAGACCGGCGACAGCGCCCTGTGAGTTTCAACCCCTCGTATCCCGAAAGACCGACATGACCAAACGACTTCTTTCCATGGGCCTGGGGCTGGGCCTGCTGGCCGCAGGCGCCGCAGCCCTGGCACAGGAGCCCGCCGCTGCAGCCGCCGTGGCCGATGCCGCCGCCGCTGCCGCCCCCGCAGCTGCGCCGGCCGCTGCCGAGGCTGCAGCCCCCGCGCTCAGCGCCGGTGACACGGCCTGGATGCTGACCTCCACCATGCTGGTGATCCTGATGGTGATCCCGGGCCTGGCCCTGTTCTACGGCGGCCTGGTGCGCACCAAGAACATGCTGTCCGTGCTGTGCCAGGTCTTCGTGATCTTCTCGCTGATCACGCTGCTGTGGGCCGTCTACGGCTACTCGCTGGCGTTTGCGGGCGAAGGCAACTTCTTCGGCGGCTTCGGCAAGCTCTTCCTCAAGGGCATCGCGCCCGACACGCTGGCCGGCGCGCTGCCGACCATTCCCGAGTACGTGTTCGTGGCCTTCCAGTCCACCTTCGCGGCCATCACCGTGGCACTGATCGTGGGCGCCTTCGCCGAGCGCATCAAGTTCTCGGCCGTGATCCTGTTCTCGGTGCTGTGGTTCACCTTCAGCTACATCCCCATGGCCCACATGGTCTGGGGCGGCGGCCTGCTGGGCAAGGATGGCGCGCTGGACTTCGCGGGCGGCACCGTGGTGCACATCAACGCCGGTATCGCCGGCCTGGTGGGCTCCTACATGCTGGGCAAGCGCATCGGCTTCGGCAAGGAGGCCCTGCCTCCGCACAGTCTGACCCTGACCATGGTCGGTGCCTCGCTGCTGTGGGTGGGCTGGTTCGGCTTCAACGCCGGCTCGGCCGGCGCGGCCAACGGCATCGCGGGCCTGGCCTTCATCAACACCATCGTCGCCACGGGCGCCGCCACCATCTCCTGGCTGGCCGCCGAAGCCCTGCACAAGGGCAAGGCATCGATGCTGGGCGCTGCCTCCGGCGCCGTGGGCGGCCTGGTGGTGATCACCCCGGCGGCCGGCTTCGTCGGCCCCATGGGCGCCATCGTCATGGGCCTGATCGCCGGTCCCGTCTGCCTGTGGGGCGTGTCGGGCCTGAAGAAGCTGCTCAAGGTCGATGACGTCTGCGACGTGTTCGGCGTGCACGGCGTGGGCGGCATCCTGGGCGCCATCCTGACCGGCGTGTTCTGCGCATCGAGCCTGGGCGGCATCGAGCCCGCGGACTTCAACATGGGCCACCAGGTGTGGGTGCAGGTCAAGAGCGTGCTGCTGACCATCGTCTGGTCCGGCGTCGTGGCCGCCATTGCCTACAAGATCTGCGACCTGGTCGTCGGCCTGCGCGTCAGCGAGGAATCCGAGCGCCAGGGCCTGGACATCACCACGCACGGCGAGGTGGCGTACTACCGCTGAGCCAGGTTTCAGGGATTTCATTGCGGATTGGCCCCGGTGCTTGCGCCGGGGCCTTTTTTCATCGGCAATGGCGGTCGCCGCTGTTTTTGCTTTTTCGGCGCGGGTGTTTTGCCTTGGTCGGAGAACTTCAAGCGCGCCGTTCAAAAAAATCACGGCTGCGCACCGGGGCGCGAAAGTGCCGAACCGCTACGATGCGGACCATGGATTCAGCCCAAAGCCAACTCATCCAGATCGCCGAACGCGTGCGCGCCGCGGCGGCCGACGCCACGCCGCTGCGCATTCGCGGCGGCGGCACCAAGGACTTCCACGGCCTGGCCCTGCAGGGCGAACTGCTGGACACGCGGGCGCTGGCCGGCGTGGTCAGCTACGAGCCCAGCGAACTGGTCGTCACGGTGCGCGCCGGCACGCCGCTGGCCGAACTGGAGGCCCTGCTGGCCGCGCAGGGCCAGTGCCTGGCCTTCGAGCCACCGCACTTCGAACACGCCGGGTCCGGCCGCGCCACCGTGGGCGGGATGGTCGCCGCGGGCCTGTCGGGTCCGTCCCGCGCCAGCGTGGGGGCCGTGCGCGATTTCGTGCTGGGGCTGGAGATGGTCAACGGCCGGGGCGAGCTGCTGCGCTATGGCGGCCAGGTCATGAAGAACGTGGCCGGCTATGACGTCTCGCGCCTGATGGCCGGCTCCTGGGGGACGCTGGGCCTGATCACCGAGGTCAGCCTCAAGGTCCTGCCCGTGGCCCCGGCCGAAGCCACGCTGCGTTTCGAGTGCACGCAGCAGCAGGCGCTGGACTGGCTCAATGCCTGGGGCGGCCAGCCGCTGCCGCTGAATGCCAGCTGCTGGCTGCGGGAGGACGGGACGACACCGGGCTCGCTGTACCTGCGCTTGCGTGGCGCCCGCGCCGCCGTGCAGGCTGCCTGCGCCCGTCTGGGTGGGGAACGTGTCGAGAACGCGGCGGCCGACTGGCAAGCCTGCCGTGAGCAGCAACTGCCCTGGTTTGCCGCGCGTGCGCCGGGTCATGTGCTGTGGCGCCTGTCCCTGCCGCAGACGGCGCCCGTGCAGGCGCTGCCTGCGGGCTGCACTGGGCCCCTGATCGAATGGCATGGCGCACTGCGCTGGGTGCAGTCGCCGCGCGCTCTGGGACATGAACTGCGTGCGCTGGCCAGGGCAGCCGGGGGGGCGGCCACGCTGTTCCGCTCCGAGGCTGCAGGCCAGCCCGGCGCCGAGCCCGATTTCGAGGCCCAGGCGGCCGACGCCACGGCCCTGTTGCATGCGCGCCTGAAGCAGGCCTTCGATCCTGCCGGCATCTTCAACCGCGGCCGCATGGCCGCCGCCTGGTAAGCCGGGCGCCACCACCCGGCACCGCCCATGCGCCATCACCTGCACCTGCTCACGGACCGGCACCGTACGGTGGCCAGCAACCGCGCGCTGGGCCTGCTGCTGGCCTTCAATGCGGGCGCCGTGAACGCGGGCGGCTTCCTGCTGGTGCACTCCTATACATCGCACATGACGGGCTTCGTCTCGCTGCTGGCCGACAACCTGGTGCTGGGCAATACGGCCCTGGTGCTCAGCGCCTGCGGCGCGCTGCTGGCCTTTCTGTGCGGGGCGGCCGTGACGGCCCTGCTCGTCAACTGGGCGCGCCATCACCGGCTGCGCAGCAGCTATGCGCTGCCGTTGCTGCTCGAAGCCGGCCTGATGCTGCTGTTCGGCCTGCTGGGTGCGGCCATGCTGGCCTGGCCCACGCCTTTCGCCGTGCCGCTGGCCGTGCTGCTGCTGTCCTTCATCATGGGCCTGCAGAACGCCACGGTGACCAAGATGTCATCCTCCCAGATCCGCACCACCCACATGACGGGCGTGATCACCGACCTGGGCATGGAGCTGGGCCGCGCGCTGTACTGGAACCGCCACGGCAGCCCGCCCGAACACCGCATCCACGCCAACCATGCGCGGCTGCGGCTGTTCGCGGGCCTGCTGGCCATGTTCCTGCTGGGCGGCATCGCGGGCGCCCTGGGGTTCCGGCACCTGGGCTTCGTGTTCGTCGTGCCACTGGCCGTGGTGCTGTGCCTGCTGTCGCTGCCGCCGCTGTGGGCCGATCGCGCGCGGCTGCCCCTGCTGCTGGGCCGGCGAACCGCGCCGCGTGCCTGACCGCTTCCCGATATCCATAAAAAGAGCCCCACCATGCAGACCCAACTCGCACCCCAGTACCGCGCCACGCCCGAAGGCCAGGAGGCCGAAGCCATCCTGCGCAAGTGCGTGCATTGCGGCTTTTGCACGGCGACCTGCCCGACCTACCAGCTGCTGGGCGACGAGCTGGACGGTCCGCGCGGACGCATCTACCTGATCAAGCAGGTGCTGGAGGGCGAGACGCCCACGCGCGCCACCCAGCAGCACCTGGACCGCTGCCTGACCTGCCGCAACTGCGAAAGCACCTGCCCCAGCGGCGTGCAATACGGCCATCTGGTGGACATCGGCCGCAAGATCGTCGAGGAACAGGTGCCGCGTCCGCTGGGTGAGCGCGCCCGGCGCTGGGCGCTCAAGCAGGGCATGAACTCGCCGTTGTTCGCTCCTGCCCTCAGGCTGGGCCAGGCGGCGCGCGGATTGCTGCCCCAGGCCCTGGCCGAGAAGGTGCCCCAGCCGCAGGAGGCCGGTGCCTGGCCTGTGCGCGAGCATGAGCGCAAGGTCCTGCTGCTGGCCGGCTGCGTGCAGCCGGCCATGATGCCGCGCATCAACTTCGCCACGGCACGCGTGCTGGATGCGGCCGGCATCCAGACCGTGATCGCACCCAAGGCGGGCTGCTGCGGCGCCGTGAAGTTCCACCTCAACGACCAGGAAGGCGGCAAGGTGCAGATGCGCGCCAACATCGATGCCTGGTGGCCCCAGGTGGATAGCGGCGCCGTCGAGGCCATCGTCATGAACGCATCGGGCTGCGGCGTCACCGTCAAGGAATATGGCCATCTGCTGAAGGACGATGCGCAGTATGCGCACAAGGCCGCACGCATCAGCGCGCTGACGCGGGACCTCGGCGAGCTGCTGCCTGAACTTCTCCCGGAGCTGGCCGATCGGCTGCAGGGCAAGGTCCGCCCCCCGGCCGCGCCCATGGCCTACCACCCGCCCTGCACGCTGCAGCACGGACAGAAGCTGCGTGGCGGCGTGGAAACCCACTTGGCCCGGCTGGGCTTTGACCTGCGCGTGGCGCGTACCGAGTCCCACCTGTGCTGCGGCTCTGCGGGCACTTACTCGGTGTTGCAGCCCGGGCTGTCCCACCAGCTGCGCGATCGCAAGATCGCCGCGCTGGCCGAAGGCTTCGAGGCCGCTCCCCCCGCGGCCATCCTCTCGGCCAACATGGGCTGCATCGTGCACCTGCAAAACGGCACGGACCTGCCCGTGCGGCACTGGATCGAGGTGCTCGACGATGCGCTTCAAGCCTGAAACGACTTGCGCCGGCACGCCGTATCTGTGCCGCATGCGCGACGCCGTGGGGCCTATGCCCGCGCAAGCCCTTGCAATGCTGGCATGATGCGGGGTTTCGTTTTTCCAAGCCCATGGGCTCTGCCATGACTGAATCCGTGCCTGAACCGCAAGAACAGAATGCCGCGTTGCCGGCAGACGCCGCCGCCCCTGGCGCCGTGCCGCAGGCCGCCGCCAGTGCCGATGGCCAGGGCCGCAAGCGCTCGCGTCGCGGCGGACGCGGCCGCAACAAGGGCAAGGCCGCCGATTCCGCAGCCGCGCCTGCAGCGGCCGACGCCGCCCAGGCGCAGGCCGCCAGGCCTGCGCGCAGCCAGCATCCGCTGCTGGCGCAACTGGCCGAATGGCATCCCAGGTTGTTCGGCGAGCAGCCTTTGCCGCTCAAGCGCGGCATCTTCGAGGACCTGCTGGCCGCGCACCCCGAGGCCATAGACCGCGACCAGCTCAAGCTGGCGCTGTCCCAGCACACCCGCTCCAGCCGCTACCTCACGGTGGTGGCCAGCGGACAGGCGCGCCATGACCTGCAGGGCCAGTCGGTCGAGGCCATGGCGCCCGAGCATGTGCACCATGCGTTGATCGAGGTCTTTCGCCGCCGTCAGCAGCGCTCGCCCGAGGATCTGGCGCCCAAGCTGCGCAACCGCATCATCGCGGCCTACGAGGCATCGGGCCTGTCGCGCGACGACTACGCGGCGCGCGTGCAAGGCCGTGACGAGGCCACCAACACCCTGGTGGCCGAGGCACTGGCCGAGGCTGATGCGCGCACCGCACGCGACGAGGCGCTGCTGCGTGCCTTCGAGGCCAGCGGCCAGACCACCGAAGCCGGCTTTGCCGACATGTACGGCATGAACCCGCGCCAAGTGGCGCAGCAGCTGGAACGCGCCCGCCGCCGCCTGCAGACGCAGGCCGCCTGAGGCACCCGGCGCCAAAGACCTGCGCCAAAGACCGGCAGCACCACCTGCCGGCACACTCCACCGCCGCGTGCCCGGCAAGGGCCGCGCCGGTGCACCTGTCCTGGATCACAGGCGGCATCTCTGCAGCGGACCCTCCGCCAGCACGCAGATGCCCACCAGGGGCGGGCCCGGGGATGAACTGTTTCGCGGACGCCGCCGCACCCGGCCACGGGGCGGCGGCGCCTTGCCGTGCGCGCTCGTTCCGGGAAATGAACACGGCGCGCAAGGCACTTCAAAAGCAAAAAGCAACAGGAGACTTGCGATGTGGCTGGGTTTGTCGTTGTTCTACGTGGGCGCCGTGCTGTGCCTGAACGGGCTGTGGATGCTGGGGCGCATCGCCGACCGCGAGATCTGGGTCATCAACGTGTTTGCGGGCCTGGTCTCGCTGATCATCGGCCTGGCCTCGGCCTTCGGGCTCGAGCCGGATGCGGCCTCGGTCAAGACCGGTGCCCTGACCCTGCTGTTCGCCTTCACCTATCTCTGGGTGGCCATCAACCGGTTCAGCGGTGCCGATGGCCGGGGGCTGGGCTGGTTCAGCCTGTTCGTGGCCATCACGGCCGTGCCCGTGGCCATCGACACGCTGATCGGCGCGCGCACCGCCATCGACTGGTGGATGGGTGCCAACTGGGCGGCCTGGGCCGTGCTCTGGGCCCTGTTCTTCGTGCTGCTGGGCCTGGGGCGCCCCATCGGCCGCGTGACGGGCGCCCTGTGCATCGTGCAGGGCGTGTTCACCGGATGGCTGCCGGGATACCTGCTGCTGGCCGGGCAACTGCACAACTGAGCGGGGGCTCAGGCTGCACGGCGCGCATGCGCCAGCGCCGACAGCAGGGCCGCCAGCACCACGCAGGCGCCGCCAAGCAAGGTGCGTGGCGTCAGCACTTCGCCAGCGATCAGCACCGAGGAGGCGCTGGCGACCACCACTTCCGAGAGCATGACCACGGCCGTCACGCCGGCCGGCAGGCGCGCCGCACCGAACTGCAGCGCCCAGTTGCCCAGCATCAGCAGCACGGCCAGGCCCGCGGCGATCACCATCCAGGAGGCATCCGGTGCAGGCAGGCCCGGCACCAGACCCACGCCGGCACCTGCGAAGGCGCTGAACAGGCCCATCGCCATGCAGCCGCTGAACATGGCCAGCATGCGTGCCTGGGCCGGCACGGCCTGCATCCGGCGCAGCAGCACATTGGTCAGCGCGAAGGTGAAACCGCCGAACAGTGCCAGGCCATCGGCCAGGGACAGCCCGCGCAGCAGCCCTGGCGAATGGCCGTCGAAGGCGCCCTCGGGCAGCAGCACCAGGGCCACGCCGCCGAAGGCCAGCAGCAGCCGGGCCAGCGCGGCCGGCGTGGGCCGCTCGCCCAGGATCTTCCAGGCCAGCAGCACCGACCAGGCAGGCATCAGATAGAACAGCAGCACCACGCGCACCACATCGCCGATGGTCACGGCCCAGTTGAAGGCGATGTTGTTGCTGCCCGCGCAGGCGCCCAGCAGCAGCAGGGCCGGGTACTGCAACGCCTGGCGCAGGCTGGCTGGTCGCAGCAAGACCAGGCTCACGAGCACCAGGGCATACATCAGCGCCGTGGCCCACAGCGGATGCAGCCCGGCCTCGTGCATGGCACGGAACGGCCACCAGGCCAGGCCCCAGACGAGGGTGTTGAAGAGCAGCGCGAGAACGGGCAGGGGACTTTGCATGGAAACCATGAAAAAGGCGCCCGTCCAGGCAAGGCCTGGTCCGGACGCCCATGACGGGAAGGGTCAATGACAATCTTTGCGGGCGATGGCCAGCAGGCGCTCGACCTCTTCGGGGTGGTTGCGCAGATTGTTCCTGTGCCAGCGTCCGATCAGCCACATGATGCCGGCCACGACCAGGCCGAACACCGTGATGGCACCGAAGGCCGACAGGCCGAACTTGGTGGACAGTGCATAGAAGGCGCCCAGCGCGAGGATGCAGGCCTGCTCGTTGAAGTTCTGCACGGCGATGGAGCGGCCCGCGCCCATGAGGTTGTGTCCGCGGTGCTGCAGCAGCGCGTTCATGGGTACGACGAGAAAGCCCCCCAGTCCGCCCAGCAGGATCAGGAACGGAATGGCGATCCACACGCTGTGGATGAAGATCATGGCGATCACCAGCAGGCCCATGGTGATGCCCAGCGGGATCACGCTGGTGGCGTTGTCCAGCCGCATGCGCATGGAGGCGATGACCGCGCCGGCCGCCGTGCCGATGGCCACCACGCCCACCAGGGCCGATGCCTGGGAGGTGCCATAGCCCAGCGCCGCGGCGCCCCAGGCCAGCACGATGTAGCGCAGATTGCCGGAAACGCCCCAGAACAGCGTGGTCGTGGACAGCGAGATCTGGCCCAGCTTGTCGGCCCACAGGCGCTGGCTGCAGGTCCAGAAGTCGGGCAGCAGGGCCAGGGTGTTGGCCAGCAGGCTCTTGCCGGGGTCCTGGCGCAGCGGGCGCAGGGGTGCCGCGGTCAGCGGAATGCGCAGGTTGAACCACGCCGCCAGCGCATAGACGCCCACGAGCACGGCGATGGCCGCCTCGGCGGCCGTGTCCACGCCCGTGTCCATCAGGGGCAGGTCGAAGTCCAGCAGGTGGGCGGAGATGCCGGGGCTCAGCAATTGTCCGCCCACGAGCACGCCCAGGATGATGGAGGTGATGGTCAGCCCTTCGATCCAGCCATTGGCCTTGACGAGCTGGGAGGCAGGAAGCAGCTCGGTGAGGATGCCGTACTTGGCTGGCGAATAGGCTGCGGCGCCCAGACCGACCACGGCGTAGGCCAGCAGGGGATGGTTGCCGAACAGCATCATCAGGCAGCCCACGATCTTGATCGCGTTGCTGATGAACATCACTCGCCCCTTGGGCAGGGCGTCGGCGAAGGCGCCGACGAAAGGCGCCAGGATCACGTAGAACAGCGCGAACATGGGCACCAGGGCGGCGCGCTGCCACTCGGGGGCGCCGTTGGTGCGCAGCAGTTCCACGGCGGTCACGAACAGGGCGTTGTCTGCCAGCGAGCTGAAGAACTGCGCCGACATGATGGTGTAGAAACCGCGCTTCATGGATAGGCAGATGGGATCAGCGGTGGGGATGGCTGACCGGTTAAATAAGGGCCCCGTGGCAAGTGACTGGCGGTTATATCACGCGGCCTTTGGCTGTCGGTGCCAGAATCCCAAGCTTCTGACTGAGTGAAAACCATGCCGCGCCCCATTCTCGCCACCATCCATCCCGCAGCGCTTCGCCACAACCTGGAGCGGGTGCGGCAGGCGGTCCCTGATGCCAAATTGTGGGCCGTGGTCAAAGCCAATGCCTATGGCCACGGTATCGACCATGTGTTCGAGGCCCTGCGTGGTGCCGATGGTTTCGCCCTGCTCGACCTGGCCGAGGCCGAGCGCGTGCGCCAGCTGGGCTGGCGCGGCCCCATCCTGCTGCTGGAGGGGGTATTCGAGCCGCGTGACCTGGAACTGTGTTCACGCCTGTCCCTCTGGCATGCCGTGCACTGCGACGCGCAGATCGACTGGCTGGCCGCGCACAAGACACAGAACGGCCACCGGGTCTTCCTCAAGATGAATTCCGGCATGAACCGCCTGGGCTTCACGCCTGAGCGCTTCCGTGCGGCCTGGGCACGGCTCAACGTCCTGCCCCAGGTGGAGGAGATCTCGTTCATGACCCACTTCAGCGATGCCGACGCGCCAGCCGGCCTGCCCGGCATCTCGGCACAGCTGCAGCGCTTTCATGACACCACGCGCGACCTGCCCGGCGAGCGCAGCGTGGGCAACAGCGCGGCCACGCTGCGCCATGGCGAGGACGCCCTGGTGCGTTGCGACTGGGTGCGCCCGGGCATCGTGCTCTATGGCAGCTCGCCCGACTACCCGTCCCGCTCGGCTGCCGACTGGGGCCTGCTGCCGACGCAGACGCTCAGCTCGCGCATCATCGGTGTGCAGCAACTGTCGGCGGGCCAGAGCGTGGGCTACGGCTCGCGCTTCACCGCCGACGGCCCGCTGCGCCTCGGTACCGTGGCCTGCGGCTATGCCGACGGCTATCCGCGCCACTGCGGCACGGGCACGCCCGTGCTCGTGAACGGCGTGCGCACCCGCACCCTGGGCCGCGTGAGCATGGACATGCTGGCCGTGGATCTGACACCCGTGCCCGATGCAGGTCTGGGCAGCGAGGTCACGCTGTGGGGCCGTGCCGGCAATGGCGTGGTGCTGCCCATCGACGAGGTGGCCGAGGCGGCGGGCACGCTGGGCTATGAGCTGATGTGCGCTGTCGCTGCCAGGGTGAGCAAGGCGGTCGACTGATCAGGGCGCGGCCTCGACGCTGCCCTTCGCGCGCTCCAGCAGTGCCATCAATTGCTGCTGCGCTGCGGGCTCCCAGTCCCCGAGCAGCCGCGCCGCCAGTGCTTGGCGCGACTGGCGCAGCCTGTCGAACAGCGCTTGCCCCTGGGCGCTCAGGCGCAGGCAGCGCACCCGGCGGTCGTGCGCGCCGGGCT
This sequence comes from Delftia tsuruhatensis, assembly GCF_903815225.1. Taxonomy (NCBI): domain Bacteria; kingdom Pseudomonadati; phylum Pseudomonadota; class Betaproteobacteria; order Burkholderiales; family Comamonadaceae; genus Delftia; species Delftia tsuruhatensis. The sequence continues at coordinate 364,955 of NZ_LR813084.1, forward strand.
CGCGCTCCAGCCAACCCCGTTCCTGCAATTGCGCCAGCATGCGCGCCAGCTGGGCCTTGTCCATGTGGCTGTGGTCCACCAGCTCCTTTTGCGTGCGGCCCGGATGCCGGCCCACGAACATCAGTACCCGCACTTCGTTGGGCGTCAGCTCGGTCCCCAGGGCCTCCATGTCCTCGCGCATGCGCGCACGGAACAGATGCAGTAGTTCGTGCATGGCCTCGAAGAGGTCGGCCGGCAGGGAGGAATTCATGGCGTGGACAAGGTTGTATGTTGACAAAGTCAACGGATTGGAGAGAATTGGTGGACTAAATCAACATTTTAGGCCGTCGCAGGCCGATTGACCAATGAACTTGCTTCATCCAGCCAGATCTGCCGGCCTGTCCGCCGCCGTGCAGGCTCCCGTCGTCGAGCGGGTGCGCCATCCCTTTCGTGCCCGCCATGTGCAGTTGCTCTCGCGCGAGCAGCCCAGCCCCGGCTTCGTGCGCCTGACCCTGGGCGGGCCCGAGCTGGAGGATTTCGCCAGCGCGGGCTTCGACGACCACGTCAAGCTCATCCTGCCCCAGGCAGGGCGTGATCTGCCTGCGCTGCCCGTGCTGCTGGACGGGCGCCCCACTTTCGTGGAGGACGAGCGCCCCACGCTGCGCGACTACACGCCGCTGCGCTACGACGCGGTGCGCCAGAGCCTGGTGATGGACTTCGCGCTGCACGATGCGGGACCGGCCACCGAGTGGGCGCTGACCGCCCCGCTGGGCCAGTGGGTAGGTCTGGCCGGGCCGCGCGGCAGCCTGGTGATTTCCGCCGGCCTGTCATGGCACTGGCTGTTCGGCGATGAGACCGCCGTACCCGCCATCGAACGGCGCCTGGCCGAGCTGCCTGCCGGCAGCCGTGCCGTGGTGCGCGTTCAGCTGCGCAATCCGGCCGACCGCCGCGAGTGGAGCAGCGCCGCCCAGCTCGATTGCGCCTGGGTGGATTCGCTGGCCGATGCCGTGCAGGCGCTGGAGCTGCCCGGCGGGGATGGCTATGTCTGGGCCGCGGGCGAGCACGGCGCCATGGCCGAGCTGCGCAGGCTGCTGCTGGACAAGGGCGTTGCACCCAGGCGCATGCGCGTGGCGTCGTACTGGAAGCAGGGCATGGCCGATCACCATGAGGATCTCAACGATCCGAGCTGAACGTGGCCAGGGCGGGGTCTGTCCCCGCAACACGGACGAAAAAAAGCCCACCGAAGTGGGCTTTTTCCGTGGTGGTTGCGCGAGAAGGATTTGAACCTCCGACCTTTGGGTTATGAGCCCAACGAGCTACCAGACTGCTCCATCGCGCGGCAATTACACTCATTCGCCCCTTTTGGAGGCGAAGAGCTGCATTGTAGCGCAGATTTCATCGCTTCGCAACTACCCGTGCCTGAAGCGTGCTCGCCACGTGCTCTGTGGGTCCGCTCGGCATGGTGTCCGACACACGGTCGGAGACAAAACCGCGGCCATGCTGGCGGCGGAGCTTGCAGGGGCGAGCGCTCAGACCATGGTGGTGTTGTCGACGATCGAAGTCCAGGACCTAGCAGATGCATCAGGCAGGCGCAGCGGACCTGTTTTGACGAACTCCTGGCAGTGCTTGTCAAGAAGCTAGTTTGAAAGGTCAAGTTTGGAAAACTCACTCAGTTCGGATTGAATGGTTTGAGAAAACTCCTGACGATTCATGCCGGGTAAGTCCATGGCCATCACATCGTACAGCTTGGCTGTCTCGGGGTTTTTTATCACAGTCTGAATATCATCGAAAATCTGCTGAGCGATCTCATCGCTGAGGCCGGCAGGGCCAAAAAGTCCCAACCAACTTGGAAGCAACGGCGTGTAGCCAAGTTCCGTGCCTGTCGGTATGTCGGGCGCCATTCTGGCTCTTTTCTTCGATGAAATAACTGCCAGTGCACGGATTTTTCCATTTTTTATGAAGCCGATGGAATCGGCCAAAGGGCCAAACATCACATTGATCTGGCCCCCCACCAAATCGGACAAGGCTGGGGCTGCTCCTTTGTATGGGACATGCAGCAGTTCGATATTGAATTCTTTTTCGAACTGTTTGCCGCCAATTTGCAGGGTGGTACCTAGTCCTGATGATCCATAGCTGTATTTTTTGGGGTTTTCCCTGGAAAGATTGATGAACTCTTTCAGATCCTTTGCGGCCAGACTGGCATTGATCTGGATGACGTTGATGGGGTGCGCCACAGCGGCGATGGCGACAAAGCTTTTGACCGGATCCCAGGGGAGCCGTACCCCTGTGCTTGGGAATACAGTGTGGCTGCTGGTGCTGGCAAGCAGCAGTTGATATCCGTCAGGAGCGGCCTTGGCGACTCTGGCCGTTCCCAGGCTGCCGGAGGCTCCCGCAACATTTTCGACAATGACGGATTGCTTCCACTTCTTCGAAAGCCCAATTGCAAGCGAGCGAGCCACCTTGTCGGTTGCCCCGCCAGCAGAGAAAGGTACGACGATGGTTACCGGCTTGCTGGGGTAGTTCTCGGCGTAGATGGAAATGGAAGTGAGCAAGCTCGTGAATAAAATAATCAGTGAATGGTGCATGGTCTTCTCCGCTGTGCAGGAGTTCAGAAAAGATGGCGGGTGCTTTTCATGAAGTGATGGTGGATGAGATAACGCTTTTCACGGTTCTTTTGCACATTCCAAGATAGCTGTTGATGTCCAGGGCGGCGATCAGGGCGCTGCGGTCGAGGTGCATGCTGATTTCTTTGTTGGAAATCAAGGCTTCCAGAAACGAAGGATTGCCTGGATCCTGTTGCTTTATGACGGTGGTGACCAGGTGATGTGCATGTTCATGCCCGATTTTCTCTCCTAACTTCATCATGACTGATTCAGCCATGATCTGGCCATGGGAGAGGTTGAGATTCAATGCCATTCGATTGCGATCAGCTTTCAACTCTCCTGTAATGTGCATTAGGCCAGCTACAATGCCCGCAGCAAGAACGAATGAGTTGGGGATTGCAATCCATTCCACGCTCCATGCGGTGGCATCTCGCTCGAATGCATGCACTGAGTTGTTGATGACGACTTGAGTCTGAGACCGCATGAGACGACATGCCGCAACGACGGTTTCCGATGCGATGGGATTTTTCTTTTGTGGCATTGTGGATGATCCGACATGCCCGCCAGAAAGTGGTTCAAATAGTTCCGCAACTTCGGTGGATTGATGCCGAATTATTTCGGAAGCGATACGTTCGGCGGCACAAGACATGTTGTCCAGGCTTGCCAAGATCGATCTGATCCGATCTCTCGACGTATGCCATGGCACGTCGCAATAATTCAGATCAAGCCGCTGGCAAAATTCCCGACGTACTTGATCCACGTTGGGTCCATAGGCTACGGATGTTCCGGCGGCTCCAAACAGGGAGCCACACAGATTGTGCTTCTGATGTTTTAGCGCCAATGAAACGCGTTGCAATTCATCTGTCCAAATGGCTACTTTGTGGCCTAATGTGACAGGGAGGGCATGTTGACCGTGGGTGCGTCCAGCCATCGTAAATTCATTCCAGACATCGATCCTGGACTTCAGGTTATCTATTGATTTCTGAAGCCCTTCATCGATCTCTTGCAAGGCACGCTTGATCTGAAGAACGGCTGCCGTATCGACAATGTCCTGGGTGGTGGCCCCCCAATGAACCCAGGCGCCGGCCTCACCCGCCTGACGGGCAATCTCTCTGACAACAGGTACTAGAAGGTGACCTGTTTCACGGACTTCCTGTTCGATACTGTCCAGGTCAAAGTCGGCTCTGTTGCAAACGGTAATGATGGCTTCACTGGATTGCATGGGAATCACTCCTGCGCTAGCCTGAGAGGCTGCTAATGCGGCCTCGACCGTTGCCCAGTCTTTGACGATGGAGCTGTCGGAAAATATATCTCGCATCGAACCGGTACTGAAGCCATTTCTGAGAAATCTGCTGCCAATTCCGAATGTCATGTTTGCCTCCTTTGCTAGTGCTGAGGGGAACTTTAGTAGATTGATTATTTGCGGGTAGAGGATATTTCCAGTTGTTGCAAAGAGATGGTGATGATTTGATTTTTGTTGCTTTGTGGGCAACAATTTCAATCTGTTGTGAACGGCGCGTTGCAGCGCCGTGGGCCCGGCGGCGCCAGGCAGAGAGCGAGTCCATGCGTTGTGTGCTTTGCTTTGTTGTTTCTTTCGTAGACTTGAAGCGAGGGTGCAAATGATTCCACCGAATGACATCGATCTTGTCGATATCGAGATTATTTCCTGCCTGAGAAAATATCGTAGCTTCACCAGTCTGGCCTCTCATCTGTCCTTGACGACTTCGGCGCTCAGTCGTCGGATTGCTCGTCTCGAGAAAATTCTGGGGGGGAGGCTTATTGAGCGTACAACGCACATGACAGGATTGACGCGTTTTGGTGAATTCTGCGCATCCAACATCGAGCCGGTTTCTGAACTGCTGAAGAAAAAGCTCAACGAGATTGAGAGCTACACGGAATATGAGAGCATCAGAATTTCCATGGCTTGCATTCCAACGATTGCAATGGCAGTCTTGCCAGAGAGTCTTGGTGTATTCCGTCAGCACCATCCTGGTGTACGTGTCATGGTCCGGGAGGCGGGCAGTGAAGCGGTTCGCTCCCTGGTTTTCAATCGCGCTGTCGAGTTTGGGGTCACGAATATCCGTGAGGATCCGAGTGACCTCATGTGCGAGATTATTTCAAATGATCCATACTATCTGATTTGTGCCTTGAGTCACCCACTGGCGCAAAGGGATTCCATTCAGTGGAGCGAGCTGTCTGAGCATCGCCTGGTGGGATTCAGTTCAGAGAGTATCGGTAGAAAATATATCGATGATGCATTGCGGCCGCACGGAATTTCCCTTGCATGGGAAGATGAATATGATTCCGTAGGCATGTTGATCGAGTGCATCAAGATGGGAACGGAAGTGGCTATTATTCCCTTTTTGGGGTTGGGTAGGCATCCGTATGCCTGTATACCTTTGGTGAGTCCGGTTCTATTCAGGAAAATATGCCTGGTCCGGCGTTGCAACGATGAACTGAGTGCCCCTGCCAAAATGTTGTGGGAAATCGTGGCCGGTATTGCTGCGAGAATTTCGGCGGAGGAAATGCATCGTCAGATCCAGCGACGATTGAAGCTGCTTGAGCGTTGAGCCGGACTTTCAAGAGTCTGGCAGGTACACCCGAACACGAGCAGGCCGTCGGTATAGTGTCAGGCCCATGGCCAAAGACAAAACCACGTTCACCTGCAATGCCTGCGGCGGCACCAGCCCGCGCTGGCTGGGCAAATGCCCGTCCTGCGGCGCCTGGAACTCGCTGGTCGAGACGGTGGCCGAGCCTGTGGGCGGCGGCAAGAACCGGCTCAGCCAGCCGCAAGGCTATGCGGGCCTGGCCAACGCGCAGCCCGTGACGCCGCTATCGGCCATCGAGGCGCAGGACGTGGCGCGCACGCCCAGCGGCATCGAGGAGCTGGACCGCGTGCTGGGCGGCGGTGTGGTCGAAGGCGGCGTGGTGCTGATCGGCGGCGACCCGGGCATCGGGAAATCCACGCTGCTGCTGCAGGCCATGGATGCCCTGCACCGCATCGGCCTGCCCACGCTGTATGTGACCGGTGAGGAAAGCGGTGCCCAGGTCGCGCTGCGCTCGCGTCGGCTGGGCCTGGAGGCCAGCCAGGTCAACGTGCTGGCCGAGATCCAGCTGGAGAAGATCCTCGCCACCATGGAGGCCACGCAGCCGGCCGTGGTCGTCATCGACTCCATCCAGACCGTCTATTCGGATCAGCTGTCCTCGGCCCCGGGCTCCGTGGCCCAGGTGCGCGAATGCGCGGCGCACCTCACGCGCGCGGCCAAGACCACGGGCATCACCGTGATCCTGGTCGGCCACGTGACCAAGGAAGGCGCGCTGGCCGGCCCGCGCGTGCTGGAGCACATGGTGGACACCGTGCTCTACTTCGAGGGCGACACGCACAGCAACTTCCGCCTGGTGCGCGCCATCAAGAACCGCTTTGGTGCCGTCAACGAGATCGGCGTCTTCGCCATGACCGAGAAGGGCCTCAAGGGCGTGACCAACCCCAGCGCCATCTTCCTGTCCCAGCACAGCGAGCCCGTGCCGGGCTCCTGCGTGCTGGTCACGCTGGAAGGCACGCGTCCCATGCTGGTGGAGATACAGGCCCTGGTCGATCAGGGCGGTCCCGCGCCCCGGCGCCTGTCCGTGGGCCTGGACCGCGACCGCCTGGCCATGCTGCTGGCCGTGCTCAGCCGCCATGCGGGCGTGGCCTGCGCGGACCAGGACGTGTTCGTCAACGCCGTGGGCGGCGTGCGCATCAGCGAGCCGGCGGCCGACCTGGCCGTCATGCTGTCCATCACCTCCAGCCTGCGCGGCCGGGCCCTGCCAAAAGGCTTTCTGGCCTTTGGCGAAGTGGGTCTGGCCGGCGAGGTGCGCCCCGCGCCGCGCGGCCAGGAGCGCCTGAAGGAGGCCGCCAAGCTGGGCTTCACCATGGCCGTGGTGCCCAAGGCCAACGCGCCGAAGAAGGCCATCGCCGGACTGACCGTCCACGCGGTCGAGCGCGTCGACGAGGCCATGAACATCGTCAGAGGGATGGGCTGACGCGCTTGCCGAGCGCATTGCGGGGGCATACGCACTGTCCGCAGCGGCTCCGCCATGCCTCCATAAGACAATCGGCGCCATGAATTTGCGCAATATCCTGATTCCCCTGGGCCTGCTCGTACTGCTGGTGGCTGCGCACCAGTCCTATGGATGGATGGGCGTGGTGGCCGTGGGCGGCGGCATCATGATGTGGCTGCTGTTGCACTTCACGCGGCTGATGTCCATCATGAGGAAGGCCTCGGACCGGCCCATGGGCTATGTGGGCAGCGCCGTGATGCTCAACGTCAAGCTCAAGCCCAAGGTGTCGCTGATGCATGTGGTGGCCATGACGCGCTCGCTGGGCGAGCGCCTGTCCGAGGACGGCGCCCAGCCCGAGATCTATCGCTGGACCGATGGCACGCAGTCGCACGTGACCTGCGAATTCTTGCATGGCCGCCTCATGAAGTGGGCGCTGGTACGCCCCACGCCACAGCAGGACGAAGAGACGCCGGTCGCCCCCGCGCCCTAAAATAGCGGGTTGGCGTTCTGTTCAATACCCCCAAGGATGTTCCTATGAGCCCCGTTGTTCCTTCGATGGCCGACCGTGACGGCAAGATCTGGATGGATGGCCAGCTGGTGGACTGGCGCGATGCCAAGATCCACGTGCTGACCCATACGCTGCACTACGGCTGCGGCGCATTCGAGGGCGTGCGGGCCTACAAGACAGAGCAGGGTCCGGCCATCTTCCGCCTGGAAGACCACACCAGACGCCTGTTCAACAGCGCCAAGATCCTGCGCATGCAGATCCCGTTCACGCAGGACGCGGTGAACCAGGCCCAGGTCGAGGTGGTGCGCGCCAACCGGCTGGAGTCCTGCTATCTGCGCCCGCTGACCTGGATCGGTGACCGCAAGCTGGGCGTCTCGCCCAAGGGCAACACCATCCACCTGATGGTCGCGGCCTGGGCCTGGGGCGCCTACCTGGGCGAGGAGGGCATGCAGCGCGGCATCCGCGTGAAGGTCTCCAGCTTCACACGCCACCACGTGAACATCACCATGAGCCAGGCCAAGGCGGTGAGCAACTACACCAACTCCATCCTGGCCAACACCGAGGCCCTGGACGATGGCTACGACGAGGCCATCCTGCTGGATGCCTCCGGCTTCGTCTCCGAAGGCTCGGGCGAGAACATCTTCGTCATCAAGGACGGCGTGGTCTACACGCCCGATTTGTCGGCCGGCGCGCTCAACGGCATCACGCGCAACACCGTGATGCACATCTGCAAGGACCTGGGCCTGGAGGTGGTGCAAAAGCGCATCACCCGCGACGAGCTGTACATCGCCGATGAAGTCTTCTTCACCGGCACGGCCGCCGAAGTCACGCCCATCCGCGAGGTGGACCGCATCGAGATCGGCGCTGGCAGCCGCGGTCCCCTCACCGAAAAGATCCAGCAGGCCTTCTTTGACATCGTCAACGGCCGCAACCCCAAGTATGCCCACTGGCTGACCCGGGTCTGAACCCCTTTAGAGACCCACGAAAGAGATACGCAAGCATGACAAAGAACGCCACCGTCGAACTGGCCGCCAAGGACCTCAATGCCCAGGGCGGCGTGTTCTGCCCCAGTCCCAAGGCCGACATGAAGCTGTGGAACAGCCATCCCAAGGTCTATCTGGACGTGGCGCACACCGGCGAGGCCAGGTGCCCCTACTGCGGCACGCTGTACCGCCTGAAGGCCGGCGAGGTCTTCGCGGGCGGGCATTGAAAAAAGCGGGCCCCGGCCCGCTTCGTGCGTCTCAGCGCGGCGAAAGCGCGCGGCTCCAGATGCTGCCCGGCGCGGCACCTCCATGCAGGGCCAGCATCTCCGTGAAATGCCGCCGTTCACCGCCGCGCAGCTTGACGATGGGCGCCGCAGCGGCGGGTGCCGGTGCCAGGCACAGCTGGGGATAGAGCAAATACCATTTCCAGCGCAACGCGGCCTGGTAGAAGAAGGCCGTGTCCTCGGCCTTGAACAGGCGAAGGCGTGCATCGGGCGTACGGCGCATCACCTGCTGGGCGGCGACATGGATCAGAAGGTAATCGGGATCCGGAATGCCTTGCAGGCTCTCGGCGCCGCCAGGCCGCGACTTCAGCCGCTGCAGGTAGGGGCCGGGGCCCTCGGTGATCAGGGCCTGGTGAAACTCCTTTTGCCATTCCGATACAAAGCGCGAGCCGGCGGGAGCGCAAAATGCCCAGCTTTCGATGACGGGGTGGCGCTCGTCGGTGGTGAAGCCCTGGAGGTAGAAACCGGCCAGTTCGCTGGATTGCGTGCCCTGCATCCAGTCCAGCGGGCGGGTCAGCAGCGTGGTGGCGTCGAACCAGTAGCCGCCGTGGCGCGCCACCAGATAAAGGCGCAGCCAGTCCGACTGCTTGGTGGGATGGAGCTGGCCGAACTGCGCGGGCAGGTCGCCCGGCGGCACATGCTGGTCCAGGTTGTGGGGTCCCACGACGACGATGCGATGGTCCGGGCATTGCCGCTGCCAGCTGTCCACGCATTGCTGCACGAAGGGGTCCAGGGCGGACTGGTTCCAGTAGGTCCAGATCGTCCTGGGGATCGCCGCGGCCTGCCCATCGCTCGCCGCAGGCGACAGGGGCAGTTGCACAGGCGCAGGCATGGTGTAATCTGCGCCGATTCTGGAAGGGGCCGCCCAGCGATGGAGCAGCCTGAATAAGACCGCAGGAATTTTTTTCATGAGCGGATGGAAAGCGGAATGCCCGCATTTTGGGGCAGAAAGTCGCGGTCTTGATGAGATTTGACACGTCGAAGCTGCCAGGGTACCTCACCACCGTGGCCGCTGTTCTGGTGCCCGGGCTGGCCTTGTGGCTGCGCTCGGGCTATTCCTATGGCGCCGGCCTCATGGTCCTGGGCGCCCTGTGTTTTCTGCCCCGCTGGGTCAGATACCGGCAGTCCTGCGGCACCTGGCTGCTGGTGGCGCTGTTCCTGGGCATGGCGGTGATGTGGTACTTCCTGTCCGTGCTGGACGGGGGCACCGGGCAGTTCGACCGGCCCGTGAAATTCATCCTGGGCGCGGTCAGCCTGCTGTTCGCCATGTGCTATCCGCCCACGGCGCGGATCTTCCTGTGGGGCATACCGCTGGGCAGCGCAGGCGCGGGCTTCATGGCGCTGTGGCAGGTCTGCGTGCTGGACATGGAGCGGGCCACCGGCTACACCAATGCCATCCAGTGGGGCAACATGGCCTTGCTGCTGGGCTGCTTCTCCTGCATCTATGCCATGTCCTTCTGGCACCGGCGCTCCCTGCTCTGGCGCCTGCTGGTGCTGGTGGCGGCCGCGCTGGGGGCGCTGGCTTCGCTGCTGTCGGGCTCGCGCGGTGGATGGCTGGCGCTGTTGCCGATGTTCTTCATGCTGATGGTCCTGGTGCGCATGTACCGGCCGCAGTACTTTGGGCGTCTGCTGCTGGGCTGCGCGGCATTGCTGGTTGCGCTGGCTACCGTGACGGCCTTCATCCCGCGTGTCAGCGAGCGCGTGGATGAGGTCTACCTGGACGTGCACACCTACCTGCAGACAGGCAACTCCAACACCTCGCTGGGCACCCGGCTGGAGCAGTACCGGCTGGCCGTGCAGATGATCGGCGAGAAGCCCCTGCTGGGCTGGGGCATGCGGGGCTATGTGGACGAGATGCACCGCCGCGTGGACGCGGGCGACTATGGCCAGTCCATCCGCGAGTACAACTTCATCCACAACGACTTCCTGGACATCTGGGTCAAGCTCGGCGTGCCGGGCGTGCTGCTGCAGGCGGCGCTGTTCATCTCGCTGCTGGGGCTGTTCTGGCCCTCGCGGCGGCGCATGGCGCTGTGGGATGCGGACAGCCCCCCCTGGCGCGAGGCCCTGCTGCTGCGTATCCTGGGCAGCCTGATGCCAGCCATGTACCTGGCGTTCGGCATGTCACAGCAATTTTTCGTGCACAACAGCGGCATCGTCTTCTTCGTCTTCCTCGTGGTGGCCCTGTGGTCATCGCTGCACGGCCTGGAGAGGGCCAGCGGAGCCGTGCGGTGACGGAGCGCGCCACCACGGCCCGGCCCCGGGTGCTGCACTTCGTGACGGGCGGCTTCTCGGGTGCCACCCAGGTGGCGGTGGACCTGGTGTCGGCGCACCGCGCGTCGGGCCGCTTCGACGCCAGGCTGGTCTTGCGGCGCAAGCGCAATACCTCCGATGAACGCGTGCAAAAGCTGCGCGACGGCGGCATCGATGTCGATGTGGTGGCCGGCTGGTCCCATGCCGCCACCGTCTGGCAGTTGCGCCGCATCTGCCTGGACTTTCGGCCGGACATCGTCGTGGCCCATGGTTTCAGCGACCACCTGTGGGGCCGCTTTGCGGCGCTGTGGGCTGGCGTGCCCTGCCTGGTGCATGTGGAACACAACTCGCGCGAGCGCTACACGCGCTGGCGGCTGGCGCAGGCCCTGTGGCTGACCGAGCGCACGGCCGCCATCGTCGGCTGCTCCGAAGGCGTGCGCCAGAGCCTGCAGGACCGTGGATTTCCTGCCGCCAAGCTCTTGGCCATCAGCAACGGCATCCAGCCCGAGCCCTATCTGCAGGAGCCACCCCCCTTGCTGCAGCGCCGCCCGGACATCGTCATGGCGGCGCGCTTTGCACGGCAAAAGGACCATGCCACCTTGCTGCGCGCCCTGGCCGTGCTGCGCCAGCGCGGCCTGAAGCCCACTCTGACCCTGGCCGGCGGCGGCAAGGCACGCGCCCGGCAGGCTGCGCAGCGGCTCAGCGCCGAACTGGGCCTGCAGGACCAGGTGCAATTCATAGGCATGTGCAATGACGTGCCCGGCCTGCTGCGCGCGCACCGCGTTTGCGTGCTGGCCACGCACTACGAGGGCATGCCCCTGTCCCTGCTGGAAGGCATGGCGGCGGGCTGCGTGGTGGTGGGCAGCCGCGTGGTGGGCGTGCAGGAGGTGGTGCGGCCCGGCGACAACGGCCTGCTGGCCGCGCACGCCGACCCCGAATCGCTGGCCGACGCCCTGCAGCAGGCGCTGCAGGATGACGAGGCCGCCGTGCGCATGGCTGCCACTGCGCGGCAGGAGGCGCTGTCGCACTACAGCCTGCAGCGCATGACTGGCCAGTACGAAGACCTGTTCGCTCGCTTGCTGCGGGGGGAGCGTTCGTGACCTGGCTCAGCATCCTGGTGCCCGTCTACAACGTGCTGCCCTACCTGGAGGAATGCCTGCAGTCCGTCATGGAACAGGCCGATGCCGGCGTGCAGGTGCTGGTGCTGGACGACTGCTCCACCGACGGCTCCTGGGCCCTGATGCAGCAGCTGGACCAGCGCTGGCCCGGCCGCCTGCAGCTCATGCAGCACGAGCGCAACGCCGGCCTGAGCGCCGCGCGCAACACCATGATCGAGGCGGCCGCGGGCGACTACCTGTGGTTCCTGGATTCGGATGACAAGCTGCTGCCTGGCGCGATTGCGGGGCTGTCGGCCATCGTGAAACAACATGCGCCCGATGCCGTGCTCTGCGACTTCTCCGTCTGGCGCGAGGCACCGCGTCTCAAGCACCGCCTGCGTGGCGAATCGCACCGGCACAGTTTCCAGGGGCCCACGCTGCAGTGCTCGCAGGACCGTGGCGCCCTGCTTGCCGGCCTGCTGCGCACGGGCCAGCTGCATGCCTGGTCCAAGATCTCGCGCCGCAGCCTCTGGGGCGCAGACCTGCGCTTTCCGGCCGGCCGCTACTTCGAGGACATGATGACCATGCCGCAGATGGCGTTGCGCTGCGGCAGCTTCTATTACTGCCCCCAGCCGTGGGTGGCCTACCGGCAGCGTGCCAACTCCATCCTCGCGTCCATGACACCTGCCAAGGCGGCGGACCAGTCCGCCGCCCTGTGGCCGCTGGCGCAGGCCATTCGGGACGACGCGCTGCGCAATGACGCGCGCCTGCAGTTCGCCTTCGCGCACCAGGCCGCGCGCAACCTCATCGGCGCCCTGCGCTTTCTCGACCGGCAGCGGGACATGCCGCCAGCGCAGCGGCAGGCACTGGCACAGCAGTTCCTGGCGGACTTCGGCCGCATCTCTCCGCTGTCCCTGCCGGCCTTGCGTCAGGCCTATCTGCGGCGCGGCTGGTGGCTGCGCGCATGGAAGCTGCGCAGCTGGGCGGGCCGCGCACAGCAGCTGAGAACACCGGGAGCCCCTACATGAGCGGCCTGAAACTGAAAACCCGTGGCGAGCTGTGGCTGGCGGCCGGCATGCGCCGCTTCTACGCCATCTTCCCTCGCCGCCTGGAGCAAGGCCCCACGCCCGATTTCCGCAGCCATGACATCGGGCCTGCAACGCCTGCGCCGCTGTCCACCCCCATCCCGCGCATCATCTGGGCCTACTGGAATGGCGACTCGGTGCCGCTGCTGATACAGCGCTGCTTCGACAACTGGGCCCGCCTGAACCCCGGCTACAGCCTGCGCATCCTCAACGATGCGCAATTGCCCCAATACGTGACGCAACTGCCCGGCAACCTGCAGCAATTGCCGGTGGCCAAGCGATCGGACTGGCTGCGGCTGGAGCTGCTGCACCGCCACGGCGGCATCTGGCTGGATGCCAGCACCATCCTCACCGAGCCGCTGGACTGGCTGCTGGCGCAGCAGCAGCGCACCGGCGCGGACTTGGTGGCCTACTACCTGGAGCGCTATACCCGCGATCCGCAGGTCCCGGTGGTCGAGAACTGGCTGATGGCAGCACCGCCCGGCAGCGCCTTCATCGCTGCGCTGCATCGCGAATATGTCGAACAGGTCCTGCCCCGCACGGGGGAGGAATACATGGCCGTTCTCCAGCAGGCCGGGCAGTACGAACAACTGCGCCAGGGCATCGACATGCCGGCCTATCTGAGCATGCACCTGGCCATGCAGCGGGTGCTGCGAGCAGGTGGCTCCTACCGCCTGTGCCTTGCCAAGGCCGAGGACGGGCCCTTCTTCCTGCATGTGCAGGGCGGCTGGGGCCGCACCCCGCTCAAGGTCCGCCTGATGTTCTCGCGCGCCGAGCAGGCGCCCGTGCCCCTGATCAAGCTGCGCGCGCCCGACCGCAAGAAGCTGGACCATTACCTGGAGCGCGGCCTGTACGTGCCCGACAGCATCGCCGACCGCTATCTGCGGGCCTGACGAACCGGGCCTCAGGCCAGCGGCAGCCGCAGCACGAAGCAGGCGCCCGGCTGGCCGTCGGCGCGGCCCTCGCAGTGCACGCTGCCGCCGTGGCGCTGGGCGATGGAGCGCACCAGGGCCAGGCCCAGGCCCACGCCGCCCGAGCGCTCGCTGGCGCCGGGCAGGCGGAAGAACTTCTCGAAGATGCGTTCGCGGTGCGCGGGCGCCACGCCGGGGCCGTGGTCGCAGACGCGGATCTCGGCCATGGCGCCCTGGCGTGCCAGCTCCAGCGTGACCTCGCCCTGGCTGTAGCGGCGGGCATTCTCCAGCAGGTTGCGCACGGCGCGGCGCAGCAGCTTGGCGATGCCGGGCACCTCCAGTGCCTCGGTCGATTGCAGGTCCAGGTCGGCATCCACGCGCGCGCATTCCTCGGCGGCCAGGCCGATCAGGTCCACGGGCTCGACCGTGCCCACGTCGCCTTCATAGGTTTCCAGCCGGCTGGCCAGCAGGATTTCGTCCACCAGCTGGTCCAGCTCGCCGATGTTGCGCTGGATCTCGGCGCGCGCGCGCGCGCTGGCCGGATCAGCGCCCATGAACTCCAACCCCATGCGGATGCGCGTCAGCGGTGAACGCAGTTCGTGCGAGGCATTGGCCAGCAGCGACTTGTGCGAGGTCACCAGCGCTTCGATGCGTGCGGCGGCGGCGTTGAACTGGTGGGCCAGGTCGGCGACCTCGTCGCTGCCGTGCTCGGGCACGCGCACCGACAGGTCGCCCTCGCCGAAGCGCTTGACGCCACGCTGCAGGTTCTCCAGCCGCTTGAGCAGGCGCCGGATGATGGGAAACACGCCCACCGCCACGGCCACGCCCACCAGGCCCAGCAGCCACAGAAAGCCGAAGGGCGGGCGCAGCCAGAAGGCCACGATCCCGTCGTGCGGCGGGCGGTCGCCGCGTGGCGGGCGTGGCGCCATGTGCAGCAGGTAGCTTTGCCCGTCCGTGCCCTGGATCTCGAAGCGCAGACCCTCTTCGGGTGATCCGGGAAGGCGGCGGGCCCGGCCCTGGGCGATCACCTTGCCGTCGGCATCGCGCATGGCAATGTCGCGCGAGGGGGGCGAGCCGGCGCTTTGCACGTTCTGCGCATTCTGTTCGGCCGCGATCTGCCAGGCCCATGCCACCGTCAGCGTGAGCACGGCCACGCCGCCGACCACGGCCAGCCAGATGCGCAGGTACAGGCGCTGGGAAAAGATGCGCAGCAGGTTCATGCGACCGTCAATCCTGCTGCTTGGCGAACACGTAGCCTACGCCGCGCACCGTGAGGATGCGCTTGGGTGTCTTGGGGTCGGCCTCGATGGCGGCGCGGATGCGGCCCATGTGCACGTCGATGGAGCGGTCGAAGGCCTCCAGCTCGCGGCCGCGCACGGCCTCCATGATCTGGTCGCGCGTGAGCACGCGGCCCGCGCGTTCGGCCAGCGTGACCAGCAGGTCGAACTGGTAGGAGGTCAGTTCGCAGGGCTGGCCGGCCACGGTGACGCTGCGCGCATCGCGGTCGATCTCCAGGCTGCCGAAGCGCAGGGCCGTCGCCGAGTGGGTGGCGGCCGTGCCCTCGGTGCCGCCACGCCTGCGCAGGATGGCGCGGATGCGCGCCAGCAGCTCGCGCGGCTCGAAGGGCTTGGGCAGGTAGTCGTCGGCGCCGATCTCCAGGCCGATGATGCGGTCCATGGGATCGCCCTTGGCCGTGAGCATCAGCACCGGCACCTGGGCCGCCGAGCCTGGCAGGGCGCGGATGCGCCGGCAGACCTCCAGGCCGTCCATGTCGGGCAGCATCAGGTCCAGGATCACCAGGTCGGGCAGGTCGGCATCGGGCTGCAGTCGCTCCAGGCCGCTGCGGGCATCGCCCATGTGCGTGACCTGCAGGCCGTTGTTGCCCAGGTAGTCGCCCACCATCTGCGCGAGGCGGGTGTCGTCTTCGATCATCAGCAGGTGATGGGTGCTCATGGGGGGCAGTGTAGTCATGCGGGGGCCTGGCGTCGTGTTGCGACGACCATGCTCGCAGCGCGCGGTCAGCCGCGCTTGTCGCTTGCGTAAAGTTCGGTAAACAGTCGTCAGCCCCGGCGGCCCACGGCCTGCACGCGCGAGGCCAGGGCGATCAGCAGCAGCACGGGCAGGCCGAGCAGGGCCGTGGCGTGGAAGAAGTTCTGATAGCCGTGCGCATCGACGAAGGCGCCGGAAAACCCCGCCAGCCACTTGGGCGCCAGCAGCATCATGGAACTGAACAGTGCGTACTGGGTCGCCGAGTACTGGACATTGGTCAGCCCCGACAGGTAGGCGATGAAGGCAGCCGATGCGATGCCGCCGGCCAGGTTGTCGGCGCTGACCACGAAGACCAGGGCCGTCACGTCGTGGCCGCGCGTGGCCAGCCAGGCGAACAGCAGGTTGGTCGCCGCCGAGAGCACGGCGCCCAGCATCAGCACGCGCATCACGCCCCAGCGCATGGCCAGCGCGCCGCCCAGAAAGGCGCCGGCCAGCGTCATCAGCACGCCGTAGATCTTGGTCACGGCGGCCACCTCGTCCTTGGTGAAGCCCATGTCCACATAGAAAGGGTTGGCCATGATGCCCATGACCACGTCGCTGATGCGGTAGATGGCGATCAGGCCCAGTACCAGCAGCGCCTGCCAGCGGTAGCGCGCCAGGAAGTCGGCGAAGGGCTCGATCAGGGCGCCCCGCAACCATTCGACGGCGTTGCGCGCCGGGGCCTGGGGGCGTGGCGCGGGCTCGGGCGAGAGCAGCACGGTCAGCAGGCCCACGCCCATGGAGGCCGCCATGACCAGGTAGGCGAAGCGCCAGGCGCCGCTCTGGTAGCCCGCCGTGCCTGCGACTTCGGCGCGTGCCGCCAGCCACAGCACGCCCGCGCCGGCCCAGATCATGGCCAGGCGGTAACCCGTCTGGTAGGTAGCGGCCAGCGCCGCCTGGCGGTCGGCATCGGCCGATTCGATGCGGAAGGCATCCAGCGCGATGTCCTGCGTGGCCGAGCCGAAGGCCACGGCCAGCGCGCACCACACCAGCGGCGTGAGGGAGGCGCGCGGATCGTTGAAGGCCATGCCGCACAGGCCGGCGACCACCAGCATCTGCGCGAAGACCAGCCAGCTGCGACGTCTGCCCAGCCAGCGCGTGAGCAGGGGCAGCGGCATGCGGTCCACCAGCGGCGACCAGACCCATTTGAAGGCATAGGCCAGCCCCACCCAGCTCAGGTAGCCGATGGTCGTGCGGTCGATGCCCGCCTCGCGCAGCCAGAACGACAGCGTGCCCAGCACCAGCAGCAGGGGCAGGCCGGCGGAAAAACCCAGGGCCAGCATGCGCAGGCTGGCCGGCTCGGCGTAGACACGCCAGGTGTCGGCCCAGCTGCGGCGGGGTGCCGGGGTGGGGGGTGGGGGGGCGGCAGAAGGGGCAGTGGGGGTGGACGGCTCGGTCATGTTCGGTGGCGGCAGGCTGCGGCCATTATCTGCGCCTGCGATGGCGCCATCGGTCGCGCGCTACCATCGCGAACACAGGACACTGCCATGGCCTACACCCTTCCTTCCCTCCACGCCGATGCCGCTCTCGCGCCCCTCGGGTCGGTGCGCAGCTACAGCGGCGAGCACCAGGCCCATGCCCATGGCCATGCGCAAATCCTCTATGCCCTGCAGGGGCGCATGGAGCTGGAAGTCGGCGGGCGCAGCGCCTTCGTCGATGCGGTCAGCGGCATGCTGATCCCGGCGGGCACCGACCATGGCTACCTGGCCGCGCCGGATTCGCGCGTGTTCGTCATCGATGCGCCATCGGGCCCGGGCCTGGACCGGATACGGCGCTTTTCCGTGCCGCCGGCCCTGCGCGGCCAGGCCTCGGAAGGTCCGGCGTCCGCGCAGCTGGCCCAGGTGCTTCAGGCCCCGGGCCTGCTGGCGCGGCGGGGACTGGACCTGCAGCAGCTGGCCACGCGCGTGCAGGGCGCGCTGCACGAGGACTGGCCCACGGCCCGCCTGGCCGCGCTGTGCCACATGAGCGCGCAGCGCTTTCATGCCCGCTTCGTGGAACTGGCGGGACAGCCGCCCCAGGCCTGGCTGCGCGGCCTGCGCCTGGATGCCGCAGGGCGCTGGCTGGCGCGCGGACTGCCGCTGGAGGCCACGGCCCTGCGCTGCGGCTATGCCTCCGCCAGCGCCCTGGCCTATGCGCTGCGGCGCGACCGGGGCGTGACGGCGCGGCAACTGCGCGGCTAGCGCCTGGTCGCGGTCTCCGGACTACAAGTGTTTCTCGACAAATGCCCCACCGCGCCAGGCGCAACATGGGCACCATGGTTCGCAATTCTTCAGCTTCTTCTTCGGCCATCGGCATTGCCTTCGTTTCCGTGGCGGCCGTGCTCTGGGGCACGACGGGCACGGCGCAAAGCCTGGGCGCGGGCGGGCTGTCACCCTTCTGGGTGGGGGCCGCGCAACTGGCGGTCTCCAGCCTGTTCCTGGGCGCGCTGCTGGCGGCCTCCCATCTGCGCTGTGTCCGCCAAGGCGGGCCGCGCCAGGCCGGGCCGCGCCAGGCCTTGTTGCCCAACCCTGTCCATCGGGGCCTGCGCCGGTCGTGGTTCCTGCTGGCCTCCCTGGGCATCGGCGGCTACAGCATCTTCTTCTACGAGGGCGTCACGCGCACCGGCGTGGCCGTGGGCACGGCCGTGGCCATCGGCAGCGGCCCCATCTGGGCCGGACTGATGCAGGCCCTGGTGCTGCGCGCGCCGTTGTCCCTCCTGTGGTGGGGCGGGACCCTGGTCAGCGTGGCCGGCGGCGCGGCCATGGTGATGGCCAGGGGCGGCGGCACGCTGTCCTGGAGCGGCCTGGTCCTGTGCCTGCTGGCGGGGCTGTCCTATGCGGGCTATGCATTGATCAACAAGCGCCTGGTCACGCACATGCCGCCCCGGGTGGTGAACTTCTATGTCTTCACGGGCGCGGCCTGCATGGCCGTGCCGATCGCGCTGGCGCAAAGCGGCCTGCCCCAGTGGAGCCTGGCAGCCGTGCTGGTCGTGGTCTACCTGGGCGTGGTGGTCTCGGGCCTGGCGCACATGCTGTTTTCCATCGGCTTGCGCAGCATCTCGGGCCCCACGGGCGTGACGCTGAGCCTGATCGAACCCGTGGCGGCCTTCGTGCTGGCCGTCTGGATCGTGGGCGAGCACCAGCCGCTGCAATCCTGGGTGGGGCTGCTGGCGGTGCTGGCCGGGCTGATGGTGGTGATAGGCGCAGAGATGCGTGCGCAGCGCGCCGTGGCCGCCGCGCAGATGGCGTAACTCTTTGTAGGCCTGCGCCGCTTTCAAGATGCGCAGTTCTCTGCATTGGCCGATGCCGTCCGGCCGCTAGACTGGCGGCATGCAGACATCCCATCTTCCTTCCGAGCCCTGCGCCGCCACCGGCTGGGGCTGTGCCTGCGCCCCCTGGCGCGCGCGTCGCGGCTTCCTGCTGGCGGGCAGCGCGGCGGCGCTGGGGCTGGCGACGGCGCCGGTGGCCGCACAGGTCGACGTGGGTGGGTCCTCCAGCCTGCGCAAGCTGGTGCCTGCCGAGACGCTGGAGGGCGCGGCCACCGACCAGTACCAGCAACTGCTGGCCAAGGCCCGTGCCCAGGGCGCGCTGGCTGGCGAGGGCAACCCGCAGCTGCAGCGCCTGCGCGCCATTGCCAGGAGGCTGATCCCGTACACCGCGCAATGGAATCCCCGTGCGAATTCCTGGCGCTGGGAGGTCAACCTGATCGGCAGCAAGGAGATCAATGCCTTTTGCATGCCGGGTGGCAAGATCGCCTTCTACACGGGCATCATCGACCAGCTGCAGCTGACCGACGACGAGATCGCCATGATCATGGGCCACGAGATGGCCCATGCGCTGCGCGAGCACTCGCGCGAGCAGCTGGCCAAGAACCAGGCCACCAGCATCGGCATCTCGCTGGGCGCCCAATTGCTGGGCCTGGGCGACCTGGGCAATGCGGCGGCCCGCCTGGGCGGCCAGCTGCTGTCGCTCAAGTTCAGCCGGGGCGACGAGAGCGAGGCCGACCTCGTGGGCCTGGAACTGGCCGCGCGTGCGGGCTACAACCCCCAGGCCTCGGTGTCGCTGTGGCGCAAGATGGGCCAGGCCACGGGCGACCGGGGCGGCCTGGCCTTCCTGTCCACCCACCCCGCCGGCCCGGACCGCATCCGCGAGCTGGAGCGCAACATCCCGCGAGTCGAAGGCCTGTACCAGGCCGCCCGGCGCGGGTAGGCGCCGCTGCCCTCAGGCGGCGGCTTTTTGCCTGGGCTGGTAGCCCATCACCGCCTTGACTTCCAGGTACTCCTTGAAGCCGTGCTCGCCCCATTCCCGGCCCGTGCCCGACTGCTTGTAGCCGCCAAACGGCGCGCCGAAGTCCGGCCCCGCACCATTGAGGTGGACCATGCCCGTGCGCAGGCGCGAGGCCACGCGGCGCGCGCGCTCCAGGCTGCCGGACTGCACGTAGCCGGACAGGCCGTAGGGCGTGTCGTTGGCCTGGGCGATGGCCTCCTCCTCCGTGTCGTAGGGCAGGATGACCAGCACGGGGCCGAAGATTTCCTCGCGCGCAATGGTCATGTCGTTGCGCACGTCGGCGAACACCGTGGGCCGCACGAAGTAGCCGCGCGCAAGGCCCTCGGGGCGGCCCGGTCCACCGGCCACCAGAGTGGCGCCTTCGGCGATGCCTGCCTCGATCAGGCCCTGGATCTTGCGGAACTGCGCCTCGCTGACCACGGGGCCCATGTGCATGGCGCCGGTGTCGGCCATCGCATCGTCCACCTTCACGCCTTCGGCAGCGGCCTTGGCCGCGGCCACGGCACGCGCATGCAGTGCGCGCGGCACGAACATGCGCGTGGGCGCGTTGCAGCTCTGGCCCGAATTGGTGAAGCAGGCGTTCACGCCCTGGACCACGGCCTTCTCGATGTCGGCATCGTCCAGCACGATGTTGGCCGACTTGCCGCCCAGCTCCTGCGTCACGCGCTTGACGGTGTCGGCCGCGGCCTTGGCCACGGCGATGCCCGCGCGTGTGGAGCCCGTGAAGGTCATCATGTCGATGCCCGGGTGCACGGACATGGCCTCGCCCACCGAGGGGCCGTCGCCGTTGACCAGGTTGAACACGCCGGCCGGCACGCCCGCCTCATGCAGCACCTCGGCCACCAGGATGGCATTCAGCGGCGCGATCTCCGAGGGCTTGAGCACCATGGTGCAGCCCGCCGCCAGGGCGGGGGCCACCTTGCACATGATCTGGTTGATGGGCCAGTTCCAGGGCGTGATCATGCCCACCACGCCCACGGCTTCATGGACGATGCCGGTGGTGCCGCGCAGGCTCTCGAACTCGAAGTCCCTGAGGACCTGGATCGTCTGCTTCAGGTGCCCCGCGCCCACCGTGGCCTGGGCCGCGCGCGACAGCCACAGCGGCGCGCCCATCTCCAGCGAGATGGTCTGCGCGATCTCGTCGATGCGGCGCATGTAGACCGCCAGCACCTTCTCCAGCAGGGCCAGCCGCTGGTCGCGCGTGGTCTGCGAGAAGCCGTCGAAGGCCCGGCGCGCGGCCGCCACGGCGGCGTCGACATCGGCGGCCGAGCCCATGCTGATGCGCGCCACGGCCTGTTCGGTGGAGGGGTTGATCACCTCCAGCGTGCGCGGCACGGCCGGGGGAACCCATTGGCCGTCGATGTAGAACTGCAGGTGCTCTTGGGTGCTCATGAAGCTGTCTCCGTGTCTCGTTGTCATGGGATGGAAGGGGAGTCGAAGGTGACGCGCTGGTTCACGCGGTAGTGGGGCCAGTAGTCGGCCACAGCATAGTGCTGTGTGCTGCGGTTGTCCCAGATGGCGATGCCGCCCGCGTCCCATTGATGATGCACCATGAACTCCGGTTTCTTCAGCCAGTCCAGCAGGAAGGCCAGCACGCCGCGTGCCTCATGGCGGTCCACGCCCGTGATGTGGCGTGTGAAGTCGGCGTTGACGAAGATGCATTTGCGCCCCGAGTCGGGGTTGACGCGCACCACGGGATGGGTCACCGGCTTGAACTGGCGCAGCGCCTCGAACAGCGCCTCCTCGCCCTTCCTGCCCAGGTATTCCCGGAAGCCCGATTCCTCCCAGGTATGCACCGCCTGCAGGCCTTCCAGGTACTGCTGCATGCCCGGCGACAGCCAGTCGTAGGCCTTGCTGGTGCTGGTCCAGCAGGTGTTGCCGCCGGCCGGCGGCGTGGTCACGATCTGGATCACGGTGCCCAGCGGCGGCTGCAGCTTCCAGCTGATGTCGGTGTGCCAGTTGTCGATGGCCGGCGGGCGGTCCTTGTCGGAGACGATCATTTCCACGTCGGGCATGCCGCTCTTGCGCTCGAAGTACGAGCCCTTGGACAGCGGGCCGAACACCCGGGCCAGCGCCACATGCTGCTCGGCCGTGATGGCCTGGGGCCGGAAGAAGATGACCTCGAAGTCGTACAGGGCCTGGCGCAGTTCGGCCTGCACCTCGGGGGACAGCGGCCGGGTCAGGTCCACGCCCTCGATCCAGGCCGCGAAGTTGGGCATGCGCGGCACGGGGCGGATGTGGTGGTAGCGGGCGTCGATGTCGATCAGCTGCATGGGGGCGGCATTGGCCATGGGGAACTCCTTGAAGGAACGGGGTGGGTGGAGGGAAAGGGCAGGGGATGGGATGGCGTTCACTGCCAGTGCAGCAGCCGCCTCTCGGCCCATGACATGAAGCGCACCATGCCCACGCCCAACAGGGCCAGCACCAGCAGCAGCGCCATGACGCCATTGATGTCGAAGGTGGAGCCCAGGTAGGCCAGGGTCTGGCCCAGGCCCTTTTCGCTGGCGATGATCTCGGTGCCCACCACGCCCAGCAGGGCATAGATCAATCCCAGGCGCAGGCCCGAGAAGATCACCGGGACGGCGCCTGGCAGCGTGACCTCGAAGAAGGTGGTGGCGGCGCTGGCACCCAGCGTGCGGCACAGCGTGACGTGGTCCTGGCTGACGCCCCGCATGCCTGCCACCGTGGCCGACAGCACGATGAAGAAGGTCAGCGAGCAGCCTACCGCGATCTTGCTGCCCAGGCCCAGGCCGAACCACAGGATGAACAGCGGCGCCAGCGCAATGCGCGGCATCACGTTCAGCGCGCTGAAGTAGGGCTCGGCAAAGCGCTCGATGGCCGGCCAGCGCACGAACAGCAGCCCCGTGGCGAAGGCGGCCACGCTGCCCAGCACGAAGGAGCCGGCCACGGCCGCCAGCGTCCACCCCAGGTCGCTCCAGAAGCGCGCCGCGCCCAGGTGGTTCCACAGAGAGGCGGCCACGCCGCTGGGCTGTCCGAAGAAGGTGGGGTCCAGCCAGCGGCGCGCGGCGGCCAGCTCGGCCAGCCCCAGCAGGGCGGTGATGAACAGCGCATGCAGCGCCAGCCATTGCAGACGGTCCAGACGGTCAGCCTTCATGGTGCACCCATCCCGATTCGAGCTGCGACCACAGGGCCGCATAGAGTTCATGGAAGCGCGGCGACTTCTGCAGCGCGCGGATGGAGCGCGGGCGCGGCAGGTCGATGGGCAGGTCGGCGATGATGCGGCCCGGCCGCGAGGACATCACCACCACGCGGTCGGCGACGGCCACGGCCTCGGCCAGGTCGTGGGTCACGAACAGCACGCTGTGGCGGTGCTGCTGGCACAGGCGCAGCAGCAGGTCCTGCAGCTGCAGCTTGGTCTGCGCGTCCAGGGCGCCGAAGGGCTCGTCCATCAGCAGCAGCGGCGCGTCCATCGCGAAGGTGCGTGCCAGGGCCGTGCGCTGGCGCATGCCGTGGGACAGGGCCTTGGGCAGGGCCTGGGCATGGTCGGCCAGGCCGACCTCGTGCAGCAGCTGCAGCGCGCGCCGCGTGCTGTCCGCCGTGGAGGTGCCGCGCACGCGGGCGCCGAAGGCGGCGTTCTCCAGCGCCGTGCACCAGGGCAGCAGGCTGTCGCGCGCCAGCATGTAGCCGACCTGGGGGTTGCCGATGCGCGGCACCTCGCCCAGCACGCGCAGCGCGCCCGCGCCGGTGTGCGCCACCAGGCCCGCGCACAGGTTCAGCAGCGTGGTCTTGCCACAGCCGCTGGGGCCGACCAGGGCGATGAACTCGCCTTGCGCCGCCTGCAGGCAGATGTCGGAGAGCACGGGCGTGGTGCCGTCGAAACTCAGTTGCAGCCCGTCGATGGCAATGGCGGGCGCCTGGGAGGTTGTCTGCATGGCGCCGTTCCTCACTGCGCCAGCAGGGGCGCGGTGTCGATCAGCCGGCCGATCTGCCCGGTGCGCTGCATATAGCCGGCCGCATGCTGCAAGGCCTTGGGATCGACGGGAAAGCGCATGCCCGCCAGCGCATTGCGCAGCGCCACCTCCAGGATGCGGTCGCCGTCCGGCACGTTGATCCTGAAGCTGTCCTTCGCCACCTGGAGCAGGGCCGGGAACTGTGCCGGGTCCTGGGCGAAGTCGGCCGCCTCCTGCATCGCGCGCCTGAAGCCGTCCACGGCCCGGGCATTGCCGCGCAGGAAGTCGGCGCGCACCACCTGCAGCACGCCGGCGCCGTGGGTGTCCACCACGTCGGACGGGCCCTGGCCCCGGCGCGGGTCCAGCACCACGCGGCAGGCCTGGGTCACCTCGCAAAAGCCGTCCATGGGCGAGAACAGCATCAGGCCATCCACCTGCTTTTGCGCGATCGCCGGAAAGGCCGTGTTGGGCGACCCCACGGCGACGATGGTGACGTCGCCGGCCTGCATGCCCGCGCCCTGCAGCAGGCTCACCAGCTGGAACTCCGCCGCGCTGCCGCGTGCCGTCACGCCGATGCGGCGGCCCTTGAAGTCCTGCATCAGCGCCGGATAGCCCTGGGCCGCGCGCGGCGTGGGCAGGTGGGCCGAGGCCATGAGGAAGAAGGTCGGGCTGCGCGCGCCACTGCCGATCACCTTGAGGTCGGCGCCCTTGCCCACGGCCTGCAGCAGCACCTCGGGCGGCGTGAAGGCCACCTCGATGTCGCCGGCCAGCAGGGTCTGCAGCGCCAGCGGCGCCTGGGGGATGGTGCGCAGCTCGCAGCGCAGGCCGTGCTTCTCGCACAGGCCTTGCGCATGGGCCACGCGCACCAGGAAATTGCCGATGCCGGGGTAGTCCTGGATGCGCAGCGTGGGAGTCTGGGCCTGGGCCGCCAGGGGCGGCAGCAGGGCGAGGGCGATGGCGATCAGCAGTCTTCGGATCATGGGATGGCTCCGTGCGGGTTGGGTATGCCGCGATTACAGGGACGGGGCTGGGCAGCAATTGCCGCGAAAGGGACAATGGCCGGGTGAACACCAAGCTCGCTTCCCCCAGCCCCTCGCCTGCGCAACAGCGCAGCGAGCGCTACCGCGTGGACCTGCTGGCCGAGCTGCCACCGGCTTCGGCGCGCGGCCTGCGGGCCCTGGGCTTTCCGCGCCGCTACCGCGATGGCCAGCTGGTGCAAAAGCGCGGCGACACGGCCGACCATGCGCTGGTCCTGCTGTCAGGGCGTTTGCGGGTGCTGGGCTATACCGAGGGCGGCACCGAGCGCATGACGCGCTGGCTGGAGGCCGGGGAGATCACCGGCATCAGCTCGGTGCTGGGCGGCGCGCCCGTGCCCGTGGACCTGGTGGCCGATGGCGACACCGAAGTGCTGGTGCTGCCGCGCCAGCCGCTGCTGGACTTCCTGGAAAGCGACGCCCGCGCCTGCCTGGCGATCGCGCGCCTGCTGAGCCTGCGCGTGAACGGGCTGCTGGACGTGGTCTTCATCGGCGCGGAGGACACGCTGCAGGCAAGGGTCTGGGCCAGCCTGCAGGTGCTGGCGGCCGAGAACGGCCAGCCTCTGCCGGGCGGCCGCACCCTGCTGCGCCTGTCGCAAAGCGATCTGTCGCATGTGGTCGGCGCCTCGCGCCAGCGCGTGAACGAGGAACTGCGCAAGCTGCAGATCGCCGGCCGGGTCCGGCTGGGGTATCGGTGGATCGAGGTGATGGAGTGACGCGCTGGCGTCAGTGCCGGATGGAGGCCTGGATCAGCAGCTCGGCAATGTCGGCAGGGCCGCTGTCCTGCGGGTCCTCGTCCTCGGGCAGGTTCGTGGGGGACTGCGCACCGCTGCCCTTCCAGTGCCGTGTCACCGGCAGGCCCGCCCCTTCGGGCTGCTTGAGCAGGCCGTGCAGCAGCAGGGCGTAGAACTCGGCGAAGGCCTCCTCCAGCGTCAGCCCCGTGCGGGCCAGAAAGCGCGTGCGGCGGATGCGCAGCGCGCCGCCCATGAGGATTTCCGCGACCAGGGCCGCATGCCGGGGGTTGAACACGCCCTGGGCCACGCCTTGCTCCACCAGCCGCGCCAGGCCCTGGCCGCGCCGGGCCTGGTAGGCATCGAACAGGCGCCTTCCTGCGCGTGAGGCGTCGAGGTCGCGCAGAAAGGGCACGCCCAGCAGGGCCGAGGCGCGCACGCCGATGTCCAGGTAGCGCGTGATGGCCGCGACGGCATCGCCATCGACCACGGTGACGGCATCGCTGGCCTCCAGCAGGGAGTCGAGGTAGCGGCGCGCGACCGACAGGAACAGCTCCTCCTTGGTCTCGGCCAGGGCGTACAGGCGGCTGCGCGAGCAGTGCAGCCGGCGCGCGATCTCGCCCACGGTCAGGTCGGCGATGCCTTCCTGGCGCAGCAGGTCGAACAGTTCCTGCTGAAAGTCATCCTGGTTGCGGCGTGCGCTCATGGGGTGGGTTCCCGGGATTTTCCCGAATTGGTACTAAATCTATTGACGCAGTACTAGTACATGCGTCCAATGGTACTGAAGCAAACCACATGGTACCGAAATGACGCACGGCACTTCATCTTCCCGTCCCCGTCCAGGCCGCCGCCTGGAGGCGCATGTCGGTGCCGTGGTGCTCATGGCGCTGGTGCTGATCACGCTGGCCAATGTGCTGGTGCGCTACTTCACGGACCAGTCCTTTGCCTGGACGGAGGAGATCTCGGTCTTCCTGCTCGTGGTGCTGACGCTGGCCGGGGCCGCCGTGGCGGCGGGGCGCGACGACCACATCCGCATCGGCTTCTTCTACGAGCGCGCCGGCCCGGCCGGGCGCCGGGCCCTGGCCTGGCTGACGGCCCTGGCCACGGTGCTGATGTTCGCGCTGCTGGCCGTGCTGATGGCGCGCAGCGGATGGCAGGAGTACCTGTTCGAGGAAACCACCACGGGCCTGGGCGTGCCACGCTGGTGGTACACGGCCTGGCTGCCCGTGCTGGCGCTGCTGGTGGCGGTGCGGGCCTGGCGGGCGGCGCGTGCGGACCGGGCGGGTGCGGATCGGGAGGATGCCCGATGACCGGCGCGCTGCTGATCCTGGGCTTTGTGCTGCTCATGCTGGCCGGCGTGCCCATCGCCGTCGCCATGGGCCTGAGCGGCACGGCCGTGGTGGTGGCGACGGGGCTGGACATGCCCTGGTTCGGGCTGTTCACGGTGCAGCAGAACTTCGACGCCGGCATCGGCAAGTACCCGCTGCTGGCCCTGCCGATGTTCGTGCTGGTGGGCGCGGCCTTCGATCGCTCGGGCGTGGCGCGGCGCATGGTGGACTTCGCCACGGCCGTGCTGGGCCGGGGGCCGGGCATGCTGCCCATCGTGGTCATCGTGGTGGCCATGGTGCTGGGCGGCATCTCGGGCTCGGGGGCGGCCCTGGCGGCGGCCATCGGCAGCGTGATGGCCGGGGCCATGGCGCAGGCCGGCTACCCGCGCGCCTTCTCGGCCACGGTGATCGGCTCGGCCACGGCCACCGACATCCTGATCCCGCCCTCCCTGGCCTTCGTGATCTACAGCATCCTCGTGCCCGGGGTCTCGCTGCCGCAGCTGTTTGCCGCCGGCATGGTGCCGGGCCTGCTGGCCGGCGTGGCGCTGATCGTGCCGGCCTGGTGGCTGTCGCGCCGCCAGGGCTTCGGCCGGGCCGGGCAGCCGCTGCCGCGTCCGCCGTTCTGGCGCAGCCTGCGCGAGGCCAGCTGGGGCCTGGTCACGCCCGTGCTGATCCTGGGCGGCATGCGCGCGGGCTGGTTCACGCCGACCGAGGCAGCGGTCGTCGCGGCGGTCTATGTGCTGGGCATCGGCCTGCTGGTGCACCGCACCATCGTCTGGCGCGACCTGTACGACATCTTTGCCGATGCCGCCGTGGTATCGGCCGTCATCCTGGTGATCCTGGGGCTGGCCGGCGTGTTCGCCTACTGCATACAGACGCTGGGCATCGTCGATCCCGTCGTCGCCTGGTTCGCCGCCAGCGGCTGGAGCAGCCTCGTGACCCTGGCGGTCGTGCTGCTGGTGCTCAAGCTGGTGGGCATGTTCCTGGACGGCGTGTCGGTGTTCATGGTGTTCCTGCCGCTGCTGGTGCCGCTGATCCAGCTCTTCGGCTGGGACCCGGTCTGGTTCGGCGTGCTGGTGACCATGGTCATCGCGCTGGGGCAGTTCACGCCGCCGCTGGCCGTGAACCTGCTCGTGGCCTGCCGCATCTGCCAGGTGCCGGTGGAGCAGACCCTGCCCTGGGTGGGCTGGTTCTTCCTGAGTTTCGCGCTGGCCATCGCCGCCGTGCTGGCCTGGCCCGCGCTGGCGCTGTGGCTGCCCCGGGTCGCCGGCTACTGAAGCGGCCAATCCACGGCCTTTGTGCCATCACCACCAGAAGAGGAGACACGCCATGATCCAACGCCGCCAGCTGCTGCACGCCGGTGCCGCCGCAGCCACCACGCTGTCCCTACCGGCCCTGTCCCAGGGAAAGTACCGGCCCGAATACCGCCTGTCCCTGGTCGTGGGGCCGGGCACCCACTGGCATTACGCGGCCGAGCGCTTCGCCACGCTGGCGCGCGAGCGCACGCAGGGCCGCATCCACTTCAAGCTGTATCCGGGCTCCTCCCTGGTGCAGGGGCAGCAGGACCGGGAGCTGACGGCCCTGCGCCAGGGCGTCATCGACGTGCTCGTGGGCACGACGGTGAACTGGTCGGGCACGGTCCGGGACTTTGCGCTGTTCAACCTGCCGGGGCTGCTGCCCAGCGACCGCGCGGTGGATGCCGTGCTGGCGTCCGAGGCGCTGAACAAGGACTTCTACGACATCATCCGCCGCGCGGGCATGGAGCCGCTGGCCAGCGGCGAGTACGGCCCCATACAGCTGATCAACGCCAGGCGCCGGCTGGCCGTGCCGGGCGACGTCAAGGGCCTGAAGATCCGCGTCGTGGCCACGCCCATGCAGCAGCAGGTGATGAGCGCCATGCACGCCAATCCGACCACCATGACCTTTGCCGATGCGCAGCCGGCGCTGGCCTCGGGCGCCATCGACGGGCTGACGCTGACCCTGGAGCAGTTCGTGGCCTACAAGCTGCAAAGCCTGGGCCAAAAGCACATCACCTACTGGAACCAGTCCAACGAGCTGATCCATTTCCTGGTGGCCAACCCGGTCTGGAAGACCTGGAGCGCCGAGGACCAGCAGCTGGTGCGCGAGGCCGCCCGCGACGCGGCCCGCGAACTCACGCAGCGCGTGCGCCAGACCGTGGCCAGCCACGAGCAGCTCGTGGCCGGGCAGGGCGTGGACATCCACAAGCCCGAGGCACGCGAGCAGGCCCTGTGGAACGGCGCCACGCGCGAGGTCTACCAGCGCTGGAAGCAGCAGATCAATGCACCGCTGGTCAGCCGTTTCGAGCAGGTCATCGCCGAAGCCGGCAGGGCCTGAGGCATTGCATTCTTCGATGGGAGACCGAGCATGAATGATGTGGTGGTGGCCGGCGTCGGCATGACGCCTTTTCGCAAGCCCGGGGACCATGCGCCCTATGCGCAGATGGCGGCCCAGGCGGTGCGCGCGGCCCTGGCCGACGCGGGCCTGGCCTATGGCCAGGTGCAGGAGGCCTTCGCGGGCCATGTCTATGGCGACTCGACCTGCGGGCAGGCCGCGCTCTACGAGGTGGGCATGAGCGGCATCCCCGTGGTCAACGTCAACAACAACTGCTCCACCGGTTCCACGGCGCTGTACCTGGCGCGCCGGGCCGTGGCCTCGGGCATGGCCGATTGCGTGCTGGCGCTGGGCTTCGAGCAGATGGCGCCCGGCGCGCTGGGCTCGCACTGGCCGGACCGGCCTTCGCCCCTGGCGCGTTTCGACGACACGACCACGGCGCTGGCGGGCGACAGCGAACTGCCCATGGCGATCCGCTACTTCGCCGGGGCCGGTGCCGAGCACATGCGTCGCTACGGCACGCCGCTGGAGACCTTTGCCAAGGTGCGCGCCAAGGCCAGCCGGCATGCCGCGCGCAACCCGCTGGCGCTGCTGCGCCGCGAAATCTCGGTGCAGGAGGTGCTGGACAGCCCGGCCATCGCCCAGGGGGTGATGACCCGCCTCATGGCCTGCCCGCCCACCTGCGGGGCCGCGGCTGCCGTGCTGGTCAGCGAGGCCTTTGCGCGACGCCACGGCATCGACGCCCGCGTGCGCGTGCTCGCCCAGGCCATGGCCACGGACCGCGCATCGACCTTCGAATCGGGCTCCATGCTGGAGCTGGTGGGCCTGGGCATGTCGCGCGAGGCGGCGCAGGCGGTCTACCGCGAGGCTGGCGTGGGGCCGCAGGACATCGATGTCTGCGAGCTGCACGACTGCTTTGCGCAGAACGAGCTGATCAGCTACGAGGCGCTGGGTTTTTGCGAGAGCGGCGGCGCGCAGCGCTTCGTGGACGCGGGCGACAACACCTATGGCGGCGCCGTGGTGGTCAATCCCTCGGGCGGGCTGCTGTCCAAGGGCCATCCGCTGGGCGCCACGGGGCTGGCGCAGTGCTTCGAGCTGACCCGGCAGCTGCGCGGCCAGGCCGAACAGCGCCAGGTCGAGGGTGCGCGGCTGGCGCTGCAGCACAACATCGGCATCGGCGGGGCGGCCGTGGTCACCCTCTACGGCCTGCACGATGGAGGTGCGCGCGCATGACCCATGCCCTTGCACTCGAACGTGGCCTGGCGCTGGGCCGCGAGGCGCCCTGCCTGGTCCAGGGGCCGCGCTGCTGGTCCTATGCCGACGTGGACCGCCTCAGCGCCCGCGTGGCCCGCAGGCTGCTGGCCGCCGGCCTGGGGCCGGGGCGCCAGGCCTCGGTGCTCAGCCGCAACGACGCCGAGGCCTTCATCTGCGTGTTCGGCATCTCGCGCGCAGGCATGGCCTGGGTGCCGGCCAACCCCCGGCTCAACGAGGACGACAACGCCTACCTGCTGGAGCACATGGACTGCGCGCTGCTGATCTTCCACAGCGAGCTGGCGGACATGGCGCGGGCGCTGCGCGCCCGGCTGCCGGGGCTGCGCCACTGGATCTGCCTGGACCGCGCGCTGGACGGCTTCGAATCGCTGGCGCAGTGGCTGGAGGGCGTGGACGATGCCCCGGTGCAGGCCCTCTATGACGCCGAGGCCATCGCCATCATCGCGCCCACGGGTGGAACCACCGGCCGCTCCAAGGGCGTGCAGCTGACGCAGCGCAACGTGGGTGCCTTCATGGCCGCCCACCTGGCCAGCCTGCACTACCCGCACACCGAGCGGCCCGTGAACCTGGCGGCCGCGCCACTGACCCATGCGGCGGGCTTCGCGGCCCTGCCCACCATCGCGCGCGGCGGCCAGGTGGTGGTGCTGCAGGCGCCCGAGCCGCTGGCCGTGCTCGACGCCATCGAGGCCCACCGCGTGACGGAGCTGTTCCTGCCCCCCACCGTCATCTACCGGCTGCTGGCCACGCCCGGCGTGCGCGGGCGCGACTACGCCAGCCTGCGCTACTTCATCTATGCGGCGGCGCCCATGGCCGTGGAAAAACTCAAGGAGGCGCTGCAGGTCTTCGGGCCCTGCATGACCCAGGTCTTCGGCCAGGCCGAGGCGCCCATGATGTGCAGCTTCCTGGCGCCGGGCGAGCATGTGCAGGACGGCCTGCCGGCCGATGACGAACTGCTGTCCAGCTGCGGCCACCCGACGCCCATGGTGCAGGTGCGCATCCTGGGCGAGGACAACCGCCCCGTGCCCCATGGCGAGCGCGGCGAGATCTGCGTGCGCGGCGACCTGGTCACGCCCGGCTACTACAGGCAGCCCGAGGCCACGGCCGCCACCATCGTCGATGGCTGGCTGCACACGGGCGACGTGGGCTTCATCGATGCGCGCGGGCGGCTGCACATCTGCGACCGCAAGAAGGACATGATCATCTCGGGCGGCTTCAACATCTATCCGCAGGAGATCGAGCAGGTGCTGTGGTCCCATCCGGGCGTGGAGGATTGCGCCGTCATCGGCGTGCCCGACGACGATTGGGGCGAGGCCGTCAAGGCCGTGGTCGAGCTCAAGCCCGGCGGCCAGGCCACGCCGGCCGAGCTGATCGCGCTGTGCAAGTCGCGGCTGGGCTCGCTCAAGTCGCCCAAGACCGTGGACTTCGTGGCGCAGCTGCCGCGCAGCCCCAACGGCAAGGTGCTCAAGCGGGACCTGCGCGAGCGCTACTGGCAGGGGGGTGCGCGCGCGATCTGAGGGGCGGTGGGCTCAGGTC
This sequence comes from Delftia tsuruhatensis, assembly GCF_903815225.1. Lineage (NCBI taxonomy): Bacteria > Pseudomonadati > Pseudomonadota > Betaproteobacteria > Burkholderiales > Comamonadaceae > Delftia > Delftia tsuruhatensis. The sequence continues at coordinate 397,150 of NZ_LR813084.1, forward strand.
CCGCCCACGTAGGGGTTGCTCTTGCGCTCGCGGCCGAAGCTGCTTTCGGGGCCGTGGCCGGGGATGAACACGGTCTGGTCGCCCATGGGCCACAGGCGCTGGACGATGCTGTCGATCAGCTGCTGGTGGTTGCCTTGGGGGAAGTCCGTGCGGCCGATGCTGCCCGCGAACAGCACGTCGCCCACGAAGGCGCGGTCTATCTGCGGCGCGTGGAACACCACGTGGCCGGGCGTGTGGCCGGGGCAGTGGCGCACCTGCAGCGTCTCCTGGCCGATGCGGACGGTGTCGCCGTCGTGCAGCCAGCGCGTGGGCGTGAACGGGTCCGAGTGCGGGAAGCCGAACATGGCACCCTGCTGGGGCAGGGCATCGATCCAGAACTGGTCGCCCGGATGCGGGCCGATGATGGGCAACTGCTGCGCATCGGCCAGCTCCCGCGTGCCGCCCGCATGGTCGATATGGGCATGGGTGAGCCAGATGGCCTTGAGCGACAGGCCCAGGCGCTCGACTTCCCAGCCGATCTGTTCCAGGTCGCCGCCCGGGTCGATGACGGCGGCGTCCAGGGTCTGGTCGCACCAGACCAGCGAACAGTTCTGCTGGAAGGCGGTGACGGGAATGGTGTGGTACTGGAGCATGGGCGGCGTGGGATTCTTCTGGCGAAAGCGCCCATTATTCCCGGTCCTTGCGCTGCCGGTTGCGCACAGCCGCACCGCTTACGCAGTCAGGTGGTGGGTTGGCCGCATTGACCGCAGAAGCGGGCGCCTGCCGGATGGCTGGCGTTGCAGCTCCTGCAGGCCTGCGGCAGCACCGCGCTGCCGCACTGCGGGCAAAAGCGCGAGTTGGCGGCAATCGATGCATGGCAGTTGGGGCAGATCGCCGCCACGGCCGCAGCCCTATAGGAGCCGCCCCGATGGTGGCCGCCGCGCGGGTGATGTCCGAACAGTTTTTCCAAGAGTCCCATGGTGCATTCCTTCGCGCTGCGCGGCGGCGCCGCTGCAGTCGTTCAAAGGTGCATTGGGACACGGCCGGCGCCCGCCGTGCCGTGGATGGCGATCATTTAATGTGCATGTCATCTCACAGCAATCCATGGGCGGTGTGACGGGCAGGCGACAGCGCCACGGGCAGACCCCGTGGCTGCCGTCAGGCGGCCGTGTTACAAGCTAGCCGTGCCGCCGAGCCAGCCTGCCCCTGATGCAGGCGCGCAAGGATTTTTTCGAGGATGGGCCGGGCCGCCGCCTGCGCAACGGGACACAGCGCAGGGCGGGTACCGGCATCACGCGAGGGAGAACCGGTATGTTGATTGGCGTGCCTGCCGAGACCATGGCAGGAGAAACCCGGGTGGCTGCGACCCCCGAGACCGTCAAGAAGCTGCGCGCGCAAGGCCATGTGGTGCGCGTGCAGGCGGGGGCGGGAGTGGCGGCCAGCGTGCCCGATGCCTTGTACGAGGCAGCGGGTGCGGAGATCGTCGATGTGGCTGGTGCCCTGGGCGCCGACCTGGTGCTCAAGGTCCGCATCCCTTCGGAGGACGAGTTGCCGGGCATCCGCAAGGGCGCGACGCTGGTCGGCATGCTGGACCCGTTCCAGCCCGCAGGCCTGCAGCGCCTGGCCGATGCGGGCATCACGGCCTATGCGCTGGAGGCCGCGCCGCGCACCACCCGTGCCCAGAGCATGGACGTGCTGTCCAGCCAGGCCAATATCGCGGGCTACAAGGCGGTGATGATCGCGGCCAACCAGTACCAGCGCTTCTTTCCCATGCTGATGACGGCGGCCGGTACGGTCAAGGCCGCGCGCGTGGTGATCCTGGGCGTGGGCGTGGCGGGCCTGCAGGCGATCGCCACGGCCAAGCGCCTGGGCGCGGTGATCGAGGCCAGCGACGTGCGGCCCAGCGTGCGCGAGCAGGTCGAGTCGCTGGGCGCGAAGTTCATCGATGTGCCTTATGAGACGGCCGAGGAAAAGGAGGCCGCCGAAGGCGTGGGCGGCTATGCGCGCCCCATGCCGCAGAGCTGGCTGGACCGGCAAAAGACCGAGGTCGCCAAGCGCGTGGCCCAGGCCGACGTGGTCATCACCACGGCGCTGATCCCGGGGCGCCCGGCGCCCGTGCTGGTCACGGCCGAGATGGTGCAGGCCATGAAGCCCGGCGCGGTCATCGTCGATCTTGCGGCCGAGCGTGGCGGCAACTGCCCGCTGACCCAGGCCGGCATGACCGTGGTCACGCATGGCGTGACCATCGTCGGCCTGACCAACCTGGCGGCGCTGGTGGCGGCCGATGCCTCGGCCCTGTATGCGCGCAACGTGCTCGACTTTCTCAAGCTCATCATCAACAAGGATGGCGCCCTGCATGTGGACATGGAGGACGACATCGTGGCCGCGTGCCTGATGGCCCACGAAGGCCAGCTGCGGAGGAAATGACATGGAAGCCGTCTCCCCCACCATCATCCACCTCATCATCTTCGTGCTGGCCATCTACGTGGGCTACCACGTGGTGTGGACCGTCACGCCCGCGCTGCACACGCCGCTGATGGCCGTGACCAATGCCATCTCGGCCATCGTCATCGTCGGCGCCATGCTGGCGGCGGCGCTCACGGAAACGGGCCTGGGCAAGACCATGGGCGTGCTGGCCGTGGCGCTGGCCGCGGTCAACGTCTTCGGCGGCTTCCTGGTCACGCGGCGCATGCTGGAGATGTTCCGCAAGAAGGAGCGCAAGAGCGCCCCTGCCAAGGACGGCAAGACGGAGGCCCGGCCATGAGCATGAACCTCGTCACGCTGCTCTACCTGGTGGCCAGCGTCTGCTTCATCCAGGCGCTCAAGGGTCTGTCGCATCCCACCACCTCGATACGCGGCAACCTGTTCGGCATGGCCGGCATGGTGATCGCCGTGCTGACCACGGCGGCGCTCATCGTGCAACTGGCCGGCGGCCAGGCGCTGGGCCTGGGCTGGGTGCTGCTGGGCCTGCTGCTCGGCGGCACGGCCGGTGCCGTCATGGCCCAGCGCGTGGAGATGACCAAGATGCCCGAGCTGGTCGCCTTCATGCACAGCATGATCGGCCTGGCGGCGGTGTTCATCGCCGTCGCCGCCGTGGCCGAGCCCTGGGCCTTCGCCATCACGGCCAAGGGCGGCCCCATCCCGGGCGGCAACCGGGTCGAGCTGGCGCTGGGCGCCTTCATCGGCGCGGTGACCTTCACGGGCTCGGTGATTGCCTTCGGCAAGCTCAGCGGCAAGTACAGGTTCCGCCTGTTCCAGGGGGCGCCCGTGCAGTTCAAGGGGCAGCATGCGCTGAACGCCGTGCTGGGCCTGGCGGCGGCCTTCTTCGTCTTCGGCTTCTGGCACAGCCAAAGCTGGATGGATATCGTGCTGGTCATCGCCCTGGGACTGCTGCTGGGCGTGCTGCTGATCATTCCGATCGGCGGCGCGGACATGCCGGTGGTCGTGTCCATGCTCAACAGCTACTCGGGCTGGGCGGCGGCGGGCATCGGCTTCTCGCTGAACAACAGCATGCTGATCATCGCGGGTTCGCTGGTGGGCAGCTCGGGCGCCATCCTGAGCTACATCATGTGCAAGGCCATGAACCGCTCGTTCTTCAGCGTGATCCTGGGTGGCTTCGGCGGCGAGGCCACCAGCGCGGCGGCGGGTTCACAGCAGCAGCGCAACGTGAAAAGCGGCAGCGCCGACGATGCGGCCTTCGTGCTGGGCAATGCAGAAACCGTGGTCATCGTGCCCGGCTACGGCCTGGCCGTGGCGCGTGCCCAGCACGCGGTCAAGGAGCTGGCCGACAAGCTCACCGAGCGCGGCGTGACGGTGAAGTACGCCATCCACCCGGTGGCGGGCCGCATGCCGGGCCACATGAACGTGCTGCTGGCCGAGGCCGAGGTCCCCTACGACCAGGTCTTCGAGATGGAGGACATCAACAGCGAGTTCGGCCAGGCCGACGTGGCCATCATCCTGGGCGCCAACGACGTGGTGAACCCTGCGGCCCACACCAAGGGCAGCCCCATCTACGGCATGCCCATCCTGGAGGCCTACAAGGCCAAGACGGTGATCGTGAACAAGCGCTCCATGGCCGCCGGCTATGCGGGCCTGGACAACGAGCTGTTCTACATGGACAAGACCATGATGGTCTTCGGTGACGCCAAGAAGGTGGTGGAGGACATGGGCAAGGCGCTGGAGTGAGGCGCTGCGTGGCGCAAGGGGCGGCGCGAGCCGCTCCTTGCGCTCACAGCTTCATGTCATAGCCGATGGTCACCGGCGCATGGTCCGAGAACTTCACATCCTTGTAGATGTGCTCGGTGCGTGCCAGCGCGGCGGTGGCCGGCGTGGCCAGGTGGTAGTCCAGGCGCCAGCCCACGTTGTTGGCATAGGCCTGGCCCCGGTTGCTCCACCATGTGTAGCAGGTGTCCGTGGTGTCGGGCTGCAGCAGGCGATAAACGTCCACCAGACCGCCCGTGGAGTCAGTTTTGTGCAACAACTTTGTCATCCATTCGCGTTCTTCAGGCGTGAAACCGCTGTTTTTCTGGTTGCTGCGCCAATTCTTGAGGTCGATCTGCTGATGGGCGATGTTGATGTCTCCGCAGAGGATGAATTCGCGCTCGGCCTTCATGCGCATCAGGTGCGCATGCATCTCGGACAGGAAGCGGAACTTGGCCGTCTGCCGCAGCTCGCCCGAGCTGCCGCTGGGAAAGTAGGCGCTGATGATGGACAGCTTGCGCGAGGGGGTATCGAAGCGGGCCTCCACGTAGCGGCCCTCGGCGTCGAACTCGTGCGATCCGAAGCCGACCACCACGTCGCTGGGCTCGTGGCGGCTGTAGATGCCCACGCCCGAGTAGCCCTTCTTCTCGGCATAGTGGAAATGCCCGCGCAGGCCGGCCAGCAACTCGAAGCGTCCGGCCATGTCCGCGGCCTGGGCCTTGATTTCCTGCACGCAAATACAATCCGGCGCGGTGGCCTCGATCCAGGCTTCGACGCCCTTGGTCGAGGCCGAGCGGATGCCGTTGAGGTTGAGGCTGGTCAATTTGAACAAGGATGAATCCATGGTGGTGAGTAATCTGCAGGCCGACGGTGCAGGCCGTCTGGCGCAGGAGTTTGTGCAATTCGCCGTTGATGCGGGGGTGCTGCGCTTTGGCGAGTTCAAGACCAAGGCCGGGCGCATGAGCCCGTATTTCTTCAACGCCGGCCTGTTCGACGATGGCGCCAAGATGGGCCTGCTGGCCGAATTCTATGCAAAAGCCATCGTGGCCAGCGGCATCGAGTTCGACATGATCTTCGGCCCGGCCTACAAGGGGATCCCGCTGGCGGCCACGGTGGCCGTGGAGTTGGCGCGCCTGGGTCACAACAAGCCCTTTGCCTATAACCGCAAGGAAGCCAAGGACCATGGCGAAGGCGGCACCCTGGTGGGTGCGCCGCTCCAGGGCCGGGTGCTCATCGTCGATGACGTGATGAGCGCAGGGACTGCGGCGCGCGAGTCCATCGCCATCATCCGTGCGGCCGGCGCCACGCCGCATGCCGTGGCGATCGCGCTGGACCGCCAGGAAATGGCGACCGAAAATGGGCAGGACGTGCCCCACAGCGCCGTTCAGTACGTGCGCAACCAGCTGGGCATGCAGGTCTGCACCATTGCCAAGCTGGCAGACTTATTGCTTTATCTCGAGATTCAGGGGGGCGATGCGGGCAGCGCCCACCATGAGCGCGTGCTGGCCTACCGCCAGCGTTACGGAGTCCATGACGAGGGATAAAGGTTGATGAACAGGGCGTTGCATGCAAGGTTGCTGTGGTGTGCCATGGTCTGGGCCGCGGCAGGACCTGCCTGTGCCTTGGATGCCGGCCTGCCGGCCGGCATCTATGCCTGTACAGACGCCAAGGGCCGGCGCCTGACGGCCGACCGCCCGATTGCCGAATGCGTGGACCGCGATCAACGCGTTCTGGGCAGTTCCGGCGTGGAGTTGCGCCGCGTGGGGCCCTCGCTGACGGAGAACGAGCGGGCCGAACTCGATGCCCAGCGCCGCCGGGACCAGGCCGAGCAGCGCCGCGTGCGCGAGGAGCGCTCCCGCGAGCGCGCGCTGATCATGCGCTACCCCAACCAGGCCGCGCATGACGCCGAACGCGCCGAGGCCATTGCCCAGGTGGACCAGGTCGTCGCCGTGGCCCGCCAGCGCCAGCAGGATCTGCAGACGGCACGCACCGCGCTCAATGCCGAGATGGAGTTCTACAGGAAGGACCCTGCCAAGGCGCCGGCATCGCTGCGCCGCCAGGTCGATGAGAACACGGCCTCGCAGGAGGAGCAGCAGCGCTTCATCCTGCAGCAGGACCAGGAAAAGCGCCGCATCCACGAGCGCTTCGATGCCGAGCTGGCACAGCTGCGCCCGCTGTGGGCCGCCAACGCGCGCCGTTGAGCCGCAGCAACCCCTGCCACCCTCCCTGAGTCGAATTCGTCCTGCACGCGGCGCGCGCATGCGAGGCTAGGCTGTGCGCATCGAGTCCGCAGGCTGGCATCAAGGGAGCATGCATGACGGCGTGGCGTTGGTTGATGGCACTGCTGCTGTGGGGCGCGGGAGCTTGGCTGGCCTGGGGCGGCGCACAGCTGCTGCTGGCTGGCGGCAGCAGCTATTACCTGATCGCAGGGCTGCTGATTCTGGTCACGGGCCTGGGCATGGCGCGCCGATCGGCGCTGGCGCTGTGGCTGTTTGCCCTGTGCCTGCTGGGAACGGCGCTGTGGGCCGTCTGGGAGACGGGGATGGACTGGTGGCCGCTGGCTGCCCGCCTGGGATGGCCCTGGCTGATCGGATTGCTGCTGGTGCTGCCCTGGTCGGTGCGTGCGCTGCGCCATGAACCGGACATGGGCCAGAACCGGGGCCTGGCGCCTGCCCATGCGGCGCTGGCCATGGTGGTTCTGGGCACCGCCGTGCTGGCGGGCCTGTCTTTCGCGCGCCAGCGCGATGCCCACGAAACCGATGGCCGCTTTGCCGGGCCCGCAGCGGCGTCCTCGGACCTTCCGGCAGACGGGCAGGTCACGGCCGTGCAGAACATGTCCATGGTGGCCGCTGAATCCGGCGCCTTGCGCAGCCCGCCTGTACTCCGGGGCGAGGCGGCGGACGCCGTGCCTGACGGCGAATGGCATGCCTATGGCCGTACCGGCGCCGGCCAGCGCTACTCGCCACTGCGCCAGATCGGCACGCACAATGCGCGGCTGCTGCAACTGGCCTGGGAGTTCCGTACGGGGGACGTGCGTGGCAAGCCCGGTGACCCGGAGGAAACCACCTTCGAGGTCACGCCGCTGAAGATCGGAGAACGCCTGTTCCTGTGCACGCCCCACCAGTCGGTGATCGCGCTGGAGGCGACCACGGGCAAGCTTCTGTGGAGGCGCGACTTGCCCATGCCCAAGGGCCTGGCGCTGCAGCATCTGACCTGCCGGGGACTGTCCTACCAGAGCGCGCAGGCTGCCGCACAGTTCGATGCGGCCGCCGGACAGGCGTTCTCGGCGGTGCCGCCGGCAAGGGGCGTGCCAGTCAAGAAGGGCGGCGGCCCGGACATGGCGACATCGCAGCAGCCCGAGGCGCGGCCTTCCGACGATGCATCGCGCTGCTCGGCCAAGCTCTTCATGGCCACGGCCGATGGCAAGGTGGTCGCGCTGGACCCGGCGGATGGCAAGACCTGCGGCAATGTGGCAGGCGGCCTGGGCTACATCGACCTTTGGCAGGGCATGCCGCAGCGCAAGCCGGGCGCATACTATTCGACCTCGCCCGTGGTGGTGGCCCGCGACCGGATCATCGTCGGCGGCACGGTGCTGGACAACCATTCCACGCGCGAGCCCTCCGGCGTGATCCGCGCATTCGACATCCGCTCGGGCCGCCTGCTGTGGGCCTGGGATCCGGGTCGCCCGGACAGCAGCACGCCCCTGCCTGAAGGCCAGACCTATGTGCCCAGTTCGCCCAACAGCTGGTCCGTCTCCAGCGTGGACGAGGCCCTGGGCCTGGTCTACGTGCCCATGGGCAATGCGCCGCCCGACCAGTGGGGCGGCCGGCGCAGCGCCGAGGCCGAGCAGTTTTCCTCCTCGGTGGTGGCCCTGGACGTCGCGACGGGCGCCGTGCGCTGGGTCTTCCAGACGGTGCACCACGATCTCTGGGACTACGACGTACCGGCCCAGCCCAGCCTCATCGACCTGGAGATCGGCGGGCAGAGCGTGCCGGCCCTGGTGCAGCCCACCAAACAGGGTGAGCTGTTCGTGCTGGACCGGCGCACGGGCCAGCCGCTGCTGCCCGTCTCCGAGGTGGCGGCGCCTCAGGGCGCGGCGCGGGGCGACCGCACGGCGACCACGCAGCCGCATTCCCTGCTGAGCTTCAACCCCCCGGCCTTGACCGAGCGCGACATGTGGGGCGCGACACCCTTCGAGCAGCTGTGGTGCCGCCTGGCCTTCCGCCGGCTGCGCTACGAAGGGCGCTTCACGCCGCCGTCCGAGCAGGGCTCCCTGATCTACCCGGGCAACTTCGGTGTCTTCAACTGGGGCGGCGTGGCCGTGGACCCGCGTCGCCAGGTGGTGTTTGCCACGCCCACACGGCTGGCCTTCGTCTCCACGCTGGTGCCCCGTTCCGATGACCATTCGCTGCGCGTGCAGGATGGCGGCCCGCCCAAGGATGGGTTGCCTGCACTCAACGAAAACTTCGGTGCACCCTTTGCCGTGCGGCTCAAGCCCTTCGTCTCGCCGCTGGGCATTCCCTGCCAGGCACCGCCCTGGGGTTTTGTCGCGGGGGCCGACCTGCGCACGGGCCGGATCGCCTGGCAGCGGCGCAACGGCACGCCGCGTGACCTGAGCCCCCTGCCGCTGGGATTTCGCATGGGCGTGCCCGGCATCGGCGGCCCGCTGATGACGGCTGGCGGCGTGGCTTTTTATTCGGGCGCGCTGGACAACTATGTGCGTGCCTATGACGTGGACAGCGGCCGCCAGCTCTGGCAGGACCGCCTTCCCGCGGGCGGGCAGGCCACGCCCATGACCTACCTGGGCACGGACCAGCGCCAGTACCTGCTGGTCGTGGCGGGCGGCCATGGATCGACGGGTACCAAGGCCGGCGACAGCGTGCGCGCCTATGTCCTGCCCAAGGAGGTGACGGCGCCCTGAACGTCCGACGCGGGGGCGGGATCAGGCCGAAGCTGTGCGGCCCAGCATGCGCAGCACGCGCGTGATCAGCAGCGATGCCGCCCAGGCCAGACCGCCGATCAGCAGCGGCAGGCGCAGCAGGGCGCCCTGCTGGGCGAACAGCATCAGGGCATCGGCCTGCCAAAGAGCGGCATAGCCGGTGTACAGGCCATGGGCCAGCCAGGCGAGGGCGCCGACGGTGAACAGCACGGCCATGCGCCGGGCGCTGCGGCCATCGCGCGAATCGGGGGGCAGGCGGCGTGCGCCATGCCAGACCCAGGCCACGGCGGCGAGCACAAGCAGGACGCTGGCCGCCACGGAGAGCACCAGACAGGTATCGGGAGAAAGTGTGGGCATTGCGGGAAGGCCGGGCGCCTGTGGGACGCCGGCCCCGGCCAGTGTAGCGGTGTGCCGGACCGCGCTGCTCAGGCCTGCTGCCAGACCTTGGCGCCGTGGCCCGGGCCGCCGCTGCCGGCAACGGCGTGGATGCCCAGCACGGCCGCATGGCGCTGCAGCAGGGCATCGAATTGCTCGGTGGATTCGGGCGTGGCCGGAGCGTCCTCGTATTCGCTGGCCACCTGGTCCGTGGTGAAGGAACTCGCGCCGAACTTCTGGACGATGTTGCGCAGCTTGTCGAGGTTGGGGCTGGAGGACGGGTTCATGGCAACTCCTGTAGGCATGGCGGCCTGCTGCGCCGCAGGCCGATGCCCCAGTGTAGCCCCGGGGGCCGCACAGGCCACCCGGGGCATCCCCGCAAGGTGGCGTAGTCCTCAGCCGCCCAGGCAGACCGGCCCGGCGCTGAGCACCTCGGCCAGGGGCTTGCGCGGCGTGGGCACCTCGCGCTCGCGCAGGTCGTCGGGCAGGCTGGCGGCATCGCCCCGCCAGCCCACGGCGATCACCACTTCGGGCTCCAGGTGCTCGGGCAGGCGCAGCACCTCGCGCGCGGCTTCGGCCGAGAAGCCGCCCATGGCATGCGTGGCCAGGCCCATGGCGTGGGCCTCCAGCGCCAGATAGCCCCAGGCGCAACCGGCGTCGAAGCTGTGCTTTCCGGGCGAGGCCTGGCGGTCGGACAGCAGCACGATCAGCGCGCCGGCTTCCAGGCACCAGCGGCGGTTGAACTCATTGGGGATGGTGCCGAATGCCTGCCAGTTCGCATCGCCGCGCAGCGCATAGGCGAAGTGCCAGGGCTGCTTGTTGCTGGCCGAAGGTGCCCAGCGCGCGGCATCGGCCAATTGCGCGATCTGGGCCTGGCTCAGTGCCTCGGGCCGGAAGGCGCGGGGCGACATGCGACCCAGGAACTGGGGATGGATGGGGGTGGTGGTATTGCGTGTCATGCGGATAGGCGGAGTCCGGGAAGGAAAGCGGCAACGATAGCGCAAGGCCTCAGGGCTGGCGCGGTGCCTGTCCGTGCTGCTGGCTGATCACGCGCAGGTGGCGCTCCATGCGGATGAAGACCAGCACCATCACCACCAGCACGAGGAAGGACATCAGCATGCTCCAGAAGGCGGTCTCCACGGCGCCGAAGCGCTCCTTCCAGGAACTGCTGCCGTGTCTGTCCTCGCCGCGCAGCGCGCGCGCCGCATTGTCCAGGGACAGCGTGTAGTTCAGCAGCACCGTGGACAGGATCTGCTGGGCGGTCTGCGCCTGCAGCCGCGGCTCCAGCGCGGCATTGCCGAAGACCTGCTCCAGCGCGGCGGGCAGGCCTTGCACGTAGGCCGCGTAGGTGCCCTTGCCGTGCTCCAGTTCGGCGGCCTGGGCACGCTCGTGGATGGCGGCGGCGGTATCCACCGGATCGATCATCCAGCCCGCTTCCTCGTCGGTGGAGGCTGCCGCATCGGCCGCCGCGTCCACGGCCCCGGCGCCGCCTTCGCGCTGCTCGCGCTCCTGGATGCGGCGCTGCACATCGGCCTCGGAGGGCAGGGCATCACCCTGCAGCAGCGGGTGCAGCGGCGCCAGGCCCCGGGCCTGGTTGTCGCGCTCGGTGCGTTCGCGCCGCGCAGGATCCTTGTTCACGAAGGCACGCACCAGGGCGTCGGCCTTCTGGAAGGCGGGGCGCAGCGCCGGATCGGCCAGGCGCTTTTCCATGGCGGGTTCGCCGCTGCCCGCGCCCAGGTCGCGGCTGGTTTCGTCCACGACGAACTGCAGGTCGGGCCTGGCGTCCTTCCAGTTCAATTCCTGGGCCACGGCCTGGGGCGCCTCGGCCTTTGCGGGCCGGAAGCTGTCCCAGATCCACAGCGCCATGCCCACCAGCACGAGCAGGGAGAACACCAGCAGCACCACGCGCACCACCTGCACCAGCAGGTCCTCGATCCTGCGCAGCATGTTTGTAATCATCGGAATCCTCGGTTGGTTCGTAAAACAAGGCCCGCGCCCGGACCGCCTGCGGGGCTGTCCTGTTGCTATGGATTTGAAAGCGCTGAGCCGAGACGCGCGAATTCTAGGAAGGTCGGGATGCGTGGGCGCGCCGTTTCTCAATGTTTTACATTTCGTGCCATTCATGAAGTGTGCATGCGCTCCTTTCATGCCCTTTGGCTTGCAAGGAGCTCCCGTCGGATGGCGGTGCGTCCATGGCCACGGAGGGCATGGTTCCCCCGCTTGCGGGCCGCCAGGCTTTGGGCCTACCCGCTGTAGCGGCTTCCCGAATCCGCTGTAATGATCGTTTTGATTTGACTGACCGAGAGGGCTTGCCCATGACAAAAACGTCGCTGGATAAATCGAAGATCAAGTTTCTGCTGCTGGAAGGCATCCATCCCTCCGCGCTCGAAGTGCTGCGCAACGCCGGCTATACGAATGTGGAAGCGCTGACCGGCGCGCTGGAAGGCGAGGAGCTCAAGCGCAAGATCGCCGACGTGCACTTCGTCGGCATCCGCTCGCGCACGCAGCTGACGGCCGACGTGTTCGCCGCCGCCCAGAAGCTGGTGGCCGTGGGCTGCTTTTGCATCGGCACGAACCAGGTGGACCTGGACGCGGCGCGCGAGCGCGGCGTGGTGGTCTTCAACGCGCCCTACTCCAACACCCGCTCGGTGGCCGAACTGGTGCTGGCCGAAGCCATCCTGCTGCTGCGCGGCATCCCCGCCAAGAACGCCTCGGCCCACCGTGGCGGCTGGCTCAAGAGCGCCGAGAACTCGTACGAGATCCGTGGCAAGACGCTGGGCATCGTGGGCTATGGCTCCATCGGCACCCAGCTGTCGGTAATGGCCGAGTCCGTGGGCATGCAGGTGCTGTTCCATGACGTGGCCACCAAGCTGCCCCTGGGCAATGCGCGCCAGGCGGCCTCGCTGAACGAGCTGCTGGCCACCGCCGACATCGTGACCCTGCACGTGCCCGAGCTGCCGTCCACCCAGTGGATGATCGGTGCGGCGCAAATCGCCGCCATGAAGCCCGGCGCCATCCTGATCAACGCCTCGCGCGGCACCGTGGTGGAGATCGACCCGCTGGCCGAGGCCATCCGTTCGGGCAAGCTGCTGGGCGCGGCCATCGACGTGTTCCCCACCGAGCCACGCAGCAACAAGGAAGAGTTCGCCTCGCCCCTGCGCGGCCTGGACAACGTCATCCTCACGCCGCACGTGGGCGGATCGACCATGGAAGCCCAGGCCAACATCGGCCTGGAAGTGGCCGAGAAGCTGGTCAAGTACAGCGACAACGGCACGACCACCTCGGCCGTGAACTTCCCCGAGGTGGCGCTGCCCGCCCACCCGGGCCAGAACCGCATCCTGCACGTGCACCACAACCAGCCCGGCGTGCTGTCGGCCATCAACCAGGTGTTCGCCGAGAACGGCATCAACATCGCCGGCCAGTACCTGCGCACCGACGAGAAGGTGGGCTACGTCGTGATCGACCTGGCGGCGCAGTCGTCCAGCCTGGCAGTCGAGAAATTGACCCAGGTTCCCGGCACCATCCGCTGCCGCGTGCTGTTCTGATTGCCATGCGACCGGCGCATTGCCGGGCAGCGTTATCGCCCCGGCTGCAGCAGCAAGCGCATCAGGTCCGTGCGCGTGATCACGCCCGTCAGCCGGCCTTCGCGCAGCACGGGGACGGATGGCACGCTGTGCCGGGCCAGCGCGTCCAGCAGCTGGCCCACGGGCGTTTCCTCGTCCACGCTGAGTTCAGGCGCATGGACCAGTTGTGGCAGCTCGGACAGGCGGGGCGCGGCCCGCGTCCTGCCCGGCAGGCGCTGTCCCAGCCAGTTCAACAGGGAGGGTTTCGCTGCAGGTTCCACCGGGCGCAGAGGGCTCAGCCATAGCCACTCGAACAGCTCGGAGCGCGAGACCGTGCCGGCCAGGCGGCCCTCGGCATCGATGACGGGCAGGCTCTTGGCCGGATGCGTGCGAAAGCGTGCCGCGACTGCCCGCACGTCCTCGTCCAGCGAACAGGTCACGGGGTCGTGCGTCATCAGCTGGGCACAGCGCACGCCGCCCAGACGCTGTTCGATGGCGGTGTCCTCGGCGGCGGCCAGCAGGTCGGCCAGGTCGTCGGCTTCCAGGTTGTTTTCCTGGCCGAAGCGCAGCAGCAGCGCCTCCAGGTCGGCGTGGGACAGGCCCAGGCGCGAGGCATGGCGGCGCGCCGTGTCGTTGGGGGCGGCCTTGGGCGCGGTGTCCGCATGGTGGGGATAGCGCCGGCCCGTGGCGCGGTGGAAGGCCACGGCCGCCAGCACCAGGGCCAGTGTCAGCGCGCCCACGGGCAGGAAGGGCAGCATCCAGCCGGCGGCCAGCGAGGCCTTGGCGTTGAGCACCGTCAGCAGGGCCATGGCGCCACCTGGCGGATGCAGCGAGCGCGTCAGCAGCATGCAGCCTATGGCGCCACCCACGGCCAGCGCAGGGGCCAGCTGGGGCGGGCACCACTGCAGCACGAACAGGGCCCAGAGCGCCGACACCGTATTGCCCACCACGCAGGACCAGGGCTGGGCCAGCGGGCTGGTGGGCACAGCGAACAGCAGCACGGCCGTGGCGCCCAGCGGCGCGAACAGGCGCAGGGGAAGATCCCAGGTGCCCGCATGCGCCAGCCAGACCAGGGCCGTGGCCATTCCCATGCCCACGATGGAGCCCATGGCCACGCGCCACATGTCCGCAGGCGCGGGGCGTGGTACCACCGGCCCCCATGCTTTTCTGTTCCAGCCCATTGCCTTGTTGTCTTTTTGTCTTTGCCTGCGCAGCCCCGGGGGAGGGCTGCAAAAGCGCGCCATTTTAGGAAGGGACGCCGCTCTTGCTGGCAGCATGGGCTTTGCACTGCCTTGGTGCAAGCCTGGAAGATTCAGTCCACCACGGACTGGTAGACGCCCTCGCGCATCACCCAGCGGTAGGGAATGCGCTGGGCCATGGACTGCATCATGAGGATGGCGAACAGGTCCTCCTGCGGATCGATCCAGAAGAAGGTGCCGTAGATGCCGCTCCACGAGAAATCGCCCACGCTGCCGGGCAGGGGATTGAGGCCTGGCTGCGTGCGCACCGCAAAGCCCAGGCCGAAGCCCTGTCCCACCTCGGGCGCGGGCAACTGGGCGCCGAAGTAGGTCATGTCCGGTCCCATGCGCACGCTGGCGGGCAGGTGGTTGGAGGTCATAAGCTCCACGGTCTTGCGCGAGACCAGGCGCACGCCGTCCAGCACACCGCCATTGCGCCAGAACAGGCACAGTCGCGCGTAGTCGGCTACGGTCGAGACCATGCCGCCGCCGCCCGACTCGAAGGCCATGGCGCGTGTCACCGGCGGGATCGGCGGCATCTGCCGCTGAGGGCCCTCTGGCTGGGGGCGCGCAGCGCGTGCGATCTCGCTGTCGGGCGCGTGAAAGCCGGTATCCGCCATGCCCAGGGGCCCCGTGATGTGCTCCCGCACGAAAGCCGACAGCGTCTGGCCGCTGACCACCTCGATCACGCGGCCCAGCACATCGGTGGACATGCCGTACTCCCAGGTCTCGCCGGGCTGGGCCACCAGCGGCAGCTGCGCCAGCCGGGTGATGAATTCGGCATTGGTGAGCCTGCCGCCGAACAGGCCTGCCTCCAGGTACAGCTTCTTGACCGGGTGCTCGGTGCCCGCGAAGCCGTACGGAATGCCCGAGGTGTGGCGCAACAGGTCCTGCAGGGTGATGGGCCGTGCCAGCGGCGCGCGCTCCAGGCCCACGCGCAGGGCGGACAGCTCGGGCAGGTATTTGTCCACGGGCTCGATGATGGACAGCCGGCCCTGTTCGGCCAGCATCATGATGGCCAGCGAGGTGATGGGCTTGGTCATCGACGCGATGCGGAAGATGGCATCGGGCCGCATGGCCGTGCCGGCCTCGGGGTCGAGCTGGCCGAAGCTTTCCAGATAGGCCAGTTGCCCGCGCCGTGCCACCAGGGCCACGGCGCCGGGGATCTCGCCTGCGTCCACGCCGCGCCGCAGCCGTGCCGACAGGCGCGCCAGGCGCGCGCTGCCCAGGCCCACGGATTCAGGGGAGTCGGCCCAGGGCAGGCCGGGGATGTGCAGGCGATCGGTAGTGGTCGGCATGGTGTCTCCTGGGGTGGGAAGCTGCCGATTCTGGAGACAGGGCGCGGCGGACGCTGTTCAGTCCGGGACAGCGCCCGGAGCGCGGACGAAAAAAAAGCCCGCCACGGCCTGGACGGGCCTGGCGGGCGGCCGCGAGGCCGTCAGGCCAGCCTGGCCTTCATCAGCTCGTTGACCTGGGCCGGGTTGGCCTTGCCCTTGGAGGCCTTCATGACCTGGCCGACCAGGGCATTGAAGGCCTTGTCCTTGCCGGCCTTGTACTGCTCGACATTGGCGGGGTTGGCGGCGATCACCTCGTCGATGATCTTCTCCAGCGCGCCCATGTCGTTCATCTGCTTGAGGCCCTTGGCCTCGATGATGGCGTCCACATGCTGGCCTTCGCCCGTCCACAGCGCCTCGAAGACCTGCCGGGCGGCGTTGTTGGAGATGGTGCCGTCCTGGATGCGGGCGATCAGCGCGGCCAGCTGGCCGCTGGTGACCTTGGCGGCCTCCATGCCGATTTCCTCGGTGTTCAGGCGGCGCGAGATCTCGCCCATCACCCAGTTGCTGGCCAGCTTGGGGGCATTGCAGGCCTTGGCCGTGTCCTCGAAGTAGGCGGCCATGGCCTGGCTTTGCGTCAGCGTGGTGGCGTCGTATTCGGGCAGGCCGTACTGTGCCACGAAGCGCGCGGCCATGGCGCGCGGCAGCTCGGGCATGGCAGCCTTGACCTGCTCCACCCACTCGGGCGCCACCACCAGCGGCGGCAGGTCCGGGTCGGGGAAGTAGCGGTAGTCGGCCGCGTCTTCCTTGGTGCGCATGGAGCGCGTCTCGCCCGTGTCCGGGTCGAACAGCACGGTGGCCTGCTGGATGCGGCGGCCGTCCTCGATCTCCTCGATCTGCCAGCGGATCTCGTAGTCGATGGCCAGCTGCATGTTCTTGAAGCTGTTGAGGTTCTTGATCTCGCGGCGTGTGCCCAGCGGCTGGCCGGGCTTGCGCACGGAGACGTTGGCGTCGCAGCGGAAACTGCCTTCCTGCATGTTGCCGTCGCAGATGCCGATCCAGGTGACGATCTGGTGCAGCGTCTTGGCGTAGGCCACGGCTTCCTCGGTGCTGCGGATGTCGGGCTCGGTCACGATCTCCAGCAGCGGCGTGCCGGCACGGTTCAGGTCGATGCCCGACTGGCCGATGAAGTCCTCGTGCAGCGACTTGCCGGCGTCCTCCTCCAAGTGGGCGCGCACCAGGCGGATGGTCTTTTTCTCGTCGCCGAGGAAGAAGGACACTTCGCCACCCTGGACCACGGGAATCTCGAACTGCGAGATCTGGTAGCCCTTGGGCAGGTCGGGGTAGAAGTAGTTCTTGCGCGCGAAGATGCTGCGCGGCGCGATGTGCGAGCCCAGCGCAAGTCCGAGCTTGATGGCGCACTCGACGGCCTTCTTGTTCATCACCGGCAGTGTGCCGGGCAGCGCCATGTCCACGGCGCAGGCCTGGGTGTTGGGCTCGGCGCCGAAGGCGGTGCTGGCGCGGCTGAAGATCTTGGACTGGGTGGCCAGCTGGGCGTGGGTCTCGAAGCCGATGACGACTTCATAGCCCTGGATGAGTTTCGCGGTCATGGAGGTTCAGATGCCCTTCGGAGCTTGAAGGTGGAAGTCGGTGGCCTGCTGGAAGCGGTGGGCGGCGTTGAGCAGCTGGCCTTCCTTGAAGTAGTTGCCGATCAGCTGCAGGCCCACGGGCATGCCGCCCTCGCCAAAGCCGGCCGGCACGCTCATGCCGGGCAGGCCGGCCAGCGATGCGGGCAGCGTGAAGATGTCGGCCAGGTAGTTGGCCAGCGGATCGCTCTTGCCGCCGAGCTGCCAGGCCACGGTGGGCGCGGCGGGGCCGGCGATCACGTCGCACTGCGCAAAGGCCGCCTGGAAGTCGTCGGCGATCATGCGGCGGATCTTCTGCGCCTGCAGGTAATAGGCGTCGTAGTAGCCCTCGGACAGCACATAGGCGCCGATCATGATGCGGCGCTTGACCTCGTCGCCGAAGCCTTCGGCGCGCGTCTTCTTGTACATGTCCACCAGGTCCGTGTAGTCCTTGGCGCGGTGGCCGAACTTCACGCCGTCGAAGCGCGACAGGTTGGAGGACGCCTCGGCTGGGGCCAGGATGTAGTAGACGGGAATCGACAGTTCGGTACGGGGCAGCGAGATCGGCACCAGGCGGGCGCCCAGCTTCTCGTACTCCTTGAGCGCCGCATCCACGGCCGCGCGCACGTCGGCCGACAGGCCTTCGCCGAAGAATTCGGCGGGGATGCCGATGCGCAGCCCTTCGATGCTGCCAGCCAGGCCTGCCGTGAAATCCTCGGCCGGCATGTCCAGGCTGGTGGAGTCGCGGTCCAGGTCGGGGCCGCACATCTCGGACAGCAGCAGGGCGCAGTCCTCGGCGCTCTTGCCCATGGGACCGGCCTGGTCCAGGCTGGACGCGAAGGCGATCATGCCGTAGCGGCTGGCGCGACCGTAGGTGGGCTTGATGCCGGTGATACCGCAGAACGAGGCGGGCTGGCGGATGGAGCCACCCGTGTCGGTGCCGGTCACGGCCGGCGCCAGGCCGGCGGCCACGGCCACGGCCGAGCCACCCGAGGAGCCGCCGGGCACGCGCTCCAGGTTCCAGGGGTTGCGCACGGGCGCGGGAGCATCGAAGCCCACGGGCGCGATGGCCGAGTTCTCGTTGGCCGAGCCCATGGCGAATTCGTCGCAGTTGAGCTTGCCCAGCGTCACGGCGCCGGCCTCGGCCAGGCGCGTGACCACGGTGGCGTCGAAGGGGGAGCGGTAGCCGGCCAGCATCCTGCTGGCGGCCGTGGTCGGGAAGTCGCGCGTGACGAAGATGTCCTTGTGGGCGATGGGCACGCCGGCCAGGCGGGCGCCCTTGCCCTGGGCTATCAGCACGTCGGCTGCGCGGGCCTGGGCCAGGGTGGCCTCTTCATCGATGGCCACGAAGGCACCGAGGTTCTGGTGGGCCTTGGCACGGGCCAGGAAATGCTGGGCGGCTTCGACGGCGCCGAGCTTGCGCTCGCGCAGCAGGGCCGACAGGGCCGACACGCCGAGCGTGTGCAGATCAGTGGTTTGCTGGGTCATGTATGGAATGCGGAAAACGGGGACGGATGCCAGGGGCGAGGCTGGGCGCGTGGTGCCCGGCGCTTACTCGATCACCTTGGGGACCAGGAACAGGCCTCGCTCGACGGCGGGGGCGCTGCGCTGGTTGGCCTCGCGCTGGTCGGGTTCGCTGGCAATGTCCTCGCGCAGACGCAGGGCAATGTCCTGGATGGCGGCGACCGGATGTGACAGTGGGCTGACGCCCGAAGTATCCACAGCCTGCATCTTCTCGACGATGCCGAAAAAGCCGTTGAGTTGCGTCAGCATGCGCTCACTCTCTGCGGGGGAGAGTTCAAGTCGTGCGAGGTTCGCGATGCGTGTGATGTCTTGTGCGTTCAGTGCCATAGGAATTTTGAAGGGGGCAACGGGATGTAAACCCGTATTTCCAGCCCCGGCAGTAGAAGTTATTCACAGGGGATACGGTATTATCTCGGCTTTGCCGCAAGACCCTCGTCGAGCCGGTCATTGTGCGAAAAGCCAACCCATCCAGACTCCCTAACTTTCATCCCGGCGATGGCAGGCCGACGAGCATGCCGTGCCTGAGAGGACTCTCGTAATGTTCGGAGCTTTCCGTCGGTATTTCTCCACCGACCTTGCCATCGATCTTGGCACAGCCAACACCCTGATCTTCGCCCGCGACAAGGGCATTGTCCTCGACGAGCCCTCCGTCGTCGCCATCCGCCACGAAGGCGGCCCGCACGGAAAGAAGGTGATCCAGGCCGTGGGCGGCGAGGCCAAGGCCATGCTGGGCAAGGTGCCCGGCAACATCGAGGCCATCCGCCCGATGAAGGACGGTGTGATCGCCGACTTCGTCATCACCGAGCAGATGATCAAGCAGTTCATCAAGATGGTGCACCCACGCTCGGTGCTCACCCCCAGTCCGCGCATCATCATCTGCGTGCCCTGCGGCTCCACCCAGGTCGAGCGCCGCGCCATCAAGGACGCGGCCGAGGCTGCGGGCGCCACCTCGGTCTACCTGATCGAGGAGCCCATGGCCGCCGGCATCGGCGCGGGCCTGCCCGTGTCGGAAGCCTCGGGCTCCATGGTGGTGGACATCGGCGGCGGCACGACCGAAGTCGGTGTGATCTCGCTGGGCGGCATGGTCTACAAGGGCTCCGTGCGCGTGGGCGGCGACAAGTTCGACGAGGCCATCATCAGCTACATCCGCCGCAACTACGGCATGCTGATCGGCGAGCCCACGGCCGAGGCCATCAAGAAGAACATCGGATCGGCCTTCCCGGGCTCCGAGGTCAAGGAGATGGAGGTCAAGGGCCGCAATCTCTCCGAAGGCGTGCCGCGCAGCTTCACCATCTCGTCCAACGAGGTGCTGGAAGCACTGACCGACCCGCTCAACCAGATCGTCAGCGCCGTCAAGAACGCGCTGGAGCAGACCCCGCCCGAGTTGGGCGCCGACATCGCCGAGCGCGGCATGATGCTGACCGGCGGCGGTGCGCTGCTGCGCGACCTGGACCGTCTGCTGGCCGAGGAAACCGGCCTGCCGGTGCTGGTGGCCGAAGAGCCGCTGACCTGCGTGGTGCGCGGCTGCGGCATGGCGCTGGAGACCATGGACCGCCAGGGCAGCATCTTCACCAGCGACTGATACGGCGCCGGCCGGGGCCCGTTGTCGCGGGCCCGGGGCAGCCGCCGCCTGACTGCAACGTTTTTCTTCTCCCTTCCGTGGTGACCTGCATGCTTGCCCTGCCTTCCTCCGCACCGGGCCCGGCCCGTGCTTTCCAGGCCGCAGAAGGTTCGGCAGGGCGGGGTCTGCCGGACGCGAGGGCCGCATGAATCCCAACACCCTGGACCACTCGGCGCCATCGCTGTTCAAGCGGCGACCCTCCCGGGTCTCGCAGCTGGCCATCTATGGCGCGCTGGCGCTGTTCCTCATGGTGGCCGACGCCCGCTTCAAGATCACCGACCCTGTGCGCGTGGCCGTCGCCACCGTGCTGTACCCCGTGCAATGGGTGATGCTCAAGCCCGTGGAGGCCGTGCATGACGCCAGCCGCTATCTCGGCTCGCTCGACGAGGCGCAGGCCCGCGAGCAGTCGGCCCGCAAGGAGCTGGTGGCCATGGCGCAGCGCGCCTCGCTGGCCGACGAACTGATCCAGGAAAACGACCACCTGCGCGAGCTGCTGCAGCTGCGCGAGCGCCTGACCACGCCCGGCACGGCGGCCGAGGTGATCTATGACAGCCCCGATGTCTACACCCGCCGCGTGGTCATCGACCGCGGCCAGGTGGACGGCATCGCCCAGGGCTCGCCCGTGCTCGACGAGAAAGGCGTGGTCGGCCAGGTCACGCGCGTGTATCCGCTGCGTGCCGAGGTCACCTTGCTCATCGACCGTGACCAGGCCATCCCCGTCTTCAACCCGCGCACGGGCGCGCGCAGCGTGGCCTACGGTGACCCGTCTCCGCTGCGCACGGGCGGTATCGAGCTGCGCTTCATGCCCAGCAACGCCGATGTGCAGGAGGGCGACTTGCTGACCACCAGCGGCGTCGATGGCCTGTACCCGCCGGGTCTGCCTGTGGCCAAGGTGGTCTCGGTGGAGCGCCGCGCCGACTCGGCCTTCTCGCGCATCTACTGCGAGCCCGTGGGCCGCGTGCAAGGCGTACGCCATGTCATGGTGCTCAAGCCGCTGGACCGTGCCACCCATCCCGAGGCCGAAGGCGCCGCCGAGCCGATCCGCGCGGGCAAGGGCAAAGGCAAGGACGGCAAGGGCAAGGAGGCGTCCAAGGACGGCGGCAAGGGCGGCAAGGGCTCCGCGCCCGCCACCTCCGCACCGAAGAAGGAGCCCGCATGATCATGCCGCGCGGCCAGCAGCTGTTGCTGCCGGTCAACCCCCTGTTCATCGTCGTCAGCCTGCTGGCGGCACTGGCACTCAACATGCTGCCGCTGGGCCGCCAGGCCTGGCAACCCGATCTGCTGATGGTGCTGCTGGCCTTCTGGGCATTGAACCAGCCCCAGCGGGTGGGCATGGGCGTGGCCTTCTTGCTGGGCCTGTGCATGGATGTGGACCGGTCCTCCCTGCTGGGCCAGCATGCGCTGGCCTATGCGCTGCTGGTGTTCGCCGCTGGCGCGATGAGCCGGCGCCTGTCCTGGTTCTCCACGCCCGTGCAGGCCCTGCACCTGCTGCCGCTGTTCGCCCTGGTGCACGGTTTGCAGGTGCTGCTGCGGATGGTGGCGGGCGGCCTGCTGCCCGGTGTGCCGGTGTTGGTGGCGCCCCTGATCGAGGCCTTGCTGTGGCCCCTGGTCAGCGGCCTGCTGCTGGCGCCGCAGCGGCGTCCCCCGGACAGCGACGAAAATCGTCCCTTGTGATATGAAGGCTCCCCTGCGTCGCTTCGCGCCTCCCCCCCTCGCGCTACGCGGGGAGGGGCGCATGGGCAGCCAGCGACAGCCCCGCTGCGGGGCGGCCCTTGCTTGCTGTCCCGTGTTTGTGGCCGCGCCCGTTGGCGGAGGCCGGGGCCTGCGTCCGGCGCCGCGGACTGCTGGATTGCCCGAAGGCATGGGGGCCGGGGCATGATGGAAATACGCAATACGGAAGCCGAGCTGCAGCGCTTTCGGCTGCGCGCATGGGTGATGAGCGTGGTGGTGCTGCTGGCTTTCGGGCTGGTGGTGGCGCGGCTGCTGGTGTTGCAGGTGCAGCGCCACGAGGAACTGGCCGAGCGCGCCGAGAGCAATCGCACGGCCGTGGTGCCCATCGTGCCCAACCGGGGCCAGATCCTGGACCGCAACGGCGTGGTGCTGGCCACCAACTATTCGGCCTACACGCTGGAGATCATGCCATCGCGCGCAGGCAATCTCGAGGAGACCATCGACGGTCTGGCCGAGATCGTCGAGATCACGCCGCGCGACCGGCGCAAGTTCAAGCGCCTGGTGGACGACTCTCGCAGCTTCGATTCCCTGCCCATTCGCACGCGGCTGACCGACGACGAGGTGGCGCGCTTCGCTGCCCAGCGCTACCGCTTTCCGGGCGTGGACATCAAGGCGCGGCTGTTCCGCACCTACCCCATGCAGGAGACGGCCAGCCATGTGATCGGCTATATCGGCCGCATCAACCAGCGCGAGAAGGAGGCGCTGGAAGACTCCGACGACGCCGCCAACTACCGCGGCACCGACGTCATCGGCAAGCTGGGCGTGGAGCAGAGCTACGAGACCGACCTGCACGGCCAGACAGGCTGGGAGGAGATGGAGACCTCGGCCGGCGGCCATGCGGTGCGCAAGCTCGGCAGCCGCCCCGCCACGCCGGGCGACAGCCTGGTGCTGTCGCTGGACATCAAGCTGCAGCGCATGGTGGAGGAGCTGTACGGCGACCGCCGCGGCGCCCTGGTGGCCATCGATCCGCGCAGCGGAGAGGTGCTGGCCATGGTCAGCCGCCCGACCTTCGACCTGAATCTCTTCGTCGATGGCATCGACCAGGAAAGCTGGGCCGCGCTCAACGAGTCGATCAACCGGCCGCTGCTCAACCGCGCGCTGCGCGGCACCTACCCACCGGGCTCCACCTACAAGCCCTTCATGGCGATTGCCGCGCTGGAGTCGGGCAAGCGCCGGCCCGAGACCACCATCATGGACAACGGCAGCTGGACCTTCGGCGGCCACACCTTCCGTTCCGGCCACCCCAACGGGCCGACCAACCTGCGCCGCTCCATCATCAAGTCGTCCAACGTGTACTACTACATGCTGGCCAACGACATGGGCGTGGACATGATCCACGACTACATGAAGCCGCTGGGCTTCGGCCAGCTCACCGGCATCGACGTGCGCGGCGAGGCGCGCGGCGTGCTGCCCAGCACCGAGTGGAAGCGCAACACCTACAAGCGACCCGAACAGAAGAAGTGGTATGCGGGTGAGACCATCTCGCTGGGCATCGGCCAGGGCTACAACAACTTCACCATCCTGCAGCTGGCCAACGCCATGTCCACGCTGGCGGCCAAGGGCGTCAAGCACCGGCCCCACCTGGCCGTGGGCCGCGTCGATGCCGTCACCCAGCAGTACTCGGCCATCAACAAGGATCCGGGCACCAGCATGGGCTACAAGCCCGAGAACGTGGAAGCCGTGCGGGCCGCCGTGGCCGCCGTGACGGTGGAGGGTACCTCGCGCGGCATTTTCGGCAACGCGCCCTACACCTCCACCGGCAAGACCGGCACGGCCCAGGCCGTGGGTGTGCGCCAGAACGAGAAATACAACGCGGCGCGCCTGTCCGAGTTCCAGCGCGACCACTCGCTGTACATCGCCTATGCGCCCGCCGACAACCCGACCATCGCCGTCGCCGTCAT
The DNA here is from genome assembly GCF_903815225.1 of Delftia tsuruhatensis. Classification (NCBI taxonomy): domain Bacteria; kingdom Pseudomonadati; phylum Pseudomonadota; class Betaproteobacteria; order Burkholderiales; family Comamonadaceae; genus Delftia; species Delftia tsuruhatensis. Next base: position 421,120 of record NZ_LR813084.1, read on the forward strand.
CGTGGAGAATGCGGGCTTCGGCGCCGCCGCCGCCGCGCCGCTGGCGCGCCGCGTGTTCGACTACTGGCTGCTGGGCCGCTACCCCAGCCTGGAGGACATGGCCGCCATGCGCAAGGGCCAGGCCGGCGTACCCATAGGCGCACCGCGACGTGTCTCCGAGATCACGCTGGACGCCGAGACCGTGAACCTTCCCGGCCTGCCGCGCTACGAACCTCCCGAGGCCGCACCTCCCGCGCCCGCAGGCCGGCCCGCGGCACTGCCGCCACCTTCGGCGGCCGAACTGGAGGATTGAATGAAAAAGAGCTGGCATTGCCAGCTCTTTTTTGATCCACCGGTCCAGGTGGCCGCTTCAATGCCCCATGCGCCCGATGAACGCCGCAATGCGCTCGCTGGCCGGCTTGCCGAAGAACTCGGCGGGAGGGGCCTCGTGGGCGATGCAGCCCTGGTCGAAGAACATCACGCGGTCGGCGACCTCGCGGGCAAAGCCCATTTCGTGGGTGACCACGATCATGGTCATGCCTGCGCGCGCCAGCTCGCGCATCACGTCCAGCACTTCCTGGACCATCTCGGGGTCCAGTGCGCTGGTGGGCTCGTCGAACAGCATCACCTGGGGCTCCATGGCCAGGGCGCGGGCGATGGCCACGCGCTGCTGCTGGCCGCCCGACAGTTGCCATGGGTACTTGTGGGCATGCGCCTGCATGCCCACGCGCTCCAGCAGGGCCATGGCCTTGGCATTGGCCTGGGCGCGCGGTGTCCTGTGGATGCGGCGCGGCGCCAGGGTCACGTTGTCCAGCACCGTCATGTGGCCGAACAGGTTGAACTGCTGGAACACCATGCCGACCTCGCAGCGCTGCTTTTGCAGCGTGGCCTCGTGGTCGGTGACCTCGACGCCATCGATGGTGATGCGCCCACCGTCATGGGGCTCCAGGCGGTTGATGGCGCGCAGCAGCGTGGACTTGCCCGAGCCCGAGGCACCGATGATCACCGTCACCTCGCCCGTGCAGAACTGCGTGGAGACGCCCTTGAGCACCTGGTGGCTGCCGAAGGACTTGGTGACCTTGTCGGCCACGATGTAGGGCATGCCCCGTGCCAGCTTGTCGGCGCTCATTTGTGGCGGCCCTCCACGTCGAAGCGGTACTCCACGGCGGCCGTGACCTGGGTCACGAGCGTGGTCAGCACCAGATAGGTCACGCCCACGGTGACCAGGGTCTCCACGGGCTGGAAGGTGGCCGACTGGATGCGGTTGCCCACATTGGTCAGCTCCACCACGCCGATGGCATAGGCCAGCGAGGAGTCCTTGAGCAGGGCCACGAAGTTGCTGACCAGCGGGGGCAGCGAGATCTTGAAGGCCTGGGGAAAGACCACGTCCAGGAAGACGCGGCTCCTGGGCAGGCCCAGGGCACGGGCGGCCTCGGCCTGGCCGCGCGGCACGGCCTGCAGGCCGGCGCGCACGGCCTCGGCGTTGTAGGCGCCCACGTTCAGCGCCAGTGCGATGCAGGCGGCTGCGAAGTCGGGCAGATTCAGGCCCGGGATCAGCACCGGCAGCGCGAAATAGATGAACAGGATCTGTACCAGCAGCGGCGTTCCGCGGATCGCCCAGACGTAGAAGCCCGCGGCCCAGCGCAGCGCGGCCATGCGGGAGGTGCGCGCCAGCGCGGCGGCCACGCCCAGCACCAGGCCGGCGGCGCCGCTGGCCAGCGTCAGGTACAGCGTGGTGCGCGCACCCTCGGCGAAGGTATCGGCATTGGAGCCTATGGGCTCGGGCAGCAGGGACAGCAGCTGCCCCAGCAGCGAGACCACGAGCACCATCAGCAGCAGGGCCGTGACCAGGGTGGCGTTGCTGCGCTGCGAGCGGCTCCAGTGGGCGGGCCAGAGGACGGTAAGCATAGGCGGGCTAGAAACAGAAAGGCGCCCTGCAAGTGGGCGCCGGTCGGGCAGAGATGCCCGGGGCCTCAGTCAGGGCAGCGGATGTCTTCGTGGAAGTACTTCTGCGACAGCTTGGCGTAGCTGCCATCTGCCAGCGCCTCCTTGAAGGCCTTGTTCCAGGCGTCGGCCAGCGATTTGTTGTCCTTGGCCACGGCGGCGGCGATGCGCTCGATGAACAGCAGCTCGCCCTGCTTGAGCTGGGCGTTGGGGTTCTTTTGCTGCAGTTCCTTGGCGATGAAGCGTTCTGTCACCCAGGCATCCACGCGCTTGGACAGCAGTGCGTTGCGTGCGGCCTCGTTGGTAGGAAAGTTCACCAGGCGCTTGACACCGGGCACGTTCTTCTCGACGTACGCCAGATAGGTGGTGCCGGTCTGGGCCGACACCGTCTTGCCAGCCAGGTCCCTGGCGGAGCGGATGGCCGGGTCCAGCGATATCACGATGCCGCCAGAGCAATAGTGGGGCATGGTGAAGGTCACGGCCTTCTCACGCTCGGGCGTGATGCCGTGCGAGGAAATCACCAGGTCCCAGCGGTCCTGCTGCAGGCCGGTGAGCAGGGCATCGAAGCTGATGGTCTTCCACTCGTACTTCACGCCCATCTTGCCCGCCAGCATCTGGGCCAGCTCGACCTCGAAGCCGGTCAGCTGCTTGCCCTCGAAATGGGCGAACGGCGCGTAGTAGCCTTCGGTGGCCAGGCGCAGCGTGCCCTCCTTCTGGATGGCGTCGAAGGGGCGGGCCTGAACGCCAACGGCGGTCCACAGGGCCAGCGCAGCGGCGGCGATGACGGTAAAGCGTTTCATGGAACTCCTGGGCTGTCGCTCAAGACCTGACCCTGGCGCCGCAGCATTGGAGATGCCGAGGCACGGATCGGTGCACGGCCATGGACGGCGGAGCCGGCCGCGCGGCTGGTCGGGTGTAGCCGCTGGCAGGGGTGCAACATGCACTTGCCGCCGCAGCTCAAGGCGAAAAGTCCGCAATTATAGAAGCTTGCCGTCGCCAACGCCGATGGCAGGGGTTGCTTGCGCAGAAGGGCCCGCGTGTTCAGGCGAGGAAGGCGTCGTAGCCGGTCTTGAGGATCAGCAGGCTCACCACGCAGATGAAGATGCCGCGCACGAAGCCCGTGCCATGGCGCAGGGCCATGTGCGTGCCCAGCATCGCGCCCAGGATGTTGGCTACCGCCATGGGCAGGGCCAGGTGCCACCAGATGTGGCCCTTGAGCGCGAACAGCGCCAGCGCGGCGAGGTTGGTGGCCAGGTTCAGCAGCTTGGCCGAAGCAGAGGCGTTCAGGAAGTCGTAGCCCATCAGGCGCACGAACAGGAACACGAAGAAGCTGCCCGTGCCGGGGCCGAAGAATCCGTCGTAGAAACCTATGGCCAGGCCGATGGCGCAGGCGATCAGGGTTTCCGCCCGGCCTGAATAGCGCGGCGCATGGGTGCGGCCCATGTCCTTGCGCGCCAGCGTATAGGCCAGCACGCCCAGCAGCACCAGCGGCAGCAGTTGCCGAAGGAAGTCCGGGGAGATCTGCGTGACCGCCCAGGCGCCGAGGAACGAACCTGCCATGCCCACGCAGGCCGCCGGCATCATGGCGCGCCAGGGCAGTTGCACCTTGCGGCCGTACTGCCAGGTGGACATGGCCGTGCCCCAGACCGAGGCGCTTTTGTTGGTGCCCAGCAGCGTGGCGGGGGGAGCCGAGGGGAAGGTGGCGAACAGCGCGGGCAGCAGGATGAGGCCTCCGCCGCCGACGATGGCGTCCACGAAGCCGGCCAGCATCGAGGCCAGCGAGACGATGATCCATTCCATAGGGCCGCGATTGTCGCACCGCAGACGCCCTGCCGCCGGCCATGCCAAGGCATAAAAAAAAGCGCCGGACTGGCCGGCGCTTCGGGAAATGCATCTTGGGATGCTATTTATGAATGTTGATCTGGTTGTGTACGAGTTGTCTCCTCGGCCCCTCTTGTGCAGCACTGTGGTACCGCGAGAGTGGGTGCACTGTACTGTCCGCACCTGGGTGGTGCATCGGGGATTTCCCGCGGTTGCCATCAAAGCGCGGGATTGCACCAGCAAGGGGCCGGCCCGTTGAGCGTCGCCTGTCCGACGGATCAGGACATGCGCACCACCAGCTTGCCGAAGGCGCCACGCTCCAGATGGTCCAGTGCGCGCGGCAGGTCGGCGAGCGCGTACTCGCTGTCGATCACGGGCGCCAGCCCGAGCCAGTCCACGGCGCGCACCAGGTCCTGCAGCGCACGGCGGTGGGCCACGCCTATGCCCTGCACCGTGGCACGCCCCAGCAGCAGCGGATAGACCGAGCCACGCAGCTCGTCGCCCTGCAGGTTGCCGATCAACGACACGCGCCCGCCCTGGGCCAGGGCCGACAGCGAGCGACCGAAGCTGTCGCCCCCGGCCAGCTCCAGCACATGGTCGGCGCCGCGCCCATCCGTGATGGCGCGCACCTCGGCCGCCCAGTCGGGCGTGCGCTGGCGATGGATGCCGTGGGCCGCACCCAGCCGGGCCGCGCGCGCCAGCTTGTCGTCGCTGCCCGAGACCACGATCACGCGTGCGCCCTGGGCACGGGCGATCTGCATGGCGAACAGTGCCACGCCCCCCGTGCCTAGAACGACGACGGTATCGCCGGGCCGCGTGTGCGCGGTCTCGGCCAGCGCGAACCAGGCCGTGGCCCCGGCGCAGGTCAGGGTGCTGGCCTGTGCGAAGTCCAGCTTGCGGGGCGCGGCCACCAGGCTGTCTTCGCCGAGCACCACGTATTGCGACAGCATGCCCGGGCCCGGGAAGCCCAGCGGCAGGCTGGAGCGTGGCTGCATGCCGTCCTGCCAACCCGTGAAGAAGGTGCTGATCACGGCGTCGCCGGCCGCGAATTCGGTGGTGCCCGCGCCGGTGGCGACCACTTCGCCGGCCATGTCCGAGCCTGGCACCAGGGGCAGGGCGGGCGCCATGCCCATGCCATCGCGCAGGATCAGCAGGTCGCGGTAGTTGAGCGATGCGGCATGCACGCGCACCAGCACCTGACCCGGGCCGGGCTCGGGGATCGGTGCCTGCACCAACTGCAGGTGTTCGCGGCCGAAGGCGGGCAGTTGCCAGCGTTGCATGGAGGAAGACGACATGGAAGACAGTCCTTTCAGGGAAGAGGGTCGAAAGCCGGCCTTCAGTCTATTGATTCCTTGATAATTGCATTGATTCAATTTATTCCATGGTTTGTAGATAATATGGAGCCAATAACCCATGACCGGCTGGCGGGCGTCAGCGCTTTCGTGGCCTCCGCCGAAGCCGGCAGCTTCGCGCGCGCTGCCGAGCGTCTGGGCCTGACGCGCTCGGCCGTGGGCAAGGCCGTGGCGCGGCTGGAAGAGAGGCTGGGAACACGGCTGTTCGTGCGCACCACGCGCAGCCTGGGACTGACCGAGGATGGCCAGATGTTCTACGAGCGCTGTGCCCAGGCGCTGGAGGACCTGGATGCCGCTCAGCACATGCTGGAGGCAGGACGCAGGGAGGTCGTGGGCAGGCTGCGCATCAGCGCGCCCGTGGTCTTCGGACGCCACCATGTGGCGCCGTTGCTGCTCGACCTGGCGCGGCACCATCCCCGGCTGCGCATCGAGGCCAGCTTCACCGACCGCCAGCTGGACTTCGCCGACGACGGCATCGATCTGGCCATCCGCAGCGGCGAGTTGCCGGACAGCGACTGGCTGGTCGCGCGGCGCCTGGGCATGCAGGCCATGGTGTTGTGCGCGGCCCCCGCCTATCTGCAGGCCCGCGGCAGCCCGGATGGCCTGGCCAGCCTGGCTGCCCACCGCTGCATTGCCTACATGCGCGGCGGACGCCCCGCGCCCTGGCTGCTGGTGGGAGCGGACGGCATGCCTGGCATGCCGGTGCTGGAGCCGGCCCTGGGCTTTGACGATATCGAGACCATCGCCATGGCCGCGCTGCAGGGCGCGGGCGTGGCGCACATGCCCTTGTGGCGGGTGCGCGATGCGCTGGACAGCGGGGCGCTGGTGCGCCTGCTGCCCGAGGTCCGCTCCGCTGCCATTCCCCTGCATGTGCTGTGGCCGCGCACGCGCTTTCTGCCCTACCGGCTGCGTGTGACGATCGATGCGCTGCTGGAGACGATACCCCCCCTGCTCCAGGATCAGGGCCGGGGCAACTAGGCCATGAGCTCCACCGAGGCCCCGGCCGGTGCGACTTCGCGGTCGACGGCCCGCGCCTGCCGGTCCGCGATGATCCAGGCGGCTGCCTTCTCGGCCAGCATCAGCGTGGGGCTGTTGGTGTTGCCGCTGGTGATGCGCGGCATGGCGCCGGCATCGACCACGCGCAGGCCCTGCACGCCACGCACGCGCAGGCGGCTGTCGAGCACGGCCATGGGATCGTCCATGCGGCCCATGCGCGTCGTGCCCACGGGATGGAAGATGGTGGTGGCGATGTCGCCGGCCAGCCGTGCCAGTTCCTCGTCGCTCTGGTATTGCAGGCCGGGCTTCCATTCCTCGGGCTCGAAGCGCGCCAGCGCTTTCTGGCTGACGATGCGCCGTGTCACGCGCAGGCTGTCGGCCGCCACCTGGCGGTCCTCGGGGGTGGACAGGTAATGCGGCGCGATGGCCGGTGCCTGGTGGAAGTCGGGGCCCTGGATGCGCACCGTGCCACGGCTGGTGGGGTTGAGGTTGCAGACGCTGGCCGTGAAGGCGGGAAATCCGTGCAGCGGCTCGCCGAAGGCATCCAGGGACAGCGGCTGCACGTGGTACTGGATGTTGGGATGCGCCTGCTGCGGGCTGCTGCGCGTGAAGGCGCCCAGCTGGGAGGGGGCCATGCTCATGGGTCCGCTGCGGCGCAGCAGGTATTCCAGGCCGATGCCGGCCTTGCCCCACAGCGAATTGGCCATGGTGTTGAGCGTGCGTGCGCCCCGGACCTTGTAGACCGAGCGGATCTGCAGGTGGTCCTGCAGGTTCTCGCCCACACCGGGCAGGTCGTGGCGTACGGCAATGCCGTGGCGCTGCAGCAGCTCGCCCGGGCCGATGCCCGACAGCTGCAGGATCTGCGGCGAGTTGACCGCGCCCGCGCACAGCAGTACCTCGTGGCGTGCCTGCACGCTGACCATTTCCGTGCCGGTCCAGACCTGGACGCCGCTGCAGCGCTGGCCGCCGCCGGCAAGCGGCTCGAACAGCAAGCGGCTCACCTGGGCATGGGTCCACAGCTCGAAGTTGGGGCGGCCATAGCAGGTGGGGCGCAGGAAGGCCTTGGCGGTGTTCCAGCGCAGGCCGCCTTTCTGGTTGACCTCGAAATAGCCCACGCCCTCGTTGCTGCCGCCATTGAAATCCTCGGTGGCGGGAATGCCGGCCTGCTGAGCGGCTTGGGCAAAGGCATCCAGGATGTCCCAGCGCAGGCGCTGGCGTTCCACGCGCCACTCCGCGCTGCCCCCGGTCCCCTGGCCGCCGTGCAGGGCGCGGAAGCGCTCGTCCACGCCGCTGCCCGCATCGAGGCGCCAGTGGTTTTCATGCGCGCGAAAGGCCGGCAGCACCTGGTCCCAGCGCCAGGTGTCATCACCCGTGATTGCGGCCCAGCCGTCATAGTCGCGGGCCTGACCGCGCATGTAGATCATGCCGTTGATGCTGGAGCAGCCGCCCAGGGTCTTGCCGCGCGGGTAGCGCAGGCTGCGGCCGTTGAGGCCTTCGTCGGGTTCGGTCTGGTAGAGCCAGTCGGTGCGAGGGTTGCCGATGCAGTAGAGGTAGCCCACGGGAATGTGGATCCAGTGGTAGTCGTCCTTGCGGCCGGCCTCGATCAGCAGCACGCGGCAGTCGCGCTCGCGCGTGAGGCGGTTGGCCAGCAGGGCGCCGGCCGTGCCGGCGCCGACGATGATGTAGTCGAAGGTGGTGTTGCTCATTGGGGGCAAGGGGGGCGCCTGCGGCAGGCCGGGCGGTCCCGGATGGACCGTACTGGCGATCCATTGTGCGCATGGGCCCTTGCCTGTCGATAGGGCAAGCCTGGTGTGCTCCTGCTCTGTGAGCGGCAAAGCATGCAGGCATGAGGGTTGGCGGGTTTTTTTGATAAATATTGCAGCCTGGATCGTGCGCGACGGACCTGTGGGCGCAGGCGCCTTTTGCGGCCCCTGGGTACTCGGGTTATCCTGCGGGCTTGCCTGACTGGCCCGATGCCGGTCTCCACTGTCCGAGGATCTTCCTGCCTTGCCCGCCCTGACAAACCCTCCCCAATGCAGCCTGCGCCGTGGCGACGATGGCCAGTGGGCGCTGCCCACCGGTTCCTGGGGCGCGGCCGAGCTGGGCCGACGTCGGCAATGGCGCCGATTGCACACGCAGCTGCAGCAGGCTGCGGCCGGTGGCCTGGGCTGGGATCTCCAGGGCCTGGACTGGCTGGACCATGTGGGTGCCCAGTTGCTGTGGAACCACTGGGGCCGCCGCTGGCCCGAACGCTTCGTTGCCAGCGACGCACAGCGCGCCATGCTCGAGCGCGTGGCCCGTTTCTCCGACGTGCCGCGTCCACCGCCATCGCGCTGGAGCCTGGCCGACCGCATCGACAGCCTGGGCTGCCTGGTGATCAATGCGTGCGGCCATTTCGCCCAGATGACGCGGCTCATCGGCCAGTTGCTGATCGATGTGCTGCGCTTTGCGCGCGCCCCGCACCGCGGGCCCTGGCGCGACATCTCCGGTCATCTTTATTCCATGGGCGCCACGGCCCTGCCGATCACGGCCCTCGTGGGCTTTCTGATCGGCGTGGTGCTGGCCTACCTGATGGCGCTGCAGCTGCGCCAGTTCGGCGCCGAATCCTTCATCGTCAACATCCTGGGCATCTCGCTGATCCGCGAGCTGGGCCCGCTGCTGGCGGCCATCCTGGTGGCGGGCCGCACGGGCTCGGCCATCACGGCCCAGATCGGCGTGATGCGGGTGACCGAGGAGCTCGATGCCATGCAGGTCATGGGCATACCGCACGGCTTTCGCCTGGTGCTGCCACGTGCGCTGGCGCTGGCCGTCGCCATGCCGCTGGTCTCGCTGTGGACCACGCTGGCCGCGCTGGCCGGAGGCATGCTCGCCGCCGACCTGACCATGGGCGTGACGGGGGCTTATTTCGCACAGGCGCTGCCTGCGGCCGTGAAGATCGGCAATCTCTGGATCGCCATGGGCAAGTCCGTGGTCTTCGGCGTGCTGATCGCGCTGATCGGCTGCCACTGGGGCCTGCGCGTGGAGCCCAATACGCAGAGCCTGGGAAAGGGAACGACGGCTTCGGTGGTTTCGGCGATCACCATGGTCATCGTCGTGGACGCGATCTTCGCGATCTTGTTCAAGGATGTGGGGATATGAGGAGATCCTCCCTGAGTCGCTGCGCGCCTTCCCCCGAGGGGGGGCGATACCTTCGGCGCGGGGCACTGAGATGACGGAAATGAACGAGCACAACATGGTTGCAGCGCCTGCTGACGCCGAGCCCATCGTGCGCATCGCCGGGCTGTGGAGCGTGTTCGGCGAGGGCGATAATGCCTTTGCCGTGCACCAGGACCTGAATCTCGACGTGCGGCGTGGCGAGATGCTGTCCATCGTGGGCGGTTCGGGCACGGGCAAGACCGTGCTGCTGCGGCAGATGCTGGGGCTGCTGGCCCCCTCCAGGGGGACGGTGGAGGTCCTGGGCCGCCCTGCCAGCGAAATGGGCCGCGAGGGGGCAGCCAGCCGCGTGGGCATGCTGTTCCAGCATGGCGCGCTGTACTCGGCCTTCAGCGTGCTGGACAACGTGGCCTTTGCCCTGCGAGAGCAGGGCACCCTGCCCGACGATCTGGTGCGCGACGCGGCCCTGGTCAAGCTGCAGATGGTGGGCCTCAAGCCCGAGCATGCCACGCGCATGCCGGCGGACCTGTCCGGCGGCATGATCAAGCGCGTGGCGCTGGCGCGCGCGCTGATCATGGATCCGCCGCTGCTGCTGCTGGACGAACCCACGGCGGGCCTGGACCCCACGAGCTCCGACGAATTCTGCGACCTGCTGCGCGAGCTGCGTGCCGAGCTGGGCCTGACCGTCATCATGGTCACCCACGACCTGGACACGCTGTTCGCCCTGTCCTCGCGCGTGGCCGTGCTGGCCGAGAAGAAAGTGCTGGTCAGCGGCCCGCCGCGCGAGGTGGCCGAGTTCAAGCATCCGTTCATCGCGCATTTCTTCCAGGGCGAGCGCGGCAGGCGCGCGATGAGCACGGTATGAGAAGCCCCCCTGAGTCGCTTCGCGCCTTCCCCCCTCTCGCTGCGCGGGGGGGGACGACAGCCTCGCTGCGGGGCGGCCCTTGCTCGCTGTCCCACGTTGGGGGCTGCGCCAGTTTTGAAGGCTGTGCTCTGGTGGCGGCTGCATGCCTTGTTCGCTGGGCTAACGTTATGGATCATTGACATGGAAAACAAATCACATGCCATGGCGGCCGGCATCTTCGTGCTGGTCGTGGCGGCCCTGCTGGCGGGGCTGGCGGTCTGGCTGACGCGCGATACGCGCCAGTACAACCTCTATGAGCTGTCCACCAAGGATGGCATCAGCGGGCTGCAGGCCCAGGCGGCGGTGCGCTACAAGGGCGTGGCCGTGGGCAAGGTCACGCGCATCGGGTTCGATCCGCAGACCAATGGCAATGTGCTGATCCGTATCGCCGTCGGTGTGGACACGCCCATCACGCCGACCACGTTCGCCGTGCTGGGCTACCAGGGGGTCACGGGGCTGGCCCATGTGCAGCTCGACGATGCCGACCAGCCGCAGCCCCAGCTGCCGGCCGGTCCCAGCGGGCTGCCGCGCTTGCCGCTGCGGTCCTCGCCGCTGAGCATGCTGGCCGACCAGGGCCAGGTGTTGCTGGAGCGTGCCGACGAGATCTCCCGCCGCCTGAGCGACATGCTGGACACCGACAACCAGAAGCGTGTGAGCCAGGCGCTGGAGAACATTGCCGCTGCTGCCGCAGGCGTGCAGCAGCTCACGCAGAACATGGACCGCGCGCTGGCCAGCCAGATGCCGCAGCTCGTCACCGATGCGCGCAACACCCTTCAGTCCCTGGAGAAGGCCAGCAACGGCGCCGCTTCCGTGGCCTCCGAGCTGCAGCAGACCGTGCGCCGCGTGAACGCACAGGACGGGCCGCTGGAGCAGATCGCGCAGAGCACGCGCGCGCTGACCCGAATGGCCGATACCCTGGGCCGCACCACGGTACCCCATGCCAACCGCGCGGCCGACGATGTCTCGCGTGCGGCCCGCCAGATGGGCACGGCCGCCAGCCGCTTCAGCGACAACCCCCAGGCCGTGATCTACGGTCCGGGCCAGGCCCGCCCTGGGCCTGGCGAGCCGGGCTTTGTCGTCCCGTCCGCAGCGACCCAGCCCTGACCGAGGAATCCGCATGCCCATCTCTCGCAAGACCACCTTGGCCAGCGTCGCCCTGGCCGCAGCCCTGGCGCTGCTGACCGGCTGCTCGGCCCTGCCCCAGCCTCCGGCCCAGCCCGCACGCTATGACTTCGGCCTGGCGCCGCTTCCCGCTTCCGCACCTGTGCCTGCCGCTGCCACCGCAACCGCTGCGCCCACGCGTACACCACTGGCCCTGGCCGATGTGGAGGCCCCGGCCCTGTCCGACGGCAGCACTGCCATGCTCTATCGCCTGGCCTATGCCAACGGCCAGGAACTGCGCCCCTACCAGCATGCGCGCTGGAGCCAGCCCCCGGCCCTGTTGCTGCAACAGCGCTTGCGCAGCCAGCTGGGCCTGCAACGTCCCGTGCTCGCCAGCAGTGAAAGCGTGGCCCAGCCGCGCGCGCAGGGCGCGGTGCCGACGCTGCTGCGCGTGGACATCGAGGAGTTCAGCCAGGTCTTTGACGCGCCCGGCTCCAGCGCGGGCGTGCTGCGGCTGCGCGCCACCCTGGTCGAGCAAAGTGGTGCGGTGGACCGCCTGTTGGGGCAGAAGGTGTTCGAGGTGCGCAGTCCCGCGGTTTCGGGTGATGCCGCCGGTGGTGCCCAGGCCCTGGCCAGGGCGGCCGATGAGGCGATCGCGCAGATCGATGCTTGGCTGGGGCAGCAGGGACACTGACCCCTTCACTTCCCTTCCACCTCTTCACAAGACAGCCGGTTGGTGCAGTGCATCCTCCGGCTGTTTTTGTCGTCGCCTGACTTTCGGCTTCCAGCGTGTCCGTCAGGGGCTGTAGTCCCGATCCCACCACCCGGGCTGCCCCTGGGACGACCAGCAACGCTAGGCGCAGACTACGGCGCGGGAGCGCCAGGTTTTTTACAGTGAAACCGTCGCTGATGCAGATAGCGGCTTTGAAAAAACAAGGCCTGATTGCACGGCACGACTTCAACATCACTGAAAGGACCAAGCCATGAATGAAGACCGCATCAAGGGCAACTGGAAGCAGTTCACCGGCAAGATCCGTGAGCAATGGGGCAAGCTCACCGACGATGACCTGGACGTCATCGCCGGCAAGCGCGAACAGTTCCTGGGCAAGCTGCAGGAGCGCCAGGGCCTGGCCCGCGACGCTGCCGAAAAGCAGCTGACCGAATGGCAAAAGCGCCATCCCGACTTCCGCTTCGAAGACTGACGAGTGTGGACCCCGCGGGTGGCACGGACTCCCTGGCCGGCGCCACCACCCGCTCCCCGACAGACAGCCAGCGTGCCCGAGGGCACGCACCAATGGCCCGCCACCGCAGGCACCAAGGGCCGGTTCAGTACAAATACAAGGAGTTCCATCATGCAAGCACCGCAACGCTTTCGCCACATGCTTTCCGCTGTCGCCCTGGGCCTGATGGCCTCCGGCGCCATGGCCATGACCAATGCGGAGCACACGGCCGCCAAGAACCAGATCGAGACCGAATACAAGGCCGCCAAGGAACAGTGCAAGCCGCTGAAGGGCAACGCCAAGGACGTCTGCGAGAAGCAGGCCAAGGGCCAGGAAAACGTGGCCAAGGCCGAACTGGAGTCGCGCCGCAATCCCTCGCCCAAGAACAGTGAAAAGGCGCTCATCGCCAAGGCCGATGCCGACTACGACATCGCCAAGGAAAAGTGTGACGACCTCAAGGGCGACGCCAAGGATGTGTGCGTGAAGGATGCCAAGGCCGCCCACGTGCACGCCGTGGAAGCCGCCAAGGTGAACAAGGCCCAGGCCGAACCCGCTGCCAACCCCGCAGCCAAGGCTGCCAACGTGGCAGAAACCCGCAAGGACGCTGCCGAAGAAACCCGCGAAGCCGACTACAAGGCTGCCAAGGCCCGTTGCGACACCATGAGCGGCGCCGCCAAGGACACCTGCGTGGCGGATGCCAAGCGAAAGTTTGGACAGTAAGTAAGCTCCCCCTGAGCGGCTGACGCCGCTTCCCCCCGTTGCACGGCGCCTCTCTACCCGCTTCGCGGGGGAGGGGGACGGCAGCCTCGCTGCGGGGCGGCGCGGCCGGCTTAGGCTCTCGCTCGCCGTCCCTGATTTTGGGTAGCGCCAGTTTTTGGCCGACGCGCTCAGTTCCGATTGAAAGCCCCGCTCGCGGGGCTTTGCTGTTTTCAGGTTGGCTGATGTGGGTCAACCGGGTTGGGCGGTGCCGTTCCTAAGCTGCAGGCTTTCACGATGAAGGCAGGAGAAGCATATGGCCGTGCTGGAATGGAGCGGAGCGCTGGCATTGGAGTTGCCGGCCATGGACGAGGTGCATCAGGAGTTCGTGCTGCTGCTGGCCGAGGTGGAAGCCGCGCCGGACGCGCAGCTGTGCGCGCGCTGGGATGAGTTGATCGCGCATACGCAGGTGCATTTCGATCAGGAAGACCGCTGGATGCAGTCCACGCGCTTTTCCAGCAGCAACTGCCACAGCCTGCAGCACAAGGTGGTGCTGCAGGTGATGCGCGAGGGCGCGAACAAGGCGGCGGCCGGCGAACTGGCCGTCATCCGCAGCATGGCGGCGGAGCTGGCCTCCTGGTTCGTCCACCATGCGCAGACCATGGATGCGGCGCTGGCATTGCATCTGCGCAGCGCAGGCTTCGATCCCGCCACGGGAGCCCTTGCGCATCCCGAGGTGCTGCCCGAGCAGGTCATCACGGGTTGCGGTGGCGCCTGCGATGGCAGCGCGCAACCTGTCCGGGCCGTGCCCGCCTGAGCCGGGCTCCGCGCCCCGGCCGGGCCACCGGTCTCAGGGCGCGATGGCGCGGGAGGCGAGGATGGGGAAGATCTTCACCAGCCCGCCGGCCATCACCTCCACGGCCAGTGCAGCGAGGATCAGGCCCATGAGCCGGGTCATCACGTTGATGCCGGTCTTGCCCAGCACACGGGCGATAGGGTCGGCAAGCGAGAAGCAGACCATCACCACCGCCGCCACCACCACGCCATAGCCGACCAGGGCCAGGTGCTGCCAGATGCTGCGCGCCTGGTCGGCGTAGATCACCACGGTGGACATGGCCGCCGGCCCGGTCAACAGCGGAATCGTCAGCGGCACCACGGCGATGCTATCACCCATGGCGGCCTTCTCCGCGCCGGCGGCCAGCGTCGCGGCATTGGGCCGCTCCTCGGCCGGGCGCGCGTTGAGCATGTTCATCGCGCTGATCAGCAGCAGCAGGCCGCCGCCGACCTGAAAGCTTTGCAGCGAGATGTTGAAGAAATCCAGCACCTGCAGCCCGATGATGGCGCAGGCGGCGATGACGCAGAACGAGGCCAGCGCCGCCGTGCGTATGGTCTGCCGGCGCTGCTGGGCGCTGAAGCCCTCCGTGTAGTGGATGAAGAAGGGGACGATGGCCAGCGGGTTGATGATGGCCACCAGCGTGATCAGGGGTTTGAGGTCCATGAGGTTCTCTGAGGGTTGCCACCGGAGTCGGGAAACCTGCCGTGCTTGATGAGAACGGCTTATCGCTCCATCGAATGTCTCCTGTGAAAGAATCGCCGCACGGGCCGGCCCGCCGCCATTACAGCACTGCGGAGCCCGCCCGCCCACCGGGAAATCACAACAGGTTCTCAGACAGAAAGGAATGCGGACATGGGCAGTTTCGTGCAGTTGACTTCGTTGGATGGCACGGCTTCGCCGGCCTGGGTGGCGCGGCCCGATGTGCCTGCGCGCGGCGCCGTCGTGGTGCTGCAGGAGATCTTCGGCGTCAACGCCCATATCCGCGCCGTGGCCGACCGCCTGGCTGCCCGCGGCTATATGGCCGTGGCGCCGTCGCTGTTCACGCGTGTCGAGGCTGGTGTGGACCTGGGCTACGGCGATGCCGACCGCGCCAAGGGCATGGCGCTGAAATCCGCCGCCGAGGCGCTGCCCCCGCCCGGCGTGCTGCCCGAGATCGAGGCCGCCATCGCCCATGCCGCCACGCTGGTGCCGGGCGGCAAGGTGGGCATCGTCGGCTTTTGCTGGGGCGGCCTGTGGGCCTGGCGCGCCGCCTGCAACCTGCCGGGGCTGTCGGCGGCGGCCTGCTACTACGGCGGGGGCATGACCACCCCGCTGGAGATGGGGCGCCAGCCGCTGTGTCCCGTGATCGCCCACTTCGGCCGCCGCGACCAGCACATTCCCGTGGACGCCGTGCAGCTCTTCGCCCAGGCGCAAAAGCATGTGCAGGTGCATCTTTACGACGCCGACCATGGCTTCAACTGCGACCAGCGCAGCGCCTACGACGAGGCCAGCGCCTTGCAGGCGCGCGATCGCACGCTGGCCTTCTTCGACCAGCACCTGGCCTGACGGGCTCAGTCCCGGGGCTGTTGCGCGTGCAGCCCCATGTAGTACAGCCCCCAGGGCGCCTGGGCAAAGCGCTCCTTGAGGGGCCTGCCGGCCAGCTCGGCAATGCGGTCGGCGTCATACATGGCCCATTGCGGGCCCAGGCCGCCCAGGCCCAGACGTGCGTCATCCATGTGCGTGACCAGCAGCATGCGCCATTGCAGGGCCTGGGCCAGCGGCAGGCGGGCGCGGTAGCCGTCGATGGCCTGCAGGTGGAGCCAGTGGCCCTGGGCGGCGGCGGCCGCAGCGTCCACGCCGGCGGCCTGCAGCACGCTGGCCAGCAGCGGACCGCGCAGGCGGTGGGGCTGGCCGTCGTATTCGATGTGGGGCGTGATCTCCACGGCGGGCAGGCGCTGCAGCGCGTCGGCATCCGTAGCCCAGGCCACGTCGAAGGACAGGCCCTGGTTTTTCAGCAGCAGGTCGCTGACCGGGTGCAGCGGCCCCCGGTTGCCGCGCACGCCGGGGCCGCTGACGGTGAGCACGGTGGCCTGCTGCGAGGGGCTGCGGCCGGCCGGCGCGGCGTGGGCGGCGTGGCCCAGCGGCAGGCTGGCGGCGGCCGTCAGCAGGTGGCGGCGGGACAGGGGGGAGGTCCTGGAGGCCATGGGTTCAGTCCTTTGCGGTGCGCGCCATGTAGCGCTTGTTCCAGAAGAAGGCGGTCAGTCCCACGGCGATCAGCGCCATCGAGGCCATGGCCCACCAGAATCCATCCTGCTTGTGCACCAGCGGAATGAACTCGAAATTCATGCCGAAGATGCCCGCGATCAGGTTCAGTGGCAGGAAGACGGCGGTCAGCACGGTCAGCGTGCGCATGATGTCGTTGGTGCGGTTGCTTTGCACGGAAAAATGCATCTGCACCACGGTCTCGGTGCTCTGCTCCAGCCGGCGCACATGGTGGACCACGCGCTCTATGTGTTCGAGCACGTCGCGGCTGCGCACCTTGAGCAGGTCCAGTTCGCGCAGCGCGGCGGCACCCTCGGGGGCCGGCCAGGTCTCCAGCGCGTCGATCCAGTCCTGGATGGCAGCGCGCTGGTCTTCGCAGACATCGTCCAGTTCGTGCAAGGCCAGGCGCGCGTCCAGCAGGGCGCTCCAGTTGGAAAAGCGCGTGCGCGGGCGCAGCAGTTCTGTCTGCCAGTGGTCGAGCTGGCGTGACAGCTCGCGGCGCAGGTCCAGGAAGCCGTCCACGATGAGGTTGACCACGCGCAGCATCAGATCGGACGGGCTGGCCGGGATACGCGCGCCCGGCGAGGGGCTAAGGCGCCCCTCGCGCAGGTCGGTGGGCATGGCCGCCAGCAGGCGCGCGGCATAGGCGTCGCGCACGGTGCAGTCGCCCGGGTGCACGGACAGCAGCACCTGATCGAACAGGGCAAAGCCCACGGGGCTGGTGTCGATGTGGCGCAGCACGGGCGGGCCGCTGCGCCGCACGGCAGGGCTGGCGGGTGCAGCCGGCGCCTCCGGCGCCGTGGCCTGCGCGGCCGCCAGGCGCCGGAACACCAGCAGGTCGTACTGCGAGGTGTAGTCATAGCGCGAGGGCAGCTGGGCGTTGAGCAGGTCCGAGACATGCAGGTCCACCAGCTGCTGGCCGGTCAGCGCCTGCAGCGTGCGCTGCACGTCGGCCAGCCGGGCCTGCAGCGTGGCGCGCGTGCAGGAAATCCAGACGAAGCCCTGGGCCGGTGGCTGCTGAGGAAGGTCTTGCAGCTCGGTGACGCCTGCGGCCTGCAGATGGAAGATGCGCATGCCGGTGCCGGGCTCAGCCGCGCAGCTTGCGCGCGGCGTCGATGGCGAAATAGGTCAGGATGCCGTCGGCGCCCGCACGCTTGAAGGCCAGCAGTGATTCCATCATCACCTGGTCATGGTCCAGCCAGCCGTTGGCGGCCGCGGCCTTGAGCATGGCGTACTCGCCGCTGACCTGGTAGGCGAAGGTGGGCACGCCGAACTCGTCCTTGACGCGGCGCACCACGTCCAGGTAGGGCATGCCGGGCTTGACCATGACCATGTCGGCGCCTTCGGCCAGGTCCTGGGCCACCTCGCGCAACGCCTCGTCGGTGTTGGCGGGGTCCATCTGGTAGACGTTCTTGTCGGCCTTGCCCAGCGCGCCGCGCGTGCCCACGGCATCGCGGAACGGGCCGTAGAAGGCGCTGGCGTACTTGGCACTGTAGGCCATGATGCGCGTGTGGATGTGGCCATGGCTCTCCAGCGCCTCGCGGATGGCACCGATGCGGCCGTCCATCATGTCGCTGGGGGCCACCATGTCCACGCCGGCATCGGCATGGGTCAGGGCCTGGCCGACCAGCACTTCGACGGTCTCGTCGTTGATGATGTAGCCGCTGTCGTCCAGGATGCCGTCCTGGCCGTGGCTGGTGTAGGGGTCCAGGGCCACGTCGGTCATCACGCCCAGTTGCGGGAACTCCTTCTTGAGCGCGCGCACCACGCGCGGGATCAGCCCGTCGGGGTTGAGCGCCTCCTTGCCGTCGGGCGTCTTGAGCGAGGCGTCGATGGCGGGGAACAGCGCCAGGAAGGGGATCTCCAGTTGCACGCATTGTTCGGCCACGGGCAGCAGCAGGTCCAGGCTCAGGCGGTCCACGCCGGGCATGGAGGGTACGGCCTCGCGGTGGCTCGTGCCCTCGTGCACGAACACGGGGTAGATGAGGTCATGGGCCGTCAGCCGGTTCTCGCGCACGAGATTGCGCGTGAAGGCGTCGCGGCGCAGGCGGCGGGGGCGGTTGTGCGGGAAGGGAGTGGGGCTGGACAGATGCATGCCGAAAATTGTGCCCCATTCCCGCCGCAGGGCTTCGGACCGGGCTTGCGACGCCGTCACGGCAGAGTCGGCTTTTGTCCCCGCGCAGGCCGGCACACTCCTGTACGCACGTACACTGCCCGCATGCTGTGGGTCAAAGCCTTTCATATCGTTTTCGTGGCAAGCTGGTTCGCGGGCCTGTTCTATCTGCCGCGCATCTTCGTCAACCTGGCCCTGGTCACGCCCGGCTCGGTGGCTGAGCGCGAGCGCCTGCTGCTGATGGCGCGCAAGCTGCTGCGCTTCACCACGCTGCTGGCCGTGCCGGCCCTGGGCCTGGGCCTGTGGCTGTACCTGGGCTACGGCATAGGCAAGGGAGCGGGCAACGGCTGGATGCACGCCAAGCTGGCGGGTGTGCTGCTGGTCATCGGCTACCACCATGCCTGTGCGCGGCTGCTGCGCAAGCTCATCGACAACCAGGACCAGCACAGCCACCGCTGGTTCCGTGTCTTCAACGAGGTGCCGGTGCTGCTGCTGGTGGCCATCGTCATCCTGGTGGTGGTCAAACCCTTTTGAATCCAGGTGCAGGGAGGCAGGGCGTGTTGCAAAAGACTTCTGCCTGGCCGCTGGCGCTGGTCTACGCGGCGCTCATCGTTTTCGCCAGCCTGTTTCCTTTCGACGGCTGGCGGGCCCAGGGCATAGATCCGCTGGTGTTCCTGACAGCCAGGATCCCGCCGCCGTACTGGACCTGGTTCGACGTCAATACCAATATCGTCGGCTATGCGCCGCTGGGCTTTTTCCTGGCGCTGGCGCTGGTGCGCAGCGGCCATCCGCGCGCGGCCGTCCCGCTGGCCGCGCTGGCGGGCACGCTGCTGTCGCTGGGCATGGAGTTCCTGCAGATCTACCTGCCGCGGCGCGTTCCCTCCAACCTGGACCTGGTGCTCAACGCGGCGGGTACGCTGGCGGGCGCGCTGCTGGCCCTGCTGCTGGAGCGTCTGGGTGCGCTGGCACGCTGGAGCGCCTTTCGCACGCACTGGCTGGGCGAGGACGGCGGCGGCGCCATGGTACTGCTGGCCTTGTGGCCCTGGGCGCTGCTGTTTCCTGCGGCCGTGCCCTTCGGCCTGGGCCAGGTGCTGGAGCGGCTGGAGCAGGGCCTGCTCGACCTGCTGGAAGGCACGCCCTTTCTCATGTGGCTGCCCCTGCGCGAGTCGCCGCTGACGCCGCTGTCGCCTGTCACGGAAATGCTGTGCGTGATGCTGGGCCTGTGGGCGCCTTGCCTGCTGGCCTACTGCGTGATGCGCCACATGGGCCGGCGTGCCATGCTGGCCAGTTCGGCCATCGTCATCGGCATCGGCGTCTCGGCGCTGTCGGCTGCGCTGAGCTGGGGGCCGGCCCACGCCTGGGAATGGGTGGACCTGCCCGTGCGCATGGGGGTATGGGGCGGCCTGGGCCTGGCCATGGTGGCCCTGCCATTGCCGCGCCGGGCTTGCGCGGCCCTGCTGATGCTGGTGCTGGTGCTGCACCTGAGCATCCTGAACCAGGCGCCCACCAGCGCCTATTTCTCCGAGACGCTGCAGGCCTGGGAGCAGGGCCGCTTCATCCGTTTCTATGGCCTGGGCCAGTGGCTGGGCTGGCTGTGGCCTTTCGTGACCCTGGTCTATGTCCTGTTCCGGGTGGCGCGCCGCGATGCGGCCGCGCCGCCGGTGCCTGCACCCGCACAGACGCAGGCGCAGGCCTAGAATCCTCTGCATGAGCGAACACCCACGTCCCGGGGCCGATGGCGGCCAGCAAGGCGCAGGCAACTACTATGCGCGCCACATCTTCTTTTGCCTCAACGAGCGGCCCGGCGGCGAGGACTGCTGCGCGCTGCACGGTGCCAAGGCGGGCTTCGACCATTGCAAGAAGCAGGTCAAGCAGCTGGGCCTGGCGGGCAGGGGCCAGGTGCGCGTGAACAAGGCCGGCTGCCTGGACCGCTGCGCGGGCGGGCCCGTGGCCGTGGTCTATCCGGAAGGCACCTGGTACACCTTCGTGGACGAGTCCGACATCGACGAGATCGTCGAATCCCATCTCAAAAATGGCCAGCCGGTGGAGCGCCTGCTGCTGCCGCCCGATGTGGGTCGCTGAGTTCCGGCCTGGAACTTTGACTCTTTCCGGGCATCAGTGCTTTGTCAGCTTGGACTGGCTGCTACTACTAGGATAGCGATTGTGAATGCGCAGACCGAACGATTGACCTTGACCGGCGGTGCCGGGGCCGTGGAAGCCCTGCGCGATGCGCCGGCCCCCGATGTGCCTGCGCGTGGCGTGGCCATCATTGCCCATCCCCATCCGCTGTTCGGCGGCACCATGGACAACAAGGTGGTGCAGACCCTGGCGCGCGCCTTCGTGCAGTGCGGCTATACCGCCGTGCGCTTCAACTTCCGTGGCGTGGGCGCCAGTGCCGGCGAGCACGATGCCGGCATCGGCGAAGCCGAGGACATGCTGTCCGTGGTGCGACAGGTCGCGCCCGAGGGCCCCATCGCCCTGGCCGGCTTCTCCTTCGGCGCCTTCGTCACCAGCCATGTGCTGGCCAGGCTGTGGGATGAGGGGCGGGTGGACAAGGCGGTGCTCGTGGGCACGGCAGCCAGCCGCTTCACGGTGGCGCCCGTGCCGCCCGAGGCCCATGACCGGACCCTGGTCGTGCATGGCGAGGCCGATGACACGGTGCCGCTGTCCGCCGTCATGGACTGGGCGCGGCCGCAGATACTGCCTGTTACCGTCGTGCCCGGGGGCGGTCATTTCTTTCACGGACAATTGCCGCTGCTCAAGAGTCTCGTGGTCCGCCATTTGCGCTCACTTCCCTGACAGCCCAAGCTGCTGCGGTACATGCCCGTCCTGGCGACGGGCTTCTTTTCTGCCTTTCCTGCCCTTAAGCGAGAGTTTTCCTCATGAAGCCACTTTCCTCCACGCTGCGAGTCCTGGCACTGGCGGCAGCCATGGCGCCGGCCCTGGCGCTGGCGCAGATCACCCCGCCACAGCCGCCCGAAATCGCCGCGCGCAACTACCTGCTGGTCGATGTCACCGCCAACCAGGTGCTGGGCGCCAAGGACATCGATTCGCCCATCGAGCAGGCCTCGCTGACCAAGCTGATGACCGGCTACCTGGTGTTCGACGCGCTGCGCGCCAAGAAGATCACGCTGGAGCAACGCCTGCCCGTGAGCGAGCGTGCCTGGAAGATGCCGGGTTCGCGCATGTTCATCGACCCCAAGATGCAGGTGCCCGTCGATGACCTGATCAAGGGCATGATCGTGCAGTCCGGCAACGACGCCACCATGGCCCTGGCCGAAGGCGTGGGCGGCTCGGCCGAGAACTTCGTGCGGCTCATGAACGAGCAGGCCAAGGCGCTGGGCATGAAGAACACCAGCTACAAGAACCCCGAGGGCCTCACCGAACCCGGCCACCTGACCACGGCGCGCGACCTGTCCATCCTGGCGCAGCGCCTGATGCAGGACTTCCCCGAGTACATGCACTACTACTCGACCAAGAAGTACTTCTATCCGGGCACGCCGGCCTCCAACGGCACCAACCGCAACTCGCTGCTGTTCCGCGATCCGACCGTCGATGGTCTCAAGACCGGCCATACGGCCGCAGCCGGCTACTGCCTCGTGGCCACGGCCAAGCGCGACCTGCCCAACGTGGGCAGCCGCCGCCTGATCTCCATCGTGCTGGGCGCGGCCAGCGAGAATGCGCGCGCCAACGAAAGCCAGAAGCTGCTGAACTGGGGCTATGCGGCCTTCGATTCGGTCAAGCTGTTCGATGCCGAGCAGGCCGTGGCCACGCCCGAGGTCTGGAAGGGCAAGGCCGGCAGCGTCAAGATCGGCCGCACCACGCCCATCGTGGTCACTGTGCCGGCCGGCAGCGGCGGCAAGCTGAGCACCGAGGTGGTCCGCCAGGATCCGCTGATCGCTCCCTTCACCAAGGGTCAGCCCATGGGCACGCTCAAGGTCAAGCTGGGTTCGGACACCGTCGCGGAAGTGCCTCTGGTGGCGCTGGAGGGCGTGGAGCAGGCCGGTTTCTTCGGTCGTGCCTGGGACGCCATCCGCCTCTGGATCAAGTAAGCCGCTTCGCGTACTGGTTTGGAGGGGATCGGTTGTGCGATCGCACCCAAGCTGGTACAGTCGAGGGCTTTTCGGAATTTCCGAAGGGATTCACGTTTTCGCTTTTCGCAAGCATTCACGTTTAGGGACGTTTATTAATGCCGACCATTAACCAACTCGTGCGTCAGGGCCGCACGGTCGAAGTTGTCAAATCCAAGAGCCCTGCCATGGAAAACTGCCCTCAGCGCCGTGGCGTGTGCACCCGCGTGTACACCACGACGCCCAAGAAGCCCAACTCCGCTCTGCGTAAGGTCGCCAAGGTGCGCCTGACCAACGGCTTCGAGGTCATCTCCTACATCGGCGGCGAAGGCCACAACCTGCAAGAGCACAGCGTGGTGCTGGTGCGCGGCGGTCGTGTGAAGGACTTGCCCGGTGTGCGTTACCACATCGTGCGTGGCTCCCTTGACCTGCAAGGCGTCAAGGACCGCAAGCAAGCCCGTTCCAAGTACGGCGCGAAGAAGCCCAAGGCCAAGTAAGCCCTGCGTTTTTTCGAGGAAGGTGCTGTATCCCGCGTGGCGCGAGATCCAGCGTAGTGACCCCAAACGCAAGTGTTTTGCGCGGGTCGAGTAAGTGGGAGTCCTGTTGGCTCTCGCGGTGTCTGAAAAGATGCCAACTGAAGCAAGATAGAGGTAAGAAATGCCACGTCGTCGCGAAGTCCCCAAACGTGAAATCCTGCCGGATCCCAAGTTCGGCAATGTCGAGCTGTCCAAGTTCATGAACGTGATCATGGAAGGCGGCAAGAAGGCCGTCGCCGAGCGCATCATCTATGGCGCGCTGGACCTGATCCAGAAGAAGCACCCTGACAAGGACCCGCTGGAAGCCTTCATCGTTGCCATCAACAACGTGAAGCCCATGGTCGAAGTCAAGTCCCGCCGTGTTGGCGGTGCCAACTACCAGGTGCCCGTCGAAGTGCGCCCCGTGCGTCGCCTGGCCCTGTCCATGCGCTGGCTCAAGGAAGCCGCCCGCAAGCGCGGCGAGAAGTCCATGGCCCAGCGCCTGGCCAACGAGCTGCTCGAGGCCACGGAAGGCCGTGGCGGCGCGATGAAGCGCCGTGACGAAGTGCACCGCATGGCCGAAGCCAACAAGGCGTTCAGCCACTTCCGCTTCTAAGAGCGATTCGCTCCCGCTGAGACAGGCCGCATGCATTTTTGCCTGCGGCCTTGTCTCGATTAGGAGCATCCCCAGATAAGACTGCTGTCCGTCTGCACCATGAGGCTGGAACGGGCAGAGACTCCCTCCATACGATCAATCAAGGATCCATCATGGCTCGCAAGACCCCCATCGAGCGCTACCGCAACATCGGTATCTCCGCCCACATCGACGCAGGCAAAACCACCACCACGGAACGTATCCTGTTCTA
Source organism: Delftia tsuruhatensis (assembly GCF_903815225.1). Classification (NCBI taxonomy): domain Bacteria; kingdom Pseudomonadati; phylum Pseudomonadota; class Betaproteobacteria; order Burkholderiales; family Comamonadaceae; genus Delftia; species Delftia tsuruhatensis. Next base: position 444,926 of record NZ_LR813084.1, read on the forward strand.
TACCGGTGTGACCCACAAGCTGGGCGAGGTGCACGACGGCGCTGCTACGACCGACTGGATGGAGCAGGAGCAGGAGCGCGGCATCACCATCACCTCCGCTGCAGTGACCTGCTTCTGGAAGGGCATGGACCTGTCCTACCCCGAGCACCGCTTCAACATCATCGACACCCCCGGCCACGTGGACTTCACCATCGAGGTGGAGCGTTCCATGCGCGTGCTGGACGGCGCCTGCATGGTGTACTGCGCCGTGGGTGGCGTGCAGCCCCAGTCGGAAACCGTGTGGCGCCAGGCCAACAAGTACAAGGTGCCTCGCCTGGCCTTCGTGAACAAGATGGACCGCACCGGCGCCAACTTCTTCAAGGTCGTCGAGCAGATGAAGCTGCGCCTGAAGGCCAACCCCGTGCCCGTCGTGATCCCGATCGGCGCCGAAGAAAACTTCAAGGGCGTGGTCGACCTCGTCAAGATGAAGGCCATCATCTGGGACGAAGCCTCGCAAGGCATGAAGTTCGAATACCACGACATCCCCGCCGAGCTGGTGGAGACGGCCAACAAGTGGCGTGAGAACCTGGTCGAAGCCGCCGCCGAAGCCAGCGAAGACCTGATGAACAAGTACCTGGAGGAAGGTACGCTGTCGGAAGAGGACGTCAAGGCCGGCCTGCGTGCCCGTACCCTGGCGACCGAAATCCAGCCCATGCTGTGCGGTACCGCCTTCAAGAACAAGGGTGTGCAGCGCATGCTGGACGCCGTGATCGACTACCTGCCGGCGCCCGTGGACATCCCCGACGTCACCGGTACCGATCCCGAGAACGAAGAGACCAAGCTCAGCCGCAAGGCCGACGACGGCGAGAAGTTCTCCGCCCTGGCCTTCAAGCTGATGACCGACCCCTTCGTGGGCCAGCTGACCTTCGTGCGCGTGTACTCGGGCGTCCTGACCAAGGGCGACACCGTGTTCAACTCGGTCAAGGGCAAGAAGGAACGCATCGGCCGTATCGTGCAGATGATGGCCAACGAGCGCGTGGAAGTCGAAGAGATCCGCGCCGGCGACATCGCTGCCTGCGTGGGCCTGAAGGACGTGACCACCGGCGAAACGCTGTGCGCCGTCGAAGCCCCGATCGTGCTGGAACGCATGGTCTTCCCCGAGCCCGTGATTGCACAGGCCGTGGAGCCCAAGTCCAAGGCCGACCAGGAAAAGATGGGCATCGCCCTGTCGCGTCTGGCAGCCGAGGATCCGTCCTTCCGTGTGCGTTCGGACGAGGAATCGGGTCAGACCATCATCGCCGGCATGGGCGAGCTGCACCTGGAAATCATCGTTGACCGCATGAAGCGCGAATTCAACGTGGAGGCCAACGTGGGCAAGCCCCAGGTGGCCTACCGCGAAACCATTCGCCAGAAGGTCACCGACGTGGACGGCAAGTTCGTGCGCCAGTCCGGCGGCAAGGGCCAGTATGGCCACGTGGTGCTGACCCTGGAGCCCCAGGAAGCCGGCAAGGGCTTCGAGTTCGTCGACGAAATCAAGGGTGGCGTGGTTCCCCGTGAATACATTCCTGCCGTCGAGAAGGGTGTGATCGAGGCGCTGACCTCCGGCGTGCTGGCCGGCTACCCCGTGGTGGACGTCAAGGTGCGTCTGACCTTCGGTTCGTACCACGATGTGGACTCGAACGAAATGGCGTTCAAGATGGCCGCCATCTTCGGTTTCAAGGAAGCCGCCAAGAAGGCCAGCCCCGTCATCCTCGAGCCGATGATGGCCGTGGAAGTCGAGACGCCCGAAGACTATGCCGGTACCGTGATGGGCGACCTGTCCTCGCGTCGCGGCATGGTGCAAGGCATGGACGACATGGCCGGCGGCGGCAAGTCCATCAAGGCCGAAGTGCCCCTGTCCGAAATGTTCGGCTACGCCACCTCGCTGCGCTCGCAGACGCAAGGCCGCGCTACGTACACGATGGAGTTCAAGCACTACGCCGAAGCTCCCCGCAACGTGGCCGAAGCCATCGTGGCTGCTCGCGCCAAGTAAGGCTTTTTGTATAATCGAAGGCTTTTGAGTCGCAGCCCCTGAAAGGGGGTTGCGATTTTTGCCGGTCTGCGATCCCATGCCACCCTGTCACCTGTGCGGGGTGATCAAGCAATGGGGTGCAGACCTTAAACATCACACAGGTTTTGCTCTTTCGGAGAAATCATGGCAAAGGAAAAATTCGAGCGGACCAAGCCGCACGTCAACGTCGGCACCATCGGTCACGTGGACCACGGCAAGACGACCCTGACGGCTGCCATCGCTACCGTTCTGTCCAAGAAGTTCGGCGGCGAAGCCAAGGCTTACGACCAGATCGACGCAGCACCTGAAGAAAAGGCCCGCGGCATCACGATCAACACCGCCCACGTCGAGTACGAAACGGCCAACCGCCACTACGCCCACGTGGACTGCCCCGGCCACGCCGACTACGTCAAGAACATGATCACCGGTGCCGCCCAGATGGACGGCGCCATCCTGGTGTGCTCGGCCGCTGACGGCCCGATGCCCCAGACCCGCGAGCACATCCTGCTGGCCCGCCAGGTGGGCGTGCCCTACATCATCGTGTTCCTGAACAAGTGCGACATGGTCGACGACGAGGAACTGCTGGAACTGGTCGAAATGGAAGTGCGCGAGCTGCTGGCCAAGTACGACTTCCCCGGCGACGACACTCCCATCGTGCGCGGCTCGGCCAAGCTGGCCCTGGAAGGCGACCAGTCCGACAAGGGCGAACCCGCCATCATGAAGCTGGCTGAAGCCCTGGACACCTACATCCCCACGCCCGAGCGCGCTGTGGACGGTGCCTTCGCCATGCCCGTGGAAGACGTGTTCTCCATCTCCGGCCGCGGCACCGTGGTGACCGGTCGTGTCGAGCGCGGCATCATCAAGGTTGGCGAGGAAATCGAGATCGTCGGTATCCGCGACACGCAAAAGACCACCGTCACCGGCGTGGAAATGTTCCGCAAGCTGCTGGACCAGGGCCAGGCTGGCGACAACGTGGGTCTGCTGCTGCGCGGCACCAAGCGTGAAGACGTGGAACGCGGCCAGGTGCTGTGCAAGCCCGGCTCCATCAAGCCCCACACCCACTTCACGGCTGAGGTGTACGTGCTGTCCAAGGACGAAGGTGGCCGTCACACTCCGTTCTTCAACAACTACCGTCCCCAGTTCTATTTCCGTACCACCGACGTGACCGGCTCCATCGAGCTGCCCGCCGACAAGGAAATGGTGATGCCCGGCGACAACGTGTCGATCACCGTCAAGCTGATCGCCCCCATCGCCATGGAAGAAGGCCTGCGCTTCGCCATCCGCGAAGGTGGCCGTACCGTGGGCGCTGGTGTGGTTGCCAAGATCATTGCGTAATTCTTAGAAAACTAGGAATACACAATGTCCAAGCAAAAAATCCGCATCCGCCTGAAGGCGTTCGACTACAAGCTGATCGACCAGTCCGCTGCCGAGATCGTTGACACCGCCAAGCGCACTGGCGCCATCGTCAAGGGCCCCGTGCCCCTGCCGACCCGCATGAAGCGCTTCGACATCCTGCGCTCGCCGCACGTCAACAAGACCAGCCGCGACCAGTTCGAAATCCGCACCCACCAGCGCCTGATGGACATCGTCGACCCGACCGACAAGACGGTTGACGCCCTGATGAAGCTGGACCTGCCCGCAGGCGTGGACGTCGAGATCAAGCTGCAATAAGCACTTCTGAGGCCCCTTGCGGGGCTGTCGAAGGGCTTTGATTTAACGCGAACTTGCTTGAAAAGGCAGTTCGCGTTAAAATTTGGGGCTTCGCCTTTTAGGGCGGAGTTTTATCAACCTTCTTTCGTGCGCAAGGCCTTGGACCACTGGGGCGGGAGCGCAACGCTGGGCCAATTGCAGTTTCAGCGGCGAAAGTTTTGGAGCAAACAAATGAGTCTGAGCAACTCCCTGGGGTTGCTGGGTCGCAAGGTGGGCATGATGCGTCTGTTCACTGATGATGGGGACGCAGTGCCCGTCACGGTGGTGGATGTGTCCAACAACCGCGTGACTCAGGTCAAAACCCAAGAGAACGATGGCTATGTGGCCCTGCAGGTCACTTTCGGTTCGCGCAAGGCATCTCGCGTGACCAAGCCTGAAGCCGGCCACCTCGCCAAGGCAGGTGTCGAAGCCGGTGAAGTGATGGGTGAATTCCGCGTGACCGAAGAAACCGCCGGCAAGTACGCAGCAGGCTCCGTCCTGCCCGTGGCCGAGCTGTTCTCGGTGGGCCAGAAGGTGGACGTGCAAGGCACCTCCATCGGCAAGGGCTACGCCGGCACCATCAAGCGCCACAACTTCAGCTCGCAGCGCGCCTCGCACGGCAACAGCCGTTCGCACAATGTTCCCGGCTCCATCTCGATGGCCCAGGATCCAGGTCGCGTGTTCCCGGGCAAGAAGATGACCGGCCACATGGGCGACGAAACCGTCACCACCCAAAATCTCGACGTGGTTCGCATCGACGAAGCACGCCAACTGCTCTTGATCAAGGGCGCTGTTCCGGGCTCCAAGGGTGGCTTCGTGACGGTGCGTCCCGCCATCAAGGCCAAAGCTTCCAAGGGAGCGAACTAATGCAGCTCGAACTCCTGAATGAACAAGGCCAGGCCGCGTCCAAGTTTGACGCGCCCGAGACCGTTTTCGGCCGTGAATTCAACGAAGACCTGGTCCACCAGATCGTGATCGCCTACCGTGCCAACGCACGCCAGGGCACTCGCGCTCAGAAGGACCGCGAACAGGTCCGTCACACGACCGCCAAGCCTTTCAAGCAAAAGGGCACCGGCCGCGCTCGCGCCGGTATGTCGTCCTCGCCTCTGTGGCGCGGCGGCGGCCGCATCTTCCCGAATCTGCCTGAAGAAAACTTCACGCAGAAGATCAACAAGAAGATGTACCGCGCCGGCATGGCTTCCATCCTGTCGCAGCTGGCCCGCGAAGGCCGCCTGGCCGTGGTGGACTCCCTCAAGCTCGAAAGCCCCAAGACCAAGGTGCTGGCCGACAAGTTCAAGGCCATGAACCTGGAATCGGTCATGGTGATCGCTGAAGAAGTCGACGAGAACCTGTACCTGGCTTCCCGCAATCTGAAGAACGTGTTCGTGGTCGAGCCGCGCTACGCCGACCCCGTGTCGCTGGTGCACTACAAGAAAGTGCTCGTCACCAAGGGTGCGATCGACAAACTCAAGGAGATGTTCGCATGAGCACGCTCAAGTTTGACGAAGGTCGTCTGATGCAGGTGTTGGTCGCTCCCATCGTGTCCGAGAAGGCCACCATGGTTGCTGAAAAGTCCAACGCCGTGACGTTCAAGGTGCTGCAGAGCGCCACCAAGCATGAAATCAAGGCCGCCGTGGAACTGATGTTCAAGGTGGAAGTGGCTGGTGTCTCCGTGGTGAACATCAAGGGCAAGACCAAGCGCTTTGGCAAGACCACCGGCCGCCGCGACCACGTTCGCAAGGCCTATGTGATGCTCAAGCCCGGTCAAGAGCTGAACCTGTCCGGGGAGGCTGCTTAATCATGGCTGTTATCAAGCTCAAACCGACGACCCCCGGCCAACGCGGCACGGTCAAGGTCACGCGTGACCATCTGCACAAGGGTGCAGGTTTCGCCCCCCTGCTGGAGCCTCAGCACCAGAAGTCGGGCCGTAACAACAACGGTCACATCACCACCCGTCACAAGGGCGGTGGCCACAAGCACCACTACCGCGTGGTGGACTTCAAGCGCACCAAGGACGGCATCCCCGCCAAGGTCGAGCGCATCGAGTACGACCCCAACCGCACGGCCCACATCGCTCTGGTGTGCTACGCCGACGGCGAGCGTCGCTACATCATCGCTCCGCGCAACCTGGAAGTCGGCGCGACCATCGTCAGCGGCTCCGAAGCCCCGATCCGCGTGGGCAACACCCTGCCGATCCGCAACATTCCCGTGGGCTCGACCATCCACTGCATCGAACTGAAGATCGGCGCCGGTGCGCAGATCGCCCGTTCGGCTGGTACGTCCGCCACGCTGCTGGCCCGCGAAGGCATCTACGCCCAGGTGCGCATGCGTTCCGGCGAAGTGCGCAAGGTGCACATCGAATGCCGCGCGACCATCGGTGAAGTCGCCAACGAAGAGCACAGCCTGCGCCAACTGGGCAAGGCCGGTGTCAAGCGCTGGATGGGTATCCGCCCGACCGTTCGCGGCGTGGTGATGAACCCTGTCGACCACCCGCACGGTGGTGGTGAAGGCAAGACCGGTGAAGGCCGTCACGCTGTTGACCCATGGGGCAACCTGACGAAGGGCTACCGTACCCGTAACAACAAGCGCACGCAGTCGATGATTGTGTCGCGTCGCAAGAAGTAAGGGGTAGCAAATGACTCGTTCTCTCAAAAAGGGTCCGTTTGTTGACCATCACTTGCTGGCCAAGGTCGAGAAGGCCATCGCCGGCAAGGACAAGAAGCCCGTCAAGACCTGGTCGCGTCGCTCCATGGTTCTGCCCGAGTTCATCGGTCTGACCATTGCCGTGCACAACGGCAAGCAGCACGTGCCCGTGTACGTGACCGACCAGATGGTCGGCCACAAGCTCGGCGAATTCGCGCTGACCCGTACCTTCAAGGGTCACCCGGCGGACAAAAAAGCCAAGAAGTAAGGAATAGAACATGTCTGAAACACGTGCTGTTCTCCGTGGCGTCCGCCTGTCGGTTGACAAGGGTCGCCTGGTCGCGGACCTGATCCGCGGCAAGAAAGTGGACCAAGCCCTGAACATCCTGACGTTCACGCAGAAAAAAGCTGCCGTGATCATCAAGAAGGTGCTCGAGTCCGCCATCGCCAACGCCGAGCACAACGACGGCGCCGACATCGACGAACTGAAGGTCAAGACCATCTTCGTCGAGCAAGGCACCACGCTCAAGCGCTTCACCGCGCGTGCAAAGGGCCGCGGCAATCGCATCAGCAAGCCCACGTGCCATGTGTACGTGACGGTTGGCAACTGAAAGGCCTGGGAAGAATATGGGACAGAAAATCCATCCTACCGGCTTCCGCCTGGCGGTCAGCCGCAACTGGGCCAGCCGTTGGTACGCAAGCAACCGTGACTTCGCCGGCATGCTGGCCGAAGACATCAAGGTGCGCGAGTACCTGAAGGCCAAGCTGAAGAATGCCGCCGTGTCGCGCATCCTGATCGAGCGTCCTGCCAAGAACGCCCGCATCACGATCTTCTCGGCACGTCCTGGCGTCGTGATCGGCAAGAAGGGCGAGGACATCGAGAACCTGAAGAAGGAACTCGCGACCCGCCTGGGTGTGCCCGTGGCCGTGAACATCGAGGAAGTGCGCAAGCCCGAAATCGATGCCAAGCTGATCGCCGATTCGATCTGCCAGCAGCTCGAAAAGCGCATCATGTTCCGCCGCGCCATGAAGCGTGCGATGCAGAACGCCATGCGTCTGGGTGCCCAGGGCATCAAGATCATGTCGTCGGGCCGTCTGAACGGCATCGAAATCGCACGTACCGAGTGGTACCGCGAAGGCCGTGTGCCACTGCACACGCTGCGCGCCGACATCGACTACGGCTTCTCCGAAGCCAAGACGACCTATGGCGTGATCGGCGTGAAGGTGTGGGTCTACAAGGGTGACACGCTGGGTCGTAACGACCTGCCGGCCGTCGAGACCCCCCGTCCCGAAGAAGAGCGTCGTCCTCGCGGCCCCCGTCGCGATGGCCGCGGCGATGGTCGCCGTGACGGTGCTGGCCGTGGTGGCCGCCGCCCCGCAGGCGCTAATGCAGCACCTGCTGACGGCAGCGACAAGCCCGCCGGCGCTGGCGCTGATTCCGTTAAGCGCGTTCGCAAGACTGACGCGCCCGCTACAGCAGCGGACGGTAAAGGAGAATAAAGATGCTGCAACCTGCTCGCCGCAAATACCGCAAGGAGCAAAAGGGTCGCAACACCGGTATCGCAACGCGGGGTAACTCCGTTGCTTTCGGTGACTTCGGCCTGAAGTCCACTGACCGCGGCCGCCTGACGGCGCGCCAGATCGAAGCGGCTCGCCGTGCGATCTCGCGTCACGTCAAGCGTGGCGGTCGTATCTGGATCCGCGTGTTCCCGGACAAGCCCATCTCTACCAAGCCCGCAGAAGTGCGTATGGGTAACGGTAAGGGCAACCCCGAGTACTACGTGGCCGAAATCCAGCCCGGCAAGGTGCTCTACGAAATCGTGGGCGTGCCTGAAGAGCTGGCTCGTGAAGCGTTCCGCCTGGCCGCTGCAAAGCTGCCGCTGCGTACGACCTTCGTGTCCCGTCAAATTGGTGCCTGAGGAGAACAACATGACGAAAGCTGCTGAACTCCGCCAAAAAGACGTGGCCGCGCTGGAAGCCGAAGTGAAGTCCCTGCAAAAGGCCCACTTCGGTCTGCGTATGCAAAAGGCCACGCAACAGCTGGGCAACACGAACATGCTGCGCACCACGCGCCGTGACATCGCCCGTGCCAAGACCATCCTTGCTGAAAAGCAAGCCGCCAAGTAATCAGGAAGCCGACATGACGGAAGCTAAAAAATCCCTCAAGCGCACCTTGATTGGCAAGGTGGTCAGCGACAAGCGCGCCAAGACCGTGACGGTCCTGGTCGAGCGCCGCGTCAAGCACCCGATCTACGACAAGATCATGATCAAGTCGAGCAAGTACCACGCTCACGACGAGCAAGGTGAGTACAAGCTGGGCGATCTGATCGAAATCACGGAAAGCCGCCCGCTGTCCAAGACCAAGAACTGGGTTGCGACCCGCTTGGTGCAAAAGGCTGCACTGGTGTAAGCCTACCCAGGCCCACCGGCTGCAAGGCCCCAGGAAACGACCCACAATGTGGGTCGTTTTTTCGTTTGGGGACCGCCATGTCGGTGGGTCCTGTTTTTTTGCACCACAAAGGAGATAGAGATGATCAAAGTCGGAGACGCCCTGCCCGCCGCCACGCTGATGGAATACGTGGAAGTCGAAGGCAATGGTTGCAGCATCGGCCCCAATCCCGTGAAGCTGCCCGAGGCCGCCGCAGGCAAGACCATCGCGCTCTTCGCCGTGCCCGGCGCCTTCACGCCCACCTGCTCGGCCAAGCATGTGCCCGGCTTCGTGGAACAGGCCGAGGCCTTCAAGGCCGCTGGCGTGGATGAGATCTGGTGCCTGTCGGTGAACGATGCCTTCGTGATGGGCGCCTGGGCGCGTGACCAGAAGACGGATGGCAAGGTGCGCATGCTGGCCGATGGCGACGCCGCCTTCGCCAAGGCCACCGGCCTGACGCTGGACCTCAACGGCAAGGGCCTGGGCCTGCGCAGCAACCGCTATTCCATGCTGGTCAAGGACGGCAAGGTCGTCACGTTGAACGTGGAAGGCCCCGGCAAGTTCGAGGTCAGCGACGCGGCCACCTTGCTGGGCCAGGCCAAGGCCTGATACCGGCGCGAGGCTGCCGCTTGGGCAGCCTGCTTGCATCGCCAGGAAGGGAGTGCTCCTTTCCTGGCGATTTTCATTGCTTCACGACCGGCTGCCGCAAGAGGGTCTTGAGCCGCTCGGCCGGGGTCTTGCGCGGATCGCCCAGATAGATCTCGTGATGGTGCCCGGAGGGGACAAGACCGTGCGAGGGCATGAACTGCTCGTGAAGTTGCCGCAGAACCGGCCCTTCGTCGTCATAGGCGCCGATATGCAGGGTCTGCACGGCGGGGCCTTCCGTGAGCCGTTCGAAGCGCAACTGTCCGATCGCGGCAAGCCCTTTCTTGTCCATGGCCTTGTGGAGGGCTGCCTCCACCATCGGCTTTTCCACGAAATCGGGCACGGCAATCATCATGGTCCAGCACCAGCGGTCCTTGCGCCGCGCCACGAAATCATCCATGTCCTCGGCCCACCACAGGCCTTCCAGCGGCGGAACCGTGTAGTCGCGGCACAGGTCTGCCTTGCTCATGAACTTGAGCGTGTAGGAGGCGGCGTAGAGCGCCTGCACACCCGCGGCATGGGCAGGCGCGCGATTGGGGTCCCCGGTGCCGTCGATCATGAAATAGTTCAGCGGCACCGTGTCGATGATGACAAATTCGCCGCGGGGAGCGCCATACATTGACTTGCAGGCTTTCTTGATATCGAACTTCTCCATGCAGTCCTCCTGCCCCTGCGGGCACTACATTGACTTGGCTCAAGGCGCGGCACAGGCATTGCTGCCGGGCTTGTGTCGCTAGAAGATATCGGCCTTGAGGTAATGCGCCCCGGCGATGGGGTTGTGGTAGTAGGGTGGTATTTCCTCGAAGCCCAGATCGGTGTAGAGGGCGCGCGCCGACTCCATGTCGTCCAGCGTATCGAGCAGCACATGGTCATAGCCGCACTGGCGGGCCAGGTCCAGCATGGCCTCGGCCAGCTGACGACCCAGGCCGAAGCCCCGGAAGGCCTTGCGCACGAACAGGCGCTTCATCTCCGCGGCATTCGCGTAGTCACAGTTGTCCAGGGGGCGCAGGGCACAGCAGCCGGCCACCGTGCCATCGACCTTGGCCAGCAGGATGTGGCCGCGTGGGGGGGCATAGTCACCCGGCAGGCCGGCGACCTCGGCCTCGAAATCCTGGAATTGCAGATCGACGTCCAGGCTGGCGGCATATTCCCGGAAAATCTGGCGGACTTGGTCCATGTCTTCCAGGTGAATCGGCGCCAGCAAGGCCACAGCAGGCTTGTCCACGGGCAGTCAGCAGAAAAAAGGGGAGGCCCAGTTTAGCGGCAAGAGGCCTGTTCCCGGTTGCATAGTCAGGAAGCCGGGCCCATTCGTCAGAAAGCCGCCCCCAGTTGCTGCACCCACCATGCACCCAGCCCGGCCGCGGCCGCCACAGCCAGGGCCAGCAGGCGGCTGGCCGCGGTGTCGCGGGAGGCGGGCAGAGGTTCGGCCAGGTGCTTGTCCCCCGTGAGCATGGGGCGCACCAGGCCGCGCCCACGCCAGGTGTAGAAGGCGATGGCCAGCAGGTGCAATGCCAGCAGCACATACAGCAGGTACTGGCCCCAGTGGGCATGGTAGGCCGTGGCCTGGGCCACCGTGTCGCCCGAGACGAAGCGGCTCAGCGGGCCGGAGAATGCGATCTCGTCGTCGCTCAGCAGCCCGCTGCCCACCTGGGCGATCAGCACGGCCAGCATGGCGAACACCGACAGTGCTCCCAGGGGGCTGTGGCCGGCAGTGTCGCTGGCCTGCCCCCGGCCGCGCAGATGGCGCAGCAGGCTGGAAGGGCTATGAATGAAACTGGCAAAGCGCGACCAGCGGCCGCCAACCACGCCCCACAGCAGGCGAAACAGCAGCAGGGCCAGGACCGCGTGCCCCAGCAGCAGATGCCAGTTCATGGCGTTGCCCCCAAGCTTGGCGGTCACCACCAGCGCGATCACCGCCGTCGCCAGCAGCCAGTGGAACAGCCGGGTGGGCAGGTCCCAGATCCGGACCTTGTGCGTGGGGGTGCCTTGCGCGTTGGATTCTTGTGCCATGGCCTGAGCGGTGTGGGGAGACGGTATGGGGACATTGTGCCGCCCGTTTTCTGGCCAGGGCCTGCAATGCACCCTGGCCGTGGTCAAACAAAGGTGCACGGACAGGGCGCCACTGCCATACTGGCCCGGCAGATTTCCCCACACTCCCAAAGGAAAACCACGATGAAGAAAGTTTCTGCATGGACCCTGGCTGCCCTGGTCGCCACCACGGCCTTGCCGGCGTCCGCCCAGTTCGCCAAGTCCGAGGACGCCATCAAGTACCGGCAGGGCGCGCTGGCCGTGCTGGGCCAGCATTTCGGGCGTCTGGGCGCCATGGCCAATGGCAAGATCCCCTTCGACGCGAAGGCGGCACAGGAGGACGCCGAGGTGGTGGCCTTCATGGCCAGGCTGCCCTGGGCTGCATTTGGAGCGGGCACGGAGGGCGGAAAGGCCAAACCCGAAGTCTGGAAGGAGCAGACGAAATTCCACGATCTGTCCGACAAGATGCAGGCCGAGACTGCCAAGCTGGCGACTGCGGCCAAGTCGGGCAACCTGGATCAGGTCAAGGCCGCCTTCGGTCCGGCGGCTGCCAGCTGCAAGGCTTGCCACGACAGTTTCCGCAGCCGCTGATTGGCAGGACGATGAAAAAAACCGGCCAGACGCCGGTTTTTTTCATGCCGCAGCTTGCACCGTATCAGGCTTCGGCCAGCAGCTTTTCTATCAGCCGGTGCAACTCGGCGAAGTCGGGGGCGCCCACGTAGCGCTTCACGATCTCACCGCGCTTGTTGACGATGTAGGTGGTCGGGGTCAATTGCACATCGCCCCAGGCTTTGGCCACGGCGCCCGTGTTGTCCAGGGCCACCTTGAACGGCAGCTTGCGCGAGTCGGCGAAGTTCACCACATAGCTTGGCGGGTCGTAGCTCATGGCCACCGCCAGCGTGTCGAAGCCCCGGTCCTGGTACTTGTGGTGCGTGGCGATGATCTCGGGCATCTCCGCCACGCAGGTGGTGCAGCTCGTGGCCCAGAAGTTCACCAGGGTGACCTTGCCCTTGAGGTCGGCCGTGGTCTGCCTGCTGCCGTCGAGCAGCACGAAGGTGGACTGGGGCGCCGCCGCCTGGCCGGCGCCGGAGTACACCCATGCACCCATGCCGGCGGCTGTGGCGATCAATACGCCTGCGATCCAATGTTTGCTTGCCATAGCGTCGATTGTGCCCAAAGTTGTGCCCGAAGGCCTGCACGCATGTCGTGCACTGGCTTTCGATGCCGGGCAAGGGCAAAAGTTCGGGTCCGCGGGAGGCAGGGTGTGCCGATAATGCCGGCATGACATCAATGGCAGGCTTTTGGAGGCGCCGCGCACGGCGTGGCGTCCATGCGCTCGGACTTTCGCTGGCACTGGGTGCGCTGGCTGCGTGCAGTCCCAAGCTGGATTGGAGGCAGGTGACGGCCGAGGGCACGCCGCTGCACTTGCTGCTGCCCTGCGATCCGCAGGTCGCCACCCGGCCGGTGGAACTGGGCCAGGGGATGGTGCAGATGTCCATGATGGGCTGCGATGCCGATGGCGCGACCTATGCGGTTTCCCATTTCCTGGTCAGCGAGCCCTCCAGGGCCGCCGAGATGCTGTCGTACTGGCAGGCCGCCGTGCTGGGCCGGATGAATCCCGGAGCTGCGGGCCAGGCGCCCGCCGGTGCCAGGCAGCTGCATGCCAAGGAGGACGGACCTTTCTTGCCTGCTGGTGCGCTGAACCTGCCGCAGTCGCTTCGCACTACCTTCGAGGGCGTGGGCCCCCAGGGCTGGAAGCTGACGGCCTATGGCGTGTGGTTTGCACGAATGGAGCCGGGTGGCGCGCGCCTCTACCATGCCGTGATCTACAGCGACAAGCCGCGCACAGACGAGGCCAACAGCTTTTTCGGCAGCCTGCAACTGCAATAGAGACAGGTTCCGGAGCCATGGATGCGGGAGGCACCTGTGGCACGGGGCATGGCGCAGGGCTGTCGGCCGCCCTGCGCACGCACGCGCACGCCATAATCGACGCCGAACCCTGTGATTTCATGACCACGCGCATCCTTTTGCTCACCCACGCACCGCTGGCCCAGGCACTGCGCGAATGTGCCCTGCACGTATTCGCCGACAGCGCCGAGGATGTCCTCGCCCTGGATGTGCCCGCGCATGAGCCGCCGGAAGCCACCTTGATGCGTGCCGAGCAGTTGCTCGCGGAGTACGGTGGCCTGGCGGAACTGCCCACGCTGGTACTCACCGATCTCTTCGGTGCCACGCCCTGCAATGTGGCACAGCGCCTTGTGGCGCAGTTGCCCCAGGGCCGCCTGGTGGCGGGGGTGAATCTGCCGATGCTGCTGCGCTCCATAGGCTATCGCCACGAGGCGCTGGAAGCCGTGGCCGAGCGTGCCGTGGCGGGAGGCAGCCACGGCGTGATGCAGGTGGGCGTGAACACACCCCAGAACCAGAGTCCGCGACCATCCCATGATCAAGACCCCTATCACCATCAGCAATAAACTGGGCCTGCATGCCCGCGCCTCGGCCAAGCTCACCAAGCTCGCCGCCAGCTTCCCCTGCGAGGTCTGGATGAGCAAGGGGGAGCGGCGCATCAATGCCAAGAGCATCATGGGCGTAATGATGCTGGCTGCCGGCATGGGCTCGCAGGTGCTTCTGGAGACCGAAGGCGCCCAGGAGCAGGAGGCCATGGATGCGCTGACCGCACTGATCAACGACAAGTTTGGCGAAGGCCAGTGAGGTGTCGCAGCGCCGCTGGCGGCAGGTGAACACAACAGAGCAACACGCGCCGGACCTGGACGCTGCAGCAGTGCGACGGCCCGGGGCTTGCGCAGCAGCAGGCAAAGGACAGGCGCAATGACGTTTGCAATCCACGGGCTGGCCGTTTCGCGCGGCATCGCCATCGGGCGTGCGGTGGTGGTCGCCTCCAGCCGCATGGAGGTGGTGCACTACTTCATCCGCCCCGACCAGGTCGAAGCGGAAATCGACCGTGCCCGCGGCGCGCGCAATGCAGTCATCGAAGAACTGCGCCGCCTGCAGGAAGAGATGCCCAAGGACGCTCCGGGCGAACTGGATGCCTTGCTGGACGTGCATTTGCTGCTGCTCCAGGACGAGGCTCTGGCCGCCGCCATAAAGCACTGGATATCCGAGCGCCTGTACAACGCGGAATGGGCGCTGACCACGCAGCTGGAGATCGTCTCGCGCCAGTTCGACGAGATGGAGGACGAATACCTGCGCGAACGCAAGGCGGACCTCGAGCAGGTGGTCGAGCGCATCTTGCGGCATATGAAGGGCATGGCCAGCCCCGTTCCCGCTCCTGCCGCGGCAGCTGGCGTCGCGGGTGATGGCGCGCCGCAGCAGCCGCTGCTGCTCGACGGCGCGGCGGAGGCGCCGCTGGTCCTGGTGGCGCAGGACCTTTCGCCGGTGGACATGCTGCAGTTCAAGAGCCGATTGTTCGCCGGCTTCATCACCGCCGTGGGAGGGCGAACGTCGCACACGGCCATCGTGGCCCGCAGCATGGACATTCCTGCCGTCGTGGGGGCCCGTGCCGCAGGCCAGCTGATCCGCCAGGACGACTGGATCATCATCGACGGCAATGCGGGCATCGTCATCGTCGATCCCACGCCGATCATCCTGGCCGAGTACGGATTCCGCCAGCGCCAGAACGAGCTGGAGCGCGAGCGGCTGTCCCGCCTGCGGCACACGCCCGCGCTGACGCTGGATGGCGAGCGCATCGAGCTGCTGGCCAATATCGAGCAACCCGGCGACGGGCCTGCGGCCGTGCATGTGGGGGCGGTGGGCGTGGGCCTGTTCCGTACGGAATTCCTGTTCATGGGCCGTGGCGGCAACCTGCCGGGCGAGGAGGAGCAGTACCGGGCCTACCGCGAGGCCGTGGACGGCATGCAGGGCATGCCCGTGACCATCCGCACCCTGGACGTTGGGGCGGACAAGCCGCTGGACAAGGCGCAGCCCAAGGACTACTACCTGAACCCCGCCCTGGGCCTGCGTGCCATTCGATGGAGCCTGGCCGACCCCGCCATGTTCCGCACCCAGCTTCGCGCCATACTGCGTGCGGCCGCGCACGGGCAGATCCACCTGCTGTTTCCCATGCTGGCCCACCAAAGCGAGATCGAACAAACCCTTGCCCAGGTACGGATGGCCCAAGGCGAACTGGACGCTCGTGGCGTGGTCTACGGCCCCGTCAAGCTGGGGGCCATGATCGAAGTGCCGGCGGCCGCGCTGATGGTGCGTACCTTTCTGCGCTACTTCGACTTCCTGTCCATAGGCACCAACGATCTGATCCAGTACACGCTGGCCATAGACCGCGCCGACGAAACGGTGGCCCACCTCTACGATCCGCTGCACCCTGCCGTGCTCAAGTTGGTGGCCGATGTGATTGCCGAAGGCCGGGCACAGGGCAAGAGTGTCTGCGTCTGCGGCGAGGTGGCGGGCGACGTGGGCATGACCCGGCTGCTGCTGGGCCTGGGCCTGCGCAGCTTTTCCATGCATCCCGCGCAGATCCTGGCGGTCAAGCAGGAGGTCTTGCGCGCCGATACGCGCAAGCTCGCCCCCTGGGCCCAGGAAGTCGCCCGATCGGACCGTCCGGCCGCGATGCTGGCCACATGATGCGCGTGCCGGGTCGATGATTGCGTAAAAAGTTACATCTTTAATTGAGATTGATTCTCATTCTATGTTATAGTAGTCCCCAATGCAGCAAGAGACTCTCTGGTGGGGAATTCGAGCTGCAAGCCTTTTCAGTTTCATCGTGGGGCGACTCGCCAGGCCTGTTCAGCCTGCAGCAAGTCGGTTTGCCAGCCAGCGGTTTGCCGGTTAGCCAGGCTTTTTTTCTACGGTGCATCGAAAGGCGGTTTCCGCGACTCCATCAGTCAGGCAGGGCATGCGTCGGCACCCTGCCTTTTGTATTTGCCGGCGCACGATCAGGAAAAAGCCCCTGTCAGCGAGGCTGGCAGGGGCTTTCGATGCGGTGGATCGATGCGCGCAGGGCTCAGACACCGGCCGCGTGCGCCTGCTGGTCAGCGTGGTAGCTGGAGCGGACCATGGCGCCCACGGCGGCATGCGTGAAGCCCATCCTGTAGGCTTCTTCCTCGAACATCTTGAAGGTATCGGGGTGCACGTAGCGGCGCACCGGCAGGTGGCTGTTGCTGGGAGCCAGGTACTGGCCTATGGTCAGCATGTCGATGTCATGCGCACGCATGTCGCGCATCACCTGCAGGATCTCCTCGTCGGTCTCTCCCAGGCCGACCATGATGCCGCTCTTGGTCGGGACCTTGGGGTGCAGGGCCTTGAACTTCTTGAGCAGGTTCAGCGAGAACTGGTAGTCCGAGCCTGGGCGCGCTTCCTTGTACAGTCGCGGCGCGGTCTCCAGGTTGTGGTTCATCACATCGGGTGGCGCGGCCTTGAGGATTTCCAGCGCACGGTCGTCGCGGCCGCGGAAGTCGGGCACGAGGATCTCGATCTGGGTCTGCGGCGAGAGTTCGCGGATGTTCTTGATGCACTCCACGAAATGGCCGGAGCCACCGTCGCGCAGGTCATCGCGGTCCACGCTGGTGATCACCACGTACTTCAGGCGCAGCTCGGCGATGGTCCTGGCCAGGTTCAGCGGCTCGTTCGCGTCCAGCGGATCGGGGCGGCCGTGGCCCACGTCGCAGAACGGGCAGCGGCGCGTGCACTTGTCGCCCATGATCATGAAGGTGGCCGTGCCCTTGCCGAAGCATTCGCCGATGTTGGGGCAGGAGGCTTCCTCGCAGACCGTGTGCAGCTTGTTGGCGCGCAGGATGTCCTTGATCTCGTAGAAGCGCGTGGTCGGACTGCCGGCCTTGACGCGGATCCACTCGGGCTTCTTGAGCGCTTCGCCATGCTCGACCTTGATCGGGATGCGCGAGAGCTTCGCTGCCGCCTTCTGCTTGGCCAGCGGGTTGTACTCGGCTTGGGACTGCGCTTCGCGCACGACGGTGTTGGTGGTCATGGTTCTGGAGTCAGGGGGCGAGGCGGCGCTGCAGTTGAAGTCCCAGCACACGGGCGGCCTCGTCCCAGGTTGTCTGAACGCCGATTGTAGAAAGGTCCACCGTTTGCAGTCCTGCGTAGCCGCAAGGGTTGATCCGGCCGTAGGGTTCCAGGTCCATGGCCACGTTGAGGGCCACGCCGTGGTAGGTGCAATGCCGGCTGACCTTGATGCCCAGAGCGGCGATCTTGCCCAGGCCGGTGAAGTCGGGTTCGGGTGGGGTGGAGCCAGGCTCACGAAGGCGCGGTCGCTGCTCCAGCATGGCATGGCTGCCCGGGTCGTCCAGACGCACGTAGATGCCCGGCGCTCCGGCCACGCGATGGCCCGTCACGCCGAAATGCTCCAGCGTCCGCATGACCGCGTCCTCGATGCGAAAGACGTATTCCTTGACGAAGTAGCCCAGGCGCTGCAGGTCCAGCAATGGGTAGGCGACAACCTGACCCGGGCCGTGGTAGGTGACCTGGCCGCCACGGTTCGTGGCGACCACAGGGATATCGCCGGGGCTCAGCAAGTGGTCACTTCTTCCTGCGAGGCCTTGCGTGAAATGCGGTGCATGCTCGCAGATCCAGAGCTCATCGCGCGTGCCGTCTCCGCGTCCGCGCGTGAAGTCCTGCATGGCCTGCACCGTGGCCCCGTAGTCCGTTCGGCCCAGCAGGCGCAGGTCCAGGGGGCTCACAGCACCACTTTCACCAGCGGGTGCGAGGTGAAGGCACGGTACAGGTCGTCGAGTTGCTCGCGGCTGGTGGCGGTCACCGTGACGGTGACGCCCAGGTACTTGCCGCTGCTGCTGGGGCGCAGCTCGATGGTGCTGGCATCGAAGCCCGGATCGAAGCGTTCGGCGATCTGCGTGATCTCATGCACCAGGTGCTCGGACTTCACGCCCATGACCTTGATGGGAAAGCGCGACGGATACTCGATCAGCGAGTCCTTGCGCGGATCGGGCGTGGCATCGCCCGGGACGGAGGAAGGTGGAGAGGTGGGATCGCTCATGGGTGAATCAAGGTTAATCGCTTGTCGGCGAAGGTGATTGTGCGCTATCGTTCGCGCCCACAGGCAGCCAGGGGCTGCCGCGCCGCAGCAAACCACCAGTACAAGAACAACAGGCCGCCGCGGGTGCTGC
This sequence comes from Delftia tsuruhatensis, assembly GCF_903815225.1. NCBI lineage: Bacteria > Pseudomonadati > Pseudomonadota > Betaproteobacteria > Burkholderiales > Comamonadaceae > Delftia > Delftia tsuruhatensis. The sequence goes on from NZ_LR813084.1 coordinate 463,500, forward strand.
GGCACATGTTGGCCTGCAGCCACAACTTCCGCCCCCCGAGCCAAATTGGACATGCCCGTAACAACCCCTATCTTCCGGCAGGGGTTTTTACTTATAATCAGGGGCTTTGTGAAAAAGTCTTGCCTGGTCAGCGGCCTTCGAGAAATCCATGAAAAACAACGCCGCCGACACAGACCTCGACTCGGAACTTGGTGACGAAGTTTCAGACTTCAAGCCCTTGACCGCGCAGGAAGCGCAGGACTGGCGGGCGCGCCATCCCCAGGTGTCGGTGTGGCGCATCGTGGCGGTGCAGGCGGTGGCTGGAGTGCTGACGGCACTGGTTGCGTGGCTGGTGACGGGGCGCGCGGCGGCAGGGTGGTCGGCTGCCTACGGGGCCTTGTCGGTGGTTCTTCCTGCGGCGCTTTTCGCACGTGCCGTGGTGCGCAGGCGGCCAGGTGGTGCCGCTGCGGCCATGGTGGGAATTTTTGGCTGGGAACTGGTGAAGCTGGTGCTGTGCATAGCCATGCTGGCGGCTGCACCCAGGCTGGTCCCGGGGCTGAGTTGGCTGGCGCTGCTGGCGGGCTTGGTGGTCGTCATGAAAACGTATTGGGTCGCACTGATAGTGCGCTCCAATGTCCGAAAAACCGATTGATATTTGAAGAGAAGTTGTCCGATGGCCGCAGACGCGCACGCACCCACTGCAAGTGAATACATCGTTCACCACCTGCAGCACCTCCAGAACATCAAGCAGAAGTCGATCATCGACTTTTCGGTCGTCAACCTGGACTCGATCGTCGTCAGCGTCACGCTGGGCGTGATCAGTCTGTTCGTGCTGTGGCTGGCTGCACGCAAGGCCACCTCGGGCGTGCCCGGCCGCTTCCAGGCGGCCGTGGAGCTGCTGGTCGAGATGGTGGACAACCAGGCCAAGGCCAACATCCACAACGCGCAAAGCCGCAAGTTCATCGCGCCCCTGGCGCTGACCGTGTTCGTCTGGATCTTCATGATGAACGCCATGGACATGCTGCCCGTGGACCTGCTGCCCGTGCTGTGGCAAGGCGTGCAGGGCGACTCGCACGCCTATCTGCGCGTGGTTCCCACCGCCGACCTGTCGACCACGCTGGGCCTGTCCTCGGCCGTGCTGATCCTGTGCTTCTTCTACAGCATCAAGATCAAGGGCATGGGCGGCTGGGCCCACGAACTGGTGACCGCTCCGTTCGGTACCAGCAAGAATCCCGTGTTTGCACTGATCCTGGGTGTCGTGAACCTGGCCATGCAAATCATTGAATATGTCGCCAAGACGGTCTCGCATGGCATGCGACTGTTCGGCAACATGTACGCTGGTGAGCTGGTGTTCTGTCTGATCGCTCTGATGGGCGGTGCGGCTGCCATGTCGCTTTCCGGTGTGTTGCTCCCCGTGGGGCACATCATTGCAGGCTCTATCTGGGCGATCTTCCACATTCTGATCATCACCCTGCAGGCCTTCATTTTCATGATGCTGACGCTGATCTACCTCGGCCAGGCGCATGAAGCCCACTGACCATTCCCTTTCTCTCTCAACCTTTCTCTTTCTTTAATCTCAGGAGTCATCATGGAAAACATTCTCGGTCTCGTCGCTCTGGCTTGTGGTCTGATCGTTGGTCTGGGCGCTATCGGCGCTTCGATCGGTATCGCCCTGATGGGTGGCAAGTTCCTGGAATCGTCGGCACGTCAGCCTGAGCTGATCAACGAACTGCAAACCAAGATGTTCATCTTGGCCGGCCTGATCGACGCCGCCTTCCTGATCGGCGTGGCCATCGCTCTGCTGTTCGCTTTCGCCAACCCCTTCGTCCTGGCCTAAGAGCTCCGATCAACGCCCTAGATAGAAAGGTGTTGCCGTGAGTATCAACGCGACCCTGTTCGTTCAGGCCATCGTCTTCCTGATCCTGGTGCTGTTCACGATGAAGTTCGTGTGGCCCCCGATCGCGAAGGCGCTGGATGAGCGAGCCCAGAAAATCGCCGATGGCCTCGCTGCTGCCGACAAGGCCAAGACCGACCTGGCCGCCGCCAACAAGCGCGTCGAGCAGGAACTGGCCCAGACGCGCAACGAGACGGCATCGCGGCTTGCGGACGCCGAACGCCGTGCCCAGGCCATCATCGAGGAAGCCAAGGCCCGTGCCTCCGAGGAAGGCAACAAGATTGTCGCCGCTGCACGTGCCGAGGCCGAACAGCAGACAGTCCAGGCCCGTGAAGCCCTGCGCGAGCAGGTGGCTGCACTGGCTGTCAAGGGTGCCGAGCAGATCCTGCGCAAGGAAGTGGATGCCGGCGTTCATGCCGACCTGCTGAACCGCCTGAAGACCGAGCTGTAAGGAAGAGCAAACATGGCAGAACTCGCCACCATTGCCCGTCCTTACGCAGATGCCCTGTTCAAGGCCAGCGCCCAGCAGGGCGCTGACCTGTCCGGCACTGTTGCCTGGGCGGAGGAATTGGCGGCGATTGCCGCCAACCCGCAATTGCGCCAGCTGGCCGACGACCCCAAGGTGACCCACGAACAGCTGTTCGACGTCATCAGCGGCGTGGCCGGCTCGGCATTGCCCGATGCCGCGCGCAACTTTTTGCGCGTCATCATCGAAAACGGTCGACTGCAAGCCCTGCCCGAGGTGGTGGCCCAGTTCCGCGCCCTCGTGAACCGCGCCGGTGGCTCGTCCGACGCCGTGGTCCAAAGCGCATTCCCCATCGACGCCGCCGCACTGGCCGCACTCGGGGTTTCGCTGGAGAAGCGTTTCGGCCGCAAGCTGAACCTGTCGGTGCAGCAAGATCAGTCCCTGATCGGTGGCATCCGCGTCGTGGTGGGTGATGAAGTGCTTGACACCTCCGTCAAGGCCCGCCTGGAACAAATGAAAGCGGCCCTCACTGCGTAACCACGCGACTGAGGTCTCGGCTAACCAAAGCTAAAGAAGGAAAGAGTCATGCAACTCAATCCCGCAGAAATTTCTGAACTGATCAAGAGCCGCATCGAGGGTCTGGCTGGCAGCAGCGACATCCGCAACGAAGGCACCGTGGTCTCGGTGACCGACGGTATCGTGCGCGTGCACGGCCTGTCGGACGTGATGCAAGGCGAAATGCTGGAATTCCCGGCAGGCAAGGACGGCCAGCCCTCCTTCGGCCTGGCGCTGAACCTGGAGCGCGACTCCGTCGGCGCCGTGATTCTGGGCGAGTACGAGCACATCTCCGAAGGCGACACCGTCAAGTGCACGGGCCGCATCCTGGAAGTGCCCGTCGGCCCCGAACTCATCGGCCGCGTGGTCAACGCCCTGGGCCAGCCCATCGACGGCAAGGGCCCCATCAACGCCAAGATGACGGACGTGATCGAGAAGGTCGCTCCCGGCGTGATCGCGCGCCAGTCCGTGGACCAGCCCCTGCAGACCGGCATCAAGTCCATCGACTCGATGGTGCCCGTGGGCCGTGGCCAGCGCGAACTGATCATCGGCGACCGCCAGACCGGCAAGACCGCCGTGGCCATCGACGCCATCATCAACCAGAAGGGCCAGGGCGTCACCTGCATCTACGTTGCGATCGGCCAGAAGGCTTCCTCGATCAAGAACGTGGTGCGTGCCCTGGAGCAGGCCGGCGCGATGGAATACACCATCGTCGTGGCGGCCACCGCATCCGAATCCGCTGCCATGCAGTACGTGTCGGCCTACTCGGGCTGCACGATGGGCGAATACTTCCGCGACCGCGGCCAGGATGCACTGATCGTCTATGACGACCTGTCCAAGCAGGCCGTGGCCTACCGCCAGGTCTCGCTGCTGCTGCGCCGTCCCCCGGGCCGTGAAGCCTTCCCTGGCGACGTGTTCTATCTCCACAGCCGCCTGCTCGAGCGCGCAGCCCGCGTGAATGCCGACTACGTCGAAGCCTTCACCAAGGGTGAAGTCAAGGGCAAGACCGGTTCGCTGACGGCCCTGCCCATCATTGAAACCCAGGCCGGCGACGTGTCCGCCTTCGTGCCCACCAACGTGATCTCGATCACGGACGGCCAGATCTTCCTGGAAACCAGCCTGTTCAACGCCGGTATCCGTCCCGCCATCAACGCCGGTATCTCGGTGTCGCGCGTCGGTGGCTCGGCCCAGACCAAGCTGGTCAAGGGTCTGTCCGGCGGTATCCGTACCGACCTGGCGCAGTACCGTGAGCTTGCTGCCTTCGCGCAGTTCGCCTCCGACCTGGACGAAGCCACCCGCAAGCAGCTGGACCGTGGCGCCCGCGTGACCGAACTGCTCAAGCAGGCCCAGTACAGCCCGCTGAACATCGCTCTGATGGGTGCAACGCTGTTCGCCGTGAACAAGGGCTACATGGACGACATCGAAGTCAAGCAAGTGCTGCCCTTCGAAGCCGGCCTGCACCAGTTCCTGAAGACCAGCCACGCTGCCCTGCTCGACCGCCTGCTGCAAAACCGTGCCTTCGACAAGGAAGGCAAGGACGAAGCCGAGCTGACGCAAGCCATCGTTGCGTTCAAGAAGTCGTTCGCTTAAACCGGACGAGGAACCATCATGGCAGCAGGTAAGGAAATTCGCGGCAAGATCAAATCGGTGGAAAACACCAAGAAGATCACGAAGGCCATGGAAATGGTGGCCGCATCCAAGATGCGCAAGGCGCAGGACCGGATGCTGGCAGCCCGTCCCTACAGCGAAAAGATCCGCAACATTGCAGCCCATCTTGGTCAGGCCAATCCCGAGTACGTTCACCCGTTCATGCAGGTGAACGATGCCAAGAAGGCCGGCGTCATCGTGGTGACGACCGACAAGGGACTGTGCGGCGGCATGAACACCAACGTGTTGCGTGCCGTGACCGGCAAGCTGCGCGAGCTGCAGGATCAAGGTGTGGCGATGGAAGCGGTGGCCATTGGCAACAAGGGCCTCGGTTTTCTGAACCGGGTCGGTGCCAAGGTGGTTTCGCATGCGACGGGCCTGGGCGACACCCCCCATCTCGAAAAGCTGATCGGCCCCGTCAAGGTGCTGCTGGACCAATACGCTGAAGGCAAGCTGAACGCCGTGTACCTGAGCTACACCAAGTTCATCAACACCATGAAGCAGGAGTCCGTGGTGGAGCAGCTGCTCCCCCTGTCGTCCGAGCAGTTGCAGGCCGACAAGACTTCCGGTCACAGCTGGGACTATATCTACGAGCCCGACGCCCAGTCCGTCATCGACGAGCTGCTGGTGCGCTACGTGGAGTCCCTCGTGTACCAGGCGGTTGCGGAAAACATGGCGTCCGAGCAATCGGCGCGCATGGTGGCCATGAAGGCCGCTACCGACAACGCCGGCAACGTCATCAGCGAGTTGAAGCTGGTCTACAACAAGACGCGCCAGGCAGCCATCACGACCGAACTGTCGGAAATCGTGGCTGGCGCCGCTGCGGTGTAAACGGCTTTAACAGACCAACAAATTGGAGCGAAAAATGGCTCAAGTACAAGGCAAGATTGTTCAATGTATCGGCGCCGTGGTGGACGTGGAGTTCCCGCATGGCCAGATGCCCAAGGTGTATGACGCGCTCAAGCTCGAAGGCTCTGCCCTGACGCTGGAAGTGCAGCAGCAGCTGGGCGACGGCGTGGTGCGTACCATTGCCCTGGGTTCGTCCGACGGCCTCAAGCGCGGCCTGATGGTGACCAACACCGGCAACCCGATCAGCGTGCCCGTGGGCAAGGCCACCCTGGGCCGCATCATGGACGTGCTGGGCAACCCCATCGACGAGCGCGGCCCCGTGGACCAGTCGCTGACGGCGGCCATCCACCGCAAGGCGCCCGCCTATGACGAGCTGTCCCCCTCGCAGGAACTGCTGGAGACCGGCATCAAGGTGATTGACCTGGTGTGCCCGTTCGCCAAGGGCGGCAAGGTGGGTCTGTTCGGTGGCGCCGGCGTGGGCAAGACCGTGAACATGATGGAACTCATCAACAACATCGCCAAGGCCCACAGCGGTCTGTCGGTGTTCGCCGGTGTGGGTGAGCGTACCCGCGAAGGCAATGACTTCTATCACGAAATGTCGGACGCCGGCGTGGTCAACCAGGAAAGCCTGGGCGACTCCAAGGTGGCCATGGTCTACGGCCAGATGAACGAGCCGCCGGGCAACCGTCTGCGCGTGGCCCTGACCGGCCTGACGATGGCCGAAGCCTTCCGCGACGAAGGCCGTGACGTGCTGTTCTTCGTGGACAACATCTACCGCTACACCCTGGCCGGTACCGAAGTGTCCGCTCTGCTGGGCCGCATGCCTTCCGCCGTGGGCTACCAGCCGACGCTGGCCGAGGAAATGGGCCGCCTGCAAGAGCGTATTACGTCCACCAAGGTGGGCTCGATCACCTCGATCCAGGCCGTGTACGTCCCTGCCGACGACTTGACCGACCCCTCGCCCGCCACGACGTTCGCCCACTTGGACTCCACCGTGGTGCTGTCGCGTGACATCGCTGCCCTGGGTATCTACCCCGCCGTGGATCCGCTGGACTCCACCAGCCGCCAGCTGGACCCGCAAGTGGTCGGTGCCGAGCACTACCAGGTCGCCCGCGAAGTGCAGGGCACGCTGCAGCGCTACAAGGAACTGCGTGACATCATCGCGATTCTGGGCATGGACGAACTGGCTCCCGAGGACAAGCTGACCGTGGCCCGCGCCCGCAAGATCCAGCGTTTCCTCTCGCAGCCTTTCCACGTGGCCGAAGTGTTCACCGGCGCTCCCGGCAAGTACGTGTCGCTGGCCGAAACCATCCGTGGTTTCAAGATGATCTGCGCCGGCGAGTGCGACCATCTGCCCGAGCAGGCCTTCTACATGGTTGGCACCATCGACGAAGCCTTCGAGAAGGCCAAGAAGCTGGCGGCTTGAAGATGAGGCACCCCCTGAGCGACTGCGTCGCTTCCCCCTCTCTCGCTTCGCGGGAGGGGGACGATGCCTTCGCTGCGGGGCGGCCCTTGCTCGGCATCCCTGGCTTGGGCCACGCCAGTTTCAGGTTCCAGACCCCTTTTCTGAGGAGCAAAGATGAACACCATCCACGTTGATGTGGTCAGTGCCGAAGAGTCCATCTTCTCCGGTGAAGCGCGCTTTGTCGCCCTGCCCGGTGAATCCGGCGAACTGGGCATTTTCCCCCGCCACACGCCGCTGATCACGCGCATCAAGCCCGGCTCGGTGCGCATCGAGATGGCGGACGGTAGCGAAGAGTTCGTCTTCGTGGCCGGCGGCATCCTGGAAGTGCAGCCCAACTGCGTGACCGTGCTGTCCGACACCGCCATCCGCGGCGCCGACCTGGACGCCGAGAAGGCCGAGAAGGCCAAGCTCGAAGCCGAGGAAGCACTGAAGAACGCCAAGAGCGAGATCGATCTGGCGCGTGCACAGTCCGAGCTGGCTGTCATGGCCGCCCAGATCGCTGCCCTGCGCAAGTTCCGCCAAAAGCGTTGAGCCCCCGTGGCTTGCCCGCAAGAAAGCCGCCCGAGGGCGGCTTTTTCTTTGTCCTGCCGGGCTCAGTCGCCGCAGCGCGCCTGGTACACGTAGGTCACAGCGTTGTCCTTGGGGTCGACCGTGCGCGACTTGTGCGTCACGGCCTTGGCGGGAACGGGACACAGGGCGCGGATCTGCTGCTCGCAGCGCTTGGGATCATCTTCGCGCAGCTTGCAACTGAGCACGTAGTCGTATTCCTGCGAGTCGTCGAGGATGGGGCTGGCGCAGGCGCTCAACGCCAGCACGGTGGCCAGCAAGCCCAGGCGGGCCAGGGTGTTCTTCATGGTGTGGATGCTCCTTGATGAAATGGCGTGACGCTATCACAGCCACGGCATCGGTGGTAGGCCGATGAGCGGGGCCGCGAGATGTCCGGTTTCTCCTCAGGGGCGCTGTATCACCGGCGCGTCGGGCAGATTGTCCCCGCTGTCGGGCACCGCGTGCTGCGGGTCACGTGGAAAATTCGTCTCCAGCAGCAGGCTCACCCGCTCCAGCGCTGCTGTCAGGCCCATGGTGTAGTGGCAACCCTGGAAGGCGGCTCCCATGTCGCTGACCAGGGTCTGCCATTGCTCGGCGGGCAGCGTTCGTGCCAGGGCACGGTCGGCAACGATCTCGACGGCGTGGTCGGCGAGCAGCAGATAGATCAGGGCACCGTTGTTGTGCTCGGTATCCCAGACACGCAGCTTGCCGAACAGCGTGATGGCGCGTTCACGCGGCATGGCATCGCGCCAGATGTAGCTGGAAGGCAGGCCCGGCTCGACACAGATGCGGATCTGGCCCGTGTGGCGCTGCTCGCTCATGGTGATCAGGCGCTCCAGCTCGGCCAGGGTTTCGGGCGGAAGCGCGCGCCGCAGTTGCCCCTCTGCCCAGCGGTGGCGCAGCAGCCGTGCCAGACGCCCCGCCAGGCCTCTGATTCCTCGTGCCATCTCACCAGCTCCCCGAGGCACCACCGCCTCCAAAACTGCCGCCTCCACCGGAGCTGAAGCCGCCGCCGCGGCCTCCTCCGCCAAAGCCTCCGCCGCCACCAAACCCGCCTCCCCAGCCCCCGCCACCCCCGCTTCTGCCGGACCGGCCGCTGCCCAGCAGGGTGAACAGCAGAGCAACGATCCCCGCTGTGCCGGCCATGAGCAGGCTGGCTGTCACCACGTAGGCGGCAATGCCGGCCCCCACGCCTGTCAGCACCGAGGCCAGCGGCCGTCCCAGCACCGAGCGCAGGATGGGCCCCAGTATGGCCACGCCGAAAAAGAAGAACAACATCAGATCCTCCATGTCGAAGCCTTTGTCCCGGCTTCGGGTGGAGGGGCTGCCGGAGGAGGGGGCAGGCAGCTGCTCGCCTGCGATGCGTGCCGCGACCTGGTCCAGTGCCGCAGTGATGCCGCCTGCATAGTCGCCCTGGCGAAAGCGCGGCGCCATCTGCTGGTCGATGATGCGCGCGGCGGCCAGGTCGGGGATGGCACCTTCCAGCGCGCGGGCCACCTCCAGGCGCATGCGCCTGTCGTCCTTGGCGATCACGATCAGCAGGCCATCACCCACGTCGCGGCGGCCGATCTTCCAGCCGCTGGCCACACGCCAGGCATAGGCTGCAATGTCTTCGGGCGCCGTCGTGGCCACCATCAGCACCACCACCTGCGAGCCGGACTTCTGCTCTATGCCGCGCAGCCTGTCCTCGATGGCGCGGGCCTGCTCGGCCGACAAGGTGCCCGTCTGGTCCATGAGCCGGGCCGACAGCACCGGCACTGGCTGCGGCGATTGTGCCAGTACAGCGCCGGACAGCAATGTCGCCAGGACCAGCGCACACAGCGTGCGCCAGAGCAGCTCCAGGGACATGGGCACGGCTTACTTGTTCCCGAAGTCCACGGTCGGCGGGCGCGATATCTCGGCTTCGTTCTGCACGCTGAAGCTGGGCTTGGGCTCGTAGCTGAAGACCTTGGCCGTCAGATTGGTGGGAAAGCTGCGTGCCAGCACGTTGTAGGACTGCACGGCCTGGATGTACTGGTTGCGCGCCACGGTGATGCGATTTTCCGTGCCCTCCAGCGTGACGCGCAGGTCACGGAAGCCCTGGTTGGCCTGCAGCTGGGGGTAGCGTTCGGCAACGACCATCAGGCGTGACAGCGCCCCGGACAGCTCGCCCTGGGCCTGCTGGAACTTGTTGAAAGCCTCGGGGTTGTTGATCAGTTCGGGCGTGGCCTGGATGGAGGTGGCCTTGGAACGTGCCTCGATGACCCTGGTCAGCGTGTCCTGCTCGAAGTTGGCCTCTCCCTTGACGGAAGCCACGATGTTGGGCACCAGGTCGGCGCGCCGCTGGTACTGGTTGAGCACTTCGCTCCAGGCCGACTTGGTCTGCTCGTCCAGGCGCTGGAAGTCGTTGTAGCCGCAGCCGGTCAGCGCCAGGACCGTGGCGAGCGTGGCAAGAAGACGTTTCATGTAATGACAGCCTCGCAGCGAAAATGGACACGGTGAGTATCGCGCAACGTCTTGCGCGGCGCGATGCCGGCGATTGTGCCGCTGTGCGTGCATGCGGTGCTGTAGGGAAAGAGGCCATTGCGGCAGGCAAGGGGCCTTGCAGGGCATCGGCGGGGCATAGGCAGGAAGGACACCCATGCAGGATTTCACGTCGGTGGGCTGGCTGCGCGGTGGCCATGCCCAGACCATCTGGCCCGCACTGTTTGCGCAGCGTGGCGCGGCCGGTGCCTGGTGCTGGGAGCGCTGGGAGGCACCGGACGGCGACTTCATCGATGTCGCGCTGGGCATGGCGGACCAGGCTCCGGCCGGGGCCCCCTGGCTGCTGCTGTTCCATGGACTCGAAGGCTCGTTCGCCAGCCACTATGCGCAAGCCATGGCCCAGGCCGCGCGCGAGCGGGGCTGGCATCTGGCCCTGCCGCATTTCAGGGGCTGTGGGGGCGAGATCAATCGGGCACCCAGGGCCTACCACTCGGGCGATGCCGACGAGATCGGCTGGATCGTGCAGCGCATGCGCCGGCGCGCCCCGGGTCCGCTGTATGCGGTGGGCGTGTCTCTGGGAGGCAATGCGCTGGCGCGCTGGGCCGGCCTTCAGGCGGGCGCTGCGCGCGGCCTGCTCCAGGGCCTGGCCGTGGTGAGCGCGCCGCTGGATCTGTCTGCCAGCGGCACGGCCCTGGGGCGGGGCCTGAATCGCGCCATCTACACGCGCATGTTCATGCGGACCCTGGTCCCCAAGGCCCTGGCCAAGTGGCGCCAGTATCCGGGCCTGTTCGACCGTGAGGCGGTGCTGCGCGCACGCGATCTTCGGGCCTTTGACGACGCCTTCACGGCACCGGTCCATGGTTTTCTTGGAGTGAGCGACTACTGGCTGCGCGCATCGGCGTTCCCCGTGCTGGGCGACATCGCCGTGCCTGCGCTGCTGCTCAATGCCCGCAACGATCCCTTCGTCCCGGCTGAAAGCCTTCCCGAGCGTGCCAGCGTCGGCGACCGGGTTACGCTCTGGCAACCGCCGCATGGAGGTCACGTGGGCTTTGCCCAGGGGCGCTGGCCCGGTCATGTGCTGGCCATGCCGCGGGCCGTGACCTCGTGGCTGGCACAGCAAGCGAAAGGATGAGTGCAATGGACGATATCGTGAAACAGGCCATGGCCAAGTGGCCCAACGTGCCGGCATGCAGTGGCTGGCTGGGGCTGGATGCGCGGGGGCAATGGCATCTTCGCGACGATGTGGCGCAGGCCTGTGGAAGCTTCGCCAGTGGCAACCCTGGCGCGAAGGGGGCCCTGGTTCGACACGAAAAGCTTGCCGAGTTCATCGGCCGCAATTACCTGGCCGAATCCGATGGCCGCTGGTTTTTCCAGAATGGCCCGCAGCGTGTCTATGTGGAACTGGAGTGCACACCCTGGGTCTGGCGGCTGCGCTGGGATGGGACCTCGCTGGCCCTGCACAGCCATGTGGGCGTGTCGCTCGATGCACGCACGGTCCATGCTGCCATGGTCGACGAAGAGGGACGCCTGTACCTGGCCTTGTCCCAGGGACTGGGTCTGGTCCATACCCAGGACATGCTCGATGCCGCGTCGGCGCTGGAGGCCGGCCTGCTGCCCGCCTGCGAGGAAGTTCTCAGCGATACGCTGCCGAAACACTACGGCTTCATTCGCAGCCCCCAGATGCACAAAGCCGGCTGAAGCCGGCTTTGTGTGGTGCGCAGACTGTGCGCGGTGTCAGTTGGATGGTGCGGTTGCCGCGGCACCCTCAGCGGCTGGTGCCTGGGGCTCGTCGAACTTGCCACCCGCGGCATTGGCCATGTAGACCACGCCGCGTGCGATCTCGGTGTCGTTGAAGTCGCCCCCGCCTTGCGGAGCCATGGCGCCCTTGCCCTTGAGTGCCGAATGCACGAGGGCTTCCAGGCCTTGCGACAGGCGGGGACCCCAGGCCGCGGCGTCCTCGAACTTGGGAGCGCCCGCGGCACCGGTGGCGTGGCATGCGGCGCACTGGCCCTTGAAGACTTCCTCGCCCGAGCGCAGGGGGCGGTTGGCGTCACGGATCTCGACGAGACCGATCTTCTGCAGGCGCTGTGCCTTGGCCATCTCCGTCTGGGAGGCGCCTGCCCCTGCCTTGTCGGCCGAACTCACATACTGCACGAGCCCGATGATCACGAACACCGGGACCACGAACGAGAGAAACACGGCTATCAGCAGCTGCCTGGGGTTCTTGATCGGGCCCGTATGGGCTTCTTCGGTGTGGGTTGCGCTCATGAAGTCCTCTTGTATGGTCGGGGGCGTGAGTCAACAGCAAATTATATCGACGGCCCCTTTGCAGACACTGCGCGCAGACCCGGGTTGACCTGGGACGCACATATGCCATGAGATGGATCAAGCAATTTGCAAATGTCGCTGAAACAGCGTTGCAGGCGATTTTTTGCACAGGCCATGGCGCCGCAATGAAAAAAGGGTGTCCGCCTTGCGGCGGACACCCTTTGCATTCAGCCCGCAGGCTTACTGCACAGTGGCAGGTGATACCGGGGAGGCCATTGCCGTCCCGTCCGTCCAGCCACCGCCCAGGGCCTTGTACAGCTCGATCTGGTTGAGCAGCTGGGCCAGGCGCACACTGACCGTGGACTGCTCCAGCGCGAACAGGGAGCGCTGGGCATCGAGCAGGTCAAGGTAGCTGGCCACGCCGTTGCTGTAGCGCAGATCGGACAGCTTCAGGCGTGCCTGCTCGGCTTCGAGCTGGGCACGCTGGGCCGTGATCTGGTCGCGCAGCGTGTCCTGGCTGTCCAATGCGTCGGAGACCTCGCGGAAGGCGCTCTGGATGGACTTCTCGTACTGCGCGATGGCCACTTCGCGCTCGACCTTGGCCACGGCCAGGTTGGCTGAATTGCGCCCGGCATCGAAGATGGGCAGCAGGGCCGAGGGTGCCAGGGTGAAGCCCCAGCTGCCGCTCTTGAACAGACCCGACAGCTCATTGCTGACCGTGCCGAACTGTCCCGTCAAGGCGATGCGCGGGAAGAAGGCCGCGCGTGCGGCGCCGATGTTGGCATTGGCGCTGATCAGCTGCTGCTCGGCCTGGCGGATGTCGGGACGCTGCGTGAGCAGGTCCGAGGGCAGGCCCGCCGGCACGGCCGGCAGGTCCGCCGTGTCGCGCAGGCCCTGGCTGGCGCCGAGGCTGGCGCTCAGCTCTGCAGGCAGGGGCTGGCCCAGCAGCAGGACCAGGGCATTCTCGTCCAGCGCGCGCTGGCGCTGCTGCTGCGCCAGCGTGGCGCGCGCGGCTTCGGTCAGCGAGACGGCCTGGCGGTAGTCCAGCTCGGAAGCCACGCCCGTGTCGAAGCGCAGCTTGGTCAGCTTGATCGACTCCTCGCGGGTCTGCAGTGTGTCGCGCGAGATCTTCAGCAGCTGCTCATCGGCCAGCAGCGTGTACCAGCCGCTGGCGACGGCGGCCACCAGGCTGGTCTGCGCCGCACGGCGCGCTTCCTCGCTGGCCAGGTATTGCGCCAGGGCCGCTTCCTTGAGGCTGCCGATGCGGCCGAAGAAGTCCAGTTCCCAGGAGGTGACGGCCAGGCCGACCTGGTAGCTGTTGACGTACTTGCTGCCCGATCCCGTGGTGTTGGGCGCCCGGCTGGCATTGACGCCCGCGTTCACCGTCGGGAACTGGTCGGCACGCGTGATCCGGTACTGGGCCTGGGCGCGCTCGATATTGAGCGCGGCCACGCGCAGGTCGCGGTTGTTGTCCAGCGCGAGGCGCACCAGCTGCTGCAGGCGCGGGTCCTGGAAGTAGTCCTGCCAGCCCAACTGGGCGGCTGCCGTGCCGCCCGCTGCGGCAGCGGTGGCGTCGGCGCGCGCGTACTGGGCAGCGACTGGAGCGGCGGGGCGCTCGTAGGTGGGGATGAGCGAGCATCCCGCCAGGAGCAGGGCGGTGGCGATGGCCACCGGGGTACTGCGATTAATCATGGCTCAAGGCCTCCTTGCCGGCCGGTGCGGACGGCGGGTTGTGCGATTTGATCTTGCCCTTGAACAGCTTGCGCACCACGACGAAGAAGGTGGGCACGAACAGCACGGCCAGCACGGTGCCGGTGACCATGCCGCCGAGCACCCCGGTGCCGATGGCACGCTGGCTCGCGGAGCTGGCGCCCGAGGCGATCACCAGCGGCACCACGCCCAGGCCGAAGGCCAGCGAGGTCATGATGATCGGGCGGAAACGCAGGTGGGCAGCCTCCAGCGCGGCCTCGATGAGGCCCTTGCCTTCGGCTTGCAGGTCCTTGGCGAACTCCACGATCAGGATGGCGTTCTTCGCCGACAGGCCGATCACCGTGACCAGACCGATCTGGAAGTACACGTCGTTGGAGTAGTTGCGCAGCAAGGTGGCGAGCACCACGCCCAGCAGGCCCAGCGGCACGACCAGGATCACCGACAGCGGGATGGACCAGCTCTCGTACAACGCGGCCAGGCACAGGAACACGGCCAGGATGGCGAAGGCATACAGGAACATGGCCTGCGAGCCCGCGAGCTTTTCCTCGCGCGACTGGCCGGTCCACTCGAAGCCGAAGCCTTCGGGCAGCTTGGCAGCCAGCTTCTCCATCTCGGCCATGGCATCGCCCGAGCTGAAGCCGGGGGCGGCCGAGCCTTCCAGGCGCACGGCCGGATAGCCGTTGTAGCGCACGGTCTGCTGGGCGCCCTTGACCCACTTGGTGGTGGCGAAGGCCGACAGCGGAACGGCATCGCCCTTGGCGTTGCGCGCGTTCAGGCGCAGCAGATCGTCGGGCTGCATGCGGGCCGGTGCATCGGCCTGCACGATCACGCGCTGCAGACGTCCCTGGTTGGGGAAGTCGTTGACGTAGGACGAGCCCAGCGCGGTGGACAGCGCGGCGTTGATGGACGTGAAATCCACGCCCAGCGCGTTGGCCTTGTCGCGGTCGATCTCGATGCGCAGCTGGGGCGCGTCCTCCAGACCATCGGGGCGTACGCCGGTCAGCACCTTGCTCTGTCCGGCCATGCCTAGCAGCATGTTGCGGGCATTGATCAGTGCTTCATGGCCGTGGCCGGCACGGTCCTGCAGGCGGAACGAGAAGCCCACGGCGTTGCCCAGCTCGGGGATGGGCGGCGGGTTCACCGCGAACACGAAGGCATCGCGGATGCCGGACGTCATGCCCATGATGCGGCCCGTCATCGCGTCCACCGTGGAGTCCGCGCCCTTGCGCTCGGACCAGTCCTTGAGCGGCACGAAGGCAAGCGCGGCGTTCTGGCCCTGGCCGGAGAAGCTGAAGCCCAGCACGCTGACCATGTTGGCCACTTCGGGCTGCGGCAGCACGGCTTCTTCCACCTGCTTCATCACCTCCAGCGTGCGCTCCTTGGCGGCGCCAGGGGGCAGTTGCACGTTGACGATGAAGTAGCCCTGGTCCTCGGTCGGCAGGAACGAGGTCGGCAGGCCGCGGAAGACCACCACGGCGGCGGCGATCACGGCCAGGTACACGCCGATCATCAGGATGGAGCGCTTGAGCAGGCGGCCCACCCAGCCCTCGTAGGACTTGGCGTAGCGGGCGAAGGTGCGGTTGAACCAGCCGAAGAAGCCCTTCTTTTCGTGATGGTGTCCGGCTTCCACTGGCTTGAGCAGCGTCGCGCACAGCGCGGGCGTCAGCGTCAGTGCCATGAAGGCCGAGAAGCCGATGGAGGCCACCATCACGATGGAGAACTGGCGGTAGATGTTGCCGGTGGACCCCGCGAAGAAGGCCAGCGGGATGAACACCGCGATCAGCACCAGCGTGATGCCCACGATGGCGCCCGAGATCTGGCCCATGGCCTTGATGGCCGCGTCGCGTGGCGACAGGCCTTCCTCGCTCATGATGCGCTCGACGTTCTCCACCACCACGATGGCGTCGTCCACCACGATGCCGATGACCAGCACCATGCCGAACATGGCCAGCACGTTGATCGAGAAGCCCACGGCCTGCATGACGGCGAAGGTGCCCAGCAGCGCGATCGGCACCACGATGGTCGGGATCAGCGTGTAGCGCCAGTTCTGCAGGAACAGGAACATCACCAGGAACACGAGCACGATGGCTTCCAGCAGCGTGTGTGCCACCTTTTCGATGGAGATGCTCACGAACTTGGAGCTGTCATAGGGGATGGAGTAGCTCACGCCCTTGGGGAAGAACTTCTGCAGCTCCTCCATGCGCGCGTGCACGGCCTTGGCCGTGGCCAGCGCATTGCCGCTGGGGGTCAGCTGAACGCCGATGCCCACGGCATCCTTGCCGTTCAGGCGCGCCGAGGTCGCGTAGCTCTGGCCGCCTATCTCCACCGTGGCCACGTCCTTGAGGCGCACGGTCGATCCGTCGGCGTTGGCGCGCAGCACGATGCGCTCGAACTGGTCCACGGACGACAGCTGGCCCTTGACCGTCACCGTGGCGGCGATCTTCTGGCCCGTGATGTTGGGCAAGTCGCCGATGGCGCCGCTGGCCACCTGGGCGTTCTGGCTGCGGATGGCAGCCGTCACGTCCTCGATGGACAACTTGTAGCCCTGGAGCTTGGCGGGGTCGAACCAGATGCGCATCGCCTTTTCGGAGCCGAACAGCTGGGCCTGGCCCACGCCGGCCACGCGCTGGATCTCCGGCACGATGTTGCGCGAGGCATAGTCGCCCAGGGCCACGGTGTCGTAGGTCTTGGTGTCCTCGGAGGACAGCATGATGAACATCAGGAAGTTGCGGGCCGCCTTGTCCACGCGCACGCCCTGCTGCGTCACGGACGCGGGCAGGCGCGGTGTGGCACGCGAGAGGCGGTTTTGCACATCCACCTGGGCCAGGTCCTCGTTGGTGCCGGGCTCGAAGCTGATGGTGATGCTGCCCGTGCCGTCGGCCTGGGCCACCGATTCCATGTAGACCAGGCCGGGCGAACCGTTCATCTCGCGTTCGATCACGGACAGCACGCTGTCCTCGAGCACCTGCGCCGACGCGCCGGGATAGGCCGTGTTGATGACGATGGCCGGCGGGGCCACCTTGGGGTATTGAGCGATCGGGAGCTTGGTGAGCGCCAGACCACCGATGACGATGATGAATAGCGCGATCACCCATGCAAAGATCGGTCGATCGATAAAGAACTTGGCCATTGCTGAGCCTCTTGATTACTTCTTGTCTGCCTGGTCCGCAGGCTTGGCGTCGGCCGCGGCTTGCGGGGCTGGCGCTGCCGCGCCGGCCGGCTTCTGGGCACTCGCGGCCTCGGGCTGCCAGGGCACGGGCTTGACCGGTGTGCCCGGCGGCAGCATCTGCAGCTTCTGGAAGCCGTCGACCATGACCTTCTCGCCTGGTTGCAGGCCTTCGCTGACCAGCCACTGGTTGTTCTGGGCCGTGGTCACCTTCACCGGACGCTTGGTGATCTTGCCGTCATCGCTGACCACGCTCACGGTGTCGCCGGTCTCGGTACGCGTCACTGCCTGCTGGGGTACGGCGATGGCATTGGAAGCCTGGGCCTGTTCCATGCGCACGCGCACATACATGCCCGGCAGCAGCAGGCCCTTGGGATTGGGCACCTCGGCGCGCAACGTGACCTGGCCCGTGGAGCTGTCCACCGTCAGGTCGGTGAACAGCAGCTTGCCCTTGAGTTCATAGGGCGTGCCATCGTCCAGGCGCACTTCGATGCTCGCGGCCTCGGCGCCGTCCGCCTTCTTGAGCTTGCCCTGTTCCATCGCTCGGCGCAGCCGGAAGGCCTCGCTGGACGACTGGGTGAAGTTCACATAGACGGGATTGATCTGCTGGACCACGGCCAGCGGAGTGGCCTCGCCCTGGCCTACCAGGGCGCCTTCGGTCACCAGCGACTGGCCGATGCGGCCGGAGATGGGGGCCGTGACACTGGTGTAGCCCAGATTGATCTCGGCCGTGCGCACCGCCGCCTTGCCGGCGGCAACGTCGGCCTGGGCCTGCTTGTAGGCGGCTTCGGCATTGACGAAGTCCTGCTTGCTGATGGCGTTGGCAGCCACCAGCGGACGGTAGCGTTCGAGCTGTGCCAGCGCCTGGGCCTGGTTGGCTTCGGCGCGGGCCTGCGTGGCCTTGGCGCTTTGCAGCGTGGCCTGGTAGGGCGCCGGATCGATGCGATAGAGCACCTGGCCGGCCTTGACGTCGCTGCCTTCCTTGAACAGGCGCTCCTGCAGGATGCCGGCGCTGCGGGCACGGATCTGGGCCACGCGGCGCGCATCCACGCGGCCGGGCAATTCGGTCACAAGGCCCACATCGGCGGCGGTGGCGACCACCACGCCCACGGGGACGGCGGGCATCTGCTGCTGCGCGGCAGCCTGTTCTTCAGGTTTTTTCCCGCAGGCCACCAGGGCCATTGCGGCGGCGACGGCAAGGGCCACGGTGGTGAGGCGCAGACTGCTGTAGGGGGACGGAGCGGCTGACACATTGCTGCGTGTGCTGGGCATGATGGGTCCTTGTGCTGAATCAAATAACGATGTTGACGTTCCGGTCAGCGCTATCCGGAACGCCCGTGTCCACGGGCAAGTCGCGGATTATACATACATACATGAATGTATAATGACCGCAGTTGCTGCAAGGCGGCGCAAAGCAAGGCGTAGCGTGGCATGGCCGGGCTCAACGATGGAAGGAAATACATCTTGGCACGACGAACGAAAGAAGATGCGTTTGCAACGCGCAACAGTTTGCTGGATGCGGCGGAGCAGGTTTTCTATGAGCAGGGTGTCGCCCGGGCCTCCCTCAACGAGATCGCCCAGCGGGCCGGTGCCACGCGTGGTGCGGTCTACTGGCATTTCAAGGACAAGCTCGACCTTTTCTATGCCATGCTGGACCGGGTCACGCTGCCTCTGGAGCAGGCGGCCTACAGTGGCTGCGAGGACGACTCCAGGTGCGATGCGCTGGAGTATGTGCGGCGCCTCATGGGGGTGGTCTTCGGGCGCATCGTGGATGACGACAGCACGCGCCGCGTCTTCGAGATCCTGTTGCTCAAGGTGGAGTACGTGGGTGAGCTCATGCCGGTGCAGGAGCGCAACCGGGCGGCGCTGGACGCTTTCTCGGTACGTCTGGAGGTGGCTCTGCGCGCCGCCGCCGAAAGCCATGCGGTGGATATGCCCATGCCGGCGCATCAGGCCTCGATCGCGTTGTGCGCCATGTTCGATGGACTGCTGCAGAGCTGGTTGCTGGGGCGGGCCTTCGATCTCAAGCAGGTAGGTGCCCAGGCGGTGGACGTCTGCCTGCGGGGTCTGGGCTTTGCGGTGCCGCAGGCGCCTGCTCAATGAGCGTGCAGGGTGATGGGGCTTGTGCGCACTGGTGCAAAGTCATGCGACAATCGCCGGCTTGTGCAGGGCAGCGATGCCTTGAGCGGCTGTAGCTCAGTGGATAGAGTATTGGCCTCCGAAGCCAAGGGTCGTGGGTTCGATCCCCGCCAGCCGCGCCACAGTTCCAGGATCGTTGCGATGGTCTTAGAAAAAAATTCACTGAATTTTTTTCGGGCGAAAAAACGGTGCTAGAATTCAAATCTCTTCGGAGGGGTGCCCGAGTGGCTAAAGGGGGCAGACTGTAAATCTGTTGGCTTACGCCTACACTGGTTCGAATCCAGTCCCCTCCACCAGTAATGGTGAAGAAGAGTGGTCATCTGAGAAGGTGGCGACGTGCAGTCAATCTGTGCGGGAGTAGTTCAATGGTAGAACCCTAGCCTTCCAAGCTAATGACGCGGGTTCGATTCCCGTCTCCCGCTCCAGTTTGCGAGCAAGATTTTTGAGGTTGCCATGGTGGCCTCAATGCCCATGTGGCTCAGTGGTAGAGCACTCCCTTGGTAAGGGAGAGGTCGGCAGTTCGATCCTGCCCATGGGCACCATTCTTTCTGGTGCGCTCGCTAGATAGGGTTGCGCCAAATCCTGTTGTAGTGATTTAGATTTTTTTTCGGAGTCGGAAAATGGCTAAAGAAAAATTCGAGCGTACCAAGCCCCACGTCAACGTGGGCACCATCGGTCACGTGGACCACGGCAAGACGACCCTGACGGCTGCCATCGCTACCGTTCTGTCCAAGAAGTTCGGCGGCGAAGCCAAGGCTTACGACCAGATCGACGCAGCACCTGAAGAAAAGGCCCGCGGCATCACGATCAACACCGCCCACGTCGAGTACGAAACGGCCAACCGCCACTACGCCCACGTGGACTGCCCCGGCCACGCCGACTACGTCAAGAACATGATCACCGGTGCCGCCCAGATGGACGGCGCCATCCTGGTGTGCTCGGCCGCTGACGGCCCGATGCCCCAGACCCGCGAGCACATCCTGCTGGCCCGCCAGGTGGGCGTGCCCTACATCATCGTGTTCCTGAACAAGTGCGACATGGTCGACGACGAGGAACTGCTGGAACTGGTCGAAATGGAAGTGCGCGAGCTGCTGGCCAAGTACGACTTCCCCGGCGACGACACTCCCATCGTGCGCGGCTCGGCCAAGCTGGCCCTGGAAGGCGACCAGTCCGACAAGGGCGAACCCGCCATCATGAAGCTGGCTGAAGCCCTGGACACCTACATCCCCACGCCCGAGCGCGCTGTGGACGGTGCCTTCGCCATGCCCGTGGAAGACGTGTTCTCCATCTCCGGCCGCGGCACCGTGGTGACCGGTCGTGTCGAGCGCGGCATCATCAAGGTTGGCGAGGAAATCGAGATCGTCGGTATCCGCGACACGCAAAAGACCACCGTCACCGGCGTGGAAATGTTCCGCAAGCTGCTGGACCAGGGCCAGGCTGGCGACAACGTGGGTCTGCTGCTGCGCGGCACCAAGCGTGAAGACGTGGAACGCGGCCAGGTGCTGTGCAAGCCCGGCTCCATCAAGCCCCACACCCACTTCACGGCTGAGGTGTACGTGCTGTCCAAGGACGAAGGTGGCCGTCACACTCCGTTCTTCAACAACTACCGTCCCCAGTTCTATTTCCGTACCACCGACGTGACCGGCTCCATCGAGCTGCCCGCCGACAAGGAAATGGTGATGCCCGGCGACAACGTGTCGATCACCGTCAAGCTGATCGCCCCCATCGCCATGGAAGAAGGCCTGCGCTTCGCCATCCGCGAAGGTGGCCGTACCGTGGGCGCTGGTGTGGTTGCCAAGATCATCGCCTGATTGATTTCGTAGGGGTATAGCTCAATTGGCAGAGCGTCGGTCTCCAAAACCGAAGGTTGTAGGTTCGATTCCTACTGCCCCTGCCACCTGATGGTGGAATCGCAACGAGCCCGCCCCCAAAGCGGGCTTCGGTGTCTTGGCGTTGCGTGAAAATACGCGCTAGAAATGGAATATGGCCACTACTCAGGTTGAAACGGTCAGCTCCGGAGCTGACAAAGCCAAGCTTGCCGCAGTCGCGGCTTTAGTCGTTGCTGCGATCGCAGGTTTCTATCTGCTGAGCAAGCAAGGACCCATCGTCCAGTGGGCGGTGCTGCTGGTCGGCCTGGCTGCGGCTGCGGGTACGTTCCTGGTTTCCGAGCCCGGCAAGCGCTTCGTGGGCTTCGCCCAGGATGCCTGGCGCGAAGTCAAGAAGGTCGTCTGGCCGACGCGCAAGGAAACCATGCAGATGACCTTGTATGTCTTCGGCTTCGTGGTCATCATGGCCTTGTTCCTGTGGTTCACGGACAAGACGCTTGAGTGGGTCCTGTACGACCTGATTTTGGGCTGGAGGAAGTAATGGATGCTGTCGAAACAGGTGTGAACGACGGAGGGGCGACGCCTGCCAATCCGGATCTGCGCTGGTACATTGTCCATGCCTACTCGGGCATGGAGAAGGCTGTCGAGCGCAACATCATCGAGCGCATTGCGCGCTCTGACATGCAGTCCAAGTTCGGCCGCATCCTGGTTCCCACCGAGGAAGTGGTTGAGATGAAGAATGGTCAGCGCCGCACCACGGAGCGTCGCCTCTTCCCGGGCTATGTGTTCGTCGAGATGGTCATGGACGACGACACCTGGCACCTGGTCAAGCACACCAGCAAGGTGACGGGTTTCGTGGGGGGGGCCAAGAACCGCCCTGCACCCATCTCCGAAGACGAGGTGCGCAAGATCGTCAGCCAGATGCAGGAAGGCACGGACAAGCCGCGCCACAAGATCGAGTTCATGCCTGGCGAGCTGGTGCGCGTCAAGGAAGGTCCGTTCACGGACTTCAATGGTTCGGTCGAGGAAGTCAACTACGAAAAGAACCGCCTGCGCGTCTCGGTCATGATCTTCGGCCGCTCCACGCCGGTCGAGCTTGAATTTGCCCAGGTTGAAAAAACCTGAGTTACCGCTTACAATCTCTGGCTCTGCATTTTTAGGCTCGGTGCAGAGCGTGTCAGCAAGAGTCTTTTAACCCCCGGGGAGCTGCCGGCTGCAACCATCGTGCGTTGGGCCGGCGGCGCTATACCCGCAAGGAGCATTCAATGGCGAAGAAAATCGTCGGCTTCATCAAGCTGCAAGTGCCAGCTGGTAAGGCCAATCCCTCTCCTCCGATCGGTCCGGCGCTGGGTCAGCGCGGCCTCAACATCATGGAATTCTGCAAGGCGTTCAACGCCCAGACCCAAGGTGTCGAGCCAGGCCTGCCCCTGCCCGTGGTCATCACGGCCTTCGCCGACAAGAGCTTCACCTTCATCATCAAGACGCCTCCGGCGACTGTGCTGATCAAGAAGGCCATCAAGCTGGACAAGGGCTCCTCCAACCCCCTGAAGAACAAGGTCGGCAAGATCACCCGCGCTCAGCTGGAAGAAATCGCCAACACCAAGCTGAAGGACATGAACGCTGCTGACGTCGACGCCGCCGTGCGTACGCTGGCTGGTTCGGCCCGTTCGATGGGCGTGATTGTGGAGGGCGTGTAAATGGCCAAGTTGACCAAGAAGCAGAAGGCTCTCCAGGGCAAGGTGGAGTCCACCAAGCTGTACGCTTTCGCTGACGCCGTGGCGCTGGTGAAGGAAGCCGCCACCGCCAAGTTCGATGAATCCATCGACGTGGCCGTGCAACTGGGCGTGGACGCCAAGAAGTCGGACCAGGTGGTCCGTGGCGCTGTCGTGCTGCCCCATGGCACCGGCAAGACCGCCCGCGTGGCCGTGTTCGCCCAGGGCGCCAAGGCTGAAGAAGCCAAGGCCGCCGGCGCCGACGTGGTCGGCATGGACGACCTGGCTGCCCGCGTGAAGGCTGGCGACATGCCCTTCGACGTGGTCATCGCGGCCCCCGATGCCATGCGCGTCGTCGGTACGCTGGGCCAGATCCTGGGCCCGCGCGGCCTGATGCCCAACCCCAAGGTGGGTACGGTGACCCCCGATGTGGCCACGGCCGTGAAGAACGCCAAGGCCGGTCAGGTGCAGTACCGTGTCGACAAGGCCGGCATCATCCACGCCACCATCGGTCGCCGCTCGTTCGACAACGAGAAACTGCAAGGCAACCTGGCTGCCCTGATCGACGCCCTGAACAAGTCCAAGCCCGCTTCCAGCAAGGGTCTGTACCTGCGCAAGGTGGCTGTCTCCTCGACCATGGGTGTGGGCGTTCGCGTCGACACGCAAACCATCTCGGCCTGATAGCCAGGAAATCTTGAGGCACCTCCCGGGGTGTCTCAGTGGTGGGCCGGTGCAGCGATGCGCCGGGTCATCCAAGACCGTTGGTGTGCCTTGTGCACTTAAACCCCTGGGGCCAACGCAGATGGCGATCCCGCTGCAGATGGATGCATTTCCAAAACAGTTGGTCGCTGCAACAAGAGCGCGCATGAGGGGCTCGCCCCGAGTGTGCATTTGAAGGAGTAGACCTTGAGTCTTAATCGCAGTGAGAAAGAAGCGGTCATCAATGAAGTGACCAGCCTCGCCGCTAAAGCTCAAACGCTTGTGATCGCGGAATACCGCGGCATCACGGTCGCCGACATGACGAAACTGCGTGTTGACGCCCGCAGCAAGGGTGTGAGCCTGAGCGTGTTGAAGAACACGCTGGCCCGCCGTGCTGTGGCCGGCAGCCAGTTCGACGTCGTCGCCGACCAGATGACCGGCCCTCTGATCTACGGCTTCTCTGAAGACGCAGTGGCCGCCGCCAAGGTGGTGGCCGACTTCGCGAAAACCAACGACAAGCTGGTGATCCGCGGTGGTGCGTTTGCAGGCAAGGCCCTGGACGTGAACGGTGTGAAGCAACTGGCGAACATTCCTACCAAGGAAGTTCTGCTGGCACAACTGTGCGGCTTGCTGATGTCGCCCATCTCGCGTACGGCCGTCGTGCTGGGCGCCCTGGCGGCAAAGAAGGGCGAAGGCTCTGCCGAAGAACCGGCAGCCGAAGCGGCCGCAGCCTGAGCGCGCGGCAGTTAACCAATATTGTTAGGAAATCAAAATGGCATTCGATAAAGACGCATTTCTGACCGCCCTGGACAGCATGACGGTCCTGGAACTCAATGACCTGGTCAAGGCCATTGAAGAGAAGTTTGGCGTGAGCGCTGCCGCCATGGCCGCTCCCGCTGCTGGCGGCGCTGCTGGCGGCGCTGCTGCTGCTGAAGAGAAGACCGAGTTCAACGTGGTCCTGACCGATGCCGGCGCCAACAAGGTGTCCGTCATCAAGGCCGTGCGTGAAATCACCGGCCTGGGTCTGAAGGAAGCCAAGGACCTGGTCGACGGCGCTCCGAAGAACGTCAAGGAAGGCATTGCCAAGGCTGACGCTGAAGCCGCTGTGAAGAAGCTGGTGGAAGCTGGCGCCAAGGCTGAACTGAAGTAATTCGGTCCCCTCAAGGGCTGGAGGCTCCGAAAAAGGGCCTCCAGCCTTTGGCGCTTGTGGAGCGCGTATCCTGAGAGCACACTAGAAAGCGGTCTGAAGCAGCCTGTTTTCTAGTGTCTTCTGACAACCCGACAGCAGAAGATGCCTTGGTTCGGGCGATGTGCAACGCATCGCCGTCAGCCATGGTTGGTAGTGGCCAACCGCCAAGCCCGCAGGGAGCTTTCCATGTGGGGCAGTCGTCGCAGACCCAGGACTCATGTCTTTGCCCGGAGATCTCATGGCCTATTCTTACACCGAACGCAAGCGAATCCGCAAAAGCTTCGGGAGCCGCGACAGCG
The DNA here is from genome assembly GCF_903815225.1 of Delftia tsuruhatensis. NCBI lineage: Bacteria > Pseudomonadati > Pseudomonadota > Betaproteobacteria > Burkholderiales > Comamonadaceae > Delftia > Delftia tsuruhatensis. Next base: position 488,372 of record NZ_LR813084.1, read on the forward strand.
TGCTCGAAGTGCCTTACCTGCTGCAGATGCAAAAAGATGCATACACCGCATTCTTGCAGGCAGATGTAGCCCCCAAAAAACGCACCATCGAAGGCCTGCAAGCGGCCTTCAACTCCGCCTTCCCCATCGTCTCCCACAACGGCTTCGTGGAGATGAAGTTCGTCGAGTACAACCTGGCCAAGCCCGCGTTCGACGTGCGCGAGTGCCAGACCCGTGGCCTGACCTTCGCCTCGGCCGTGCGCGCCAAGGTCCAGCTGATCATCTATGACCGCGAGTCCTCGACCTCCCAGTCCAAGGTGGTCAAGGAAGTCAAGGAGCAGGAGGTCTACATGGGCGAAGTGCCCCTGATGACCGACAAGGGCTCCTTCATCATCAACGGGACAGAGCGCGTGATCGTCTCGCAGCTGCACCGTTCGCCCGGCGTGTTCTTCGAACACGACAAGGGCAAGACCCACAGCTCGGGCAAGCTGCTGTTCTCGGCGCGCATCATTCCTTACCGTGGCTCGTGGCTGGACTTCGAGTTCGACCCCAAGGACCTGCTGTTCTTCCGTGTCGACCGCCGCCGCAAGATGCCCGTGACCATTCTGCTGAAGGCCATCGGCCTGACGCCGGAATCGATCCTGGCCAACTTCTTCGTCAACGACAACTTCCGCCTGATGGACAGCGGTGCGCAGATGGAGTTTGTCTCCGAGCGCCTGCGTGGCGAAGTCGCGCGCTTCGACATCACCGACAAGTCGGGCAAGGTCGTGGTCGCCAAGGACAAGCGCGTCACCGCGCGCCACACGCGTGAGCTGGAGCAGTCGGGCACCAAGTTCATCAGCGTCCCCGAGGACTTCCTGATCGGCCGCGTGGTCGCCAAGAACATCATCGATCCGGACACGGGCGAGATCATTGCCAAGGCCAACGAGGAGCTGACCGAGTCCCTGCTCAAGAAGCTGCGCAGCGCCGGCATCCAGGAACTGCAGTGCATCTACACGAATGAGCTGGACCAGGGCGCCTACATCTCGCAGACCCTGCGCACCGACGAAACCGTGGACGAGTTCGCCGCACGCGTGGCCATCTACCGCATGATGCGCCCCGGCGAGCCGCCGACCGAAGACGCCGTGCAGGCCCTGTTCCAGCGCCTGTTCTACAACGCCGACACCTACGACCTGTCGCGCGTGGGCCGCATGAAATTCAACGCCAAGGTCGGCCGCGACGATCCCACCGGCCCCATGGTGCTGTCCAACGAGGACATCCTGGCCGTGGTCAAGATCCTGGTGGATCTGCGCAACGGCAAGGGCGAGGTCGACGACATCGACCACCTGGGCAACCGCCGCGTGCGCTGCGTGGGCGAACTGGCCGAGAACCAGTACCGCACGGGCCTGGCACGTATCGAGAAGGCCGTGAAGGAACGCCTGGGCCAGGCTGAGCAGGAACCGCTCATGCCGCATGACCTGATCAACAGCAAGCCGATCTCGGCGGCCCTGAAGGAATTCTTCGGCGCCTCGCAGCTGTCGCAGTTCATGGACCAGACCAACCCGCTGGCCGAAATCACGCACAAGCGCCGCGTCTCGGCCCTGGGCCCGGGCGGTCTGACCCGCGAGCGCGCAGGCTTCGAAGTGCGCGACGTGCACGTGACCCACTACGGCCGCGTCTGCCCCATCGAAACGCCTGAAGGCCCGAACATCGGCCTGATCAACTCGCTGGCCCTGTATGCCCGCCTGAACGAGTACGGCTTCATCGAGACCCCCTACCGCCGCGTGGCCGACGGCAAGGTCACGATGGAGATCGACTACCTGTCGGCCATCGAGGAAGGCAAGTACATCATTGCCCAGGCCAACGCCGAGCTGGATGCCGAAGGCCGCCTGACCGGTGATCTGGTGTCGGCCCGTGAAAAGGGTGAATCGACCCTGGTGTCGGCCGAGCGCGTGCAGTACATGGACGTGTCGCCCGCACAGATCGTGTCGGTGGCCGCCTCGCTGATCCCGTTCCTGGAACACGACGACGCGAACCGCGCCTTGATGGGTGCCAACATGTCGCGCCAGGCCGTGCCCGTGCTGCGCCCGGAAAAGCCCATGGTCGGCACCGGCATCGAGCGCGTGGCCGCCGTGGACTCCGGTACCGTGGTCACGGCCACCCGTGGCGGTATCGTCGACTATGTCGACGCGACCCGCATCGTGGTGCGCGTGAACGACGACGAGGCCGTGGCCGGCGAAGTGGGCGTGGACATCTACAACCTCATCAAGTACCAGCGTTCCAACCAGAACACCAACATCCACCAGCGTCCCATCGTCAAGCGTGGCGACAAGCTGGCCAAGGGTGACGTGGTGGCCGACGGCGCATCGACCGACCTGGGCGAGATCGCCATCGGCCAGAACATGCTGATCGCCTTCATGCCCTGGAACGGCTACAACTTCGAGGACTCGATCCTGATCAATGAGCGTGTGGTGGCCGAAGACCGCTACACCTCGATCCACATCGAGGAACTCGTGGTCATGGCCCGCGACACCAAGCTGGGCCCCGAGGAAATCACGCGCGACATCCCCAACCTGTCCGAGCAGCAACTGAACCGCCTGGACGAGTCCGGCATCATCTACGTGGGCGCCGAAGTGCAGCCCGGCGATGTGCTGGTCGGCAAGGTCACGCCCAAGGGCGAGACCACGCTGACGCCTGAGGAGAAGCTGCTGCGCGCCATCTTCGGCGAGAAGGCTTCCGACGTGAAGGACACCTCGCTGCGCGTGGACCAGGGCTCGTCGGGCACGGTCATCGACGTGCAGGTCTTCACCCGCGAAGGCATCCAGCGCGACAAGCGCGCCCAGCAGATCATCGACGATGAACTCAAGCGCTATCGCCTGGACCTGAACGACCAACTGCGCATCGTCGAGGCCGACGCCTTCGACCGTATCGAGAAGCTGCTGAGCGGCCGTGTGGCCAACGGCGGCCCGCAGAAGCTGGCCAAGGGCGCCAAGATCGACAAGGCCTACCTGGATGGCGTCGAGAAGTTCCACTGGTTCGACATCCGCCCGGCAGAGGACGAAGTCGCCTCCCAGCTCGAGTCCATCAAGAACTCGCTGGAGCAGACCCGCCACAGCTTCGACCTGGCTTTCGAGGAAAAGCGCAAGAAGCTGACGCAGGGTGACGAGCTGCCCGCCGGCGTGCTCAAGATGGTCAAGGTCTACCTGGCCGTCAAGCGCCGCCTGCAGCCCGGCGACAAGATGGCCGGTCGCCACGGCAACAAGGGCGTGGTCTCCAAGATCGTTCCGGTCGAGGACATGCCCTACATGGCCGACGGCTCCACCGCCGACATCGTGCTGAACCCGCTGGGCGTGCCTTCGCGCATGAACATCGGTCAGGTGCTGGAAGTCCACCTGGGCTGGGCCGGCAAGGGCCTGGGCCATCGCATCGGCGACATGCTGCAGCAGGAAGCCCGCGCGGCGGAGATGCGTGCCTTCATGGAGGAGATCTACAACGCCAGGGGCCGCAAGGAAGACCTGGCGCAGCTGGACGACGGCGAGATCATGTCCATGGCGCAGGCGCTGACCACCGGCGTGCCCTTCGCCACGCCGGTGTTCGACGGTGCCTCCGAGCAGGAAATCCGGGACATGCTCAAGCTCGCATACCCCGACGACCTCAAGGAGCGCAAGGGCCTGACCGACAGCCGCACGCAGGCCTACCTGTATGACGGCCGCACGGGCGAGCGCTTCGAGCGCCCGACCACCATCGGCTACATGCACTACCTGAAGCTGCACCATCTGGTCGACGACAAGATGCACGCCCGCTCCACGGGCCCGTACTCGCTCGTCACGCAACAGCCGCTGGGCGGCAAGGCCCAGTTCGGTGGCCAGCGTTTCGGTGAAATGGAAGTGTGGGCGCTGGAAGCCTACGGCGCCGCCTACGTGCTGCAGGAAATGCTGACCGTGAAGTCCGACGACGTGGTGGGCCGTACCAAGGTGTACGAATCCATCGTCAAGGGAGAGCACGCCATCGAGGCGGGCATGCCCGAGTCGTTCAACGTGCTGGTCAAGGAAATCCGCTCCCTGGGCCTCGACATCGAGCTTGAGCGTTCTTAAATATTGAAAAGGGAAAGAGTCTTATGAAATCTCTACTCGACCTGTTCAAGCAATTCACGCCCGATGAGCATTTCGATGCCATCAAGATCGGCCTGGCTTCGCCCGAGAAGATCCGTTCGTGGTCCTTCGGCGAGGTGAAGAAGCCCGAGACCATCAACTACCGCACGTTCAAGCCCGAGCGCGACGGCCTGTTCTGCGCCAAGATCTTCGGCCCGATCAAGGACTACGAGTGCCTGTGCGGCAAGTACAAGCGCCTCAAGCACCGTGGCGTGATCTGCGAGAAGTGCGGCGTCGAAGTGACCCAGACCAAGGTGCGCCGCGAGCGCATGGGCCACATCGACCTGGCCGCGCCCTGCGCCCACATCTGGTTCCTGAAGTCCCTGCCTTCGCGCCTGGGCCTGGTGCTGGACATGACGCTGCGCGACATCGAGCGCGTGCTGTACTTCGAGGCCTACGTGGTGACCGACCCCGGCATGACGCCGCTGAAGAAGTTCAGCATCATGAGCGAGGACGACTACGAGGCCAAGCGCACCGAGTACGGTGACGAGTTCGAGGCCAAGATGGGCGCCGAAGGCATCAAGGACCTGCTCGAAGGCATCGATATCGACGTCGAGATCGAGCGCCTGCGCGGCGATCTGACCGGCTCCGAAGTCAAGGTCAAGAAGAACGCCAAGCGCCTGAAGCTGCTCGAGGCCTTCAAGAAGTCCGGCATCAAGCCGGGCTGGATGGTGATGGAAGTGCTGCCCGTGCTGCCCCCGGACCTGCGTCCGCTGGTGCCGCTGGACGGCGGCCGTTTCGCCACGTCCGACCTGAACGACCTGTACCGCCGCGTCATCAACCGCAACTCGCGCCTGCGCCGCCTGCTGGAGCTGAAGGCTCCGGAGATCATCGCTCGCAACGAAAAGCGCATGCTGCAGGAAGCCGTGGACTCGCTGCTGGACAACGGCCGCCGTGGCAAGGCCATGACGGGCGCCAACAAGCGTGCCCTGAAGTCGCTGGCCGACATGATCAAGGGCAAGAGCGGCCGTTTCCGCCAGAACCTGCTGGGCAAGCGCGTCGACTACTCCGGCCGTTCCGTGATCACGGTGGGCCCGTACCTCAAGCTGCACCAGTGCGGCCTGCCCAAGCTGATGGCGCTGGAGCTGTTCAAGCCCTTCATCTTCGCGCAGCTCGAGCAGCGCGGCATCGCCACCACCATCAAGGCGGCGAAGAAGGAAGTCGAATCCGGCACGCCGGTGGTCTGGGACATCCTGGAGGAGGTCATCAAGGAGCACCCGGTCATGCTGAACCGTGCGCCCACGCTGCACCGCCTGGGTATCCAGGCCTTCGAGCCCATCCTGATCGAAGGCAAGGCCATCCAGCTGCACCCGCTGGTCTGCGCTGCATTCAACGCCGACTTCGACGGTGACCAGATGGCCGTCCACGTGCCGCTGTCCGTGGAAGCGCAGATGGAAGCCCGCACGCTGATGCTGGCCTCCAACAACGTGCTGTTCCCGGCATCGGGCGAACCCTCCATCGTTCCTTCGCAGGACGTGGTGCTGGGCCTGTACCACGCCACCCGCGAGCGCATCAACGGCAAGGGCGAAGGCATGGTCTTCGCCGACATCGGTGAAGTGCAGCGCGCGCTGGACGCGGACCAGGTCGAACTGGCCGCCAAGATCAGCGTGCGCCTGACCGAATGGACCAGGAACAAGACCAGCGGCGAATTCGAGCCGTCGGTCAGCCTTGTGGAAACCACGGTCGGCCGTGCCCTGCTGTCCGAGATCCTGCCCAAGGGCCTGCCGTTCAGCCACATGAACAAGGCGCTCAAGAAGAAGGAGATCTCCAAGCTCATCAACGCCTCGTTCCGCAAGTGCGGTCTCAAGGCCACGGTGGTGTTCGCCGACAAGCTGCTGCAAAACGGCTTCCGCCTGTCCACGCACGCCGGCATCTCCATCGCCATCGGCGACATGCTGGTGCCGCCGCAAAAGGCCGAGATCATCGGCCGTGCCGAAGCCGAGGTGAAGGAGATCGAGCAGCAGTACGTCTCCGGTCTCGTGACCGCTGGCGAGCGCTACAACAAGGTGGTGGACATCTGGGGCAAGGCCGGCGACGAAGTCTCCAAGGTCATGATGGCCCAGCTGGCCAAGGAAAAGGTCATCGACCGCCACGGCAACGAAGTCGAGCAGGAATCGTTCAATGCCATCTACATGATGGCCGACTCCGGCGCCCGCGGCTCTGCGGCCCAGATCCGCCAGCTGGCCGGCATGCGTGGCCTGATGGCCAAGCCCGACGGCTCCATCATCGAGACGCCCATCACGGCGAACTTCCGTGAAGGCCTGAACGTTCTGCAGTACTTCATCTCCACCCACGGTGCCCGAAAGGGTCTGGCGGATACGGCGCTGAAGACCGCGAACTCGGGTTACCTGACGCGCCGTCTGGTGGACGTGACGCAGGATCTGGTGGTCAACGAGGACGATTGCGGCACGAGCAATGGCGCAGTGATGCGCGCCATCGTCGAGGGTGGTGAAGTGATCGAGTCGCTGCGCGACCGCGTGCTGGGCCGCACCACGGCCGAGGACGTCGTGCATCCCGAGACGCAGGCCGTCCTGCTGCCTGCCGGCACGCTGCTGAGCGAGGACGGCATCGAGGAACTGGAAGCCCAGGGCGTGGACGAGATCAAGGTCCGCACCGCGCTGACCTGCGAAACGCGCTACGGCCTGTGCGCCAAGTGCTACGGCCGCGACCTGGGCCGTGGCGGCCTGATCAACCTCGGCGAAGCCGTGGGTGTGATCGCCGCCCAGTCCATCGGCGAGCCCGGCACGCAGCTGACCATGCGGACGTTCCACATCGGTGGTGCCGCCTCGCGTGCCGCCATCGCGTCCAGCGTGGAAGCCAAGTCCAACGGCTCCATCAGCTTCAACAGCACGATGCGCTACGTCAGCAACACCAAGGGTGAGCTGGTCGTGATCTCGCGTTCCGGTGAAATCGTCATCAGCGACAACGGCCGCGAGCGCGAGCGCCACAAGGTGCCGTACGGTGCCGTGCTGACGGTCAAGCCCGACCAGCAGGTCAAGGCCGGCCTGATCCTGGCCAACTGGGATCCGCTGACCCGACCCATCATTACCGAATACGCCGGCCAGGTGAAGTTCGAGAACGTGGAGGAGGGCCTGACCGTGGCCAAGCAGGTCGACGAAGTGACCGGCCTGTCCACGCTGGTGGTTATCGACCCCAAGCGCCGTGGCTCCGCCAAGGTCGTGCGTCCCCAGGTCAAGCTGGTCGATGCCAACAACCAGGAAGTCAAGATCCCCGGCACCGACCACTCGGTGACCATCGGCTTCCAGGTCGGCGCGCTGATCCAGGTGCGTGACGGCCAGGACGTGGGCCCCGGCGAAGTGCTGGCCCGTATCCCCGTCGAAGGCCAGAAGACCCGCGACATTACCGGTGGTCTGCCCCGCGTGGCCGAACTGTTCGAGGCCCGCACGCCCAAGGACAAGGGCACGCTGGCCGAGATGACCGGCACCATCTCCTTCGGCAAGGAAACCAAGGGCAAGGTGCGCCTGCAGATCACCGATCTGGACGGCAAGGTCTGGGAAGAGCTCGTGCCCAAGGAAAAGAACATCCTGGTGCACGAAGGCCAGGTGGTCAACAAGGGCGAGTCCATCGTCGACGGCCCCGCCGATCCGCAGGACATCCTGCGCCTGCTGGGCATCGAGGAACTGTCGCGCTACATCGTCGATGAAGTGCAGGACGTCTACCGCCTGCAGGGTGTGAAGATCAACGACAAGCACATCGAGGTGATCGTTCGCCAGATGCTGCGCCGCGTCGTGGTCGAGAACACCGGTGACTCGACCTACATCGCTGGCGAGCAGGTCGAGCGCTCGGAGATCCTCAACACCAACGAGGCCCTGCAGCGCGAAGGCAAGATCCCCGCCACGTACTCCAACGTGCTGCTGGGCATCACCAAGGCCTCGCTGTCGACCGACTCCTTCATCTCCGCCGCGTCGTTCCAGGAAACGACCCGCGTGCTCACCGAGGCTGCCATCATGGGCAAGCGCGACGAGCTGCGTGGCCTGAAGGAAAACGTCATCGTGGGCCGCCTGATCCCGGCCGGCACGGGCCTGGCCTACCACCAGGCGCGCAAGGCCAAGGACGCCATGGACGACGCAGAGCGCCGTGCCATCGCCGACGCCGAAGCCGCCGAACTGGCGGGCGTGATGGCCGATGACGACGCAGGCGCCATTGCGGTCGCCGGTGACGCTTCTGCCGACTGACCTGCCTCGGGCGAGCGAAAGCGAGCCCGTGAAGTGACGTGACGCTCCCGGCCTGCGAAGCGCAGGCGGGAGCGTTTTTCCTTTGTACGGTTTGCGCAGGAGGGATTGCAGCGGCGGGTTCGCCATGGGGCGCCGCACGTTGCCGCACCAGGTATGCGCAAGCCCTGTTCCGGATACCAGTCCATTGCAGACGATGTGGTCCCTGTCTCTTGAATGGATGCTGCTGGCCCTGCTCGTGTTCTGGGCCGTCGGCGCCTACAGCCGGCTGGCCCGGCTGCGCAGCAGCTGCGTACAGCAGTTCGGCGTGCTGGATGCGCACCTGGGCCAATGGCACGCCATGCTGCAGGCCTTCGAGGCCCAGCCCAAGGCCGAAGGCCAGGGAGCGGCCCTGGTGCATGCCCAGGCCGCGCTCCACCAGACGGCCGCGCAGCTGCAGTCCGCCCTGGTCGACGCCCGTGGCAGACCTTTGCGCGAGACCGCCCTGGCCTCGCTGGAGCATGCCTGCTCGGCGCTGGAGGTGGCCTGGCAGGCCATGGCCAAGATGGCGGCCGATGGCGCGCAGCCTGGTGCCTCCACCGATGCCGACCCGCTGCAGTCCTGGCAGCAGCGCTGGACCGAGCACCAGGTGCGCAACCGCCTGGGGCTGCAGCAATTCAACGCGGCGGCCGAACGCTACAACGCAGCCATCGCGCAGTACCCGGCACGGCTGCTGGCCTGGCTGCTGGGCTTTCGCCCGGTGCGCCGGCTGCTGATCGAGCCTGCCGCCCCCCGGGCGCAGGAAAGTGGAACATGAACCAACGCACGCATTCTTCCCCGCGCCGCGGCGCGGCGCCTGCGCAGGCGCCCGCCCTGTGGCAGCAGCTCGACGCCGTTGCCCAGTGCCTCCAGGCCATCCTGGAAGGACAGTCCAGCCGCAGCGTGCTCGCGCGCGTGGCGCAACCGCTGCGCCCCGGCGTCCAGGCCTTGCTGTTCCAGGTGCTGCGCCAGCTGGGCCGTGCCCAGGCGCTGCAGAAACAGCTTGCCTCGCGCACGCCGCCGCCGCGTGTCAGCGCGCTGCTGAGCACGGCCCTGGCCCTGGCCTGGGACGAGGCCCAGGCACCTTATCCGCCCTTCACCCTGGTCAACCAGACCGTCGAAGCGGCCAAGCAGGGGGCCGCGCGCGCCCAGTCCGGCTTCGTCAATGCCTGTCTGCGCCGCTTCCTGCGCGAACGCGATGCCCTGGTGGCCGCCACCGAGACGCAGCCGCAGGCGCTCTGGAACCACCCCGCATGGTGGATCGAGCGGCTGCGCAAGGACCATCCCGCGCACTGGCAGGACATCCTGCGGGCCAACAATGCGCAGCCGCCGATGACGCTGCGCGTCAACCGCCGAAGGGCGGGCCGATCCGAGTACCGGGCGGCGCTCGAGGCCATGGATGTGCAATCCCTGCCCGTGGCCGGCTGGGGCCTGCAGTTGGAGCAGGCCTTGCCCGTGCAGTCCCTGCCGGGCTTCGATGAGGGCCTGGCTTCCGTGCAGGACGCGGCCGCGCAGCTGGCGGCTCCGCTGCTGCTGGAGGGGTTGGAAACCCCTGCGGGCCGGCCGCTGCGCGTGCTCGACGCCTGTGCGGCCCCGGGGGGCAAGACGGCCCACCTGCTGGAATATGCCCGACCGCAGACCCTGGAGGTCACCGCACTGGAGATCGATGCCGAACGCGCGGCCCGCATCGGACAGACGCTGGAGCGACTGCAGCTGAAGGCCCGTGTGCTGGTGGCCGATGCCTCCCAGCCCGCGCAGTGGTTCGATGCCGGATGCGATGGCCAGCGCTTCGACGCCATCTTGCTCGACGCACCTTGCACGGCCTCGGGCATCGTGCGGCGCCAGCCCGACGTGCGCTGGCTGCGCCGCGAGAGCGACGTCGGCCAGCTGGCCGCGATCCAGGCGCGCCTGCTCGACACCCTGTGGCCCCTGCTGCTGCCCGGTGGTCGTCTGCTGTACTGCACCTGCTCCGTCTTCAGGCAAGAGGGCGAAGCCCAGGTGCAAGCGTTTGTTGCACGCAACAGTGAGGCGCGAACACTGCCGGCGCCGGGGCATTTAATCCCGGGCAAGGCCGACAAAGCAGGCATGCTCGCCGACAATGCTCTGGGTGACCACGACGGCTTCTTCTACGCTTTGCTGCAAAAGACGCGCTGACCTCCGTCCCCGGACCAGGCCGCCGGCCTGGCCGTTCCTGGTGGTCCGTCTGGTGCGAGCCACCCTGCTGGCGATGCTCCTGGCGGGCCTGGGGCTGCCGGCCCGTGCCGACTCCCAGCCCGCCGAGATCACCACCATGCAGCTCGAGCGCTCGGACGATGGCCTGCTGCTGTCCGCCAATCTCCAGTTCGAGCTGCCCTACCAGATCGATGACGCACTGCGTCAGGGCATTCCCATGTATTTCGTGGCCGAGGCCCAGGTCCAGCGCGAACGTTGGTACTGGTCGGATCAGCAGCTGGCCACGACCAGCCGACACTACCGCCTCAGCCACCAGCCGCTGACGCGCCGCTGGCGGCTGCATGTCTCGAACACCGCGTTTTCCAGTGCCGGCCTGGGGCTGGCGCTGGGCCAGACCTTCGAGACCCTGGACGACGCCCTGTCCGCCATCCAGCGCATCTCGCGCTGGAAGATCATGGATGCGGCGCCCACGCAGTCGGGTGTCTCGGTGCAGCTGCGCTTTCGCATCGACCTGTCGCAGCTGCCCAGACCGCTGCAGATCGGGGCGCTGGGGCGCTCGGGGTGGAACCTGCAGCTGTCGCGAACCCAGCTGCTGGAGAGCGCTCCATGAGACGGGAGACGGACGCGGACGAGCGCATGGCGCTGCCGGCCTCGGCCGGACTGTCGCGCGGCATGCGCTGGGCCGTGGGGGTGGGTGCCGGCCTGATGGGGCTGGTCGGCGTGCTGCTGCTGTTCCTGCTCACGCTGGCCACCAACAACCGCCTGGACTACGAGCGCAACTACAACTGGCTGTTCGCCGCGAACGTGGTCGTGGCCGGCCTGCTGCTGTCCATCCTGGTGTGGGGCGGCATCCGACTGGCCATACGGCTGCGGCGCGGGCGCTTCGGCAGCCGCCTGCTGCTCAAGCTGGCCGGCATCTTCACGCTGGTAGGCCTGGTGCCGGGCCTGCTGATCTACATCGTCTCCTACCAGTTCGTCTCGCGTTCCATCGAGAGCTGGTTCGATGTGCAGGTCGAAGGCGCGCTGTCCGCCGGCGTCAGCCTGGCCAGCGCCACGCTGGAGACCGTGGCCAATGACATGGCCAACAACACACGCACCGCGGGCGCCCAGCTGTCCCAGGTCTCGGATGCCGGCGCGGCGCTGATCCTGGAGCGTGTGCGCGATCAACTGGGTGCCACCGATGTCGTGCTGTGGAGCGCCTCGGAGATGGCGGTCGTGGGACCCGCGCCCGTCTCGCGCAGCAGCGAGCTTGCCGGTCTGCGCGCGATCGCCAGTGCGGGCCAGTCGCGGTTCAACCTGCAGCCCGAGCGCCCCAGCGCGCAGATGCTGCGCTCGCTGCGCGAACAGCGCGCCGTGGCCAGCATCGAGGGCCTGGACGACGATGGCATGGCCCAGCCTGGCGCCACCGCGCCCGCGGCCCAGGTCCGCACCCTGGCCCTGGTGCCCAACCCCAGCGTGGGCCTGCTGACCGAGCCGCGCTACCTGCAGGCCACCATCGCGCTGCCGCCCGCCCTCGTGACCAATGCGCTGGCCGTGCAGGCCGCGAACCGTGAATACCAGGAGCGGGCGCTGGCGCGTGGCGGCCTGCAGCGCATGTACATCGGTACGCTCACACTCAGCCTGTTCCTGGCGGTCTTCGGTGCCGTGGTGCTGGCCATCGTGCTGGGCAACCAGCTGGCCAGGCCGCTGCTGCTGCTGGCCCAGGGCATGCGCGACGTGGCGCGCGGCGACCTGCGGCCCAAGCCCGCGCTGCAGACGCGCGACGAGATCGGCGGGCTCACGCGTTCGTTCGCGCTGATGACCCAGCAACTGGCCGACGCGCGGGCCGAGGCCAACCGCAGCATGGGCCAGCTCGACGCGGCGCGCGGCAACCTTCAGACCATCCTGGACAACCTCACTTCCGGTGTCATCGTGCTCGATGCCCGGGGCGCCATTGTCCTGAGCAACCCGGGTGCCACCCGTATCCTGCGCGCACCCATGGCGGTCCACGAAGGCCGGCCGCTGTCCCAGGTGCCTGGCCTGGAGCAGTTCGGCGAAGTCGTGCAGGAACAGTTCGCCCTTTTTCTGGGCGAGCAGGGGCGGGACCGCTGGCAACTGGTGCATGAGCTGCATGGATCCACCGAAGGCGATGTCGTGCAGCACACCACCACGCTGGTCATGCGCGGTGCCGAACTGCCCGATGCGCAGCGGCTGCTGGTCTTCGACGACATCTCGGAGATCGTCTCGGCGCAGCGCTCCCAGGCCTGGGGCGAGGTGGCCCGACGCGTGGCCCATGAGATCAAGAACCCGCTCACGCCCATCCAGCTGTCGGCCGAGCGCATGGCCATGCGCCTGACCGACAAACTGCAGCCCGCCGAGCAGGCGCTGCTGGCCAAATCGGTCAAGACCATCGTCGACCAGGTCGGCGCCATGAAGCGGCTGGTCGACGAGTTCCGCGAGTATGCGCGCCTTCCCGCCGCCAACCTGCAGGCCCTCGATCTGAACGCGCTGGTGGCCGACGTGCTGCAGCTGTACGGCGAGGAGAATGCCGAAGTGCGCGTGGAGTGCTCGCTGGATGCGCAGTGCCCGCCGATTTCCGGCGACAGCCAGCAGCTCAGGCAGGTCATTCACAATCTTTTGCAGAATGCCCAGGACGCGACCGCCCAGCGTGCGCAGGAAAGCGGACAACCTGCCGGACCCGTGCACATCGAGACACGCTGGAACGAGTCCACGCGCCGCGTGCGCCTGACCATCAGCGACAGCGGCACGGGCTTTGCAGCCAACATCCTGCAGCGGGCCTTCGAGCCCTATGTCACCACCAAGGCCCGCGGCACGGGCCTGGGCCTGGCGGTGGTCAAGAAGATCGCAGACGAGCATGGCGCCCGCATCGACCTGGGCAACAGGGTCGACGACGGGGTGATTCAAGGCGCGCAAGTGTCGCTATCATTTGCGCCTGAGCGCACAGGATAGGCCTGACGCCCCGCGCCTCAGCACATAGGCTTAAGACACATGGCAAACATACTGGTGGTCGACGACGAACTGGGGATCCGGGATTTGTTGTCGGAAATCCTCAACGACGAAGGTCATAGTGTGGACGTGGCCGAGAACGCCGGCCAGGCACGCATGGCCCGCGCCTCCAACACCTACGACCTCGTGCTGCTCGACATCTGGATGCCCGACACGGACGGCGTCTCGCTGCTCAAGGAGTGGGCCTCGGCGGGCCAGCTGACCATGCCCGTCATCATGATGAGCGGTCACGCCACCATCGAGACGGCGGTGGAGGCCACGCGCATCGGCGCGCTGTCCTTCCTCGAAAAGCCCATCACCATGCAGAAGCTGCTCAAGGCCGTGGAGCAGGGGCTGGCGCGCAATGCGGCCAGCCAGGCGCCGGCCTCGGCCCCTGCGGTGTCCGTGGAGCCGGTCGATACCACCGCCGTGGTGACACCTGCGGCCAGCCGTGTGCCGGCGGACAACAACATGCCGCATGCGCACCAGGGTTTCGATCTGGACCGCCCGCTGCGCGAGGCGCGCGACGGCTTCGAGAAGGCCTACTTCGAATTTCACCTGGCCCGCGAAGGCGGCTCCATGACGCGCGTGGCGGAGAAGACCGGTCTGGAGCGCACCCACCTCTACCGCAAGCTGCGCCAGCTGGGCGTGGACCTGGGCCGCAACAAGCGCGGATAGGCTTTTTGAAGGAATTTTGGCTTTTTCGTTTTTGGGCCGAAAAAACCTGCATATAATCTAGTTCTCGGCCCGGTAGCTCAGTCGGTAGAGCAGAGGATTGAAAATCCTTGTGTCGGCGGTTCGATTCCGTCCCAGGCCACCAAATAGAAGAAATCACGGACTGCTTCGCAAGAAGCAGTCCGTTTTTCGTTGTGCGCGCCGCAGGAACGGTCTGCCGCGCACCAGGGACCTCAGGTCCCTGGCGACTGCATCGTCACCGTCACCAGCAGTACACAGCCCTGCTCGCCTCGCGCGTGCAAATCATGGGGCTCGCCGGCCGGCACCAGCACCAGTGACCCGGGCACCAGACGCAGGCTGGCCACCCGCGTGGCAATACCGGCCTCCCCGGCAATGCAATGGATGGTGGCCTCGCCCGGGACCTGGTGGCTGGGCAGGGCGTGGCCCGGCGGCAGCACCAGCCGCAGCAGCTGCAGCCGTGGGGTGCGTATCAGGCTGGTGCTCATGGACATGCCGTCCCGGGCATGCAGGGCAATGACTTCCAGGGGTTTCGCGTGTTCGAGGGCCATGCTTGCTCCCGCTTGATGTGGATCAGAAGGTGGTGGCGCGGCCGCCCGCGCGGGCGGCTGAAGATGTACGCGCGATACATCTTATGCAGGCGCACGGCGGGCTGGAAGGAGTGGACATCATGGCGCGATGGCTGCGACTGGAGGCGCAGCTGGAACTGCAGGGCGTCGCCTGGGCCATGCCGCGTGCAGGCCGAACCGCCTGAGGAGATCGCTCATGCACCTGGCGCGCAAGCCCGGGCGGCTTGGGTGGGCGCCGCTCGCATCGGCTGCACCTGAGCGTGTTCGGCCATGTGCTGGTTCGTGCTGCCGGCCAAGGCGATGTTCTATCTGGTCTGGTGGACAGGGCAACGGCCCGGGCGGGGCCCGGCCGCGTTAAGCTCGCTGCTCGCATGACTTGGAGCACGGGAGCACAAGGGTGGCAACGCATTGGCAGCCGGGGTTGATCGCCCTGCACGGAAACCAGACCGAGGTCCTGGCGGACACGGTGCTGGCGTGGCTGGCCGCCCATCCGCTGGACGTGCTGGAGCCCGAGGTGGTGCTGGTGCAGAGCAACGGCATGGCCGAGTGGTTCAAGATGCGCATGGCCGAGCAGTTGGGCATATGCGCCGCGGCGCGCGTGGAACTGCCCGCGCGCTTCGTGTGGCGCAGCTACCGCCAGGTGCTGGGACGCCAGGCCGTGCCGCGCGAGTCGCCGCTGGACAAGACGCCCATGACCTGGCGGCTGATGCGGCTGCTTCCCCAATGCCTCGACGACCCGGTCTTCGCTCC
The DNA here is from genome assembly GCF_903815225.1 of Delftia tsuruhatensis. Lineage (NCBI taxonomy): Bacteria > Pseudomonadati > Pseudomonadota > Betaproteobacteria > Burkholderiales > Comamonadaceae > Delftia > Delftia tsuruhatensis. Next base: position 503,861 of record NZ_LR813084.1, read on the forward strand.
CATCGCGGGCTTTCTGCGCCCCGGCGAGCCCGAGCGGCTGCTGCAGCTGGCCCAGCGCCTGGCCGACCTTTTCGACCAGTACCAGATCTACCGTGCCGATTGGCTGGACGCCTGGGAAGCCGGCGGCGATGTCTTGCCCATGCCGCTGCGTCCGGGAGTGCCGCAGGGCCCCGTGCCCGACGGCCAGCTGTGGCAGCCGCGCCTGTGGCGTGCCGTGCTGGCCGAGCTGGACGAGGAGCAGCGCGGCACCACGCGCGCGAGGCTCCAGGGCAGGGTGCTGGAGGCCCTGCAGTCCGGCCAGGCGCCCGTCGAGCCGCTGGCGCGCCGCGTGGTGGTGTTCGGCATCAGTCAGTTGCCGTTGAGCCTGCTGGAGTTCCTGGCCGCGATCGCGCGCCACAGCCAGGTGCTCCTGGCCGTGCCCAATCCCTGCCGTTTTCACTGGGCCGATGCCATCGATGGGCGCGAGCTGCTGCGCATGGCGCGGCGGCGCCATCCGCTGCGCGGCGGGCGCGATCTGGCGCAGCTGCCGCTGGAGGCCATGCATGCCCATGCCCACCCGTTGCTGGCGGCCTGGGGCCGTCAAAGCCGTGACTATGTGCGCCAGCTCGATGCCTTCGACACCACCGGCGCCGCGGCCCACCTGCAGATGCCGCGCGTGGACCTGTTCGACGAGACCGATGCCCGGGACCTGCATGCGGCGCCCCTGCTGGTCCAGGTGCAGCAGCGCATACGCGACCTGGTGCCGCTGGCCGAGCACCCGCCGCTGGAGGTGGCGCGCGCGGACCGCTCCATCGTGTTCCATGGCGCGCACAGCGTGGTGCGCGAACTGGAGGTGCTGCACGACCAGCTGCTGCAGATGCTGGCCCACCCCGCGCAGGCGGGCCAGCGGCCGCTGGCGCCGCGCGACGTGGTGGTGATGCTGCCCTCCATCGAGACGGCAGCGCCGTCGATACGCGCGGTGTTCGGTCAGTATGGGCGGCATGATCCGCGCCACATCCCCTTCGATATCGCCGACCTCGGGGCACGCACCAGCAGCCCGCTGGCCGTGGCCCTGCAGTGGCTGTTGCGCCTGCCCCAGCAGCGCTGCCGGCTCAGCGAGCTGTGCGATCTGCTCGATGTGCCTGCCATCGCGGCGCGCATGGGGCTGGCGGCAGGCGACCTTCCCCAGCTCACGCGCTGGATGGCCGGCGCCGGCATACGCTGGGGCCTGAACGCGCCCCAGCGCGGCGCCCTGGGCCTGCAGGCCTGCGGTGAGCACAACAGCGCCTGGTTCGGGCTGCAGCGCATGCTGCTGGGCTATGCCAGCGGCGCGGCGCAGGACGGCCGGGACTTCGGCGGGATCGAGCCCTATGACGAGGTGGGCGGGCTGTCGGCCGAACTGGCCGGCGTGCTCGCCTCGCTGCTGGAGCGCATGCTGGCCTGGTGGCGCGAGGCCGAACGGCCGGCCACGCCCGATGTCTGGGCGCAGCGCTTTCGTGCGCTGGTGCAGGATTTCTTCAAGGCCCGGGGCGACGAGGACGAGACCATGCTGGCCGCGCTGGACGCCGCGCTGACCGGTTGGCAGCGGGCCTGCGAGCAGGCGGGCTATGCGGCCCCCCTGGAACTGGCCGTGGCCCAGGAGGCCTGGATGCAGGCGCTGGAGCAACCATCCCTGTCGCAGCGCTTTCGCGCGGGTGGCGTGACCTTTTGCACGCTGATGCCCATGCGCGCCATTCCCTTCGAGGTGGTCTGCCTGCTGGGCATGAACGATGGCGACTACCCGCGCCGCGCCACGCGCAGCGATTTCGACCTGATGGCGCTGCCGGGCCAGCAGCGCCCCGGCGACCGCGCGCGGCGCGACGACGACCGCCAGCTCATGCTGGAAGCCCTGCTGTCGGCGCGGCGCACGCTCTACATCAGCTGGACCGGCCACCAGGTGCGCGACAACAGCGAGCAGCCGCCATCGGTGCTGGTGTCCCAGCTGCGCGACTATCTCGCAGCGGGCTGGTGCGGCGAGGGCGGTGGCGGCCTGCTGGAGCAGCGCACCCAGCAGCACCCGCTGCAGCCGTTCAGCCGCCGCTACTTCGAGGAGGGCTCGCCCTGGACCACCTATGCGCGCGAATGGCGGGCCGCGCATGCACCGTCGGATGCGCCTTCGCACATGCCGCAGAGGCCCGAGTTGCCGCGTGCGGCCTTCGTCCCCGATGCATCGGCACCGCTGACGCTGGCGCGGCTCATCGATTTTCTGCGCCACCCCGCGCGCGCCTATTTGCGCCAGCGCCTGCAGGTGCGCTTCGAGCAGGAGGACAACCCCGTCGTGGACGAGGAACTGTTCCAGCTCGACGGCCTGACCGAATACCTGCTGGTTCAGCAATTGCAGCAGCAGCTCGCCTCGGACCTGACCGGCGCGCAGCAGACACCGCGATCCATGGAGGATGGTGTGCGTGCCGCCGTCGCGCGCCTGTCGCGGTCGGGGCGGCTGCCGCTGGCCGGCCTGGGCGAGCGCGGCGCGCGCGCATTGCAGTCCTCGGTCATGCCCTCGTTGCGCGCCTGGCGCGAGCAGCTGGCGCTGTATGCCTGGCCTGCACCGCGCAGGCGCCTGCTGATCGAGCAGGACGGCCTGGTGTTCGATGACTGGATGGACGGGCTGCGCCAGGCGGGTGAACCTGGAACAACGTGCGAAGGGGACGACGGCCTGTGCTGGCTGCTGCTGGAGCCGCGCAAGCTGCTCACCGCCAAGGGCCAGCCCCGGGCCGACAGGTTGCTGCCCTTTTACCTGCGCAGCCTGGCGCTGGCCGCCAGCGGCACGCAGGCCCGCCTGCATGTGGTGGCGCGCGACGGCCTGGTGCAGGCCCTGCCCATGGACCCCCGCGAAGCGCAGGCCGGGCTGCGAGCATTGATGGGCTTGTGGCGCGCGGGCCAGGACGGCCCGCTGCCCCTGCCGCTGCGCGCCGGCCTGGCCATGGCCGAGGACCAGCCGGCCGCCGCGCAACAGGCCTACGAGGGCGGGCACCTGATCGGCGGTGAATGCGAGGACCCATCCTGGGCGCGCTGCTATCCCGACTTCGAGGCCCTGTGCGCCGATGGCCGTTTCGAGGCTTTGGCGCGCGCCGCCCACGGGCCGCTGCTCGACTGGGTGGCCGCGCAGGTGCAGGCCCTGCCGTACGGGGAGGACGCGGCATGAGCGCCACAGTCACCGCCACGGCCAGCCATGTGCTCGATGCCGGGTGCTTTCCGCTGTGGGGTAGCCGGCTGATCGAGGCCAGCGCCGGCACCGGCAAGACCTGGACCATCGCCGCGCTGTACCTGCGCCTCGTGCTGGGCCATGGCGAGCCGCAGGACGGCGGCGGCGAGGGAACGGCCTTCGAGCGCGCCCTGATGCCGCCCGACATTCTCGTCATGACCTTCACGCGGGCGGCCACGCGCGAGCTGTCCGATCGCATACGCCGCCGGCTGATCGAGGCCGTGCAGTGCTTTCGCGGCCAGGCCGAGCCCGCGCCGCACGACGACTTCCTGCGTGCGCTGCGCGAGGACTACCCTGAAGGCGCCGTGCGCGAACGCGCGGCCTGGCGCCTGGCCATGGCGGCCGAGTGCATGGACGACGCGGCCATCCACACCATAGACGCCTGGTGCCAGCGCATGCTGCGCGAACATGCCTTCGACAGCGGCAACCTGTTCGACGAAACGCTGGAGCCCGACGAAAGCCTGCGCCAGACCGAGGCCGCGCAGGACTACTGGCGCCAGCAGTGCTACCCGCTGTCCGACGAGCTGCTGGACGCGGTGCTGAAGATCTGGCCCCATGTCGATGCCCTGGTCGAGGACATGCGCGCGCTGCTGCGCGAGCCCGCCGAGCCTGGCGCGGGCGAAGGCAGCCTGGGCGAATGCCTGCGGCGTGCCACCGGCCAGCGCCAGGCGGCCCTGCTGTTGCTGGCCGAAGGCTGGGCCGGCAAGGCCCAGCGCCTGCAGCGGTGGCTGGATGCACAGCTGGACGGCCAGGGCGCGCTGTGGGACAAGCGCAAGCTCCAGCCCGCGCGCTACACGGGCTGGCTCGAGGCGCTGGCCGACTGGGCGCGGGCGCCGCTCGATACCCCCCTGCAACTGACCGAGGCCGCGCGCCACCGTCTCAGCCCCGAAGGCCTGGCCGAGGCCTTCAAGGGCGCGCCCGGCGATGTGCTGATGCCGCTGGAACTGGCGCAACTGCAGACGCTGCTGGTGCAGCTGGAGCAGTTGCCGCCCGTCAGCGTGGCCGTGCGCCTGCACGCGGCCGCGCGCGTCTCGCAGCGGCTGGCCCTCCTCAAGCGCCAGGCCGGCAGCTTCGGCTTTGCCGACATGCTGCAGCGCCTGGACACGGCCCTGGCTGGCGACAACGGCGCCGTGCTGCGCGAGCGCATCCTGGCCCAGTACCCGGTGGCGCTGATCGATGAATTCCAGGACACCTCGCCGCTGCAGTACCGCCTGTTCGACCAGATCTACCGCACGGCCGCCAACGACCCGCACAGTGCCCTGCTGCTGATCGGCGACCCCAAGCAGTCCATCTACGGCTTTCGCGGTGCCGACATCCACAGCTACCTGCAAGCGCGCCGCGCCACCGAGGGCCGCCACTACGTGCTGGGCACCAACTACCGCTCCACCGAGGCGCTGGTGGGCGCCGTCAACCATTGGTTCGCGCAGGCCGAGCAGCGGCCGGGCGAGGGCGCCTTCATGTTCCGGCGCGGCAGCGCCAACCCCCTGCCGTTCGAGCCGGTCGCAGCCCAGGGCCGGCGCGAACGGCTGCACACGCGCGAGGGTGAGATGCCCGCCATCACCGTGGCCTGGAGCGCCGGCCACGATGAAGACACCGGCGAGCCCCAGCCCCTGCCGGCCGACGAGGTGCGACGCCGCTTCGCCGCCCATTGCGCCGAGCAGATCGTGCAATGGCTGGCCGATGCGCAAGCCGGTTTCGTCCAGCCCGACGGCGGTTTCGCACGGCTGCGGCCCGCCGACATCGCCATCCTGGTGCGCACGGGCCGCGAGGCCGCGGCCGTGCGCCGAGAACTGCAGGCGCGTGCCGTGGCCTCGGTCTATCTGTCGGACCAGGATTCGGTGTTCGCCAGCGACGAGGCCCATGACCTGCTGTACTGGCTGCGCGCCGTCGCCGCGCCGCTGGACGCCCTGGCTGTGCGCGCGGGCCTGGCCACGCGGCTCATCGGCCTGTCGCTGGACGAGCTGGCCCGGCTGGCCGCCGACGAGGAGGCCTTCGACGCCCGCAGCGAGCAGCTGCGCGAGCTGCACGGCGTGTGGCTGCGCCAGGGCGTGCTGGCCATGCTGCGCCAGACCCTGTACCGGCTGGACCTGCCCGCACGCTGGCTGCGCGATCCGGCCCTGGGTGGCGAGCGGCGCCTGACCAACTACCTGCACCTGGCCGAGCTGCTGCAGACCGCCAGCGCCCAGCAGGAAGGAGAGCAGGCCCTGATCCGCTGGCTGGCTACCCAGATCGAGGCGCCGGGCAGCGGCAGCGAAGAGCAGGTCGTGCGCCTGGAAAGCGATGCCGACCTGGTCAAGGTCGTCACCGTGCACAAGAGCAAGGGCCTGGAGTACCCGCTGGTGTGCCTGCCCTTCGCGGGGAGCTTCCGGCCGCTGGAGCGGGCCAGGACGCCTTACCTGAGCCTGGCCTCCCATGAGGGTGAAGGCGAGGCGGCCACGGGCCGCCGGCTGCTGCTGGCCTACAGCGACGAGGAACTGGCCCGTGCCGACCGCGACCGGCTGCGCGAGGACCTGCGCCTGTTCTACGTGGCGCTCACCCGCCCGCGCCATGCGCTGTGGCTGGGCCTGGCCCCGCTCAGGCGCGGCGGCGGCAAGGCCTGCGTCAATGAACAGGGGGCGGCCGGCTACCTGCTGGGCGGCACCGGGCCGCGTTCGGCCCAGGGCTGGCTGGACGCGCTGCGCCAGCTGTGCGGTGACGGCGGCTCCATGGCCTGGCGCGATCTGGACGCCGTGCCCTTGCGGTGTACCCGCTGGCAGCCACCGGCCGACGCCGCGCCGCTGCTGGAGGCCGCGCCCTACGATGCGCATTTCGACACGCGCTGGGGCATAGGCAGCTTCTCGGCTCTGGTCCGTGCCATGGCAGCGCCCAGCCTGCCCGTGCTGCCCGTGTCCGTGCAGCGCCCGGCCGAGGATGAACAGGGCCTGGAGCCGCCATCCCCGGATCTGCACGACATGGCCTCCATGGCGGACCGGCCGCAGCCGGCAGGCGCGGCCGTCTGGCACCGCTTCCTGCGCGGTCCCGTGGTGGGCAACTTCGTCCACGAGCAGCTCGAATGGCTGGGCGGCGAGGGCTTTGGCCTGCCCATGGATGGCCAGGGCATGCTGGCCCAGCGCCTGCTGCGCCGCTGTGAGCGCGCGGGGCGGGCAGAGCAGGCCCAGGACCTGCTGGCCTGGCTCACGGCCGTGGTCCACCAGCCGCTGGCACCGCTCGACGTGACGCTGGCCACCCTGGGGCCCCAGTTGTCCGAGATGGAGTTCTGGCTGCCCGCGCGCCAGCTGCCTGCCGAGCGCATCGACCAGTTGTGCCGGCGCTTCATCCTGCCCGGCCAGGCCCGGCCCGCGCTGCCCCAGCGTTCGCTGCATGGCATGCTCATGGGCTTTGCCGACCTGGTGTTCTGCCACGAGGGCCGCTACTGGGTGCTCGACTACAAGAGCAATCACTTGGGGCCCGATGGCAGCGCCTATGGTGCCGAGGCCCTGGCGCGGGCCATGCTCCATCACCGCTATGACGTGCAGGCCGCGCTGTACCTGCTGGCCCTGCACCGGCTGCTGCGCAGCCGCCTGGGCGCGGCCTACGCGCCGCAGCGCCAGCTCGGCGGCGCGCTGTACTACTTTCTGCGCGGCATCGACGGGCCGGCCGGCGGCTTGCATGTCCTGGCGCCCGAGCCGGACCTGCTCGATGCGCTCGACGATCTGCTGGGCCTCGGGCAGCTGGAACCGGAGGAGAAGCCATGAGCCCGCGACCGCGCTCGCGCCAGATCGATACCGCCACGCTGGACCTGTTCGACGAGCGTCCGGACACCGATGACATCCTGGCCCTGTTGCGCCGCTGGGCCGATGCAGGCCTGCTGCGCCGGCTGGACGTGGCGCTGGCCTCCTTCGTCGCCGGCCAGGACGCGCAGGCCCGGCCTGCCCTGCTCGTGGCGGCCGCGCTGCTGGCGCAGATGGAGGGGCGCGGCCACAGCTGCCTGCCGCTGGCGCCGCTGGCCGGCAACCCCAACGAGGTGCTGGCCTGGCCCGCCGAGGCACTGGCGGCCCAGCAATCCCTGTGGGAGAGGCTGCCCCGCAGCCTGTCCGGCTGGGTCGACGCGCTGCGCGCGAGCCCCGTGGTGCGCGTGGAGGCACCGGACGCCGAGGACCGTGGCCAGCCGCTGGTGCTGGCCGGCGCGCACGGGACCGCGCCGCTGCTGTATCTGCGCCGGTACCGGGACTACGAGCGTGCCGTGGCCACGCAGGTCATGCGGCGCACCGCATCGGCCGACGCGCTGCACGAGTCCCTGGCCCGTCGCTGGCTGGACCGGCTGTTCCCGCACGCCCGGGGCGATGCCGGCGTGGACTGGCAGAAGCTGGCCTGCGCGCTGGCGCTGCGTGGACGGCTGTCGGTGATCACGGGTGGCCCGGGCACGGGCAAGACCTATACGGCCGCGCGGCTGCTGGCCCTGCTGTTCGCCACTGCGCCCGATGCCGCGCAACTGCGCGTGGCCCTGGCCGCGCCCACCGGCAAGGCCGCGGCGCGCCTGAAGCAGTCCATCGACGCAGCCCTGTTGCAGTTGCAGGACGGCATGGGCGGCGAGATCGACCTGGCGGCCCTGGTGCAGCGCATGGGTGCGGCCCGCACGCTGCATTCCATGCTCGGGGCGCGGCCCGATACGCGGCACTGGGGCTTTCATGCGGGGCGGCAGCTCGACGTGGACGTGCTCATCGTCGACGAGGCCTCGATGATCCACCTGGAGATGATGGCCGCCCTGCTCGACGCCCTGCCTGCCGGCGCGCGCCTGGTGCTGCTGGGCGACAAGGACCAGCTGGCCTCGGTCGAGGCCGGCGCCGTGCTCGGCGACCTGTGCCGCGATGCGCAGGCCGGGCGCTATCTGCCGGACACGATGGACTATGCGCGGCGCGTGGCCGGCCTGCGGATTCCCGACCGTTTCGCCGCGGCCGCGGGGGACCGCGCACCGGCGCTCGCGCAACACACGGTCATGCTGCGGGAGAGCCGGCGCTTCGGCGGCCCCATCGGCCAGCTGGCGCGCGCCGTGAACGAGGGCGATGCGGTGCGGGCGCAGGCCCTGCTGGATGCCGGCACGCGGGGCGGGCCGCACTCCGAGCTGTGGGAGCGCCAGGGCGGCGGCGTGCAGGCCGTGACCGAACTGGCAGTGCACGGCCGCGCCGGGCTTGCCAGCTATGCCCTGTATGCGCAGGCGCTGCGAGCCAGGCCGGAGGGCGGCCTTGCGGACGAGGCTGCGCACCGCGCCTGGGTGGTCGGTGTGCTGCAGGCCTTCGAGCGCTTTCGGCTGCTGTGCGCGGTGCGCGAAGGCGAGTGGGGCGTGGCGGGCCTCAACCATGCCGTCGAGCAGGCGCTGCACGGGCAAGGCGTGATCCGCAGGGGCGGCGAATGGTATGCGGGACGGCCCGTCATGGTCACGCGCAACGATGCGCAACTGGGCGTGTTCAACGGCGACATCGGCATCGCGCTGCCCGGCCTGCAGCCGGGGCAGCCGCTGCGGGTGTACTTTCTCCAGGGCGACGAACTGCGTTCGGTCGGCGTGGGCCGGCTGGCCCATGTGGAGACCGCCTTCGCCATGACGGTGCACAAGAGCCAGGGCTCGGAGTTCGAGCACACGGCCCTGGTGCTGCCCTCGCGCGCAGGCAGCGTGCTCGGGCGTGAGCTGGTCTACACCGGCATCACGCGCGCCCGCCAGGCCTTTTCGCTGTTTTCCGAGGTGCCGGGCCTGCTGGCCTCCGCAGTGGGCAGCCCCACGCAGCGCGCCAGCGGGCTGCTGCGCTGGCTGGAGGACTGAGGGCTCAGGCCGACGCCTTGTCGCCGGCGTAGCGCTGCATCATCAGCGCGGTGTTGGTCTTGCGGTCGGCGTTGACCTGCTGCACCGTGGGCCGCTCCCCCATGCGCGCCAGGTACTCGCGCACGGGCAGGTCGGCCAGCACGTCGCGGCCGCCAACGATCTTGCTGGCAGCGCTGACCAGGGGCAGGTGCACGATGGCGCAGCAGTCCGCCAGCGTGAAGCGGTCGCCCGCCACGAAGGGGGCAAAGCGCGCCAGTCGGGCGAAGGCCGCCACGTTCTTGTCGAGCTGGGCCAGCGTACGCTCCTTCAGGGAGTCGCTGACCTGGCCGCCGAAGAAGGCCTGCGGATAGAGGTTGCGTGCGACCAGTTCCAGATGCAGGTCCAGGAACACGCACAGCTCGCGCACCTTGGCGGCCTCGAAGGCATCGGCGGGCAGCAGGGCGGGGGAGGGCGACAGCGACTCCACATACTCGGCCATGGCGGCCGATTCGCACAGGCCCCGGCCATCGGCGATGCGCAGATAGGGCACCTTGCCCAGCGGCGACAGCGCCATGTCGGTCTCGCCGATCCAGGCCAGTTCCTCGTCGAAGGGCAACTGCTTTTCCAGCAGGGCCAGCTTGACCTTGTTGTAGTAGTTGCTGGCCGAAAATCCGCACAGGGTAAGCATGTTGGTCTCCTTGGGTTGTGATGGGGCTGGTGCCTGGCCGCATGGTAGGCGGGTGGCATGGCGCCATGGCGTCTCGCAGATGACGGCCTGGGGCAGACCCCTAGAATGGCGCCATGCCGCTTCGCCTGCACACTGCCTTGCATGCCTGCGCCCGCTGGGTGCTGGGCCTGTGGCTGTGCCTGGCGCTGGCATCGGCCTTCGCGCCGCTGGCGCGCGCCTCGGGCTGGGAGCGCCTGTGCTCGGCCTCGGGCGAGGCCGTCTGGGTGCCAGCACCCGGTGGACAGGATGGCGCCCAGGCCATCGGCCATGGCATCGACTGCCCGCTGTGCCTGCCGCCGCTGGCGCCGCCGGCTGCTCAGGGCCGGCTGCTGCCGGAGCCGACGGCCTCGGACACGCGGCCGGCCGCACGCCCGGCATCCTGCCATCTGCCAGCCCTGCCGGCCCTGCCGCAGGCCCGCGCACCGCCCCCGGTGATCTCCTGATTCGAACCTGCCCCCTTTCCCTGTGCAAGGCACGCAGACCGTGCCGCAACGAACTGAAATTTCTGGAGAAACCGTGATGACACTGCGTCAATGGACCACCCCTTTCATGATCGCCGCCTCCCTGTCCATGAGCCTGGCCCATGCCCACGCCGATGCCGCCCATGTCAAGGCCGAGGCCGCCTGGGCCCGCGCCAGCGTGCCGGGCCAGCAGGCCTCGGGCGCCTTCATGCGCCTCACGGCCGAGGAGCCGCTGCGCCTGGTCGGTGTCGAATCGCCGGTGGCCGGCGTGGCCGAGGTGCATGAAATGAAGATGGAAGGCGATGTGATGCGCATGCGTGCCATCGAAGGCCTGGACCTGCCCAAGGGCGTGGCCGTGGAGCTCAAGCCGGGTGGCTATCACGTCATGCTGCAGCAGCTCAAGAGCCCGCTGGTCAAGGACAGCCAGGTGCCCATCACCCTGGTGTTCAAGGACGCCAAGGGCGAGACTTCGCGCCTGAGCCTGCAGGTCCCCGTGCGCGCCATGGCGCCCGCGGCCCATGGCGGCGGCCATGCAGGCCATTCGCACTGAGACCCTCTGCCATCCACCGGGTTTGTGCGCAGCCGCGCCGGCATGACATGCCGTGGACTTGCGCCGCGCCTGGGTTAAGCTGGGAGCATGGCCGGCGGGATCCGCCGGCATGCTCTTCCAACCCAGACTTTGAGCGAGTGCGGCCATGAGTGATGCATCCTCCTTCGGATTCGGCAAGTTCATCCCCGGTTTCGACTTCCTGCAGGGCCTGGCCCAGAGTGCGGGATCGGCCACCGCCCGCCCGCTGGGGCGCCTGCCCGAATGGGTGGCGCCCACGGTGAGCATCGAGGAGGTGGACAAGCGCATCACCGAGCTCAAGGCCGTGCAGTTCTGGCTGGAACAGAATGGCAAGGCGCTGGCGGCGACCATCCAGGCGCTGGAGGTGCAGCGCATGACGCTGTCCACGCTGCAGGGCATGAACGTCAGCATGGGCGAGCTGGCCCAGGCCTTCCAGTTCCCCGCTGCTGCCGCCAAGGGCGCCGCAGGCCAGGGGCAGGCCGACCATTCGGATTGGCCCATGTCCTCGGCTGGCACCAAGGCGGGCAAGTCGGGAAAACCGCCGGCCGCCCCGGCGCCGGCCGCAGCCAGGAGCACGGATTCCAAGCCTTCGCAGGCACCGGCCCCCGAGGCATCGGCCTCCGAGGCATCGACGGGCGGGGATGCGTCTGCCCAGGCCGCGGCCATGGGCCAGGCCATGCAGTGGTGGGGCGCATTGACCCAGCAGTTCCAGCAGATCGCGGCCAAGGCCATGGCCGAGCCGCTGGCCCCGGAAGCCGTGGCGGCCGCCCAGCGGGCCACCGGCATGGCCGGGGACCTGGCCAAGGCGACCATGGAGCGCATGACGGCCCAGGCAGGTGCCTTCGCGGCGCAGGCGGCGCAGGCGGTGCAGGCGGGCAAGTCGACGGCACCCAAGAAGGAGCCCAAGGCGGAGCCCGCGAAGACGGCGGCCAGGGCTGCGGCGCCCGCCAAGGCCGCGGCCCGCAAGAGCTCTGCAAAGACGGCAGCCAGGGCCCCGGCTGCCGGCAAGGCCGCGGCCAAGGGCCGGCCGTCGCGTTGAACGGGGGCGGACCCATGGACGCAAGGCCCGTGCCGGCCGCAGGCCGGTTTCCGGCAAGCGCAGAAAGAAGGTGGGAATGTCTTTGTTTCCTGTAGGCCATGCCAGCCATGCCGACTGGCGCGTCGCCGCCGATGCGGTGCTGCGCCAGCTGCGCGCGCAGCTGTCAGGGCCGGACCACGCGCAGCGGCCCCGGCTGGGCCTGGTGTACCTGTCCCATGAACATGCGGCGCACGCACGTGCGCTGCTCCAGCATCTGGCCCGGGCGTTGCCGCATGTGGCGGACTGGGCCGGTTGCTCGGCCGGCGGCGTGCTGGCCATGTCCCATGAATACCAGTCCGGGCCCGCGCTCGCGGTGATGCTGCTCGATGTGCCGGCGGCCCACTACCGGCTGTACTCCGGCCTGGCACCGCTGCACGCGCCGGGCGGGGAGGCCGGCTTCACGGCCCGCTGCGCGCTGGTTCATGCCGAGGGTGGTCAGCCGGAACTGGCGGAGTTGCTGTACGAGCTGTCCGAGCGCACCGAGTCCGGTCTGCTGTTCGGTGGCCTGGGCAGCGGCGGGGATGACGGCGTCGAAGGCGTGCAGATCGCCTGCCGCACCGAAGAGCTGCACGCGCAGCAGGGCGATGCCCGTGGAATCTTCCGGGGCGGTTTCTCCGGCGTGGCCTTCGGCTCCGCCGTGCCCTGCATCACGGGCATGGCCCAGGGCTGCGTGCCGTTGGGCGAGGGCCTGGAGATCACCGAGGCGCGTGGCGCCCTGGTCACCGGCCTGGATGGGGACCCGGCACTGCAGCGCCTGCTGCAGTTGCTGGGCGTGGAGCTGGAAGGCAGCGACTGGCAGCCCGCGCTGACCACGGTGCGCACCACGCTGGCGGCGATTGCGCCGCCGGGCCGGGGCATGGCCCATGGCGTGCTGACGGAAGAGGCCCAGGTGCTGACCCTGGTCGGCCTGGATCCGCTGCGCCAGGGCGTGGCCCTGTCCTGCGCCGTGGAGGCCGGGCATTCCGTGATCTTCTGTCGCCGCCAGGCCCAGGTCGCACGCCAGGAACTGCTGCAGCTGGGCGCGGCGCTGCGCGATGCGGCGGAGCCCGGCGACGGCCAGGCGCCGGAGCCATCGCAGCCGCCCATCCGCGGCGCCATCTACATCAGCTGCCGGGGCCGCGGTGGCGGCCTGTTCGGAGGCCCCGATGCCGAACTGCGCACCCTGCGCCACGCGTTGGGCGACGTGCCGCTGATCGGCTTCGTGGCCGAGGCCGAGATCATGGACGCGCGCCTGCACCGCTTCGCAGGTGTGTTGACGGTATTCACGGCGTAGCGGCGTCAGCAGGTCTCAGATGGCACGCGGACGCGCGGCGCCCGCACCGGGTGCCGGTTCCAGTGCCTGCACCCCGAGGAAATCGAAATCCACGGCCGGGCGTCGGCCGCTGACCAGCTCGGCCAGCGCCAGGCCCGAGCCGCAGGCATGCGTCCAGCCCAGCGTCCCGTGGCCTGTGTTCAGGAACAGGTTGGCGACCGGCGAACGGCCGATCAGCGGCACGTTGCTCGGTGTGGCGGGGCGCAGGCCGCTCCAGTACCGGGCCTGGCTGGCGTCGCCGGCGCCAGGGAACAGCTGTTGCACGCGCCGCACGATGGCCTCGCAGCGCACGGGATCGAGGTTGCGGTCATAGCCGTTGAACTCGGCCGTGCCTGCGATGCGCAGCCGGTCGCCCTGCGCGCCCGTGTAGCGCGAGAACACCAGCTTGAACTCGTCGTCGGTGAGGCTGACCTGGTAGGCCTTGGCGGCATCCAGCACGGGCAGGGTCACGGAGTAGCCCTTGGCCGGATAGATGGGCAGGCGCAGGCCCAGCGGTGCCGCCAGCAGCGGGCTGAACGAGCCCAGGGCCAGCACGTAGGCGTCCCCCTGGATGCGTTCGTAGCGGCCGTCGGCATTGGTGACTTCCACATGGTCGATATGGCGGCTGGCGCCCGCGCCCGTGGTGCGCAGTGCCGTGATGTGGTGGCCGTGGAGAAAGCGCACGCCGGTGGTGGCGGCGATGCGGGCCAGCTCGCGCGTGAAGAGGTTGGCGTCGCCCGATTCGTCCTGCGCCGTGTAGGTGGCGCCCGCGATGCGCTCGCGCACCTGGGCCAGGGCGGGTTCCAGGCGCACGGCCTCGTCGACATCGATCAGGCGGCGGTCGCAGCCCAGGGCCTGCATCTGCTCGGTGGGCTTGAGCGCCCCTTCGAACTCGCGGGCGTTGGTGTAGAAGTGCAGGATGCCCTGGGTGCGCTGCTCGTACTGCAGGCCGGTGTCGGCGCGCAGCTGCCGCAGGGCATCGCGGCTGTAGGTGCCCAGGCGCACGATCTGCCGGATGTTGTGGCGCGTGCGCGCCGGCGTGCAGTTGCGCAGGAAGGACAGGCCCCAGAGCCACTGGCGCATGTCGGCGCGCAGGCGGAACAGCAGCGGGGCGTCCTCGCGGCCCAGCCAGCCCAGCAGCTTGAACGGCGCGCCGGGATTGGCCCAGGGCTCGGCATGGCTGACCGAGATCTGTCCGCCGTTGGCGAAGCTGGTCTCGGCGCCCGGCGAGGCCTGGCGGTCGATGACGGTCACTTCGTGACCCAGGGATTGCAGATAGTAGGCCGAGGTGGTGCCGAGCAGGCCGGCTCCGAGAACGATGACGCGCATGACGATGCCCTTTCAAAGGCATGTGCCGGTCACACGGAGGCTGGATGCTTGATGGGCATGGCAAGCAGCCGGCGTCCGTCGTGACGCAGCTGCCGCTCCCCCTGTCCTTGGTACCTGAGAGATTCACCGCCGTCCATGGGGACGGGGCTTGCTCCTTCGGTGCGCCGTACCTTGCGGGCGGCGACTCTCCAGACGGCATGATGTGTTCGCAGTACGGTACCTGAGCGTGTATGGGAGTTTGCGCCTTCGGTGAGGCGGATGCCGCGGCACCCGCCTGCTCTCCTGCTGCTGGCGATTCTAGGCGCTGGCCTCAGGGTGCCAGCCTAGGCGAAAACCCCAGGCCGGCATCCGGGCCAACGGTTGGCATGCCACAGGCCATGAATGAGAACGATTTAGAATCGCGCGCTGATCGGCTCCCCGCGTCCATGGGGCCGAGGCACGGGTGCCGTGCACTCCCTGTCCGCTGCCAGTCTCCCGTCGCCGGCCTGTTTCATGCGCTTCAAGAAAATCTGGTTCCAGCTGCACTGGTTCGTCGGCATCACGGCCGGCACGGTGCTCATCGTCATCGGCCTGTCGGGCGCGGTATTTTCATTCCACGAGGAGATCCTGGACTGGCTCAATCCCGGCACGGCCTCGGTGCCCGTGCGCGAGGCCGTAGCGCTGGCGCCGCCGCAGATCGTGGCCGCGCTGCGCGAAGCCGGCGAGCAGCGCGCGGTCCAGCGCATCACCGTGTTTGCCGAGCCTGGGCGCTCGGCCCAGGTGGCCTTCAAGCCGGCGGCCGGCCAGCGCCGGGGCCAGACCGTCTTCGTCGATCCCTACACGGGCGCGCAGTTGCCCGGGCAGCAGGGCGCGGAGTTCTTCGGATGGGTGGAGCGCCTGCACCGCTGGCTGCTGCTGCCGCGCGACGACGGCAAGCCCGTCACGGGCACGCTGGCCGGCCTGCTGCTGATGCTGTCGCTGTCGGGCCTGTACCTGCGCTGGCCGCGCCGGCCGCTGTCCTGGCGCGCCTGGCTGACCTTCGATCCGGCGCTCAAGGGCCGCTCCTTCCTGTGGGGCCTGCATTCGGTGCTGGGCACCTGGGCGCTGGTGGCCTACGTGGTGTTCACGCTCACGGGCATGTACTGGGCCTTCGGCGTGGTGCGCAGCACGGTGGATGGCTGGGCCGGCGTTCCGCCGCGCGCTGCCGCGCCCGCGCAAGCCGCTGCGCGCGGCGGCCCGAGGCCGGAGCCGGCCGCCACGCAGCCCGTGGACATCGGCCCAGGCTGGGCTGGCTTCGAACACGTGGCCCGGGGCTGGACACTGGCGCAGCTGCGCCTGCCCGAACGCGCGGGCCAGCCGCTGCAGATCAGCTGGCTGGATGCCGATGCCGCCCACGAGCGCGCCCGCAACCAGATGGCCCTGCTGCCAGACGGCACCGTGCAGCGCGACGAGCGCCATGCCGACCTGCCCACGGGGCGGCGCGCCGTGGGGGCCATCTATCCGCTGCACATGGGCACCTACTTCGGCCTCCCGGGGCGCATCGTCATGACGCTGGCCTCGCTGGTCATGCCCTTGTTCGCCATCACGGGATGGATGCTCTACCTGGACCGCCGCCGCAAGGCGCGCGCCGTGGCGCGCGAGCACCAGGCGCTGGCGCAGGGCGCGGCCATCCCGCCTGCCGGCCAGGATGCCGTGCTGGTGGCCTTCGCCAGCCAGGCCGGCCATGCGCAACGGCTGGCCGTGGCCACGGTGGCCGCATTGCGCGGCGCGGGGCTGGCCGCGACGCTGCAGTCCGTGGCCCGGCTCGATGCCGAGCAATTGCGCCACCACCGGCGCGTGCTCTTCGTGGCCAGCAGCTTTGGCGAAGGCGACCCGCCCGATGCCGCGCGCCGCTTCGCGCGCCTGCTGGGCGCGGCCTCGGGATCTGCCCTGCCGCAGCTGCAGTACGGCCTGCTGGCGCTGGGCGAACGGCAGTACGCGGCCTTTTGCGGCTTCGGCCATGCGCTGGACCACCAGCTGCGCCGCCTGGGCGCGCAGCCGGTGTTTCCGCTGATCGAAATGGATGGCGAGGATGCCGCCGCCTGGAGCGCCTGGCAGCAGGCGCTGGCAGGGCATTTTGGCGTGGAGCCCGGCGTGTCCGGGCCGCCCGAGGCGGTGGCACCCGTGTTCTTGCCATGGCGGCTGCAGGCGCGCGAGCACTGCAATCCCGGCAGCCAGGGCGCGGGCCTGTACACGCTGCGGCTGGCCCCGCCCGAAGGCGCGGTTCCCGCGTGGCAGGCCGGCGCCCTGGTCGAGGTCCTGCCACGCCATGCTCCCGAGATGGTCGATGCCTGGCTGCTGCGCCAGGCCTGCGACGGCATGGCCGTGGTGCGCTGGCGAGGGCAGTCCATGCCATTGCGCGAGGCGCTGGCGTCCAGCGTGCTGCCCCTGCCCGGTGAATTCGCTGCGGGCACCGCGCCCCAGGCCGTGGCCGATGCGCTCCGGGCGCTGGCGCCGCGCAGCTACTCGGTCGCCTCGCTGCCGCAGGACGGCCATGTGCAACTGCTGGTGCGCCAGGTGCGCCACGACGCGGGCCTGGGCCTGGCCTCGGGATGGCTCACGTTCCATGCGCCGCTGGGGGCGTCCGTGTCCCTGCGCCTGGTCGAGAACAAGGCCTTCGCGCCCAGCGACGATGGCGATGCGCCAGCCCTGTTCATCGGCAACGGCTCGGGTTATGCGGGCCTGCGCGGCCACCTGCTGGCGCGCCTGCGTGCCGGGCGGCATCGCAACTGGCTGCTGTTCGGCGAACGCCAGCGCGCCCACGACGGCTTTTGCGAGGCCGAGGCCTCGGGCTGGCTGGCGGCCGGCCAGCTCGAACGCGCGGACTTCGTCTACTCGCGCGACCAGGCCGAGCGCCGCTACGTGCAGGACGCCCTGCTGGACGCCGCCGAACCCCTGCGCCGCTGGATCGCCGACGGCGCCGTGCTCTACGTCTGCGGCAGCGCCGACGGCATGGCCGCCGGCGTGGACGCCGCGCTGGCCGAAGTGCTCGGCGCCACGGCCGTCGAAGACCTCATCGTCGAAGGCCGCTACCGCAGGGATGTGTACTGAGGCGCGGTCCAAAAACTGGCGGGCCCAAAGCGAGGGTGTCTTCCCCCTCCCTCGCGGTAGCGAGTAGAGAGGTGCCGAGCCACGGGGGAAGCCGCGCAGCGGCTCAGGGGGTGTTCAGATACACCTCTTTGCCCAAGTTCAGCATCAGGCGGTTGGCCCAGCCGAACAGGGCGGCCGAATGCAGCATGTCCAGGATTTCCTGGTCGGTGAGGCCGGCATCGCGCAGCGGCCGCAGCTGGGCGGCACCAAAGCTGCCGGGTGCGCGCGTCAGTGCCAGCGAGGACTGGATGATGGCGCGCTCGCGGGCATTGGTGCCGGCCGTGTCCGGGTCGTCGAACATCTGGGCCATCACATCGTTGCGCTTGGCCAGCTGCTCGAAGCGCTGGGCATGGACCGAGGCGCAGTAGACGCAGCCGTTGGAACGCGAGACGGCCGTGGCCGCGACCTCGCGCTCGGGGCGCGACAGGCCGCCCGGCGCATACATGATGGCGTTGAAGGCCTGCGAGCGTTCCGACAGCACGCGCGGCTGGCGGGCCAGCAGCAGGTAGAAGTCCGAGGTCCGGGCCTTGGGGTGGCTCAGGTCCAGCACGGCCTGTTGCTCGGGCGTGGCCGTGGCGGGGTCGAGCACGGGCAGCCAGGACTTCCAGTCCAGCGTCTCGCTGGTGTAGCCGTTGCGTCGCAGCGGCTCGCCGGGCGGCGGCAGGTTGGCGGGGTGAACGAAGGGTGCGGCGGCGGCTTCGGCCGCCGGGGCGCTGGCCTGGCCGCCCAGGGCGTCCATGGCCCGCACGCCCGCGAACAGGCGCAGCTGGTAGGCGACGAAGCCCACGAGCTGGGCCAGCAGCACGGTGTCGTCCACGGACAGGCCGGATTCGGGCAGGGCCAGCAGGGCCGCGCGGTCGCTCTCGGCGGGATGCAGGGCCAGCGTGCGCACGAAGTGCAGGGCCGCATCCAGGCGCGCGTCGCCCGTCTGGGCACCGGGCTGGGCCAGCACGCTGCGCAGCACGGGCGTCAGGGCCTCGCCCAGGGCTTCGGCGCGCTGGCGGTATTCATCGGCCAGGGCCTGCACGCCGCTGACGCGGCTTTGCTCGCTGGCCAGCACCAGGCGCTCGGCCTGGGTCAGGTGCTCGCCCAGGGCGTTGCCCAGCAGCAGGTCCTCGCAGGCCTGGGTGGCGATGGCCACCTTGTCGCGCTGGCGGCGCGTGGCGAAGACGGGGGAGGAGGCGGTCAGGCCGGCCAGGCGGTCGATGGTGTCGTTGTGTTGGGCGGTCATATCGGTCTCAGTTCTTGTCGGCCAGGGCCCGCACGCGGGCCTCGGGGTCGGCGGGCGTCCATTCGCCGCCGTCCAGTTCAGGCTCGCTGTAGGCCTGCAACTGGGCGTAGTGGTGTTCCATGTCCTCGCGGTAGAACAGCGCGGACAGGCCCTGGGCCAGCTTGCGCGCGCCATCGCTGATGGCCGGGATGTCGCCCGACACCGTGCCGTGCGACAGCGCGGCGGCATAGCAAAAGCAGTGCACGCGGTCCAGGCCGGGCAGGGCGCCGGGCGTCTTTTCCTGGAACTCGAACAGCGGGCCCAGGTCGGGCGAGTCCGACAGTTCCTGGTCCTCGTCGCCGGCCTTGGGCGCGAAGCGGTCGCTCCACAAGCGCACATGGGGCGCGATGCCTGCGAACTCGGGGCGCTGGCTCCAGTCGATGGCAAAGCCCGTGGAGACGATCAGGAAGTCCAGCATGAAGACGCCGCGTGGCGTGCTCACGCGCAGCCTGTCGCCGGCCTGCTCGACCTTCTGCACCGCGCAGCCCAGGTTGAAGTGGGCGTTGGCATGGCGCGAGACGCGCAGCGTGCTGCCGTGCGGCGGCGGCACCTGCTGGACGTTGATGTAGTGGCGGATGCGCCATTTCCAGGCATCGGGCAGCAGGAACTGGCCATGCGTGAGGCCCGGCGTGCCCGAGCCCTTGGACTTGTTGATGCGCGGCAGGTCATGGCGGCGCACCAGCAGGTCCACGCTGGCGGCGCCGTGCTCCAGCGCCGTGGCCGCGCTGTCCATGGCCGAGGAGCCCGCGCCCACCACGCCCACGTGCAGGCCGGCCAGGCGGGCGTAGTCCATTGCGTCGGAGGAATGCGCCCAGCGGCTGCGCTCCACGCCCTGCATGAAGGCGGGAATCTGCGGGCCGCCCAGGCCGTCGCGGCCCGTGGCCAGCACCACGCGGCGCGCCAGCCAGGTACGGGAGGCACCGTCGGCCGTCACATCGACCTCGACGACGCCATCCGCCTGCGGGCGCACGGCCGTGACCTGGTGGCCGTTGCGCACGTCGCAGCGCATCACGCGCCGGTACCAGCGCAGGTAGTCCATCCACTGCAGGCGCGGGATCTTGTCCAGCGCGGCCCAGGCTTCTCGGCCCCATTGGGCGATGAACCAGGCGCGGAAGGTCAGCGAGGGCAGGCCCAGCGCGGGGCCGGTCAGCTCCTTGGGTGAGCGCAGGGTTTCCATGCGCGCCGTCGTGGCCCAGGGGCCTTCGAAGTCCGGCGGGGCCTTGTCCAGCAAAACGGCCGCGATGCCCAGCTGGGACAGCGCGGCCGACAGGGCCAGGCCCGCCTGGCCGGCGCCGATGACCAGGACATCGTGCACGGGCTGGCCGTCGCGGGTGGCAGGGGGGATCCAGGCCTTGGCAGGCCAGCCCAGGGCGACGAGGTCGTCGCGCAGGCGTTCTTCAAGGGCCGCCAGGCCTGCGGGGGCCGTGGCTGCCGTATCGGTCAGGGACATAAACTCACCAGAGAAAGCGCGCCAGCAGGAGCATGCCGACGGACGCGCGGGGCATCAATCGATGCTGATTTTCGCGTCTTTGACCACCTGTGCCCACTTCAGGCGGTCGCTGTGCACGGTTTTCCTGAACTGCTCGGGCGTTTCGATGCGGATGGCATTGCCCTGGGATTCGAAGCGCGCACGCACCTCGGGCAGTTCCAGCACCTCGCGCACGGCCTGGCTGAGTCGGGCGACGATGGCCGGGTCCGTGCCCTTGGGCGCGAAGATGCCGAACCAGATCGAGCTGTCGAAACCCTTGGTGCCGGGCAGGCCGCTGGAGGCGATGGTCGGCACTTCCTTGATGACTTCCACGGGCTTGGCCGTGGTCACGCCCAGCAGGCGCACCTTGCCGCTCTTGTAGTGGGGCAGCACGGTCTGGACCTGGTTCATGATGCAGCAGGTCTCGCCGCGCAGCACCGAGGTGATGGCCTCGGGGCCGCCCTTGTAGGGCACGTGGACCATGTTCAGGCCCAGGCGCGCATTGAACTCGGCAAAGGCCATGTGCGTGCCCGCGCCGTTGCCCGTGGAGGCGTAGTTGTACTTGCCGGGGTTGGCCTTGATCTCGTCCACGAACTCCTTGAGGTTCCTGACGTTGATCACGTTGGGGTTGATGGTCAGCACGTTGGACACGTCGATCAGCGGCGCCACGGGCACGAAGTCGGACTCCACGTCGAAGGGCAGCTTCTTGTAGAGCGCGGCATTGCTGCCGTGCGTGGCTGCCGTGCCGAAGGCCAGGGTGTAGCCGTCGGGTCTGGCGCGTGCCACGATCTCGCTGGCGATGTTGCCGGCCGCGCCGGACTTGTAGTCGATGATGACGGGCTGGCCCAGGCGCTGGGACAGCGGCTCCTGCACGCCGCGCGCGATCACGTCCACGCCCGAGCCTGCGGGAAAGCCCAGGATCATGGTCACGGGCTGGTGCGGCCAGGCGCCATGCTCGGCGGCGCCGGCAGGGGCGGCGCCGAAGACGGCCAGGGCCGCGGCGGCGGCGGGAATCCAGGAGCGAAAGAGCGAGGGGCGCATGGTATGCAGGGAATCCGGTGAATCAATTCCTTTATTTTCGTGAGAACTTAATGATTCACTTTCATATGCATATGTTGGTATGAAGCCAGTGGGGACATGTGCCTGGCCAGCAGCAAAAAGCCCGCCGATGGGGCGGGCTCGAATTCGCATGGTGGCGGATCAGTGGCGGTGGGGGTTGTTCGGACGGCGGTCGTAGCGGTTGGGCACGCCGTCGCGGTCGCGGTCCCAGCGTCCCGGCGCGTAGTCCCAGCGGCCGCCGTGTTGCGCCCACACGGGCTGGCGATAGACATAGCCGGGCCGGGCCTTGACCCAGTGGCCGGCGACCCAGGCGTGGCGGTGGCCCTGGGGACGCCAGTAGCCCGGGGTCCAGACATAGCCACGGCGCGGTGCCGGCACGGCCTCGTAGCGCATGGGCGGCGGTGCGCCGAACTGCACGGAGACGGCGGCGCCCGGTGCCGCATAGGTGACGCTGGCCTGGGCCTGTGCGGCCCCGGTCCAGCCGGCCAGGACCAGGGTGGCGGCAATCAGCGGTGTGCGAAGGGAAATCATGGCGGCTCCTTGTCTGCGTTGCTTCTGTCAGGACACCTGCAAGGCATCCATGACTGCATGGTGCAGGGGCCGCGTCAACCCCGGGTTGCCGGGGCGCGAAGTCTTGCAATCTTGTGTATCGCCTTGGTGAAGCCCTGTTGCCAGGCGCTGCACATGCAACCGGCCGCCAGCCGGAGCCAGCGTCAGGCCGTGCCTCTGCGCAATGCCGTGAAGGCCGAGAACTCCCAGCTGCGCATGGCCAGCACCAGCGTATAGCCTTCGCGCTGCTGCGGTGGCAGGCGCTGGTCCATGAGATGCTGCTGCGAGAAATCGTGTGCCAGCCGCTGTATGCGCTCCACGAAGCTGGGCGCCAGGTGGCGCGCAATGGTGCCGTGGACCATGAGCATGCCTTCGCCGGGCTGATCGAATCCGCCACCGAAGTAGTCGAGCACGGCGTTCTCGCGGAAGTATTCCATCACCGGGCCGCGGGCGCGCCAGCGGAAGGTCTTGGCCAGGCGCAGCCGGTAGCGGTTGCCGGGGCGCAGCTCGATGATGCCGATGCGGTCGAGCTGGGCCAGGTAGCGGATGCCTTCGGCCTCGGTCAGGCGGTAGGTGGCGACGATCTGCTCCAGCGTCCACTGGCTCAGCACGCAGATGGCCATGAGCAGCAGCTTGCGGTCGGCGACCACGGCGTTTTCCTGCTCGGGCGTCATCTCCTGCAGCAGGGGCTGGCTGTCGGCCACGCGGCGTGCCAGGTCGGCGAAGTCCAGGCTCAGCGCGCGGCAGATGGCATCGATGCGCGACAGCGGCATGTCGCCCTTGGCCAGCATGCGCTTGACGCTGGACTCGGCCATGCCCAGGGCTCGCGCCAGGTCGGCATAGGTCATCTGGGCAGCCTTGAGTTCCTTCTTGAGGGCGATGACGAGATCGGCGGTGGTGCTCATGGGTAGCGATTATCGATACCAGAAGTGCTGCGGGGTGCATCGGGTGCAGAAAAACGATGCTTGGAGGGTGGGTGGCTCGTCACACTGCGCTCCAACTTTCCACCAGGAGCAGCCCATGCCAACCGCCTTGATCTCACCCGCCACCGCCTTGCGCGCATTGCACTGGGGAGCCGCCCTGCTGTTGCTGGTCGCGCTGTTCGGTCCCAGCGTGCCGCAGCCGCAGGACTTCCACGGTTTTGCCGACCAGCGTGCCTGGGGGCCGCTGCCCCATGCGCTGGACGTGCTCAGCAACCTGGGCTTCGCCTGGGCGGCCGTGGCCGGGGCGCGCCTGCTCCTGGGCGCGGGCAGCCAGGGGCTGGCGCCCGCCCTGCGCTGGCTGGCGGCGCTGTTCTTCACGGGCCTGGCCTGCTCGGCCATCGGCTCGTCCATCTACCACTGGGTGCCCGGCGATGCCACGCTGGCCGGCGACCGGCTGGGCATGTCCATGGCCTTCGCGGGCATGCTGGGGCTGGCGCTGCAATCGCGCATCGCCGACCGCGTGGCCCTGCGCGCCGCAGCGGCCATGTTGGCCGCAGCCGTGGCCTCTGTGCTGGTGTGGCTGTACGGCGGCAACCTGCTGCCCTGGGCGCTGGTGCAGGGCGGCGGCATGCTGGCCATTCTGGGCCTGGCTTGCGTGGCGCCACGCCATGGCGCGCTGGCGTTGCGGCTGGGCGCGGTGATCGCCTGGTATGCGGCGGCCAAAGTGCTGGAGTGGGGTGACGCGGCGGTCTTCGAGGCCACGGCCGGCCTGGTCTCCGGCCACAGCCTCAAGCATGTGCTGGCTGCCGCCGCGGCCTGGCCCGTGGTGGCCGCGCTGCGGTCGGCCGCTGAAGGCACAATGTGCGCCGATGCCCGCCTGCGCGGCGCCTCCAAACGTTGAGGGAAGACAAGATGTACCAGCAAGAGACCGGCAGAGCGTCTGCGAAAGAGACGATGGCATCGGCCGCGCAAGAGCATCCCAACCAGTTCGCCCTGCTGGGCCAGCGGCGCTTCGCGCCGTTCTTCTGGACCCAGTTCTCGGGCGCGGCCAACGACAACCTGTTCAAGTTCGCGCTCACCGTGATGGTGACCTACCAGCTCAGCGTCTCCTGGCTGCCGCCCTCGCTGGCGGGCCTGGCGATCGGGGCGCTGTTCATCCTGCCCTTCCTGCTGTTTTCGGCGACCTCGGGGCAGTTGACGGACAAGTGGGACAAGACGCGCATGTTCCGCCTCGTCAAGAACCTGGAGATCGCCATCATGGCGCTGGCGGCCTGGGGCTTCGTGCAGGCCCAGGTGCCGGTGCTGCTGGGCTGTGTGTTCCTGATGGGCGTGCATTCCACGCTGTTCGGTCCCGTGAAGTTCGCCTACCTGCCCCAGGTCCTCGACGAACGCGAGCTGACGGGCGGCAACGGCATGGTGGAGATGGGCACCTTCGTCGCCATCTTGCTGGGCAATGTGGCCGGCGGCCTGCTGGTGGCCGTGCCCCAGGTCGGCCATCTGCAGGTGGCCGTGGCCTGCCTGGCGCTGGCGGTGATCGGGCGCCTGTGCGCGCAGTTCATTCCCAACGCGCCGGCCACCGATCCGCACCTGGTCATCAACTGGAACCCGTTCACCGAGACCTGGCGCAATCTGCGCCTGGCCCACGGGCAGCCCGTGGTGTTCCGCTCGCTGCTGGGCATCAGCTGGATGTGGTTCTTCGGCGCCGTGTTCCTGGCCCAGTTCCCCAGTTTCGCCAAGGAGGTGCTGCACGGGGACGAGCATGTGGCCTCGCTGCTGCTGGTGGTGTTCTCCGTGGGCATCGGCATCGGTTCGCTGCTGTGCGAGGTGTTCAGCCGCCGCCATGTGGAGATTGGCCTGGTGCCGCTGGGCGCCATCGGCATGAGCGTGTTCGCCGTGGACCTGTTCTTCGCCGCACGGGCTTTGCCGCCTTCCGAGCTGATGGGCGTGGGCGCCTTCTTCGCCAGGCCCGCGCACTGGCGCGTGATGGCCGACCTGGGGCTGCTGGCCATGTCGGCAGGCATCTACAGCGTGCCCATGTACGCGCTGATCCAGATGCGCAGCCTGCCCACGCACCGCGCACGCATCATCGCGGCCAACAATATCCTCAATGCCCTGTTCATGATCGCCTCCAGCGTGCTGGCCGGCGCCTTGCTCGCGGCGGGCTTCAGCATCCCCCAGGTGTTCCTGATCACCGGCATCGCCAATGCCGTCGTGGCGGCCTACATCTTCCTGCTGGTGCCCGAGTACCTGTTGCGCTTCGTGGCCTGGGTGGCCTCGCGCTTCGTCTACCGCTTCAAGGTCCGGGGCGACGAGCATATTCCGGCCACGGGTGCGGCCATCCTGGCCTGCAATCATGTGAGCTTCGTCGACGCGGTGCTGCTCATGGCCGCCAGTCCCCGGCCCATCTATTTCCTGATGGACCACCGCATTTTCCGCGTGCCGGTGCTGGGCTGGCTGTTCCGCCTGGCCAAGGCGATTCCCGTGGCGCCCCAGAAGGAGGATGCGGCCACCTACGAGGCCGCGTTCGAGCGCGCCGCCCAGGTGCTGCGCGAAGGGGATCTGCTGGCCATCTTCCCGGAGGGCGGCATCACGCGCGACGGGCAGCTGCAGGAGTTCCGGGGCGGCATCATGAAGATCGTCGAGCGCGCCCAGGCCGAGGGCCTGCAGGTCCCCGTGATCCCCATGGCGCTGACCAACCTCTGGGGGTCGTACTTCAGCCGCATCGAGCAGGGCGGCGCCATGGTACGGCCCTTCCGGCGCGGCATGTTCAACCGCGTGGGACTGAACGTGGGCCAGCCCATGGCCCAGTCCGAGGTGCAGCCCGCACTGCTGCGCGAGCGCGTGATGCGGCTGCTGGCGGCCTAATCCTCGACAGTGAAACTCAGGCCGGCGCTGGCCTTGAGCCGTGCGATCAGCGCGTCGCCCATGGCCGGCGCGGTGGTCCAGATGCCGCCGGGGGTGTCGGTAGCATCCTGGAGCAGGCAGACGGCGGCCTCGGTGATCATCTTCGAGGTCGACCCATAGCCCGGATCGCGGTCGCCCCTGACGCCCACGCGCAGGCTGTTGCCGGCCGCATCCGTGCCCAGGAACAGCACGTCGTAGAAGCCGGACTCGCGCTCCTCGCGCGAGGGGCCTTCGCCCGGCCTGGGGCCGCTGTCCGAGCCCAGCGACCTGTCGGCCGCCACGGCGTTGGCCAGGGCCTCGCCCTTCTCGCCGGCGCCGGTCACCATCATTTCGTCGTACACAAAGTCGGCGCCATAGGCATGGCCCAGCAGGAGGTTGGAGCGGTGCACATTGCGCGTATTGATCGCCGCCATCACGAAGGGCGCGACCCACAGGCCCAGGGCTTCATCCACCATGGGCTTGTTGCCCGAGGGCTGGCGCGGGCCCTCGAAGCCAGGCGTCAGCGAGAAAGGATTGCGCAGCAGCTCCAGCACGCCGGGATCGGAGGCGGCGGCGGCCATGGTGGCCTTGAGGCTTGCGGCCGTTCCGCCGGAGAACGTCCCCTTCATCTTGCGCACCCGGCCGCGCACGCGGCTGGCCGGATGGCCGAAGCGGGCCTTCATCTCGCCTTGCAGCATGAACACGCCCAGGTCGAACGGAATGGAGTCGAAGCCGCAGGAGAACACGATGCGAGCGCCGCTGGCCCGGGCCTCGGCTTCATGGGCGTCGATCATCCGGCGCATCCAGGCGGGCTCGCCGCACAGGTCCACATAGTCCACGCCGGTCCGGGCGCAGGCGGCCACCAGCGCGTTGCCGTACAGCTGGTAGGGCCCCACCGTGGTCAGCACCAGGCGGGTCTGGTCCATCAGCGCCTGCAGGCTGGCGGGGTTGGCGGTGTCGGTGACGACCAGCGGGGTATCGGCCGGCGCGCCCAGCTCGTCGCGCACGGCGGCGAGCTTGCCGGCATTGCGCCCACCCATGGCCCAGCGCAGGCCGCTGCCTGCCGGGTAGCGCCTGAGCAGGTATTCGACCACCAGCCGGCCCGTGAAGCCGGTGGCGCCGTGGACGACGAGGTCAAAGGGTTTGGTCATGGAGGTCTCCGCTGTTCTGGCCGCAAAAGTGGGCAGGAGGCCGTGTCGCAGCACGGTTGGCGGCATTTTCCGGGGCCTCTCGTCCGCACGCTGTCGCCGAGGCGCCGGACCGGCAGGGTGGCATCAGAACGCACTGGTGGGCTGTAAACAACGCTTCGAAACTTGAAAAGTATCGTACTTTGATACTTGATGTCCTGCGAGCAGCCACTGTTACTGTTCAATGCAGACACGCAAGTTACGTCTGGGCACCATGCGTTCCGTGTTCAACCAATGCCCTTGAGGGGCGCCTCGGCAAATGTCCTCTTCTCCCATCGTCGTTCAGCGTGATACCCGTGCCTGGCAGCTCCAGGTCTGGATTTCGTTCGGCATCGCGGTCTTCCTGTGCGCCGTCGGCCTGGCCTGGCTGCCGGGCGAGCAGCTGGAGCGGGCCTTCATGGTGATGGGCTATGTGTTCTGCCTCTCGGCCGCCTTCGTGCTGGCCAAGTTCGTGCGTGACAGCGAGGGCAGCCGCCGCGCGGCCGGCGACACCCCCCTGTGGAAACTGGTGGTCTGGGGCGGCTTTGCCGTGTCCATGGCGCTGACGGGCTGGGGCCTGCTGAGCATGGACATCAACGTGACCTACAAGGCCTTCCTGGGCGTGAGCTGGCTGTATCTGATCACCACCGCCTTCACGCTGGCCAAGATGCTGCGCGACCGCCACGAGGCCGATCTGTCCCAGGCCCGCATGCAGGGCCGCCGCGAAGTCTCGCAGCCGGTCGACGCCGAGTGATGACCACGGCTTTCCCCGAATTTCCAGGAGTCCAGGCAATGATGATCGATCCGTCCGTTTTCGCCCGCCTGCCGCGTGCCCTGCTGGCCGCCGGCGCGCTGTGCGCCGCCCTGGCCGCGGCACCGGCCCATGCCCACAGCGAGGCCTCGGTCGCGCTGTCCATGCTGCCCGTGGCCTCCGTGGTGGGCACGGCTTCGGTGGCATCGACGGCCGCCGGCGCCGTGGTGGCCGTGCCCGCGGCGCTGTCGGTGGGGGGCGCGGTGCTGACCGTGAAGGCCGTGCAGGCCTCGGCCACGGGCACGGTCTATCTGCTGGAACGCGCCTCCGACGGTGCCCAGGCCAGCGTGGAGGTGGTGGGGCGTGGCGCGTCCGCATCGGCCTATGCCGTGGGCACGGTGGTGGCCTGCAGCGTGATTGGCGCGGGCACCATCCTCTCGGCCGCCGGCAAGGTCCTGGCCTTCATCCCGAACGAGATGGGCAAGGCCCTGCTGCACAACGAACGACTGTGATGCCCGCCATGCGACCGATGACCCCCTCCGCCCGCCCTGTCTGCCTGGGCCTGCTGCTGGCCGCCGCGCTGGGCACGGCCCATGCGGGCCGCAGCTGCGAGGACAAGCCCCTCACGCCCCAGTCCCTGCAGCAGGGTCTGGACCTGGCCCAGCGCACGTCGCAGGCGCTGGATGCCGAGTACGCGAAGAACGGCACCCGTGTCGTGCTGCTGGCGCGCGTGGGCCAGGACCTGAGCAAGTACGACCTCTACTACTCGCACTATGGCTGGGCGTACAGGACACCCGAGGGCCCCTGGCGCGTGGCGCACAAGCTCAACGAGTGCGGCACGGCCGGCGGCCATGTCTACCGCCAGGGCCTGGGCGAGTTCTTTCTCGATGACCTGTGGCGCCATGAGGCCGGCATCCAGGTGCCCACGCCTGCCGTGCAGCAGGCGCTGTGGACCTTCCTGACCCAGCCGCAGACCGTGCTGCGATTGCAGCACGAGCCCTACAGCATGGTCAGCTACGCCTGGGGCCAGCGCTACCAGCAGTCCAACCAGTGGGCGACCGAGACCCTGGCCGCCGCCATGGAGCCGGCCACGGTGCAGCGGCGCGAGCAGGCCCAGGCCTGGCTGCAGTTCAAGGGCTATGAGCCCGGCGTGCTGGTCATCCGTGCGCTGAGCCGGCTGGGAGGGCGCGTGACGGCGGCCAACATCGCCTTCGACGACCATCCCAACGATAAACGCTATGCCAGCCGCATAGAGACCGTGACCGTGGAGTCGGTGACCCAGTGGCTGCAGCGCAGCCAGCTCGCCGGCCCGGTGCGCAAGCTGCCCTGAGCCCCCGCGAAACCACCTGCGGCCCCGGGGGTGCCGCAGGGCATTGAAACAGGAGTCATCCCATGAGCAAGGCCTTGCGTCTGCCCGAAAAATGGTTCCGCCGCGGCCTGTGGCTGGTGGCGGTGGTGTTCGCGTCCTTTCTGATCGGCCTGGGCGGCCTGGTGGTGGGCGACCTGCCCCAGGTCGAGTCGCCGCGCACGGTGGAGGACTTCATCGCGCCTGGCGCGGCCGAGCCCGTGAAGGCCGAGATCAAGGCCGCCGATGCGGACCATGACAAGGCGGAGACGGCGCTGGAGAACGCCCGCCTGAAGTACCAGGCCACGCAGGCGCGCTACCGCTCGGCGCGCGAGACCTTCGACAACTGGGTGGCCACGCGCCGCGCTACCGCCCGGCCGGAACAGGATACGGAACTGCTGTCGCGCACCCAGGTCCTGGATGCCATCAAGCAGGAGGAGAACACGGCACGCGCATCCGTGGAGCAATTGCAGGATGCCAGCCTGCGGGCCCGCCAGCGCCTGGATGCGGCGAACCGGCAGTGGGATGGGCTGCGCGACGGTGCCGGCGAGGCATGGCGCAAGGAGATGCGGGCCATCGAGCTGCGCGTCTTCCTGTACCGGCTGGCGCTGACCCTGCCGCTGCTGCTGGTGGCCGGCTGGTTGTTCGCCAGGCAGCGCAAGAGCACATGGTGGCCCTTCGTCTGGGGGTTCATCTTCTTTGCGCTGTTCGCCTTCTTCGTGGAGCTGGTCCCCTACCTGCCCGACTATGGCGGCTATGTGCGCTACATCGTCGGCATCGTGGTGACGGTGCTGCTGGGGCGCGCAGCCATCCTGGGGCTGAACCGCTACCTGGAGCGGCAAAGGCAGCAGGAGTCACTGCCCGAGACACAGCGACGCCAGGAGCTGGGCTATGACGTGGCGCTGGCACGGCTGGCCAAGGGCGTGTGCCCGGGCTGCGAGCGTCCCGTGGACCTGAAGGATGGCTCCATCGATTTCTGCCCCCATTGCGGCATCGGCCTGTTCGACCGGTGTGGCGGCTGCGGGACCCGCAAGAGCGCGTTCGTGCGCTTTTGCCACAGCTGCGGCGCGCAGGCGGGTGGCGACTCTGCCACGCGCGGAGTACAGCCTGCGCAACAGGTTGCCCGGCCGGCACCGGGTTGAGGCGGCGCAGGCCTGCAAAGGCCATTGAAGCGGCGCGGGATTGTGGTACACCATGGCATGCGCGCTCGGCCGGGGCGCAGACCCGTCTTCAGCGAGGAAGCCATGTCACGCCAGATGCCGGAGATCGCAACACACATGTCGGCGCAGCCCGCCCCACCGCCATCCACGGCGGCTGCGCATGTTCCTCCCCTGCTGGCCTGGGCCGCTGGCGCGGCCCTGCTGGCCTGCCATGTGGCCTTCGGCCCTGCCTCGTGGAAGGCCTGGGCGGCCTATGCGGGACTGTCGGCGCTGGCCGGGTTGTCCTGGATCGTCCGCTGCCATGTGGTCCGGCTGCCATTGACCGGCGTGCTGCGCGGCCATGGCTGGATCCAGGCCACGACGGCCCTGCTGCTGGCCGCCTGGCAGCCTTCCCTGGCCTGGGCATCCGCCCTCATGTGGCTGGCGGCCATTGCCTGGCTGCCCTGGGATGGGGAGCGCGAGCAGGCACTGCACCTTCCCGCCGCGCAGGTGGTATTGCTGTGCGCCATGCTCGCCATCCTCTGCGCCGTGGTCGTGGCCAGGCCCATGCCGCAGATGGCTCCGGGCTCGGTGGCCGCACGCATCTTGTGGATGGTCAGCGTGATGCTGCCGCTGGCGGTGCATGCCCTGGCCCTGTGGCAGGCGCTGCACCGCATGCAGCGCCACTATGGACGGGAACTGGCCCAGCTGTCCAGCTACTGCGGCCAACTGGCCGAGGACGTGCAGCAGTTGCAGGCGCGCGTGAGCACGCTGCAATTGCCCACGGGGCGCGACACGCTGACGGGCGTGGCCAACTTCTCGCGGCTCATGGACGCTGTGGACGGACTGCGCGAGCGCCATGCACGCAAGCCGGAGCCGTTCTGCGTGGTCCTGCTGGAACTGGACCCCTGGGTGGAGCGCGCCGGCGCGCACCGGCCGCCCAAGGGGCCTTCGCTGCAGGACCGGGTGCTGCTCATGCTCAGCGGCCTGCTGGTCACCCATCTGCGTGCCGTGGATGGCGTAGGTCGCTACCGAGACGATACCTTCATGCTGGTGATGCCCGATACCGCATCGGTCCAGGCCGTCTGGGCCCTGCAGCGGGTACGTGAAGGCGTTCGGCAGCAGCACTGGAGCGAGGCTCCCGTGCCGGACCCCGACAGGGATCCGCTGACACTGACCCTGGCCGTGGCGGAGTTCCAGGCGGGGGAAACCTCCGAGCGGCTGGTGCAGCGCGCTGAGATGGCGCTGATGCACGGCCGGGCCAGCGGACGCAACCAGATCGTGGTGGCCGAGGATGTCCGGCCGCCGCGTACCTCCTAGGCTTGGCAGACCGGATCTACGGGATTTCCCGGATGCGGTCACAATGGGCGCCCATCGGGGCCGCCGGCCCGCCGCGCTTCATCGCATGCCCGTGCTTTCCTCCATTTCCCGGAATTTCCCGGACCGTCTCCTGTGGGGCCCCAGGCCGGCTTCGTCCCTGGTGGACGAAGCGCAGCAGCTGCAGCGCTGGAAGCGACGGACCTGGCAGCTGCATGTGTCCGTGCTGGTCAGCCACGCCTATGCCTTTTCGCTGTTCGTGGGCCATGCCTGGGCCGGGTACGCGCCCTGGCCCGCGGTGCTGTGCTATGGCCTGTGGGTGGCGATGGGCATGGGCTTCATCACCTGGGCCTATGCCAGCGACTGGTGCCATACGCGGCGCGATCCCGGCATGTTCCTCACGCACCAGCTGGTGTCCATCATCGGGGTGCTGGGCCTGGTGATAGCGGCTCCGGCACTGGCGTTCCAGGCCATGGTGATGCTGATCGCCTTCAGTGCCGACGGCTTTCTCGCGCGCAGCCGCACCAGTTTCTGGCTGACCTGGATAGCCACGCTCGTCGCCGTGGGTTCCATCATCTGCTGGAGGGGGCCACAGATGCGAATGACCACCGACGCACCGGCGGGCCAGGTGCTGGCCATCGGCGTGGTGCTGGGCTCCGTGGTGCGTTGCAGCGTGCAGGCCACCTTCTTTCGCAGCATGCAGTACCGGCTGGGGGTGGCCAACGACAAGCTGGCCACGGCCCTGGCACAGATCCAGGCCCTGCTGCGCCATGACGAGCTGACGGGTGTCAGCAACCGCCGCGGCGTGATGGAGCGGCTGCACGAAGCGTGCAGCGCGGCGCAGCAGGGCGGCTTGTCGCTGTGCGTGGCCTTGCTGGACATCGATCATTTCAAGCAGATCAATGACCGTTACGGCCACGAGGGCGGCGACCGGGTGCTGCGTGCCTTCGGAACGCTGCTGACTTCGCAGCTGCGTGCCAGCGACGGCATCGGCCGCTATGGCGGGGAGGAGTTCCTGATGGTGCTACCGGACACCGATCTGGACCGCGCCGGCGAGCTGCTGGAGCGCTTGCGTCGATGCATTGCACAGGCGCCGTGGGAGCAGACCCTGGGCAAGGGGGCGCAGGTCACCTGCACGCTGGGCCTGGCCCGGTACCGGGCGGGAGAGTCGGTGGAGACCACGATCGCACGAGCCGATGCCGCGCTGTACCGTGGCAAGGCAGCGGGGCGCAACTGCACCATGCCCGAACCGCCCCCGGGGGGGAAGTCCGGCCTGACAGGGTCTGCAGGCCGATCTGTCAGTTCAAATCACGAGATTGGCCAGAAAACATCGTTATTCAAACGCCTGGAACCTCCATAGCATCCACCACCATGCTCAGGACGATGGGGGATGCACATGAATCATCAGATAGCTGAAATGACCGATGGACCGGCCCATGGGGCCGGCATGGCGGGCCTTGCTCGGGACTTGTCCGCGCCGCGGCCCTTGCAGGCAGGGCCGTTGCGTGCGGAACTGGCGGGCGGTGGCCTGCGCCATGTCCGCTACGGGGGCATCGAGATCCTGCGTTCCCTGGCTTTCGTGGTGCGGGACGGAGAGGGCGAGAAGTGCATGGCCGAGCCGGGTGACATCGATGTCCGCCAGGAGGTGGGCCGCTTCGAGGTCTTCTGCGATGCGGTTTCGGTCTGCGAGGGGCGCAGCCTGGCCTGGCGGGTGCGCATCCTGGGCACCGCCCACGGCCTGAACCTGGCCGCATGGGCTTGCACGCGTGGAGGTATCGGGCGCGGCGGTAGCGCCGGGGCCGGGCTGGAAATCCTCTATCCGGGCCAGGGGCTGGCAGGCCGCTCCATCCAGGTCGAGCATGTCGATGGCAGCATCGTGCAGACGGTGATGCCCGAGCCCGATGCGCTGCTGCATGCCATGTCCGGGCTGCGCACCATCACCCATGAGCCGGCGCCCGGCCTGCGGGTGGGCTGCTGCCTGGAGGGCGCGAACTTCCAGATGCAGGGCCAGGGCCGCGGCTCCCAGGGGGTCTTCAGGCTGCGTCCGCAGCCCGCGATGGCGCATGGACCATCTCCCTGGGGAGATGGCAGGACGCTGGTGCAGATGGCCTGCCTGGTATTCGGCAGGCCGGACGATGCGCCGCAGGCCTTGGCGCGTGACACGCTCTAGCCGTCGCTGCGGATCTGGGCGGCCCGCACGGCCTGCTCCAGCAGTTGCCTTTCGTGCTCCAGATGGGCGATGAACCGGTCCTGCGCCATGGCCATGGGCTGGAAGCCGGCCTCCGCGAGCTTGCGCACCAGGGCGGGATCGGCCAGTACGGCGGCGACCTCGCGCGCCAGGCGCCCGGCGATGCGTGCATCGGTGCGGGCAGGCAACAGCAGGCCTTGCCAGGCCTCGACTTCGTAGGTCTGCCAGGGGGGTGTCTCCGAGAGGCTGGGCGTGCGTGGCAGGGTGGCGGCACGCCGTCGCGAGGTCACGCCCAGGCCCCGGACCTTGCCTTCGCGCACGAAGGACTGTGCCAGGGCCACGGGCAGCAGGGCCAGGTCGATCTGGCTTCCCGCCAGTTCGGTCAGCACCTGCGGGCCCGACTTGTAGGGCACGTGCGTCCACGCAAGTCCTGCCTGCTGCTGGAGCATTTCAGCGGCCAAATGCAGGCTGGTGCCCACGCCATCGGTGCCGATGGTCAACTGGCCGGCTTGCTGGCGCGACAGCCGGATCAGCTCTTTCGCCGATGTGGCCGGCAGGTCGGGGCGGCCTGCCAGCACGAAGGCCGATGCGGCGACGGGGGCCACGGGCAGCAGCTCCCGCAGGCCGTCATAGCGAAAGCGCTGCGGGGACACCAGCGGGGCGATGAGCACGCAGCTGGCCACGCCGAACAGCAGGGTGTGGCCGTCGGGACGGGCCTTGATGACGCGCTGTGTGGCGATGGTGCCCGAGGCGCCCACGGTGTTCTCGATGACCACGGGCTGGCCCAGCCGCTCGGCCAGTAGTGGCATGACCAGGCGCGCTGCCACATCCACGCTGCCGCCCGGCGAGAAGGGAACGACCACCGTCAGCGGCTGGGCGGGCCAGGCATCGGGTGCTGCCGTGGAGGCCCGGGCGGATGGGGGCAGCAGAGGCGTACCCAGCATCCAGGCAGCCAGGGGGGCCAGTTGCCGGCGTCGCAGGCTCATGCGCTCCTCCGCGATGCATGCAGCCAGGGCAGTTGCCCGGACGGGTAGCGCCAGGTCTGGAACACGCTGTTGAGCCGTCCAGGCCCGGTGCGGCGCGCGGCGGCATCAGGGTACTCGGCGAACCAGGGCAGGATGTACTCCCAGACCACCTCGCCCGCGGGTGTGACCTCGAACAGCCGGCCCGTGGCCGATTCCGTGATGTGGGTATTGCCGTTCCACAGCCGCTGGGCATTGCCCATGAAGGCCGTGTAGAAGGCGTTGACCATTTCGTCCTGGTAGCTCCAGGCGATGCGGTGGTCAACCGGGTCGATCTCCACCACGCGCGAGAAGGCCACATGGGCGCCCTCGCGGAAGTTGCCGTTGTCGAAGGCCAGGATATGGCCGTTGGCCAGGGGCACGGGCGCATGCTGGTGCGAGACCACCGAAGGCGGGATGTGCAGCGTCACCGCGCCGCTGGCCCGGTCCACGCCGATGATGCCGGAGGTGGTGCGCAGGCTCATGAGCACGCTGCCGTCGGCCATGACGCCCAGGCCGTTGACCAGGGGCCAGTGGTAGCGGCCGAAGCCGGGATGGATGGGAAATGCCTCCGGGTCCAGGTGCTCCCAGGCCTTCCACTCCCAGATCAGGCGGCCGGCGCGGTCCACTTCCCGGATCACGTCGCCGTACATGACTTCGTCGGGGCTGTGGGCGGTCCCTCCGGGCACGCGGCGGGCAAAGCCTTCGGGGGCAGGTGCGCAGGCGGCATACAGCAGGTGGCCGTCGGGCAGCCACTGGGCGTCGTGGTGGTGGTCCGGGTCCTCGTGGCGCCAGACGATCTCGCCATCGGGCGTGACCTCGTAGAAATCTCCGCCATGCCACATGGACCAGGGCGCATAGCGGTCGGGCGAGCGCGGATGGTTGCCGTTGTAGCCCAGGTTGCCGTTGGGCAGGATCACGGCATGGCGGCCTGCGCGCACGGGCAGCTTCCATTCGTGGGCCACGCGGCCCTCGGTATCGATCAGATAGACACGGCCGTCGGCCGTCTGTGGCGCGATCAGGGTGTATCCGCCGGCCGACAGGGTCGGGTCATGGGCGATGAGGCCGACGCCTCGGCGGCGCTGGGTGACTTGGTCTACGGTGCTGGCCATGGGCTTGCTTTCAAAGCGGTACGGGGAATGCACGCCACTCTAGGCAGTTGCCAGCGTCAGGAATAGCTGTTTGTTTTGGATGAGGCGTAAGAAAAAAATTTACACTCGCGCCCATGCCGGCAATCTCACAGGCCTTTCGCTGTTTCGATGAAGTGGCGCGCCGCGGTTCGGTGCGCAAGGCGGCGGTCACCTTGCACCTGACGGCGGCGGCCGTGAACCAGCAGATCCTCAACCTGGAGGCCCAGGTCGGCGTGCCGCTGTTCGACCGCCTGCCGCGCGGCATGCAGCTGACGACGGCGGGCGAGCTCATGCTGGCCGCCGTGCGGCGCAGCCAGCGCGACTTCGACAATGCACTGGCCCAGGTCGAGGACCTGCGCGCCCTGCGCCGGGGCCATGTGCGCGTGGGCGTGTCGCATGCCACGGCCGAGTACCTGCTGCCCATGGTCATCGCCAGCCTGCATGCGCGCTATCCGGGCATCACCTTCAGCGTGCGCTCGGGCACGGGCGAGGAATTGCTGCGTGGCGTGGCCCAGGGCGAGATCGATGTGGCCTATTGCCTGCGCCGGCCGCCGCCGCCCGGCGTGCAGGAGGTGCGGGCCTGGCCCCAGCCGCTGGGCGCGGTGATGGCGCCCGGGCACCCGCTGAGCACGCGGCCGCGCCTGCTGCGGCTGCGCGACTGCGGGGACTATCCCTTGATCATGATGGCGCCCGGCATGGAGCTGCGCAGCATGCTGGAGAACATCGACAGCGCGGCCCTGCATGCGCAGCGGCCGCTGGTGGAGACCAGTTCCGTGCCCATGGTGCGGCGCCTGGTGGCCGGCAGCATGGCCCTGGGGTTTCTGGTGCCCGACAACGTGGCCGAGGATGTGGCGGCCGGCCGACTGGTCTGGCGCGCACTGCACGATGCGGGCGCGCAGCTGCCCAGCTGCCTGTACCAGCGAACCGGCTACGCCAAGGCGGCGGCCATGCGTCTGTTCCTCGATGAACTGGAACGCATGGCCGACGATATGCGGGCCGGCTTCGAGACCGGCGTGTCCTGGTCGCTCAAGGACCTGGCAACCTGAGAGCGGGCCGGCACCTGCGTCAGACGCCGCGCGCGCGGTCCGCCTTGAACCGTGCCCGGAACTCGCCGAAGCTGCCTGCCTCCAGCGCGTTGCGCACTTCCTGCATCAGGTTCAGGTAGTAGTGCAGGTTGTGGATGGTGGTGAGCATGGGGCCCAGCATCTCGCCGCAGCGGTCCAGATGGTGCAGGTAGGCGCGGGAGAAGCCGTCGCGCCCGCCTTGCTCCCAGCTCACGCCGCTGGCGCCGGCGCAGGCGTGGCAGGTACAGCTGGGGTCCAGCGGCTGGTGGTCGGTCTTGTGGCGTGCATTGCGGATCTTCAGATCGCCATAGCGCGTGAAGATGGTGCCGTTGCGCGCATTGCGCGTGGGCATCACGCAGTCGAACATGTCCACGCCATCGGCCACGCCCTGCACCAGGTCCTCGGGCGTGCCCACGCCCATCAGGTAGCGCGGCTTGTGGGCCGGCAGGCGGTGGGGCGTGTGGGCCATGATGGCCAGCATCTCGTCCTTGGGCTCGCCCACCGAGACGCCGCCCACGGCATAGCCGGGGAAGTCCATCTCGACCAGGGCCTGCAGCGATTCCTCGCGCAGGTTCTCGTACATGCCGCCCTGCACGATGCCGAACAGCGCGTTGGGGTTGCCCAGGCGCTCGAACTCGTCGCGCGAGCGCCTGGCCCAGCGGCGGCTCATCTCCATGCTCTTGCGAGCCTCGGCCTCGGTGGTCTTGTGGCCGTTGGTCTCGTAGGGCGTGCATTCGTCGAGCTGCATGACGATGTCCGAGTTCAGGATCGTCTGGATCTGCATGCTGACCTCGGGCGACATGAACAGCTTGTCGCCGTTGACGGGGCTGGCGAAGTGCACGCCTTCCTCGGTGATCTTGCGCATGGCGCCCAGGCTCCAGACCTGGAATCCGCCCGAGTCGGTGAGGATGGGCTTGTCCCACTTCTCGAAGCCGTGCAGGCCGCCGAAGCTCTGCATGATGTCCAGCCCCGGGCGCATCCACAGGTGGAAGGTGTTGCCCAGGATGATCTGCGCGCCCATTTCCTGCAGGCTGCGCGGCATCACGCCCTTGACGGTGCCATAGGTGCCCACCGGCATGAAGATGGGAGTCTGCACCACGCCGTGGTTGAGCGTGAGCTGGCCGCGGCGCGCGTGGCTGGAGGGATCGGTCTTGAGCAGGTCGAATTGCAGCATAGCCCTCCATTGTCCCAGATGGGCGCATCCGCGTGTCGGACGCGCCGCGGCTGCCCCCGACGTCCGTCCGGCATGGCCTGCCGGGGTCTACACTGCGATGCAACGTGATTCGCCATTCTCATCAGAACAAGGAGGTCCACATGCTGAAGATCATGATTGCCGTCGATGGCTCCGAGCCCTCGCTCGACGCCGTGCGCCACGCGATTTCCCTGGTGCGCCAGGGCTTGCAGGCCCATTTCGTGCTGGCCCATGTGCAGCAGGAGGCCTCGCTGTTCGAGCTGGCAACGCAGGACTCCGACATGATCGCCGCCGCCAGCGTGGAAGCCGGCACGCATCTGGTGGCTTCGGCCGTCGCCCTGGTGCAGGCGGCGGGCATTTCCCATGAGGTGGAGATCGGCCTGGGCGAGCCCGCGGCGGTGCTGGCCGACATCGCCGACAGTACGGGCTGCGAGCAGATCATCATCGGCGCCCTGGGCCAGGGCGGGCTGCGGCGGGTGCTGATCGGCTCGGTCTCGCGGGAGGTGGCGCGCAACAGCCCGCTGCCCGTGACCATCGTCAAGCATGCGGAGCCCCGCGACGAGGACGAGGAGCCGGATCTGGAATGAGCAGGAAAGGTGCCGATGCCTTCAGGCGGCCCGCCGCTGCTGCCCCTGGTGCCGGCCGGCGTAGGCGCCATGGGCAGGGTGTTGCATCTTGCCGTGCGGCAGGCTGGACAGGCGCTGGAACATGCGGCGGCAGTAGCCGCGTATGCCCAGGCACTTGTTGATCTCGTCCACGGGCAACGGGCCCGAGACCACGACGATGCTGTCGGCCTGCTCCCAGTCGCCGGCTGCGCGCAGGCGCCGCCGCGTGCACAGCGCCCATGCATGGATGCGGGTGGGCGAGCCATGCTCGTGGACCTGTCCCGTGACCAGGTCGAAGGCGATGGCCACCAGCTCGGTCCTGAGCCGGCAGCGGCGCTCGCCCGTGATGGCACTGGGCGTCTCGCGCATGTCGTACAGGCAGTAGCTGCCGGACTTGAGCTGGTATTGCAAATCCATGGCGGACCTCCGGGGTTCGTTCTGGGGCGGTTTCCGGGCCTGCCTGGATAGGCCCGGGGCATCGGCGCATTCTGACGCATGGCCCCCGCCACTGGCAATGCAGCCAGCGGGGCGGGGCTTCCCGGCGAAGGGCAAGCGGCAAAGCGTGCCCGCGAGGGCGGGCCTGCTAGAAGTCCAGAAGGCTGAAGCCCACGCTGAGCACGGTGCGCTTGTAGTTGTAATCGATCAGGCTGTCACCGTATCCGCTGAAAAGCTGGACATGCAGGCGCAAATTGCTCTTGCCACCGTTCCATCCTTCGCCTAGCGTGCGCAGCCATTCGATGCGGCCGGAGCCGCGTCCCTGGCCCAGGGAGCCGCGTGCCGTGAAGCCCAGGTA
This sequence comes from Delftia tsuruhatensis, assembly GCF_903815225.1. Taxonomy (NCBI): domain Bacteria; kingdom Pseudomonadati; phylum Pseudomonadota; class Betaproteobacteria; order Burkholderiales; family Comamonadaceae; genus Delftia; species Delftia tsuruhatensis. Next base: position 543,262 of record NZ_LR813084.1, read on the forward strand.
GTTCTGCGCATTGACGTTCCAGCCCAGCTTCACTTCGCCCCGGCCTATGTAGTCCTGGATGCGCGGGTTGTCGTCATGCTCGGCGCTTTCGCGGATGCGCTGCCAGGCCTTGGCGTGCAGCTGCCACCGGTTGTCCAGCTCGAAGCCGGTCATCAGATACCAGCGGTTCCAGCTGCGCGACAGCGGATCGCTCTGGCCGTTGGACTGGTGCGCCAGGCCCACGCCGCTGTAGCGCCAGCGCCAGCCGAAGGGCAACCGGGCATCGGTGGGGTAGACGTAGAAGATCTCGGGCTCGTGGTCCGTGTTGCGGAAGGGCCGCGAGATGGCGGGGCTGAACAGCTGCCAGTACGACTGCTGGGTGTAGCCGACCCACAGCGAGTCCTTGCCCGCCGAGGTGCTGCCGGTCAGCAGGCCCTGGGCGACCTTGGTGCGCACCGACAGCTGCACGCGCATTTCCTCGGTCTTGTAGGGCTGCGGCTGCGCAGGGTCCTTGCCGGGCGTGGTGGGCTGCCGGTTGACATGGTCGGCCGTCACCACGGACACGGACATGGGCCGATAGCCGCGGAAGCTGAAGGTGCCGCAGTCGCTGCCCGGTTCCAGCTCGAAGTAGCGCGACAGTTCGCTGTAGCGCGGGTCGCGGCAGCCGCCGTTGGTGGGGGTGGTGGGCAGCGCCAGGCCCTGGCCGCTGTCGGCTGTCACCACGGGGGCGGGCGTGGGCAGGGCGCCAGGATCGGCTGCAGCGCTGGCGGCCGGAGCACTCCAGCCGGTGGCCGGCGGCGCGGTCAGCGGTTGCTGCTGCTGTGCCCAGGCGTCGAAGCAGGCCAGGCGGGACTGGTTGTCCGTGGTGGCGGCGCACTGGCGCCAGGCGTCCTCGGGCAGGGGGCGGGGCGCGGTCTGCGCCTGTGCGCCTAGCCAGGGTGCGGCGCACAGGCCCAGGGCCAGGGCCCATTGCGAGGGGGCAGGGGCGCCGGGCAGGCGCTTGCGGCGATCCAGGTGCGTGACGTTCTTCATGGATGGTTTCCTGTGTTGGGCCGTGTTCTCAGGGGCTGACCTTGCGCAGCACGAAGGGACGGCGCGGAGCATCCTCGCCCTCGATGTAGTCACCGCGTATCTCGCGGGCACAACTGCCCTCGACCACGTCGCCCAGCCAGGTGGCGGTGATGCGCTGGCCATCGGCGCTTTCCTCCAGCGTCACCTCGCCGTCGGCGACATCGCCGACCATGGGGCGGCTGGCGCCCGCGCGCTCGATCGTGCCCTTGACCGAGCCTTTCCACCTGGGGTGGGTGTCCAGCCGCAGGCGCACGGCCTGGGGCAGGCCCTCGACGGAGCCTGTCCATTCGCCGAGCAACTGGGCATCGCTCATGTCGGCGTTCAAGGGGCAGGCCGCCTTGTCGGCGGCTTTCTCCGTGGCCTTGGCGGGCGGCTGTTCAACGGGTTTGCCGGGAATGCGGGCGGCGGGCTGTTCGGCATGTGCGCCGGGCAGCAGGAAGGTGGATGCGGCCATGAGGGCCAGGGTGCAGGCAGTGCGGTGCAGGCGCATGGTGTGGAGGTGGTCTCGTGGTTCAGTCGGCTGGTGTCGGCTGCTGGGCCTTGCGCGCGAATTCGGCGCGCAGCTGGCGCAGCTTCTCGCGCGGGTCTTCGCGCGAGGTGGCGGCGTCCAGGCCCATTTCCTTGATGAAGCGGCTGGGCAGGGTGGCGACCATCTCGCGCCCCTTCTTGCGGCGCTTGGTCCAGCTCACGGCCAGCGATCGCCGGGCGCGCGTGATGCCCACGTACATGAGGCGGCGCTCTTCCTGCAGACGCTGGGCCGTCTCGTCGCTGACCTTTTGCTGGCGGCCATCGTCGTCGTCGAGCTTGAAGGGCAGCATGCCCTCGGTCACGCCGACCAGCATCACATGCGGCCATTCCAGGCCCTTGGAGGCATGCAGCGTGGACAGGATGACCATGTCCTGCTCCTTTTCGCGCTCGCTGATGGTGGACAGCAGGGCGATGTTGCGTGCCACCTCGAGCAGGCTCTTGACCTCGGTGTGCGTGGTCGTGCCCGCCGCATCCTCGATCTGGCCTCCCGCGCGCTGGGCCATCCAGTCGCAGAACTCCAGCACGTTGCTCCAGCGCGCGGCGGCCACGGATTCGCTGTCCTCGCTATCGTAGAGGTACTGCTCGTAGCCTATCTCCTTGAGCCAGTCGAGCATGAAGCCGCGAGACTGCTCGGCGCCCAGCGTGTGGCGCGCGCGGTATTCGAGGTCGTTGATGTAGCGGCCGAATTCCAGCAGGCTGTCGTGGGCCTTCCTGGGCAGGGCCGCTTCCAGCATGTGGGAGAACAGGGCGCCGAACATGCTGAGCTTGTGCTGGGACGAGAACTCCCCGAGCTTGCCCAGCGTGGTGTGGCCTATGCCGCGCCTGGGCGTGCCGATGGCACGCAGGAAGGCCGGGTCGTCGTCGTTGTTGATCCACAGCCGGAACCAAGCGCACAGGTCCTTGATCTCGGCGCGGTCGAAGAAGCTGGTGCCGCCCGAGACCTTGTAGGGAATGCTGGCCTTGCGCAAGGCCTTCTCGAAGGGCTTGGCCTGGTGGTTGGCGCGGTAGAGGATGGCGAAGTCCTTCCAGTCCGGCGGCGGGTTGCTGGCCGCGCGCAGGCTCTGGATGCGTGCCACGGCACGCTCGGCCTCGTGCTCCTCGGTGTCGCAGTCCACGATGCGCACTGGCTCGCCCTCGCCCAGCTCGGAGAACAGCGTCTTGGGATAGAGCTTGGGGTTGGGCTGGATCACGTTGTTGGCCGCGCGCAGGATGGCCGAGGTGGAGCGATAGTTCTGCTCCAGCTTGATGACCTTGAGCTGCGGGAACTCCACGGGCAGCTTCTTGAGGTTGTCCAGCGTGGCGCCGCGCCAGCCGTAGATGCTCTGGTCGTCGTCGCCCACGGCCGTGAAGTGGGCGCGGCTGCCCACCAGCAGCTTGAGCAGCTCGTACTGCGTGGCATTGGTGTCCTGGTACTCGTCCACCAGCACATGGCCCAGCAGGCGCTGCCATTTCTCGCGCACCTCGGCATGGTTTCTGAGCAGGCGCATGGGCATGCCGATCAGGTCGTCGAAGTCCACGCTCTGGTAGGCCGTCAGGCGCTCCTCGTAGCGCTGCATGATCAGCGCCGTGCTGCGCTCGTTGTCGTCCTGGGCCATGGCCAGCGCCTTGCGGCTGTCCCAGCCGGCGTTCTTCCAGTTGCTGATGGTCCACTGCCACTGGCGGGCGGTGGCCAGGTCGGTGGTGCCGCCCGAGCAGTCCTTGAGGATGCCGGTCACGTCGTCGGCATCCAGGATGCTGAACTGGGGCTTGAGGCCCAGCACATGGCCGTCCTCGCGCACCATGCGAACGCCCAGCGCGTGGAAGGTGCACACCAGCACGTCTTTGGCCTGGCGGCCGATGAGGCCGGCGGCGCGCTCACGCATTTCGGCGGCGGCCTTGTTCGTGAAGGTGATGGCCGCGATGCGGCGCGGGGCCATGCCCGTCTCGATCAGCCGCCCGATCTTGTGCGTGATCACGCGCGTCTTGCCCGAGCCCGCGCCGGCCAGGACCAGGCAGGGGCCTTCGGTGTAGTGGACGGCCTGGAGCTGGGCCAGATTGAGTCCTGCGGACATGGGAGCGACTGCGCGGGGAGAACCGTGAAAGTGAGGGAAGCGGGAGCATACCGCTTCGGGGTGTCAGGCCACCGAGCCAGGTGTAAGCCCCCTGGGAAATTGGCGACAAATCCCCGTGGCGCGGCAGGGCACGCGGATGTCGGCAAATACCATCAGGGGTAGAAAAATTCACATTGTTCTTGTGAGCAATGTGTAAAAACTATCGAAAATATTAGCATCCGCCAATGAATTGCGGTGGATGAATATTTTTTGCCTATACCCCGTTTCCCTATCCGGTGAGGTGGTGAAGATGACTCGCACAATGGACGAGATCGGCCTGGCTGCCGAGTTGTGGTCCCCCTCGCTCAAGCAGCGTTTCGAGGCCTTGTTCGCCGTGGCGTCGCGCAAGTCGCTGCGCGGCTGGCGGCAGGTTCCCCTGGTCAGCGCCCAGGTGCTGGTCGTCGATGGCAGCCTGCCCGTGCCCGAGGCCGCCGTGTGGATGCCCTGCGTGGTCTATGTGGGCGGCGTTCCCCAGGGCCAGCATCTGGAGCGCACACAGCAGCGGCTGGCCACCTACCTGGACCTGGACTTCACGCTGTCCGACCTGATCGACATGCTGGACAGGGCGGCCGTGTTCCTGATGGATTGGAAGGTCCGCCAGCAGCTGGCATCCTCGCAGGCCCTGGAGCGCGCTCTGGACCTCGTGCGCCAGCAGGGCGAGGACTGCCGTTACCGTTTCCAGCTCAAGGCCTGGGTGGCGCTGCCCGCGCCATGGAACAGCTCCGAATGCCTGAGGGCGCTGGCCATGCTGTGTCGTGGTCCCATGGATGTGGCCACGTTGTGCGAGCACAGCGGAATGGAGCCGGCCGCCGTGGCCGAGTTGCTGCGCCACCCCCGCCTGCAGGGCCTGCTGGAGTGCAGCCTGCGGCCAGCGCGCGAGGACGATGCTGCCGCAGCGCAGCGCGGCCGTGCGTCGGTGCCCGCCACGGCGGCGGGCCTGCCGCGCCAATGGGTGCAGAGGCTGGCCGGCTGGATCCGGCGCGGAGGCCTTGCATGAGCCAGTGGATGCAGGCGCGGCCCGCGGCCGGCCTGGTGCGCGTGAGTCTGGTGGGGCCCATGGGCATAGGCAAGACCACGGCGCTGCGCAGCCTGTGCGGAGCGCTGATGGCGGCCTCCGATGTCCCCAACCTCGACCAGGCGGCCCATTCCAAGGCGTTCACCACGGTGGGCGCCGAATTCGGAGAGATCGATCTGGGCGGGGGTGAGCGGCTTCAACTGGTGGGCAGCCCCGGGCAGGAGCGCTTCGATTTCGTGCGCCGCTGGGTGCTTGCCGCCTCGGTGGGCGTGCTGCTGATGGTGGACCTGAACGATGCTGCCGCGCTGGACTACGCCGCGCAGCGGCTGCAGGAGATCGCCGGCCTGGAGGCCGAGCCCCTGGTCGTGGTCCTCAGCTGCCGTGACGCCAGCGCACAACAGATGGAAGCCTTCAGCACCGCCTTGGCGGGCAAAGGTCACGGTATAGTGCCTGTCATCCAGGCGGACCCCCGCGACCGGCAACAACTGCTGGATGCGCTGGGGGTGCTCGTTTCCTTGCTTTCCTTGCAAAGTCAGGCATGAAGACACCGACGCTTCCCCAGATTTCCTCCTCCGTGATCGAAGCTGGCAGAGATGTGCTCAACCGCGTGGTCGCCCCCCTGGACGGGGTGCACATCGCCTTGCTGTGCACGCTGGACGGTTTCGAGATCACGGCCTTGCGGGTCAAGAGCGAACTGCCCACGGAGCGCCTGTCAGCCATGGCGGGTTCGCTGATGGCCATGGCCAAGGCGGTGGCCACCGAGATAGGCCACAAGTCCTGCCGGCGGCTGACCTTCGAGACCGAACTGGGCACCGTGCTGTTCCAGGCCGTGGGCGGCAGCCAGCCGGCCATCCTGTGCATGGTGATGGACCAGAGCGCCCTGCTGGGCCGCGCGTTGTGGGCGGCGGGCGAGGTGGCCGCCGATCTGGCGCGTCGCTGACTTGCGCATATTTTTCCAGGTGTTTTCTCCCCCGAGGCGCGGGTGCGGTGGCCCATCGCACTGCCCGCCCTCGCAATTTGAAAAGGTGGCATATGGCTTCGATACATGATTCTCTGAACGGCCTGCTGGGCATCGATGGCGCCCTGTGTGCGGCCCTGGTGGACAGCACCAGCGGCATGCTGATGGGCAGCGTGGGCTCCGGCCTGGACATGGAACTGGCCGCGGCCGGCAACACCGAGGTGGTGCGCGCCAAGCTCAAGACCATGCGCATGCTCAAGCTCGACGATGCGATCGATGACATCCTCATCACCCTGACCCACCAGTACCACATCATCCGGCCCGTGGCGGCCCATGAGGGCGTGTTCTTCTACCTGGTGCTGGACAAGGCCCGCTCCAACCTGGCCCTGGCCCGCCGCAAGGTGCAGGACATCGAGAAGGACCTGGCGCTGTAAGCGCGCGCGGTCCCGCGCTCCAGCCTGCCGCAAGCGCATTGCGGCAGGTTTTTTTTCTCCGGCGTCACCGTGGCGCCACGGGCGCGCGGTGTTTGTGGCAGCTTGCTGCCAGAATCGCCGCGTGCTGTCCGTCCTGCTGATCACCTTCCCCTTCTTCGCGCTCGTGGCCTGCGGCTTCGCCGCCACCTGGCGCGGCGTGCTGCCGCAGGCGGCGATTCCGGGGCTCAATGCCTTCGTCCTGTATTTCGCGCTGCCCTGCATGCTGTTTCGCTTCGGCGCGCAGACGCCAATTGCCCAACTGCTGGATGTGGGCGTCTCCGCGGTCTACCTGCTGTGCGCGCTGCTGATGGTGGGGGGGACCGTGGCGCTCACGCTGCGGCGCGTGGGCTGGAACGATGCGGCCTTTGGGGCGCTGGTGGCCGCCTTCCCCAATACCGGCTTCATGGGCGTGCCCATGCTGGTGGCCTTGCTGGGCGAGCGCGCCGCAGGTCCGGTCATCGTCACCATGGCCATCGACATGGTGGTCACCACCTCGCTGTGCATCGCCCTGTCGCGCCTGGGCCTGTCGGGGGGGCATGGCATGGCGGTGGCGCTGCGCAGGGCCCTGGTCGGCATGGTCTCCAATCCCATGCCCTGGTCCATCGTGCTGGGCGGCCTGGCGTCGGCGGCCGGCTGGACCTTGCCCGGTCCCCTGGACAGGACGGTGGCCATGCTGGCCGGCGCGGCCTCGCCCGTGGCCCTGTTCACCATTGGCGCGGTGCTGGCGCGCTCGCAGATGAACAGCCATGAGCGCGTGGCCGTGCGCGACTACCTGCCTATCGCCATGGCCAAGCTGGTCATCCACCCGCTGCTGGTCTGGGCCGTCGCGCGCACGGCCATGGCCCTGGGCCTGGCGATGGACGGGCAGACGCTCGTGGTGCTGGTGCTGCTCGCGGCACTGCCCAGCGCCAGCAATGTGTCTTTGCTGACGGAGCGCTTCGGCGCCCATGGGGGGCGTGTGGCGCGCATCATCCTGGTCTCCACGGCCCTGGCCTTTGTGAGTTTTTCGGGTGCGGTGGCACTGATGACATAGCCGCTTGTAGGGGAGGCTGTCAATCTTCGGTCTGCCGCAAAAGCCATGGAACTTGTCTGAGGGCGCATTGGAAAGGTCTGCTCTCTACAATGCCGGCCATGTTTTCCTGCAGCGGACGTCCCGCATGACCTCATCTTCGCTTCCCGCGTCCACGTCAGGCGCACGCGCGCTGTGGATGGTGACCCTGGCCTGTCTGGCCTGGACCCTGGTGTCCTGGCTGGCCAATGGCAATCTGGACGGCTACAACGACATGCTGGAGAACTACGCATGGTCGCAGCCGCTCCAGCTGGGGACGCACAAGCATCCGCCGTTCTTCGCCTGGGTGGTCGGCCTGTGGTTCATGGTGTTTCCGCAGAGCGATGGCTTCTACCGCCTGCTGTCCTATGCCAACGTGGGCGTGGGCATCTGGGGCGTGTATGTGCTGGGCCGGCGCCTGGGGCTGGTGCGCCTGGCGCCGCTGGGCGCCGCCCTGCTGCTGTGGTGCTTTCCCTACACGACGCTGGCAGGCAAGTTCAATGCCAACAGCCAGCTGCTGTCGCTGTGGCCCTGGGCCGCGGCGCTGCTGCTGGCGAGTTGGCAGGAAAAGGGCCTGCGCGGCCTGGCCTTCAGCCTGGCCCTGGGCGTGGTCTCGGCCGCCTGCATGCTCAGCAAGTACTACAGCGGGGTGTTCCTCGCGGGCTTTCTGCTGCCCATCTTTCTGGCGCCGGCCGGCCGGCAGTGGCTGCTGACGTCTCGGCCCTACGTGGCCCTGCTGGCCTTCGGCCTGGCCCTGGCCCCGCACGTGGCCTGGATCGCCCACCACCACTGGGTGACGCTGGGCTATGCCATGGACCAGGGGGGCGGCCGGGTCGTCTGGGGCTATGTGCTGCGCTTCGCGCTGTCGCCCATCTTCTACTGGCTGCCGGCCTGGCTGGCCGTGTGCCTGGTCTATGGCTTCATGCAGGCGCGCCGCCAGGGGGGTGGCTGGCTGCGCTGGAGCGCGCGTTTCCTGCGCCGCAGCTGGGCATGGCAGGGCAGGGCGGACGTGCTGTTCTGGCTGGCGCTCATGCCCTGGCTGGCAACCCTGGCCTTCGGCATCGCCGGCGTGGTGGAGCTGTCCACGCCCTGGGCCATTCCCATAGGCTATGCCTTCGTGCTGCTGTGGCTGCGCAACCTGGACATCGAGGCGCCCGCCGTGACGGAGGCGGCGCTGGCCGCGCTGGGCCGGGCCTGGTGGCCCAGCCTGGCGGTGGTGGCCCTGGTCGGGCTGGCCGTGGGGTGGGGCAATGCGCGCAAGAGCGGCTCGGACTATTACCGTCCCTCGGCCGAAGCGGCGCAGGCCATCGTGCAGTCCTGGAGCCAGCGGCACCCGGGCCAGGCCCTGCAATGGGTGGGTGGCGACTGGGCCGAGAACGCCATGCTGTCCTTTTATGCGCAACCGCATCTGCGCACCGTGCCCGGCCTGCCGCACAGCGAGTACGCACGCGTGCTGGCTCCGCTGGACTGGCAGCACCAGAACGGACTGCTGCTGTGCCCGCGCGGCCCCGCGAGCGGCGAGCCGGGGCCGACCGCGCAATCGCTCGCATGCGAACGGCAGGCCCGCGACTGGCTGGAGGGGCTGGGCCTGCCCGCGCAGCCGCGTGTGCTTACCGTGCAACGCTCGGGTTGGCGCTTTCCTCTGGCCAGGCCCTATGCCTATGCGGTTTTTGACGTGTTGCCCCGCGGGGGTGGCCAGCCCGCTGACAATGCTGGCCTATGACCGAATTGCATGCTGACATCGCTCCGGCCGCGCCCAAGGGGATGCTGCCGCGTCCGCCGCTGCGGCTGAGCTGCGTGGTGCCTGCCCACAACGAGGAGGGCAACCTGGAGGCCTTCCTGCGCGCCCTCGATGCGACGGTGCGCACGCTGACACCCGACTACGAGCTCATCGTCGTCAACGACGGCAGCCGCGACGCCACGCACGAGATCGCGCTGCGCATGGCCCAGGAGCTTCCCGTACGCTATCTGGCGCTGTCGCGCAACTTCGGCAAGGAGGCGGCGCTGTCGGCCGGCATCGACCATGCGCGCGGCAATGCCGTGGTGCTGATCGACGCCGACTTCCAGCATCCGCTGCAGATGCTGCCCCAGATGTGCGAGCTGTGGCGCTCAGGTTACGACATGGTCTATGGCGTGATCGCGGACCGGGGGGCCGAAAGCGGCGCCAAGCGCGTGGGCACCAATCTGTTCTACCGGCTCATGAACGCCGGCAACCTCGTGAAGATCCCGCCCAATGCTGGCGATTTCCGCTGGCTGGACCGCTGCGTGGCCGATGCGCTCAAGGCCCTGCCCGAAAGCCACCGCTTCATGAAGGGGTTGTACGCCTGGGTGGGGTTCAAGGCCGCTGCCCTGCCCTTCGTGCCCGCGGACCGCACGGCAGGTGCTTCCAGCTTCAACTTCCGGCGCCTGGGCTCGCTGGCCCTGCTGGGGCTGACCTCGTTCACGACCTTGCCGCTGCGCGTGTGGAGCATCGTCGGCGGCATGATCTCGCTGGTGGCCCTGCTCTACGGCCTGTGGATCACCGTCGAGACGCTGATCTTCGGCAATCCGCTGGACGGCTGGCCCACGCTGGCGGCCAGCATCATGCTGTTCTCCGGCGTGCAACTGATGTCCATCGGCATCCTGGGCGAGTACATCGGCCGCATCTACGACGAGGTCAAGCGCCGCCCCACCTACCTGCTGGCACGCGACGAGGACCGCAGCCCGCTGGCGCAGCGGGAGTAGCCATGCATGCAGTGATCGCGCAACTGCGCCGCCTGCCGCAGGCGCTGCAGTTCGTGCTCGTCGGCGGTTGCGCGGCGGCCACCCACCTTGCTGTGGTGGCCCTGCTGGTGCAAGGGGCTGGCATGGCCCCGCTGCAGGCCAACGTACTGGCCTTTCTCGTGGCCTTCGTGGTCAGCTACAACGGGCATGCGCTGTTCACCTTCGTGCAGGCCGGCGCCCGTGGCTGGTCCGTGGTGGCGCGGTACTTCGCCGTGGCCTGCGCCTCCTTCGTCGCCAATGAGCTGCTGTACTGGGTGGCCCTGCACTGGCTGGGCTGGCATTACTTCTGGAGCCTGGCCCTGGTGCTGGTGCTGGTGGCCGTGGGGACCTTCGTCTTCGCCAAGTTCTGGGCCTTCGCCGTGCCCGCACGCAAGGAGCCTTCATGAACGCCCAGCCCCCCAAGGCCATCGCATTGTGCGCCGACGACTATGCGCTGCATCCCCTGGTCGATGAAGCCGTGCAGCAGCTGGCGCGGCAAGGCCGGCTCTCTGCCACGAGCTGCATGACCACCTCGCCACGCTGGAGGCAGGCGGCGCCGGCCCTGGCCGACCTGCATCCGCGCCTGTCCCTGGGCCTGCACTTCAACCTGACCGAAGGCCACGGCGTGCATGCCGGCACCGGCATCGGCGCGGTGATCGCGCAAGCCTACACGGGCCGCCTGGGCCGTGTCGCGCTGCGCGGTGCATGGAAACAGCAACTCGATGCCTTCGAGGACGCCCTGGGCATGGCCCCTGACTTCATCGACGGCCACCAGCACGTGCACCAGCTGCCCGGCGTGCGCGCGGCGCTGATGCAGGAACTGCATGAACGCTACAGTGCCAAGGCGGGCCGCCTGCCCTGGGTTCGCTCCACCGCGCCGGCGGGGCAACTGTGGCGCGACCCCAAGGCCGCCATCATCGCCCTGCTCGGCGGCTGGGCCACCACCCGCCGCCTGCGCCGCCAGGGCGTGCCGGCGAACCATGGCTTCGGCGGCGTCTACGGTTTCGACGCTCCCACGCCCGAAGGCTACGGCCACCACATGACCCGATGGCTGGCCCAGCTGCCGCCCGCCAGCCTCATGATGTGCCACCCCGCCACTGCCCCCGTGGAAGGCGACGCCATAGGCACCCAGCGCGCCATCGAATACGCCTATCTCTCATCCGACGCCTTCGCCCAGGCCCTGGAGCAGGCCCATTGCCACATCGCCCAGGGCCCCCTGACCCCGCTGTTCACATCGAACTGAAAAGACAAAAGAAAAAGCTCCGCGAACGGAGCTTTGAGCGGGGCCGTAGAGACTGGCGCTGTCCCCAGGTCAGGGACAGCGAGCAAGGGCCGCCCCGCAGCGAGGCTGTCGTCCCCCTCCCGCGTAGCGAGAGAGGGGGAAGGCGCGCCAGCGCCTCAGGGGGGGCTCAATACTCCCAGAAAATGCGCTGCAACTGCTTGGTGTCCTGCGTCTTGGTCAGGGCCACGGCAGCCAGCAGGCGGGCCTTCTGCGGGTTCAGGTCATGGGCGACGACCCAGTCGTACTTGTCGTCGGGCTGCTCGGCGTTGCGCAGCACGAAGCCGGCCGGCACGCGCGAGCTGCGCACGATGATGACGCCCTTCTGGCGCAGTTCGTTGAGCTTGGGCACGATGCGGTCGGCCACCGAGCCATTGCCCGTGCCGGCATGCACGATGGCCTTCACGCCGGCCTTGCCCAGCGCGTCGATGGCCGTGGCGGGCACGTTGCCGTAGCCGTAGACGATGTCCACCGCGGGCAGGTCGGTGATCTGCTCGATGTTGAACTCGCTGCCCTTGGTGTGGCGCTTGACGGGGGCGCGGAACCAGTAGGTCTTGCCCTCGACCACCATGCCCAGCGGACCCCACTGGCTGGCGAAGGCATTGGTCTTGATGTTGGTGAGCTTGGACACATCGCGCGCGGAGTCGATGTTGTCGTTCATGCTGACCAGCACGCCCTTGCCGGCGGAATCCTTGGAGGCGGCCGTGGCCACGGCGCCCAGCAGGTTCAGCGCGCCGTCAGCCGAGATGGCGGTGCCGGGGCGCATGGAGCCGACCACGACGATGGGCTTGTCGGTAGGCACCACCAGGTTCAGGAAGTAGCCGGTCTCCTCCAGCGTGTCCGTGCCGTGGGTGATGACGATGCCGTCCACGCCGGGCTGCTTGGCCAGTTCGTTGACGCGGCGTGCCAGTGTCAGCAGTTCCTTGTTGGTGAAGCTCTCGGACGCGATCTGGAAGACCTGCTCGCCGGAGACGTTGGCGATGTTGCTCAACTCGGGCAGGCCGGCCAGCAGCTTGTCCACGGGCACCTTGGCGGCCGTGTAGGTGGCGCTGTTGACGGCGCTGGCGCCGGCGCCGGCAATCGTGCCGCCCGTGGCCAGGACGACCACGTTGGGCTTGCCGGCCTGGGCAGCGGGCGCGGGAGAAGGTGCGACCGCCGTGATGGGGGCCGTGCTGGCGGACGACTGGCCCGCGCCGGGCTGGGACGCGCAGCCGGCCAGCGCCAGCGCGACGGCCACCAGAGACAAACGGAAGGGGGTGAACGGCATGTATCGCTCCTGGAATTGCATTTGGATGTTCCAGCCTTGTGGGCTGAAGTCCGGCACGATGCAATAAACATGCCGTGGCCGCATTGGCGCAAATCCCGATGGGAGCTGCTTGGTGTTTGCGCTAAAAGCGCTTCCGAATAAATAGCATGCAATTCATTGCTGATGCGGTGTGGTGCAATGAAAACCTTGTGATTTCACGGGCTTGCCGCGCTTCAGATGGACAGGGGGTCCACATCGACCAGCCAGCGCACCAGGGCCCGGTGCGCCGGCTGTGCCCGGATCCAGTGCAAATGCCCTTGCCATGCACAGAGGAAACGCAGCAAGGCCGGTCGCCGGGCCGACTCGATCAGCATCTGGGCGCGCTCCACGTTGGCCACGCGCTGGACGGCCATGGGAATCGGCGGATAGAGGAACACCTCGTCCATATGGGGCAGGCCGGCCTCGCGCGCCGCCTCGGTGGCGGCCAGCAAAAAAGCCTGGGCTTCCTGCTGGCTGCGCGCGTCGGCGCGCACGATGGCCTGGAAGGCAAAGGGCGGCATGCCGGCGTCGCGCCGCTCACGCAGCTGGCGCGCGGCAAAGGCCGGATAGTCATGCGAGCGCAGCGCCGTGTAGACGGGATGGGAAGGGTCGTGGGTCTGTATCCACATCTGTGGATGGCTGGCCTGGGCCGCCACGTACTGCGCATCGCGCCCGGCCCGGCCGGCCGCCTGCATCAGCAGGCTGAACAGGCGCTCGGGCGCACGGTAGTCGCTGGAGAACAGGGCGCTGTCGGGCTGGACGGCGGCCACCAGGGTGATGCGCCGGAAGTCGTGTCCCTTGGCCACCATCTGCGTGCCCACGAGCACATCGATGTCGCCCGCGTGCACCTGGGCCAGCTGTTGCTCGAGTGCCCCCTTGGCACGTGTGGTGTCGGCGTCTATGCGCGCCACGCGGGCCGGCTCGCGATCAGGGCGCTGCACGTTGCGCAGCAGCCGTGCCAGCTCTTCCTCCAGCTGTTCCGTGCCCTTGCCCAGCGGCAGGATGTCGGGGTTGCCACAGCCGGGGCAGGCCCTGGGGACACGCTGGGTGAAGCCGCAGTGGTGGCAGCGCAGCGTGCGGTCGGCCTTGTGGAAGACCTGGTGGGCGCTGCAGTGCGGGCAGTCGCTTTTCCAGCCGCAGTCCGCGCAGAACAGCACGGGCGCGAAACCGCGGCGGTTGAGCAGCACCAGGCTTTGCTCACCGCGCCGCACGCGCTCGGTGATGGCCTCGATCAGCGGCGGGGAGAACACGGCCTTGCGCGGCTGCTGGCCCATGTCCACCAGGTGCACGCGCGGCAGGGCGGCGGCACCGATGCGGCTGGGCATGTGCAGCCGCAGGTAGCGCCCGCCCTGCGGTTCCTCGGGGCTGGGCGGGCGGCTGGCATGCCAGCTCTCCAGCGAAGGCGTGGCGCTTCCGAGGATGACCTTGGCACCGCAGTCGCGCGCGCGCCAGATCGCCAGGTCGCGGGCCGAGTAGCGTGCGCCTTCCTGCTGCTTGTAGCTGGCATCGTGCTCCTCGTCGACCACGACCAGGGACAGCCCCGGCAGGCTGGCGAAGACCGACATGCGCGTACCCAGCACGATGCGCGCCGTTCCCGTGTGCGCGGCCAGCCAGCTCTTGAGCCGCTGTGGGTTGGTCATGCCGCTGTGCATGCTGGCCACGCAGGATGCGCCGTACCGCGGCGCGAAGCGGGCGGTGAAGCGCTGCTCCAGCTGGGGCGTGAGGTTGATCTCGGGCACCATCACCAGCACCTGGGCGCCGGGGTCCGCCTCCAGCGCGGCCTGGGCGGCCCTCAGGTAGACCTCGGTCTTGCCGCTGCCCGTGCTGCCATGGAGCAGGAAGGGCCCGGGATGGGCCGCGATCTGTGCGAACACGTCGGCCTGTTCGGCGCTGAGGGCAATGGGGGCGGTATCCGGGACAGGTGCCGACGGGGCCTGCACCTGCCCTGCATCGGGTGCGGATGCCTGGGCCGCCTTCCTGGAGGAAGCCCTGGACTTCGTCGCAGCCTTGGGTGGCCTGAGCCGGCGCGCCAACTGCTCGGCCGTCATGTCGCGCAGCTGCGGCGGCAGCGCCGTCACGGCGATCTCGCCCACGCTGCGCTGGTAATAGTAGGCAGCGAAGGCCACGAGCCGGCGCCAGGCCGGCGCCAGCGGCGCGATGCCATCCAGCACGGCACTGACAGGGCGCAGCTCCAGGCCTTCAGGCATGTCGGGCGGCAGTGCCGGCGTGTCCCAGACCACACCCAGCAATTCCCTGCGTCCCAGCGGCACGCGCACCAGCGTGCCGGGCGCCAGCGGCTGCGCGCTGGCGTAGCTCAGCAGCTCGCCAACGGCGCTGTGCGCCGGCGTCTGAACGGCGACATGGACAGTATGGGCGGGGAGTGACATGCGGGGAAAACGGCCTGAAAGCGCGGGCGACCGGCAGCGGCGCCACGGCGGCAAGGCCATCAAGCATAAGCCTTCCGGTTGTCAAAAAAGCGGGTCGCTGACCTATTACACCAGACGGTCGGCCCACGGCTGAGGGTTTCTGGGTAGATCATGAATTTCTGTGGATAACTTTGTGGGGATTATTCGGGGCTATGGGCCTGCATGGTCTGGACTCCTCGGGCCACTGGGCTTTGGTTGAAAGGGGTGCTATCAAGAAATTTATTCAAAAACAAAGGCTTATATCGATATGTCGCCAATGTGTAGGCGTGGATGACAAGTGCACGGCGGCAGGCGGTGCCCGGGCCTCTCTGTGCATAAGATGGTCTGTGGCCATCTGTGCATGGGCTGGTTGGAGTCCGTCCGCCCCTGGTTCCGGGGGCGTTGTCCACAGTGGTGGCGCTGGCGGTGGCCGTTGTGGGCAACCGGCAGCGGGAAGGGGTACGTCATCTTTTGTTTCAATTGATTGGAAATATTGATATTTTTTTTCAATTGATTTTTGCTATTTCATCGAGAATCAACTCTCACTTTCCTGGAAGGCTGGCGAAGTCCGGGAAAGACAAATAACAAGACGAATGGCGAGGGGTCTGGCGCATGCGCCCGTTCCATGCGGCTGCAGCAGGAGGTCCGCAGCGGATGTCTTTCCTCGCCCGGATTTCACCGGAGGGAGTTGCACATGGGACGATGGAAGACGACGCGGCCACGCCGCCGCCTGGCGCTTGGCGCCGCCCTGATGATAGGCCTGACCACAGGTCTGGCCGGTATGCCGGCCCAGGCACAGATAGCCGCCGTGTCCTGCGGCGTGTCCATCCTGGATTTCTCGAACGCGAGGGCGCATGGTGGCAGCTCCAGCATCTACATGCCCGGCGCAGCCGCCGGCATAGGGCAGATCAACCCCGCGGCCGCGAGCGAGTGGTGGCAGACGGTGACTCCAAGGGCGGCCCGCTCGGGCTGGTGGCCAAGCGTTGGCGGCGACCACAGCTCAATGGGACAGACGCCGCGCGATGGCTACTTTCTGCTGTTCGACATCGTCGCCAACAGCAACCAGACGGTGTATTCCAACCAGCTGACGAACCTGGTCCCCGGCCAGGATTACACGGTAAGCCTGTGGCTGAGCAGCACCTACCATGCCAATTCGCCCCAGGTGACTGTGGATCTGCTCGATGGCGGCGGCAGCGTCGTGCAGCAGGCCAGCCCGCTGCTGCCCAACGTCACGGACAACACGGCCACGGACCTGCCCTGGCAGCAGGTGAGCCTGCGCTTCACGGCCAGCCACACCACGCAGGACATCCATCTGCACGAGGCCCGGAACCCCAGCGCATCCGGCGCCGACCTGGGCCTGGATGACATCAGCCTCACCCACCATTGCCCTGTCGTGCCGCCAGGCCCGGGCGGGGGCGCCGTGGCGGTGCCCGCGCTGGACGGGGCGGCACTGTGGCTGGCCGGCGCAGCCATGGGAGGCCTGGGCGGCGTCATGGCGCGCCGCCGCCAGCGAAGGGGCGGTCGGTAGTCAGGCCAGGCGCAAGGCGCGCGACTGGCTGTGCACGGCCTCCACCAGGGCCGCCACATGCTCGGGCGGCGTGAACTGGCTGATGCCATGGCCCAGGTTGAAGATGTGCGTGGGTCCCGTGGTGCCACGGTCGGTATGGGGCCTGCCGAAGCTGCCCAGCACGGCGCCGACCTGCTCGGCGATGCGTTCGGGCGGAGCGAACAGCACATTGGGGTCGATATTGCCCTGCAAGGCCTTGCCGGGGCTGCCGACCTCGCCGCCCACGATGGCGCGCGCGCGTCCCAGGTTCGCGGTCCAGTCCAGGCCCAGCACTTCGCAGTCCAGATCCTTCATGTCGGGCAGCCAGATGCCGCCGCCCTTGGTGAAGACGATGCGGGGCACATCCTGCCCGTCGACACCCGTGCGCTTGAGGCCGGCCAGCACGCGCTTCGTATAGGCCAGGCTGAATTCCTGGAAGGCGCCATCGGCCAGCACCCCGCCCCAGCTGTCGAAGACCATCACGGCCTGGGCGCCGGCATCGATCTGCGCATTCAGGTAGGCGGCCACGCTGTCGGCATTGACGGCCAGGATGCGGTGCATCAGGTCGGGGCGTGCATACATCAGGCT
The DNA here is from genome assembly GCF_903815225.1 of Delftia tsuruhatensis. Classification (NCBI taxonomy): domain Bacteria; kingdom Pseudomonadati; phylum Pseudomonadota; class Betaproteobacteria; order Burkholderiales; family Comamonadaceae; genus Delftia; species Delftia tsuruhatensis. Next base: position 560,269 of record NZ_LR813084.1, read on the forward strand.
CTTGACCTGGCGGTAGTCGTCGCTGCCCTTGCCCTCGACCATGTAGCAGGCCAGGGTCCAAGGGCTGCCCGAGAAGCCGATCAGCGGCACGCGGCCGTTCAAAGCGCGGCGGATGCTGGTCACGGCGTCGAACACATAGCGCAGCCTGTCCATGTCGGGCACGGCGAGTTCTGCCACGGCGGCCTCGTCGCGCACCACCTTGGCGAAGCGCGGGCCCTCGCCCTCGGCGAAGGACAGGCCCAGGCCCATGGCGTCGGGCACGGTCAGGATGTCGGAGAACAGGATGGCCGCATCCAGCGGGAAACGCTCCAGAGGCTGCAGCGTGACCTCGGTGGCGTAGTCCACGTTGGTGGCCAGGCCCATGAAGCTGCCGGCACGGGCGCGCGTGGCCTTGTATTCGGGGAGATAGCGGCCCGCCTGGCGCATCAGCCACAGCGGCGTGTAGTCGGTGGCCTGGCGCCGGCAGGCGCGCAGGAAGGTATCGTTGGTCAGGGGGGCGAAGCTCATGGGCAGGGATTGTCGCCCAGTCGCGCGCTTCGGGCCCGGCCGATGCCTGAGCGGGACAGGGCGTCTTGCCCGTGTTAACCCGTGTCAATATCGGCGACCATGGGCTTTTCGCGGCCGCTACATTCTGCGGCGTGCGTTCGGCACGGATTCCACTTGAAGAGAAAGTTTGCGATGCAGCGTAGAACCTTGACCCAGATCCTGGCCCTGGCCTCCGTCTTCCCTGCCGTCGGCGTCCTGGCTGCGACCCCGGCTGCCGAATCGCCGTTTCCGGGCAAGGTGCCGCTGCGCATCGTCGTCGGCTATCCGCCCGGTGGCGCCACCGACCGCGTGGCGCGCATCGTGGCCGACAAGCTGCAGTCGCGCCTCGGCTCCCCCGTGGTGGTCGAGAACAAGCCCGGTGCGGGTGGTCGCCTGTCGGCCCAGTATGTGAAGAACGCGCCGGCCTCCCAACCCGCGCTGCTGATCGCCAATCCGGCCGTGATGCTGGTGGCGCCCCTGGTGTTCGCCGACTCGGGCTACGACCCCGAAAAGGACTTCCGCCCCGTCAGCGAAGTCAACCGCTACGAATTCGGCGTGGCAGTCTCCAGCGCCGTGCCCGTCAAGCAGCTGTCGCACCTGCTGGCCTGGCTGCGCGCCAACCCCCAGCAGGCCAACGTGGGTGTGCCGGCCACGGGCAGCCTGCCGCACTTCTTCTCGCTGATGCTGGGCCAGGCGGCCAAGGTGCAGGCCGAGGTCGTGGGCTACAAGGGCTCGGCCCCGCTGCTGACCGACCTGGTCGGAGGCCAGGTGCCGCTGGCCATCGATACCTTCGATGTCTTGCTGCCCCAGCACGAGGCCGGCAAGATCCGCGTGCTGGCCGTGTCGGGCGAGCGCCGCAGCACCATGGCGCCGGACATTCCCACGCTCAAGGAGTCGGGCCTGAACCTGTCGGGCATGGGCTGGAACACCTTGTTCGCGCCGCAGAGCATGGCCCCTGCCGCCGCCGAGCGCCTGTCGCAGATGGTGCAGGAGATCATGAACGAGCCCGAAACGCGCGAGAAATTCGAGGCCAACCGGCTGATCCCGGTCTCCAGCAGCAGCACCCAGACGGCCGCCATGCTCAAGGCCTACCGTGCGCAGTGGGCGCCCGTGGTGCAGGGCTCGGGCTTCAAGCCCTGAACAGACACCAAGAGGCCCGCCGGGCCTCTTTTTGACAGGTGACTAGGGTTTCTCTCAGTGCCTGAACGCTTGTCGCCAAGTGGCTTGGGGGACTAACATTTACCGACCATTCGGTAAATTATGTTTGATCTGCCGCATAAAGACGGCAGACAGGCCACGGAGACTTTCATGCCCCCATCGCTGGTTCTGGTGGAACAGCAGGACGCCGTCCGCACCCTGGTGCTGAACCGTCCCGACGCGCTCAACAGCTTCAACGCACCGTTGCACGAGCAACTGCTTTCGGCCCTGGAGCAGGCTGCCGGCGACGCCTCGGTGCGCTGCGTGGTGCTCACGGGCGCGGGGCGCGGCTTTTGCGCGGGCCAGGACCTGTCCGATCCCGAGGCGGCGCCGGACCAGAATCTGGGCGACCTGATCGAGCGCCGCTACCAGCCCCTGTGCCTGCGGCTCAAGTCCATGCCCGTGCCCGTGGTGGCGGCCGTCAACGGCGTGGCGGCGGGGGCCGGCGTCAATATCGCGCTGGCCTGCGACCTGGTGCTGGCGGGACGTTCGGCCAGCTTCATCCAGGCCTTCGCCAAGATCGGCCTGGTGCCCGACTGCGGCGGCACCTGGTTGCTGCCGCGCCTGGTGGGCCGCGCGCGCGCCCTGGGGCTGGCCCTGCTGGGCGACAAGCTGCCTGCGGCCGAGGCCGAGCGCATCGGCCTGATCTGGCACTGTGTCGAGGATGCCGAGCTGCGTGGAGAGGCCCAGGCCCTGGCGCAGCGCCTGGCCGGCATGCCGGTGCGGGCCCTGGCACGCACACGGGAGGCCATGGACTCTGCCCAACTGCTCGACTACGAGCATGCGCTGTCGCGCGAGGCGCGCCAGCAGGGCCAGCTGGGCGCGGCCCACGACTACCAGGAGGGCGTGGCCGCCTTCCTGGGCAAGCGCGCCCCTGTGTTCACGGACCGCTGAGGAGCCGCGCCATGCAAGACACTCTTTCCGCGGCCGACGCCGCGCAGCACTTGGCCGAGCAGGTGCGCGACGGCATGCTGGCGCGCGACCGCGCGGCGCAGGGCCTGGGGCTGCGCATCGTGGAGATCGCGCCCGGCGCGGCCCGCATCGAGATGGCCGTGCGCGACGACATGCTCAACGGCTTCGACATCTGCCACGGCGGCTTCATCACGGCCCTGGCCGATACGGCCTTCGCCTATGCCTGCAATGCGCGCAACGAAATGACCGTGGCCTCGGGCCTGAGCGTGGACTTCGTCGCGCCTGGCCGACCCGGCGACCTGCTCACCGCTCAGGCCCGCGAAGTCTCGCGCGCGGGCCGCACAGGTGTCTACGACGTGCAGGTCAGCAACCAGCGCCAGGAAGTGATCGCGCTGTTCCGGGGCCGCTCGCACAGCTTCAAGGGCCGGCCCACCGTGCCTGGGCTGACCGAGCCCGCCTGAAGAGGTCCGCCATGCCTGCCCAGTGCCCCGCCCCCGGCAGCCTCGACCCCATCGAGACCGCCAGCCGCGACGAGATCCAGGCCCTGCAGCTTCAGCGCCTGCGCTGGTCGCTGCAGCACGCCTACGACAACGTGCCGCACTACCGCCGTGCCTTCGACGCACAAGGCGTGCACCCCTCGGACCTGCGCACGCTGGCCGACCTGTCGCGCTTTCCCTTCACCACCAAGAAGGACCTGCGCGAGAACTACCCGTTCGGCATGTTCGCCGTGCCGCGCCAGAAGGTGGCGCGCGTGCATGCCTCCTCGGGCACCACGGGCAAGCCCACCGTGGTGGGCTACACGCTGAAGGACATCGACCACTGGGCCAACCTGGTGGCGCGCTCCATCCGCGCGGCGGGCGGGCGACCCGGCGACATGGTGCATGTGGCCTACGGCTACGGCCTGTTCACCGGGGGCCTGGGCGCGCACTACGGTGCCGAGCGCGCGGGCTGCACGGTGGTGCCCATGTCGGGCGGGCAGACGGAAAAGCAGGTGCAGCTGATAGAGGACTTCCGGCCCGACATCATCATGGTCACGCCCAGCTACATGCAGGTGATCGTGGAGGAGATGCAGCGCCAGGGCCTGGACCCGCGCGCAAGCTCCTTGAGGATCGGCATCTTCGGCGCCGAGCCCTGGACCGAGGCCATGCGCCGCGAGATCGAGGGCAAGGCGGGGCTGGACGCGGTGGACATCTACGGCCTGTCGGAGGTGATGGGGCCGGGGGTGGCCAGCGAATGCGTGGAAAGCAAGGACGGGCCGGTGATCTGGGAGGACCATTTCTACCCCGAGATCATCGACCCCGACACGGGCGAGGTGCTGCCGGACGGAAGCGAGGGCGAGCTGGTCTTCACGTCGCTGTCCAAGGAGGCCATGCCCATCGTGCGCTACCGCACGCGGGACCTGACGCGGCTGCTGGCGCCGACTTCGCGCAGCTTCCGGCGCATGGGCAAGATCGTGGGTCGCAGCGACGACATGCTCATCATCCGCGGCGTGAACCTGTTTCCCACGCAGATCGAGGAGATCGTGCTGCACAACGGCCAGCTGTCGGGCCAGTACCAGTTGGTGGTCAGCCGCGAGGGCAACCTGGACCGGCTGGAAGTGCGCTGCGAGATGCAGCCCGGGGCTCAGGCCGACGCGCAGGCGCTGCAGCAGTGGGTGCAGCAGCGCATCAAGACCCTGGTCGGCGTCAGCGCCGAGGTCCGGGTGCTGCCGCCCGATGCCATCGAACGCACCCTGGTGGGCAAGGCCCGCCGCGTGATCGACCACCGCAGCCGCTGACCGCGCAAAGGAGTCCCATGGCCCGAGGCCGATCTTCCGGATACGACGACCAGCGCGAACTGATCCTGGGCCACGCTGCCGCGCTGTTCGCGCGCAGCGGCTACCCCGGCACCTCGATGAACGAGGTGGCCCAGGCCTGCGGCCTGTCCAAGCCCACCATCTACCACTACTTCCGCGACAAGTACGCGCTGCTGGTGGACATCACCGACGGCCACATGACCCGGCTGCAGGCCCTGGTGGACGAGGTGCAGGCGCTGGAGCTGCCGCCCGAGCCCCGGCTGCGCATGCTGATCGAGCGATTCGTGCAGGAATACGCCCATGCCCGCCATGCCCACCGTGTGCTCACCGAGGACGTGCGCTTCCTGCAGGACGACGACCGCCAGCGCGTGCTGGGCAAGGAGCGCGCCGTTGTCGAGGCCTTCGCCCAGGCCGTGGCCCAGTTGCGTCCCGACGCGGGCGGCGCGGGCCTGTCCAAGGCGCTGGCCATGCTGCTGTTCGGGATGATGAACTGGATGTTCACCTGGCTGCGGCCCGACGGCACGCTGGACCACGAGGCCATGGCGCCCGTGGTGGCCGACCTGTTCCTGGGCGGGCTGCCTGCCGTGCAGACCCCAGGCAAACCCGGGCATCGAAACGCTGGCAAAAAAGTAGTTACCACGGTAAATTGTGGCGCCTGACGGCACCACGCCCATCCAACACAAAGGAGACAGACATGAAGCGTTTGACCAAACTGGGCCTGCTGGCCGCGACCCTGGCCACGGTCTGGGGCTCGGCCCTGGCCGACATCAATGTGGGCGTGGTGGTCTCGGCCACCGGGCCGGCGGCCTCGCTGGGCATCCCAGAGAAAAACACGGTGGCGCTAATGCCGCGCACGGTGGCGGGCCAGAAGGTCAACTACATCATCCTGGACGACGCCTCCGACACCACGGCGGCCGTGGCCAACACGCGCAAGCTGATCAGCGAAAGCAAGGTCGACGTGATCCTGGGCTCCAGCATCACGCCCAACTCGCTGGCCATGGTGGACGTGGTCTCCGAGGCCAGGACGCCCATGATCACGCTGGCCGCCTCGGCCAAGATCGTCGAGCCCGTGGACGCCAAGAAGTTCTGGGTCTTCAAGACGCCGCAGCACGACGCCATGATGGCCGCCGCCATCGGCGAGCACATGGCCAAGTCCGGCGTCAAGACCGTGGGCTACATCGGCTTCAACGACGCCTACGGCGAAAGCTGGCTGCAGGAGTTCCGCAAGGTGGCCGAGGCCAAGGGCATCAAGCTCACGGCCACCGAGGCCTACTCGCGCAGCGACACCTCGGTCACGGGCCAGACCCTCAAGCTCATGGCGGCCAAGCCCGATGCGGTGCTGATCGCCGGCTCGGGAACGCCGGCCGCGCTGCCGCAGAAATCGCTCAAGGAGCGCGGCTACCAGGGCAGGATCTACCAGACCCACGGCGTGGCCAATGCCGACTTCCTGCGCGTGGGCGGCAAGGACGTGGAAGGCACGCTGCTGCCCGCCGGCCCCGTGCTGGTGGCCCACCAGCTGCCCGACGCCAACCCGGTCAAGAAATCCGCCGTCTCCTATGTGGAGGCCTACGAGGCCGCCAACGGCAAGGGCACGGCTTCGACCTTCGGTGCCCACTCCTGGGACGCGGGCCGTGTACTTGAAGCCGCGATTCCCGCCGCGCTCAAGAAGGCCCAGCCCGGCACGGCCGAGTTCCGCGCCGCGCTGCGCGACGCGCTGGAGCAGACCAGGGACGTGGCCGGCGCCCACGGCATCTTCAACATGACGCCCACCGACCACCTGGGCCTGGACCAGCGCGCGGCCGTCATGGTGAAGATCGAGAACGGCACCTGGAAGTACCAGCCCTGAACCCGCAGGCCTGAGGCCGCAGCGGATGCCGCCTGGCAGCGGCATCGCTGTGGCGCTCGGCCGTGCCTGCCCGAAAGTCGATCATGGATCTGCAAATCGCCCTGCTGCTGGGGCAGGACGGCGTCGTCAACGGCGCCGTCTACGGCCTGATGGCACTGGCCCTGGTGCTGGTGTTCTCGGTCACCCGCATCATCTTCATTCCGCAGGGCGAGTTCGTCGCCTTCGGTGCCCTGACCCTGGCCATGATGCAGGCCGGCCGCGTGCCGACCACGCTGTGGCTGCTGCTGGCCCTGGCGGCCGCCGTGCTCGTGGTGGACCTGCTGCGCTGGCGCGCCGGCAGCCCGGTGAGCTGGCCCGCCACCTTCCTGTGGTGCCTGGCCCTGCCCGCCATCGCCGTGGCCCTGGCCTGGGCCCTGCGCCCGTCCTCGCTGATGCTGCAGGCGCTGACCACGCTGGTGCTGATCACGCCCATGGGGCCGCTGCTGTACCGCCTGGCCTACCGGCCGCTGGCCCACGCCTCGGTGCTGATGCTGCTCATCGTATCGGTGGCCATGCATGGCGTGCTGGTCGGCCTGGGCCTGCTGTTCTTCGGCGCCGAAGGCTCGCGCACGCCGGCCTTCTCCGAAGCCCAGCTGCGGCTGGGCGACATCACCATCTCGGGCCAGTCCCTGGTGGTGGTGGGCGTGGCCCTGGTGCTGGTGGCCCTGCTGTTCGTGTTCTTCGAGCGGTCCATGATCGGCAAGGCGCTGCGCGCCACGGCCATCAACCGCGTGGGTGCACGCCTGATGGGCATTCCCACGGCCATGGCCGGCGACGTGAGCTTCGCGCTGGCCGCGCTGATCGGCGCCATCTCGGGCCTCTTGATCGCGCCGCTGACCACGGTCTACTACGACACGGGCTTTCTGATCGGCCTCAAGGGCTTCGTGGCGGCCATCGTCGGTGGCCTGGCCAGCTATCCGCTGGCCCTGGCCGGCGCACTGCTGGTGGGCCTGCTGGAGGCCTTCTCATCGTTCTGGGCCAGTGCCTACAAGGAGGTGCTGGTGTTCACGCTGATCATCCCGGTGCTGTGGTGGCGCTCGCGCAATAGCCACCATGTGGAGGAAGAAGAATGAGTGTCCCCGTTTCCTCGCAGGCGAGCACGCCGGTCCAGGCGCCCCCGGGAGGCATCAGCACGCGCGTGCTCACGGTGGCCGCCATCGTGCTGCTGGCGCTGTCCTGGGGCTTCCTGCCCGACTTCACCGTCGTCATCCTCAGCTACATCGGCCTGTTCGCCCTGGTGGCGGCCGGTCTGGTGATGCTCACCGGGGTGGGCGGCATGACCTCGTTCGGCCAGGCGGCCTTCGTGGGCATCGGCGCCTATGCCACGGCCTGGGTCTGCACGGCGCCGGCTTCGGTGGCCGCGCTGGGCGGGCTGGTGGGCGCGGCGGGCCTGCCCTGGGTGGGCCTGGCCCTGGGCCTGGCCATCACCTTCGTCGTCGCATGGCTGCTGGGCGCCGTCACCGTCAAGCTGCAGGGCCACTACCTGCCGCTGTGCACCATCGCCTGGGGACTGAGCCTGTACTACCTGTTCGGCAACATGGAGTTCCTGGGCGGGCAGACCGGCATCACGGGCATTGCGCCACTGGTGATCGGCGGCGTCTCGCTGGCCTCGCCGCGCGCCATGGGCGTGGTGATCTGGGCCGTGCTGCTGGTGGCGCTGTGGCTGCTGCACAACCTGCTGGACTCGCGCGAGGGCCGGGCCATCCGCGCGCTGCGCGGCGGCCGGGTCATGGCCGAGTCCATGGGCATCGATACCGCACACTACCGCGTCAAGCTGTTCGTGCTGGCCGCCCTGCTGGCCACGCTGTCGGGCTGGCTCTATGCCCACATGCAGCGCTTCGTGAGCCCGGCGCCCTTCAACCTCAATGTCGGCATCGAATACCTGTTCATGGCCGTGGTCGGCGGCGCCGGCCACCTGTGGGGCGCGGTGCTGGGCGCCACGCTGATCACCCTGGTCAAGCAAAAGCTGCAGGACATCCTGCCGGCCCTGCTGGGCACCAGCGGCAACTTCGAGGTCATCGTCTTCGGCCTGCTGATGGTGCTGGTGCTGCAGCGCTTCGCCGAAGGCCTGTGGCCCACGCTGCAGCGCCTGACGGCGCGCTGGGTGCGCAGGCCCGTATCCGCGCTGAAGCTGGCGGATGCGGCACCGCTGGCGCGGCGCGAGCTGCCCGCTCCGGGCCAGGTGCTGCTGGCGGCCGAGCATGTGACCAAGCGCTTCGGCGGCCTGGTGGCCAACAACGACGTGGCCATGACGCTCAAGGCCGGCGAGGTGCATGCGCTGATCGGCCCCAATGGCGCGGGCAAGAGCACCTTCTTCAACATGATCTCGGGCGTGGATTCGCCGACCGAGGGCCAGGTCCGCTTCATGGACCAGGCCATGAACGACGCGCCCTCGCGCCGCTTCGCGGCGCTGGGCCTGGGCCGCACCTTCCAGCATGTGCGCCTGCTGGGCCAGCGCAGCGTGCTGGAGAACGTGGCCGTGGGCGCGCACCGGCGTGCCCACCGTGGCTGGCTGGCGTCCATGCTGCGCCTGGACCGCGCCGAGGAGGCTTCGGTGCTGGCCGAGGCGCGTCGCCAGATCGAGCGCTGCGGCCTGGGCGCCTTCGCCGATGTACCGGCGGCCTCGCTGGCCCTGGGCCAGCAGCGCATCGTGGAGATCGCACGCGCCCTGGCTGGCCAGCCTGCGGCCCTGCTGCTGGACGAGCCGGCCGCCGGCCTGCGCCACCTGGAAAAACAGGCCCTGGCCGACCTGCTGCGCCAGCTGCGCGCCGAGGGGCTGGGCATTCTCGTCGTCGAGCACGACATGGAGTTCGTCATGAATCTTGCGGACCGCATCACGGTGCTGGAATTCGGCACCGTGATCGCCGAGGGCACGCCAGCCCAGATCCAGGTGAACCAGCGCGTGCTCGACGCCTACCTGGGAGGCGGCGACGATGAGCAAGAGCCCGTCACCACAGGAGAAGCGGCATGAGTGAAACCCTTTTGCAGCTCCAGGGCCTGAGCGTGTCCTACGGTCCCGTGGAAGCGGTGCACCAGGTGGACCTGGAGGTGCGCACGGGCGAGATCGTCACCGTCATCGGACCCAACGGCGCGGGCAAGACCACGCTGCTGTCGGCCGCCATGGGCCTGCTGCCTTCGCGCGGCGAGATCCATCTGGACGGCCAGCGCATCGCACGCCCCGGCGTGGAGGTCATGGTGGCCCACGGCGTGGCCCTGGTGCCCGAAAAACGCGAACTGTTCGGCGAGATGTCGGTGGAGGACAACCTGCTGCTGGGCGGCTTCTCGCGCTGGCGCCGGGGGCTGCGCGACCAGGTGCAGCGCATGGACGAGGTCTTCGCCATCTTTCCGCGCCTGAAGGAGCGCCGGCCCCAGATGGCCTCCACGCTGTCGGGCGGCGAGCGCCAGATGCTGGCCATCGGCCGCGCGCTGATGGCGCGCCCGCGCCTGCTGCTGCTCGATGAACCTTCGCTGGGACTGGCACCGCTGATCGTGCGCGAGGTGCTGCAGGTCGTGGCCGGCCTGCGCGACCACGGCGTCTCGGTGCTGCTGGTCGAGCAGAACGCGCGCGCCGCGCTCAAGGTGGCCGACCGTGCCTACGTGCTGGAGATGGGCGCCGTGGCGCTCAGCGGGCAGGCGCGCGAGCTGCTGCACGACCGGCGCATCATCGACACCTACCTGGGCATGGGGCGCAGCGCCGAGGCGGCAGCGGCCTGAGCCACGCCGCAGGGGGCTGAACACTGCATCGCAGCCCTCCGGGTTACAGCCCGCTTCTGCGGCGGCGATGCGCCATGCCCCAGCCCATCAGGCCCAGCAGCCCGGACAGCGCGATCAGGCCCCATTCGGACAGCGTGGGAATGGGGGCCGCCGCCACGGAGGGTACCGGCGGCGGCAAGATCGGCGGGGTGGTGGATACGGACACTGTCTCCTGGTTGTTGGTCGGGTCGGTGTCATTGTCCGCACCCGTGGTGATCGTCACGTGGTCGGAGGAACCCGGTATTGCTGGCGTGCCGGAGACGGGGCAGATCACGGTGGCATTCGCGGGAACGGTGGCGGGCGACGACCATGGCGTGCCGTTCATCGTGCACTGGCCCACGGTGATCCCGGTGGGCAGGCCTGCCGCCTCGCAGAAGGCGTTGGCTGCGGGGGCGGCGCCCAGATTGGTGCAGGAGAACGAGGCCGTGGGCGGGTAGGGGGTTCCCGCCGTGCCGCTGGTCGGCAGCCCGCTGGCGTCCACGGCCATGTCGCTGGAGGCCGCGCTGCCGAGAAGCTGGGTCTGTACCAGGGCTCCCACCAGCGGGGCCAGCCCGTCGCCGCGAATGGTGTAGTCACCGTTGTTGATCAGAGCGCCTGGCGTGCCCTGGGGAACCTTGACGGTCATCTCGAATTTCAGGGTCTGGCCCGGTGCCAGGCTGGGCACGGTGCACTGCGCGGGGTCGGTGGAGCCCACGCCTGCCGCAGGGCCGGAGCAATGGCCATTGGCATCGACCAGGCGGACGAAGCTGGTGGAGGCATTCGTGCTGTCCTTGGGCATGGCCAGTGCCACCACGACATTGCTGACCGGCGCATTGCCGTTGTTCTTGTAGGTATAGGTGTAGGTGATCTCGGTGCTGTCCGCCCTGGGCGCGCTCGCGGGCCCGGTGGCCGAGATCCAGACCCCGCTGGATGAGCCCGTGGTGACGACGTTGTCCAGATACAGGTGTCCGGAGTGGGCTCCTGGGCTGCATCCCGCCGCGATCGCATCCAGGCGGACCTTGTCCCCTACACGAAAGATATGGTTGCCTGGAGCCACATCGTAGGCCTGGGGGTTGGTGAAACGGTGTATTTCTCCACTCGCGTCCGTGAACGACTTCCAGTTGACACCCGGCTGTTGCGCATAGTGGTACCGGAAGAAAACCTCGGTGGACACCGTGGAACTGGTCAGCGCATCATAGGTTTTTGTCAGAGCGATCGCATAGTAGGGCCGCTCTGCAGGAGTATGGCCTGGTGCGTCATTCAGCACGGGAACAATGGTGAAACGGATGTGGATTTTCCCATCGGCATCGATGTCGTTCGCCGTCAGTGTCACTTCCTGGGAAAGGGTGCTGGCGGTAGATTGCTGTCCCGTGAAAGGAGGATTCCCATAGCTGGAAATGTGCGTATCCGACAGGTTGATGCGTGCCGTATTGCTGCCACGCAGGGGCAGCAACAGGTCGGAACTGCCCGAGGCACGCAGCGGATCCGGGAGGCTGGCCTCGGCGCCGCTGATCACCGTTGCCAGCGGCGGCTTGCTACTGGAAGACACTAGCCGAAGGTCCGCCAGGCTGGTAGGCGTGGAGGGCGTCGTGCCATTGTTATTCTTCCCCTCTTGCGTCCAGCCACTCAGATCCCCGGTTTCGAAATCGCCATTGACGAAGGCGGCCTGGGCCAGGCTGCTGGCCAGCAATACGCCGCCCAGGGCCAGGCGTGTCGTCCGGCCCATCAGGCCCTTGCGGCGGGCGCGCCACGGGGCGCGGAAAATATTGCGGTCCATATCACTTCTCTCCCTTGGTTGAATGAATTTCGCCATGTTGGAAACTGCCTTCCAACGCCATGCCTGCAATGGAATTGCGTCTTTGTCGAAATAAATGGGCAAGCGAATTCCTGCGGTATCGAGGATCCGCATTCGTGGAATGGAAACGTGGAATGTCTATCTAAGGCCGGTTTTCCAGCTACCAGGTGCTTCCTGGTTCATCGAATGTTTCAGGAGTATTCGGGCATCTTTTTGCAGAAAGGCCACGGATGCATGGCGAGGCGGATGTGGGCCCGCTGCCTTTGAATCATCTCCGGGCGGCTGCAAAGAAATTTCGAAGCGGCATGTGAATTGACCCCTCCTCGAATAAGAATGTGAAGAAAGAAACGCCAATGCCCTGCGCTGGCAGGTGGCCATCATGCATGCATTGGGCTGGATCAGGACGGAAAAGATGAAAAATAGGAGTTGTCCTATTTGAATAGGAATATTCCTAGGAGAAATGGAAATATTCCTGGAGCGATTCCTCTGCATGCGGGTGCGGTCGGCGCTCTTCTTTCATGCATGCCGCAAGATAGGCCGAGACGGTCGCCAGATGGGGAGCCCGAAGCGGGCGGGAAGGGGGGCGTGCCGCCGGCCTTGGCCCGGCATTGCCTGGAATGCCGGCCGGTGTCCGAGCTGATGCACGATGGCTTGCCGGTGTGTGATCGGCAACGACAAGCGGGGCCTGCCGAGAGGACCCCGTGAAGGAGATCGGCGCAGGAGCGCAGGGGCCGGGGCCTTGTGGCTCCTGCGCTTCAAGGACGGTGGGCTGGCTTGCCGGGCCGCCGAAGGCCGGGCGGTGCCTGGACTGCGAAAGCTCCGCTCAGTCCAGCCTGATGTGGTTGGCCGCGATCACGCGTCCCCATTTGCTGCGTTCGGCGCGCACGAACTGGCCCATCTGGTCGGCGCTGCCGGGCATGGGTTCCACGCCCATGGCGGCCAGGCGCGCCTTGGTGCGGGTGTCGGCCAGGGCCTGCTGCAGCGACTGGCTGAACTTCCTGACCACGTCGGCCGAGCTGCCCACGGGCACGACGATGCCCTGCCAGGCGTAGCCTTCGAAGCCCTTGAGGCCCTGCTCCTGCAGCGTGGCGACCTGGGGCAGCACCTCCACGCGGGAGGGGCTGGCCACGCCGATGGCCTTGAGTTTTTTCTCGCTCAGGAAAGGAATGATGGTGGCACTGTCGGCCCACATGGCGGGGATCTGGCCGCCGACCACGTCCTGCACGGCCGGGGCCGCACCGCGATACGGCACGTGGGTCATGTTGGCTATGCCCGCCTGTTCGCGGAACAGTTCGCCCACCAGATGGTGGGGGCTGCCCAGGCCGGCCGAGCCCCAGCTCACGCCGGTCTTTTGCTGTTTGGCCCAGGCCACGAACTCGGCGAGGTTGCTGGCCGGCACGTCGTTGTTGACCACCAGCAGCATGGGAAATCGCACCAGCATGCCCACGGGCTTGAAGTCGCGCTCGGCGTTGTAGTTGAGCTTGCTGAACAGGAAGGGATTGGCCGCCAGCGTGGCGAAGTCGGCCGTGAACATGAGGTTGCCGTAGTCGCGTGAGCGGGCGCTGTATTCGGCCGCGATGTTGGTGCCCGCGCCGGGCTTGTTGTTGATGACGATGACCCGCTCCAGGCTGCGGCCCATGGCTTCGGCGATGACGCGGGCGACCACGTCCGAGCCACCGCCGGCCGCATAGCCCACGACCCATTCCAGGGGCTTTTCCTGGGCCCTGGCGGGCCCCATGAGGGCCAGGCCCGAGCAGGCCAGGGCGGCCAGAAACTGCTTGCGTTGCATCCTTGTCTCCGTGTTGTATGCGGCGCCTTTTGGGGGTGTGAGGCAGGCGCCTTTGTGGGGATGGCAGGCCGCCGCGCGGGCGGCGGCGCGCGGCTTCAGGCGGCGGCGTGCACCGGTGCGACCGGTGTCACGGCGCCGCGCTCGGCGGGGTCCACGCCGGCAGGGGCAAGTCCTGCGCTGGCGCGGGCCAGTTCGAGCGCATGCAGCAAGGTGCCCTGGTGGCCGATGTGGTTGGCCAGCAGCAGCACGAGGCGGGCATTGAGGGCATGGCTTTGCGTGGTGTCCAGGCCTTGGTGGGTGGCGATCAGGGCTTCGTAGAAATCGTCGCAGGCCTGCAGGTTGGAGTGGGTGGACAGCAGCATGGCGGTCTCCTGTGGATGGGGCGTAAGAGGTTCAGGCCGTGGCGGCGGCGCCGCAGGCTCTTTGGAGAGCGGCGCGCACGCCGGCCTCGTCGGGGCGGCGCCAGCGCGCGCAGACATGCTGGTCGGGCCGCAGCAGGTAGCTGGTGCCGGGGCGCGCGTCCAGGCGCTTGGCCGCCAGGCCGCGCGCATCGATGAGGTCGGCTCCGTGCGCATGGGCCTCGCCCTCGGCCGCGATGGACAGGTTGAGCACGTCGGGCAGCGCCTGCGCCCAGGCGGGCGTAGGGCCGAAGTGCAGCAGCGTGAAGTCCGGGCCCAGGGCGCGCAGCAGCCAGGCCGTGCCGTCTGCGCCGGGACGGCGCATGGGCGCATCGGCCAGCACGGCGCCGGGCAGCTGCGTTCCTTCGAAGCTGTCTGTGTCGGGCGTGTTGAGCACCGATCCATGCAGCGTGGCCGGCACGGACAGGCGTCCGCTGTTGACGATGCGGCGCGCGAATTCATGGTCGCGCGCCAGGTCCAGCACGGCGTCGCGGAACAGGCGGCTGATCTCGCTCTTGGGCGTGATGAAGTCGGTGGCGCGCGTGGAGTTGCGGATGTTCTCGTCGGCCGCGTACTCGCGCTCGGCGCCGTAGGTTGCGATCAGCGAGGCGTCGGCCTGGCCGCGCAGCACGCGGTCCAGCTTCCAGGCCAGGTTCTCGGCATCCTGCACGCCGCTGTTGGCGCCGCGCGCGCCGAAGGGCGAGACGCCATGGGCGCTGTCGCCCGCGAACACCACGCGGCCATGGACGAAGCGGTCCATGCGCAGGCAGGCGAAGGTGTAGACGCTGGCCCATTCCAGCTCGAAATCCACCTCCTTGCCCAGCAGCGCGCGGATGCGCGGCAGGATGTTCTCGGGCTTTTTCTCTTCCTCGGGGTCGGCGTCCCAGCCGAGCTGGAAGTCGATGCGCCAGACATCGTCGGGCTGGCGGTGCAGCAGCACGCTCTGGCCCGGGTGGAAGGGCGGGTCGAACCAGAACCAGCGCTCGGTGGGGAAGTCGGCGTGCATCTTCACGTCGGCGATCAGGAAGCGGTCGCGGAAGATGCGGCCATGGCTTTCCTGGCCCAGCAGGCCGCGCAGCGGCGAGCGCGAGCCGTCGCAGGCCAGCACCCATTGCGCGTCCAGCGGGTAGCTGCCGTCGGGCGTTTCCACGGTCAGCAGGGCGCCGGCGTCGTGCGGCGCCAGCGCCGTCACCTTGCTGTGCCAGCGCAGGTCGATCAGCGGCAGCTGCAGCGCGCGCTCGACCAGGTAGGCCTCGGCGTAGTACTGCTGCAGGTTGATGAAGGCCGGGCGCTCGTGGCCGTCCTCGGGCAGCAGGTCGAACTGGTACAGCGGCTGGTCGCGGAAGAACACCTTGCCCAGGTTCCAGGACACACCCTTGTCCACCATGGGCTGGCCCACGCCCAGGCGGTCCCAGATCTCCAGCGTGCGCTTGGAAAAGCAGATGGCGCGCGAGCCCGTGGACAGCTTGCAGTCGTTGTCCAGCAGCACCACGCGCTGACCGCGCTGGGCCAGGTCGATGGCCAGCGACAGGCCCACGGGGCCGGCGCCGACGATGACCACGGGATGCCGTACGGGGCCCTGGGCGTCCTGGTCGGCATGGCGCTCGTAGGGGATGTGGATGGACTGGATGTCGGCGCCGCTGCCGCGCAGCGCTTGCAGGGGGATGGCGGGGTGGGACATGGGGGTCGTCCTCTGTCGTGGGCGGTGTGGAAAAAAGACGCAGCTGTCCCCGCCGACGCCGTGCGGCGCCGGTTCACGGAAAGGTGCGATGGGCGCGCGCCGGCTTTCAGGACCTGGCGCGGCCTGGGATCAGCCTTCGAGCGCTTCCCACATCTGGCGGTCGCGCTCGGCGGTCCAGATGCGCGGGTCGGCATGGCCCGAGGCCTCGTCGTAGGCGCGGGTCACATCGAAGGGCATGCAGTGGTTGAAGATCACCCACTGGCCGTACTTGGGTTGCAGCCTGGCGAAGGCCGCCTCGTAGACCTTGCGCAGGTCCTGTCGGGCGTCGGCGCCGGCCTTGACCTCGTCCCACAGGTCGCTGATGAAGGCGCGCGTGCCGGCCAGGCCGGCCTGCACCTCGTCGGGCGTCTGCAGCGCGGCGCCGCGGCCGGGCACCAGCTTTTCGGGCTGGAGCGCGGCAATGGCGTCCAGCGTGTGCGGCCAGTCCTGGAAGTAGGCGTCGCCGGCATAGGGCGTGGCGCCGAATTCCACGAGGTCGCCGCTGAACAGCACCTTGTCCTGGGGCAGCCAGACCACGGTGTCGCCCTTGGTGTGGCCCCGGCCCAGCTGCAGGATCTGCACTTCGAGCTTGCCCAGCCACAGCGTCATCTTGCCGGTGAAGGTCAGGGTGGGCCAGGTCATGCCATCGGGCACGCTTTCGACGTTCTGGAACAGGCGCGGGAAGCGGCCGATCTCGCTGGCCTTGTCCTGCTCGCCGCGCTCCACGATCAGGTCGTAGGTGTCCTGGCTGGCGATGATGTGCTCGGCGCCCTCCTTGAAGAAGGCCGAGGCGCCCAGCACGCGCACCGCATGGTAGTGCGACAGCGTCACGTACTTGATGGGCTTGTCGGTGATCTCGCGGATGCGGCGGATCACGTCCTGGGCCATGACGGGCGTGGCCTGGGTGTCGATGACCATCACGGCATCGTCGCCGATGACGATGCCGGTGTTGGGGTCGCCCTCGGCCGTGTAGGCGTAGGCATGTTCGGAAAGCTTGT
The DNA here is from genome assembly GCF_903815225.1 of Delftia tsuruhatensis. Taxonomy (NCBI): domain Bacteria; kingdom Pseudomonadati; phylum Pseudomonadota; class Betaproteobacteria; order Burkholderiales; family Comamonadaceae; genus Delftia; species Delftia tsuruhatensis. The sequence goes on from NZ_LR813084.1 coordinate 577,015, forward strand.
CGAAGCTCACCTGCTTGATGTCGAGGTCGGCGGCGGAGGCAAAGGTCTTGGTGGTCATGGGCTTCCTGCTTTTGTTCAGAGCAAATGCATTCGTCTTTGTTGAATGTCGCAATGCTAGGTAAAAATTCAACATTGAACAATTCATTTGACATAGTGAAAAACCCTCGGGCCGCCGAAGGACCTTCGTCCAGCGTTCACAATGCCAGCCATGCCCGATGCCACCCGCCCCTCGAACGACACCCACTCCCCTTTCGGCACGACCGATGATGAGCCCGCGCGCGGGCCGCGCGGCATCCAGAGCGTGGAGGTCGGCGGCCAACTGCTCAAGGCGCTGGCGCGCACGGGCCGGCGCATGGCGCTGAAGGACCTGGCGCGCGAGGCAGGGATGACGGCAGCCAAGGCCCATCCCTACCTGGTGAGCTTTTGCAAGCTGGGACTCATGGAGCAGGACGGCGCCAGCGGCCACTACGGCCTGGGGCCGCTGGCCATGCAGATGGGCCTGATCAGCCTGCAGCAGGCCGACCCCGTGCGCCTGGCGGTCGCCGAACTGCCCGCGCTGGCCCAGGAGGTGGGCTATACGGTGTCGGTCGCCATGTGGAGCGGCCAGGGGCCGGCCATCATCCGCGTGGAGGAGGGTCCGACCCATGTGTATGTGGCCATGCGCCACGGCACGCCGGCATCGCTGAGGCATACGGCCACGGGCAAGATCTTCGCGGCCTTCGGCGCGCCGCAGCGCATCGCGCCCCTGCTGGAGGCGGAGGGACACCGCCTCGATGATCCTGCGTTCGCCCGGGAGCTGGCCGTGATCCGCGACAGCCGGCTGAGCGTGGTGGAGAACCAGCTGCTGTCAGGCGTGAGCGCGCTGGCCGTGCCGGTGTTCGACGGCTTCGGCCAGCTGGTGCTGGCGATTGCCGCCATCGGCCCCTCGGTCACGCTGGACCTGGACCCCGAGGGACGTCCCGCGCGGCTGCTGCGGGAGCAGGCGCGCAGCCTGTCGCAGCGCCTGGGCGCGCCGGCCCAGGCCTGAGCGCGGCTCAGTTCGTCAGCAGCAGCTGATCCCTGGCCGGCGCACGTCCGTCCAGCGTGAAGCCGGCCACGGTGCGCGACAGGTGATGGGCCTGCTCGTTGAGCACGGACGAGGCGGCGGTGGACTCCTCCACCAGGGCCGCGTTCTGCTGCGTGGAGCGGTCCATCTCGGCCACGGCCTGGTTGATCTGGGCGATGCCCACGCTCTGCTCGGTCATGGCGCCGTTGATCTCCACGATGATCTGGGAGACGCGCTGGATGCCGTCCACGATCTCGCCCATGGTCTGGCCGGCCGCGCGCACGCGGTCGGTGCCGAGGGCCACGCTGGCGCCCGAGGCGTCGATCAGGGCCTTGATCTCCTTGGCCGCCGTGGCGCTGCGGTGCGCCAGGCTGCGCACCTCGGCCGCCACCACGGCGAAGCCCCGGCCCTGCTCGCCGGCGCGGGCCGCTTCCACGGCCGCATTGAGCGCGAGGATGTTGGTCTGGAAGGCGATGGCGTCGATGACGCCGATGATCTCGCCGATCTTGGACGAGGCCCTGGAGATGTCATCCATGGTGCTGACGGCGCCGCCCACGACATCGCCACCCTTGGTGGCCGAGGCGCTGGCCGTCTGTGCCAGGCGCGTGGCCATGGCCGCGGCCTCGGCCGACTGGCGCACATTGGCCGTCAGCTGCGACAGCGAGGCCGAGGTCTGCTGCAGGGCGCTGGCCGAGGACTCGGTGCGGTTGGACAGGTCCAGGTTGCCCAGCTTGATCTCGTCCGTGGCGGTCTTCATGGACTCCACGCCATTGCGCACGTCCTTGAGCACGGTGCCGATCTGCTCCACGAAGGCATTGAAGGAGGAGGCGATCTGCGCCACCTCGTCGCGGCCCGAGACCGGCAGGCGCTGCGTCAGGTCGCCGCCGCCCGAACCTATCCTGTCCATGGCGTCGCGCACCTGCGACAGGCGGCGGAAGGACTGGGCGGTGAGCGCGGCCGCCACGGCTGCGGCGATGCAGGCCAGCAGCACGATGGCGATGGCCAGCGTCCGGACCACGCTTTGCAGGCCCGTCGTGGCCTCGGCCTTGTCCAGCGCCACCAGCAGCAGCCAGTCCGTGCCCTGCACGGGCCGCGCCTTGAGCAGCTTGGCGCTGCCGCCCAGGTCCACTTCCAGCGGCGCCTTTGCGCCGGCCAGCGAGGCCAGGGCGGCCGGTGTCAGCAGCTCGGAGATCTCGGACACGGGCTTGAGCAGCAGCTTGGCATCGGCATGTGCCAGCACCTGGCCGTCACGGCTCACCACGAAGCCCAGGCTGCTGGGTGTGGGACGGATGGCGGAGACCACCTCGCGCACGCCCTCCAGCGGAACGGCGCCGCTGATGACGCCCTGCAGCGTGCCCGCGCGCAGCATGGGTGCCACGAAGGCCACATACGGCACGCCCGTGGTGGAGTCGCCGTAGGGCTTGGTGAGGGTCAGCTTGCCCGCCTGCACGGCGGTCTTGTACCAGGGGCGGGCCGTGGGGTCGTAGTCGGGCGGCGTGCTGGTGGTGGATTTGAAGGTCTTGTCTTCCCAACCCACGGTGGTGATCGGAAAGCCGCTGGCCTTGCCCATGTGGGCAGCGAAGCCTTGCGGGTCACCCGTCTCGATCACGGCGGCCGCGGCGCTGACCGCCAGGCCCTTGGCGGCCACCCATTGGTCGATGGCCATGGTGTTGCCGGCCGTGATGGCGTCCAGGTCCTGTTCAATGGTCTGGAAGGTGCTGCCGCGGACGATGTGGTAGGTGGCGGCTCCCGTGATGGCAAGGGCGCCGACCACGGTGGCAGTGCTGATGGCGAGGATCTTGGAGCGGAGGGTCTGGAGCATGGCGCGGCAAGGGAAGGCGAAGGAAAGGCCCATGCCGCGTTGCCGGGCATGCGGCCCTGTCATTAACGCACAATTTGTTTCAAACTTGGCGACATCCGAGCGCGCCGATGGCGTGCACCAACTTGCGCGCAACACCTGCCAGAGGTGCATTTATTGCAGTGCACCATGGTGGGGCGGCATGACATGTTGCTGTCACGCAACCGTCGCGGGACTTTCATGCCGGCTTTCGACAATGGCGGCACGCAGGCAAACCGAGTGGCACAGGCAGGTCACCGACTGCGTCCAACATGACGAGGAAGGCGGGCATATGGACGTTCTGGACACCCTTCGCAGCACGGCGATCGACATCGCACAGCCCCCGCTTTCCACGCTTTTGCCCCCACCCCGGGCCGCGGACAAGCCGCTGCGGCTGGAGGTGCGCTGGGCTCGCCATCTCGATGAATTGCGCCAGGTGCAGCGCCTGCGCCATGCGGTGTTCGCCACCGAGATGGGCGCCGTGCTGCAGACGCCGCTGCCCGACCATGACGTCGATGCCTTCGATGACTTCTGCGAACACCTGATGGTCTGCGACGCCGACCGGGGCGTGGTCATCGGCACCTACCGGCTTCTGACGCCCGCGCAGGCGCAGCGCGCCGGCGGCCTGTACTCCGACCAGGAGTTCGACCTGGGCCCGCTGCATGCCTGGCGCCCCCGCATGGTCGAACTGGGTCGCAGCTGCGTCCATGCCTCCCACCGCCAGGGCGGCGTGATCCTGGCGCTGTGGGCGGCGCTTGCCGAATTCATGCAGCGCAACCGGCTAGAAGCCATGGTCGGCTGTGCCAGCATCCCCATGCAGTACCCGGGGCTGGCCCATGGCGAAGGCCCTGCGCGCGTCTGGCAGCAATTGCGCCAGACCCACCTGGCGGAGCCCGCGCTGCAGGTGCGCCCGCGCGTGGCCCTGCCCGAGGAGCTGGCCTCGGTCAGCACCAGCGGCATGGGCGTGGAGCCGCCCGCGCTGATCCAGGGCTATCTGCGTGCAGGCGCCAGGGTGCTGGGAGCGCCGGCCTGGGACAGCGACTTCAATACGGCCGACCTGCCCATCATGATGCGCATGCAGGATCTGCCCGCACGCTACCAGCGCATGTTTCTGAGGGGTGCCAGCCGGCAGTGAGGATGAGGGGAGCGAAGCCGGCTTCTTGTGCAATGGGCCGGAACGTGATGTGCATCACAGGGTTGTCATAAAACCCGTGCATGATGCTGGATGTGGGCTGAAGCAGACACCCGGACGGATGCAGGTCACCTGCACCGGATCGAACCGGGCCTTGGTCCACGCCAATTCGAGGCCGCAGCCCGCAGGGGCTGCGGCCTTTTTCATGGCGATCAGGCCATGGCCGGTCGGGCCATGCCTGCCAGCAGGCGCTGGTGCTCGATCTTCACGCAGCGGTCCTGCACCGCCCACAGGCCTGCGGCACGGGCCTGTGCCAGGGCCGCAGCGTTGGTCACGCCCAGTTGCAGCCAGAGACAGCGCGCGCCGATGGCAATGGCTTCGGCGGCCAGCGGCGGGATGTCCTCGCTTTTTCTGAAGCAATCCACCATGTCGATGCACAGGCCCTGGGCGGCCAGGGCGGCCGAGGCATCGGCCAGGCTCGCGTGCACGGGCTCCCCGAGAATGCGGCCCCCCTGGCGGGCGACCACGGGATTGACGGGCACGATGCGGTAGCCGTGCCGTTGCATGTACTGCGAGGCCTGGTGGCTGGGGCGGTCCAGCTGCGGGGACAGGCCGACCACGGCCAGGGTGCGGCACTGCGCGAGGATGTCGCGCAGTTGGGCGTCTGTTGCTGTATCGCTCATGCGCCGCAGTGTACGCAGCGCTGCGGCCTCAGGCGCCCGGGGCTGTCGCCACCGAGGCAGGCCGGAGATTCCGGCGGCGCAGCACCAGGCCCCAGGCCAGGCCCAGCACGGCCGCCGTCGCCGAAGCCATCAGCACACCCAGTTTCGCGGCGTTGAGCAGGGCCTCGCTTTCGAAGGCCAGCGTGGCGATGAAGATGGCCATGGTGAAGCCGATGCCGGCCAGCAATCCCGCCAGCAGCGTGCCGCCCCAGCCCATGCCGGGCGGCAGCGCGCACAGGCGCAGTCGCACGGCGATCCAGCAGCTCACGAGCACGCCCAGCGGCTTTCCCAGCAACAGGGCCAGGGCCACGCCCCACATCACGGCCGAGGCCCCGGCGGCCTGCGTCTCTCCCCCCTGCAGCGGCACACCGGCATTGGCCAGCGCGAACAATGGCATCACGCCAAAGGCCACCCAGGGATGGAGCGCGGCCTGCACACGCTCCACGGGCGCGGAGCTTTCGCGGCCCGCCAGCACATGCACGGGTGTCACCAGCCCCAGCACCACGCCGGCCAGCGTGGGGTGGGCCCCCGTCTGCCAGATGCCCCACCACAGCACGGCGCCGGGCAGCACATAGGCCCAGGCACGGCGCACGCCCAGCGACTGCAGCAGGAACACGCCCGCCAGGCCCGCGGCCGCCACCAGCAACTGGCTCCATTGCAGCCCGCCTGAATAGAACAGCGCGATGATGAGCACGGCCACCAGATCGTCGATGATGGCCAGCGCCAGCAGGAACACGCGCAGCGCAGGCGGCAGGCCCCGGCCCAGCAGCGCCAGCACGCCCATGGCGAAGGCGATGTCGGTGGCCGTGGGCACGGCCCAGCCGTTGCGCAGCGGCGGCGCGGCATTGAAGGCCAGGTAGATCAGGGCCGGAGCGACCACGCCGCCCAGCGCGGCCATCACGGGCAGCAGGGCCTGGCGCGGCTCGGCCAGTGCGCCTGAATGCATCTCGCGGCGGATTTCCATGCCGACCACGAGAAAGAACACGCTCATCAGCGCATCGTTGACCCAGAAGTGCAGGGACTGAGACAGCTGCCACGGACCCAGGCCCAGGGTCAGCGGGGCGTGCCACAGGGCCTCATAGGCCGGGGCCCAGGCCGAATTGGCCCAGGCCAGGGCAGCGGCCGCGGCCAGCAAGAGCACGATGCCCCCCGCGGCCTCGGCATGGGACCAGCGGGACAGGAGGGCACCGACACGGTCGGCGAAAGAGAGGAACAGGGGCGTGCGCGGGCCGGACGGCCGCGGGGTCGTGGAGGTGTTCATGCGTGAAACGGCAATGGGAGCCTTGCGGCTCCCGTGCGCAGGCGGCCCGACCTGCGCTGACAACACCTGTCCTGCCGCCCCATGCGGTCTGGACACCCGGCCGCCATTATAAAAAAGCGGTGACCGGGTCTCAGGCGCAAAGACCTTGCAGGGTCAGGGCCGGGGCGGATCGCTGCGCGAGACGCACTCGGCCAGCAGCCCCAGCGAGGACAGGGCGATCATGAAGACGATGAACACATAGGCTGCCGTCGCCACGCCCAGGCTCATGCTGAAGCCCCACAACAGCACCGAGCAGGCCGTGCCTGCCTGCGGATAGAGTGCCGTGCACTGGGCGGCGGCGGGCATGTGCACATACCAGGTGACGGCCACCAGCATGGCCGCCGCCACCGTGGCGGCATTGCCCCAGGGATGGGTCTGCGGGTGATAGAGCGCATGGATCAGCGCCACCGGCACGGCCAGGCCCCAGGCGAACATCATCAGCCAGCTGAACACGGGGGAGACGGCCAGCATCGACTGCAGCCAGCCCATCTTGGGCAGCCCGTTGACGAAGCCCAGCAGATCCCAGACAAAGGGCAGGACGATGCCCGCGACAGCCAGGCTGGCCAGGCCCAGCGCCAGCAGCAGTCCCTTGCCGCGTGAACGGGGGTGCACACCCGGGACCGGGTGCGAACGGGTGATCAGTGCATGCATGGCCCACCTCCTGTGTCGTGCAGGGCGGGCAGTTGCCGCGCAGGCGGTTCCGGGACTCGGGCGGCAGCCGCGCGCCTAGCGTTCGGATTGCGGTATTCCCCGGATGGGTCCAGTCTAGGACGTGGTGCGCTGCAACAGGTGTAGGCCTGGGACTGACCCCTATTGGGGTTTGTCCCAAAGGGGTCAGAGCGTGTCCAGCGCCTGCAGAACTTCGCCCCTGGACAGCAATTCGCTGAGCACGACCGGGGGCTTGCCCGGCGCATGGAGCACATAGACCGGCACGCCGCTGCGGCCCAGCTGCTGCAGGGCGGCGGTGATGGCGGGATCGCGCCGCGTCCAGTCGGCCCGCAACAGGGCCACGCCATGGCGGTCGAAGGCGGCCAGCACTTCTTCATGGCTGAGCGTGGTGCGCTTGTTGACCTGGCAGGTCACGCACCAGGCAGCGGTGTAGTCCACGAACACGGGCTTGCCCTGGGCCTGGAGTTCGGCCACGCGCGTGGCCGACCAGGGCTGCCAGCGCTCGCCGGAAGCCGCCTGGGCGGGCGAGCCCTCGGCCCGGGCCGGCGTGGTGATCAATGGCAGGGCCGTGGCCAGCAGTGCGCCCGACAGCGCCACCACCAGCGTGGCCAGCACGGCGCGCGTGCGGCCCTGGAGCGTCAGCGTCCAGACCAGTGCGCTGAAGGCCAGCAGCAGGGCCAGCAGCGCGGCGGCCGCGTCCATGCCGCTTTGGTGCCCGAGCACCCAGACCAGCCAGACCACGGTGGCGAACATGGGGAAGGCCATGGCGCGGCGGAAGGTGTCCATCCAGGCACCGGGGCGCGGCAGCCAGCGCACCACGGCCGGCACGAAGCTGGCCAGCAGATAGGGCAGGGCCATGCCCAGGCCCAGGGCCGCGAACACCGTGAGCGCCTGTGGTGCCGGCATGTCGATGGCAAAGCCCAGCGAGGCGCCCATGAAGGGCGCCGTGCAGGGGGAGGCAATCGCCACGGCCAGCACGCCCGACAGGAAGGCATCGGCCACGGGGTGGCGGGCGTGGGCGGCGGCCCAGCTGCCGGGCAGCATGGAGCCGAACTCGAACATGCCGGCCAGATTCAGGCCCAGCAGGGTGAACAGCGCGGCCAGCAGGGCCACGATGGCCGGCGATTGCAGCTGAAATCCCCAGCCCAACTGTTCGCCGGCCGCGCGCAGCGCCAGCAGCAGGCCGCCCAGGGCCAGGAAGGACAGGACCACGCCGGCCGTATAGGCCAGCCCGCCCAGGCGCTGGGCGCGGCGGTCCTGGCCATGGCGCGCGAAGCCCAGCACCTTGATGGCCAGCACAGGGAAGACGCAGGGCATGAGATTGAGGATCAGGCCGCCGACCAGTCCGCCAAGCAGGGCCATCCAGAGGCTGGTGGCGCTGGTGGCCGGCGCGGATGCCTGGTTGGCGGCCAGCGCTGCCGCCAGGGCCGGCGAAACACTGGCCATGGCGGCGGCCGTCCAGCGGCCCTCGACCCTGGCTTCGGCACGCCAGGCCACGCTGCGGCCCTGCTCCAGTGCTGCAGCGCGTTCTGCGGGTGGCAGGGCGACCACCACGGGCAGCATGGCCGGTGTCTCACCGCGCATCTCGGACAGCGGCAGCTCGGCCACCCAGGCAGCACCGTCCCAATGCTGCTGCCAGTCCTTGCCCAGCTCGGCGGCGTGGTGGAAGGTGTCGGATGACTCTGGATAGAAGTCCAGTGTCCGGCCCTGCAGCGCATCGGGCAGGCCTTCGAGTCGCAGCTGCACGCGTTCGGCGGGTGTCTTGCCCTCGACACCGGCTCCCGCATTTTCGGCCACCAGCACCCGGGCCTGGGCCTGTGGAGCCAGAGGCTGCGGCTTGAGTGCCCAGGCCTGGAGGAAGTCCTGGGACTGTCCCGCCGTGCTGCCCTGCACGGGCAATTGCAGCTGGAAGTCGCCTTCCTCCGGGATGCATTCCACGCGGCAGATCAGCCAGCTGGCGTGCAGCCGCAGGTCCAGCATGCCCGAGGCCGGTGGCTTGAAATCGGCGGCCACCTGCACGGGCACGGGCAGCAGCACCCGGCCTTCGTAGCCGTAGTTGACCAGCGGGCCCACGCGCAGCGCCTCGGGCACGGGCCATTGCACGGCACCGGCCGCCAGGCCCGCGGGCAGTTGCCAGGACAGTTCCGTGGCCAGGCCCGAGTCGCCGGCATTCTTCCAGTAGGTATGCCATTCGGGCTGGTGCTCCAGCAGCAGGCCCAGCCACAGCGTCTGGCCCGGTTGCACGCCTTCGGGCGCCTGGGCCACGAGCTCGGCACGCACGCGCGGCGTCTCCACGGTGGCGCCGGGGGCGCTGGACGATTTCAGGCGGATCTGTGCGCCGGCGCCAGTGGAAAAGGCGCCGGCCGCCATCAGGATCAGGGCAAGAAACCAGAAGGCGAGGCGCTGTGGGCCGCCGAGTCGATGAAACAAGTTGGATGGCATAACGGACGGTGGGAGCTGCAGGGCAGGGCTTTGGTTCCTCTGGGACAACGCTGCGCGATTGTGGGGTACGGCCGGTCAGGCAGCAGGGCATGCAGCTTCGCGCCTGCGGATTAACCCGGCGTGAACAGGCTGCCTGGCCAAGCCTGCCGCGCCGATTGGCAAAAGATATCGTTGCATAGCTGCTTGGTATTGGACAGGCGGCGCCCTGCGTAGCCATCATGGATCAGCCACCCGTCCGGGATAGAGCATGACAGGAGACAAACATCATGATGGAGACTTCTCGCCGCCATTTCCTGGCCGCAGCGGCGGCCACCGCCGCAGGTGCGCTTCCGCTGGGCGCGCGCGCCGCGGCCTACCCTGACAAGGCCGTGCGCGTCATCGTGCCCTTTCCCGCGGGCGGCACCACCGACGTGGTGGCGCGGTTGACCATGCAAAAGCTGGGCGAGCTCACGGGCCAGTCCTTCGTGGTGGACAACAAGGGCGGGGCCAATGGCGTCATCGGTACCGAACTGGCGGCGCGTGCCGCGCCCGACGGCTACACGCTGCTGATGAACACGGCCGGTGCCCAGACGCTGAGTCCCGTGCTCTACAAGACCAGCTACGAGGCGCTGGCCAGCTTCGAGCCCATCAGCCACCTGTGCGATGTGGGCTTCGTGCTCATCACCCGCAAGGACCTGCCGGTAGGCAGCCTGCAGGATCTGGTGGCCATGGCACGGCAGGGCAAGCCGCTGAGCGTGTCCTCGGGCAGCAGCATGATTTCGCTGATCACCGAGCAGTTCAAGAAGGCCATTGGCGCGCCCTCCATCGTCAATGCCCAGTACAAGGGCACGGCGCCGCAGATGCAGGCCGTGGTGGCGGGCGAGGTGGACTTCTCCTTCGACTCCTTTACCTCGGTGGAGATGATCCGCACGGGCAAGGTCAAGGCCCTGGCCGTACTGCTGCCCCAGCGTGCCGAGGTCTTCCCCCAGGTGCCCACCATCAAGGAAGCGGGCGTGGACGGCATGGACTTCAGCTCCTGGTCCGGGCTGCTGGCGCCCAAGGGAACGCCCCGGGAGATCGTGGCCCAGCTGGCCCAGCAGATGGACAAGGTCATGCAGATGCCCGATGTGCTGGCCAAGCTCAAGGGCTACAGCTATGTGCCGCGCCGCGGCACGCCCGAGGCGTTCGCGCGCCTGATCGAAGCGGACAACGAGCGGTGGAAGCGCATCGTCATGGAATCCGGCTTCAAGGCCGAGTGAGGTCCGGGGCGGGGCTAAGATCCTGGCCATGCCAAGCTCCACGCCCCCACAGACGTCCCTCGATGCATGGCCCTCGCGCTGGTGGGCCGAGGTGTCGGCCCGTGATTTCGCGCTGGCCCAGGCCGGGCTGGCGGCCCAGACCGTGGCCGTGTTGCCCGTGGCTGCCGTGGAGCAGCACGGGCCGCACCTGCCTTTGTGCGTCGATGCGCGCCTGCTGCAGGGCGTGATCGATGCTGCGCTGCCCCTGCTGCCGGCCGATCTGCCCGTGCTGTTCCTGCCGCCGCAGAACATCGGCTTCAGCGTGGAGCACCAGTCGTTCGCGGGCACGCTCACGTTGACACCGGCCACCCTGATCGCGCTGTGGACCGAGCTGGGCGCCTGCGTGGCGCGCGCCGGCATCCGCCGGCTGCTGCTGCTCAACGGCCATGGCGGCCAGGTCAGCATGATGGACGTCGTTGCGCGCGAGCTGCGCATGCGCCATGGCCTGCTGGTCTACAGCAGCAGCTGGTTCGGGCTGGTGGACGATGCGGCCAATGCGCAGTTCAGCGTGCACGAGCACCGCTTCGGCATCCATGGCGGCGAGGTCGAGACCTCGATGATGCTGCACCTGGCGCCAGGGACCGTGCGCATGGAGCATGCGCGGGACTTTCATTCCACTTCGGAGGATAGGGCGCAGCGGCATGCCTTGTTGGGCAATGGGCGCAGCGCCAAGATGGGCTGGGCCATCGAGGACTACAACGTGTGCGGGGCGGTGGGGAATGCGGCAGGGGCCACGGCCGAGCGGGGGGCGGCCATGGTGCAGGCGTCGGCGCGGGGGCTGGTGCAGCTGCTGGGCGAGATGCATGCGCTGGCGCCAGACACCGTCGGCCGGGCGCCGCAGCCCCTCTGAGCGCTGCCCTTATTGCTTGGGGATCTTGGCGCTGACGATCACATCGCCCCAGCGCTTGATCTCCGATTGCAGCAGCTGGGCCGTCTGCTCGGGCGTGCTGGAGCGGGCCTGCACGTTCATCTCGCGCAGCTTTTGCGTGACCTCGGGAGAGTTCACGGCGGCGGCGATCTCCTTGTTCAGGCGGGCAATGATCTCGGGCGGTGTCTTCGAGGGTGCGGCCAGGGCGTTCCAGGACGAGGCCACGAAGCCATTGACGCCCGATTCCTGGGCCGTGGGCACGCCAGGCAGCAGGGCCGAGCGCTTGTCGCCCGTGATGGCCAGCAGGTTCACGGCCTTGGAGTTGATCTGGCCCATGATGGGCGTGAGGATCTCCACGGCCGCGTCGATCTGCTTGCCGCGCAGGGCCGTGACCACGGCGGGCGTGCCGTTGAAGGGGACGATCTGGGCGTCGATGCCGGCCGTGGTCTTGAACAGCTCGGCGGCCAGGTGCTGGGTGCTGCCGATGGCGATGCTGCCGATGTTGAGCTGGCCGGGGTGGGCCTTGGCCCAGGCCACCAGTTCGCCCAGGTTCCTGAAGCGCGAATCGCTGGCGGTCAGCACGCCGATGTCGAAGTAGCCCAGCGTGGAGATGGGCGTGAAGTCCTTGACCATGTCGAAGGGCAGCTGGCTGAACAGCCCCACCGTGACGGCGCTGCCGTTGGACATGAGGAACAGCGTATGGCCGTCGGGCGCGGACTTGGCCACGGTATCGGCCGCGACGATGCCTCCGGCGCTGGGCTTGTTGTCGATGATGACGGGCTGGCCCAGCTGGGCGGCCAGCTTCTGGGCGACCACGCGCGAGGTGACGTCGGCCACGCCGCCCGCGCCGAAGGGCACGACGATGCGTATGGGTTTGCCGGACAGGGGCTGTGCCTGCGCGGTGAGGGGGCCCAGGCCGGATGCCAGCAGGGCCGCGCAGGCCAGGGCGGTGCGCGTGAAATGGCGTTTTTTCATGATGGGTCTTGTCTCCTGGCCGGGGAGTTTGGCGCAAAAGCGCCAAGGGACCCAGAGCGCCGCTGTTCTGGCTGCTATGCGCTGGCGCGATAGCTGTCTGACAGCGGCCGTGCCGTTTCAGGCGTGCGTGATCCAGCTGCGGTGCTCGTCCGTGTCCAGGTGGTTGAGCGTATTGAAGGTCTGCAGCATCAGCCGCTTGGGGCTGGTCGAGAACTCGGTCACGGCGCTGTTGCGGATGCGCATGTTCAGCGCGATGGTGACTTCGGGCGAGGTGCCCAGCACATGGCCCACCGCCGTGGAGATGGGGCCGCCACTGCTGACCAGCAGCACGTCTTCGTCGGCATGCGCGTGGCGTACCCGCTCCAGCACCTGGCGCACGCCACCCGAGAAATCCTCCCAGCTGGGCATGCCCTGGGGGCTGATGGTGCCTGCCATCCACTGGGCCAGCGCATCGCACAGCAGGCGGAAATGGTGGCGGTACAGCTCGGGCGTGTCGGGCCTGGGCAGGGGGGCCGGGTGGATGGCCTGCAGCAGCGCGCCGCTGTCGTATTCGTTCAGCCCTGCTTCCTCGTGCACGGGCAGGTCCAGGCCTCCCAGGCCTTCGCGGATACCGGCCAGAGTCTGGGCGTGGCGGCGCAGCGTGCCCGTGTAGACCGCATCGAAGCGCAGGCCGCGCTCGCGCCAGTAGGCGCCCAGGCGCTGCGACTGCGCCCTGCCGCGCTCGCTGAGCTGGTCGTAGTCGTCGGCGCCAAACGAGGCCTGGCCATGGCGCACAAGGTAGAGGGTTCCCATGGGGCGGATTGTGTCCAGTGCCGCACCGGCTGTTTGTCCTGCGGGCGACTGGCTGCCGCCTTGGCGACAGGAAGCACCGGGCCTACAGCAGCACCTGTCCGCGCACGCATTCGACGACGTGGCCGCCGACCCACAGCGCACCCTGCGCGTCTTCGCTGAGATGCACCTGCCCGTCGCGGCCCACGCAGCAACCCTGGCTGGCGAGATAGGGCGGGCGCAGCAGGCCCTCTGCGCGCAGCCACAGGCCCAGGCCGGCGTTGAGGCTGCCGGTCACGGGGTCCTCGGTGACGCCGACGGCGCTGGCGAAACCACGCACTTCGAGTCGGGGGGCGGCCTCGTCCCGCGCTGCACGCTGGCCCGTGGCGAAGGCCCGCGCCTCGCGGCTGCTGCGGCCGATCAGGGCCGGGGCATCCGCCGTGTCTTCGTACAGCGCGCAGGCGCCGACCTTGGCGTTCAGTGCCTTGAGCCGCGCATGGTCGGGCTCCAGGGCCAGCAACAGGTCCGGATCCTCCAGCAGCACGCCCATCCAGCGCGGGCCGTTGTCCAGCCAGGCGGCGTTCAGGACCTGGTCCGGCGCCACACCCAGTGCCCGGACCACCTCCGCCAGCAGGCCGGGTTCGACGGCGGTGATGGCGGTGGGCGGGGCCTCGAAGGCCAGGCGGTCGTCCTGGCGTGCGATGGCGATCAGCCCTTTGGCGCACTCCTGCACGATGCGGCCCGGCTGCCGTGGCACGCCGCCATGGGCCAGCCAGGCATGGCAGCTGCCCAGGGTGGGATGGCCCGCGAAGGGCAGCTCGCCGCCCGGCGTGAAGATGCGCACGCGGTAGTCGGCGCCTGCGGCCCGGCCCGCCTCGGTGGGCGGCAGCAGGAAGGTGGTTTCCGACAGGTTGGTCCAGGCCGCGAAGGACTGCATCCGCGCATCGTCCAGGCTGGTGGCGTCGAGCACCACGGCCAGCGGATTGCCGAGATAGGGCCGGGCCGTGAACACGTCCACGGTCATGAAGGGGCGCTGGCGGGGAGCGGTGGTGGAGGTCATGGCAACGCAAGGAGGTGCAGGAGGGATGAAAAAAGCCGGCGCAAGGCCGGCTTTCAGGCAAGGCGGCCGGGGCCGTGTCAAGCCGGGAGCTGGCTGCGGATGGCGTCTGCCAGGGCGGCTATGCCCTTGTCGATCTGCTCGGCCGACACCGTCACATAGGACAGGCGCAGCGTGTTGGCCTGGGCGTCGCCCGCATAGAACGGCGCGCCCGGCACGAAGGCCATGCCGCGCTCCACGGCCGCGGGCAGCAGCTTTTGCGCATCCATGCCCTGGGGCAGGCGCACCCACAGGAACATGCCGCCGACGGGGCGCGTCCATTGCACGTCCAGGCCGGACATCTCGCGGTCCAGCGCGGCCAGCATCGCATCGCGCTGCTGCCTGTACATGGCGCGGATGGTGGGCACATGGCGGTCCAGGAAGCCGTCCTTGATGACCTCGGAGACCACGCGCTGGTTGAAGCCCGGCGTGTGCAGGTCGGCGGCCTGCTTGGCCTGCAGCAGCTTGTTGTAGACGGCCTTGGGCGCCACGAGGAAACCGATGCGCAGGCCCGGGGCCAGCACCTTGGAGAAGGAGCCCAGGTAGATCACGCCATCGGGATTGCGCGCGGCCAGCGGCAGCGGGGGCGCCTGCTCGAACCACAGGTCACCGTAGGGGTTGTCCTCGATCAGGGGGATGTCCAGCTCGCGGGCCTTGTCCGACAGGGCCTGGCGGCGCGCCTCGTCCATGGTGCGGCCGGTGGGATTCTGGAAGTTGGGCAGCACGTAGGCCAGGCGGGCCTTGTCGGCGCCGCTGCCGACCTTGGCGACGAAGTCCTCGATGACGATGCCGCTGTCATCGCTGTCCACGCCAACGGGCACGGGCTCCTGCGGGGCGAAGGCCTGCAGCGCGCCCAGGTAGGTGGGCTTTTCGACCAGCATGCGGCTGCCGCGGTCCAGGAACACCTTGCCGATCAGGTCCAGCGCCTGCTGCGAGCCCGTGGTGATCAGTACCTGGTCGGGGTCCACCTCCCAGGGCAGGAAGTCGGCGACCGCCTGGCGCAGCGGCGCAAAGCCTTCGCTGGTCGCGTATTGCAGGGCTGAGGCGCCATCGCGTTGCATCACGGTCTGGCAGGCCTCGGTGAAGGCGTCCAGCGGGAACGCCTTGGGCGAAGGCAGTCCGCCGGCCATGCTGATGATGCCGGGGCGGTCGGTGAGCTTGAGGATTTCGCGGATGGCGGAGGGGTTCATCTTGGCAGCACGGTCTGCCAGCGTCCAGGTCGTCATATGAAAAGCAGTCTAGGTCCTTGCGGTGCCCGCCATGCGGGCGGGCTGGTATGGGTTGCCATGCCGTCGTGGGGCACGGGCCGGCCGCATGTGAAGAGCGGATATCGGATACGGCTTTCGCTCTTGCGCCGGCAATGAGGGTATTTTGTCGCGGCCGTGAAGGGTGTGCGCTCCCTCCCTTCAATAGCTGGGCAGGCCAGTACGGCCTTTGCCCGGGCGGCCCGTGCCGGAGCGTGGTTGGCGGACCCTCATGCGGCCACCATCCACAGCGCCGTCAGCGCCAGCAGCGCCGCCATGGCGCGGTTGAACCACAGCAGCCTGCGCCCCTGGGCCAGCCAGTGGCGCAGCAGCGCGCCGACGCAGGCGTACAGCAGGTTGCTGAAGAAGGCGTAGGCGGCCATGACCGGCAGCACCACGGACAGGCGCGCCGACAGGTCCTCGCGACCCGCGATCCAGCCGGCCACGATGGCCAGGGCCAGCAGCCAGGCCTTGATGTTCACGAATTGCAGACCCACGCCCTGCCAGAAGCCGACCTGCAACGGCTGATCACCGGCCGTGGCCATGCGTGCGCTGCTGGCGAGGCGCCAGGCCATCCACAGCAGATAGGCGATGCCGGCGGCCTTGATCAGCCACAGCAGCACGGGCGCGGCCAGCACGGCGGCGCCGATGCCGACCGTGCTCAGCGCCAGCAGCACGCACCATCCCACGGGCACGGCCATGACGAAGCGCATGGCGGGGCGCAGCCCGTGGTTGGCGGCCAGGGCCGTGGACAGCGTGGTGTTGGGCCCGGGGCTGAAGCTCATGGAAGCGGCCAGCAGCAGCAAGGCGGTGAGTTCGGACGGTGGCATGAGGCGGCGGGCCCCGAAGGTCTCCATGCAGGCGGGAAGGGCTGTTGGGGAAAAGATGCTCAGTGTGCCTTTTCCACAGCACGAATCCTGCCAATATAGGTGCAAGACCTGTACAGTACCAATACAGTTGAACCCTCAATTTCATGTTCTGTAGCGGTGCCTATCCCGATACAGTGACTTTTTGGTGACCCTCCCATGCCTGTCCCCCTTTCGCGGCTGGCCCCGCAGAACCTGAGCACCCAGCTGGCCGAGCGCCTGGGCGAGCGCATCCGCATGCGGCTGCTGCCTGCCGGGGCCCGCCTGCCTTCGGTGCGCGAATGCGCGCGTCAGCAGGGCGTGAGCACGCACACGGTGGTGGCTGCCTATGACCTGCTGCAGGCCCAGGGCCTGGTCGAGGCGCGGCCGCAAAGCGGCTTTTTCGTGCGCGACTTCGTGCAGGATGCGGCGCTGCTGCAGCCCGAGCAGGCGCGTGCCGCCGAGGAGCCGGCCGGGGTTCCGCAGGGCACGCGCATCAATGCCTCGATGCTGGTGCGCGGCATGTTCCACCAGAGCGTGGGCGGCAAGCCCCAGCCGGGCGCGGGCGTGCTGCCGGCCGAATGGCTGGAGGCCGGGTTTCTGGCGGCTGCCATGCGCCGGGTCTGTTCGGGCAAATCGCTGTACGACACCTGCGTGCGCTACGGCGATCCGCTGGGCGACATCAGCCTGCGCGAGGCGCTGTCGCGGCGCCTGGCACGGCTGGGGATCGCCGCCGCGCCGCAGCACATCATCACCACCATGGGCGCAACGCATGCGCTGGACGTGATCAGCCGCGCCCTGCTGCAGCCCGGCGACCCGGTGATGATCGAGGAGCCGGGATGGGCCGTGGAGTACGCACGCCTGGCATCGCTGGGCATGCGCGTGCTGCCCGTGCCGCGTGGCCCCGACGGGCCCGATCTGGCCGTGATGCAGCGCTACTGCGAAAGCTGCGCGCCCAAGCTCTACGTGAGCGTGAGCGTGCTGCACAACCCCACGGGCTACAGCCTGTCGCCGGCCAGTGCGCACGAGGTGCTGCAGCTGGCGCGGCGCTTCGGCTTCTATGTGGTCGAGGACGACACCTATGGCGAGATCGCGCCCGACCACGCGGCGCGCGTGACCGTGCTGGACCGGCTCAGCCACAGCATCTACGTGAGCGGCTTCGCCAAGTTGCTGGCGCCCAACTGGCGCGTGGGCTACCTGGCGCCCCCACCCGCTCTGGTGGAGCGGCTGGTGGACACCAAGCTGCTGTCCACGCTGACCACGCCGTCATTGATGGAACGGGCGCTGGCCCACTGCATGGACCAGGGCCAGTTGCGCCGCCACGCCGAACGCCTGCGCCAGCACCTGGCCCAGGCGCGCACGCGCAGCGTGGCGCTGGCCCGGCAGGCCGGTGCCCGCTTCGCGGCCGAGCCGGCCGGCATGTTCGGCTGGGTGGACACGGGCGTGGACACCGAAACCCTGGCCCAGCGCCTGCTGGACGCAGGCTACTTCATCGCCCCCGGCTCCATGTTCCACGCCGGCCGCCAGCCCAGCACCTGCATGCGCATCAACTTCGCCACCACGCAGGAACCCGCCTTCTGGCGCATCTTCGAACGCGAAGTCCAGGCCCTGCGCGGCAGCGCATAGAAAAGGGAATGGGAGAGGAAGAAGGAAGGGAAGGGGACTGAAGCAGCATCGACCCGCGAGCGCTGATCAGATGTGCAGCGCCAAAAACCGGCGCGCCCCAAAGCGAGGGACACCGAGCAAGGGCCTACGCCGGCCGCGCCGCCCCGCCGCGAGGGTGTCGTCCCCCTCCCCCGCGCAGCGGGTAGAGAGGGGGAAGGCGCGTCAGCGCCTCAGGGGGTGCCTCCAGTCAATGCGCCCGCATCTTCGTGCGCAAGCGCGCGATCGCCTGGCTGTGCAGCTGGCAGACGCGCGACTCGGTCACGCCCAGCACGGCGGCGATTTCCTTGAGGTTCATGTCATGTTCGTAGTACATGCCCATGATGTACTGCTCGCGCTCGGGCAGGGCCTTGATGGCCTCCACCAGGGCCACGCGCAGGCGGTGGTCGCGCAGCAGTGCGAAGGGGTCGGCGCCGTTGTCGGCCACGTGGCGCTCGAGGAAGTCCTCGCCTTCGTCGCCGCCCGACATGTCCTCCAGGTACACCAGCTGGGTGCCACGCACCTTGCCCAGCAGCGACTGGTAGTCATCCAGGTCCATGCCCAGTTCGTCGGCGATCTCCGACTCCATGGGCGTGCGGCCCAGGCGCTGCTCCAGCCGGTGCAGCGCGTGCTCTATGTCCTTCTGGCTCTTGCGCGAGCTGCGGCTCATCCAGTCGCCGTCGCGCAGCTCATCGAGCATGGCGCCGCGGATGCGCTGGCTGGCAAAGGTCTCGAATTGCACGCCCTGCTCGCTCTCGAAGCGGGACAGGGCCTCGGCCAGGCCGATCATTCCGACCTGTATCAGATCGTCCAGCTCCACATTGGGCGGCAGCTTGGCGATCATGTGCAGCGCGATCCGGCGTACCAGGGGCACGTGCCGGCGTATCAGCGCATCGCGGTCGAGTTGGCCTTTGGCGGTGTACATGGCAGTCAGTGGCTCCAGGCATGGGATGCAGGCAGCGGCGCATAGCCGGCGGCCAGATCCTGGCCGCCATGGGGCAGCACGCTGCCTGCATGGTTGAGCAGCTGCAGCGCCAGGCGCTGCAGGTCCGGTGCATGGTGCAGGCGCACGGGCAGCAGCCCGGGCGTGTGGCCCAGATGGCGCCGTGCGCATTGCAGCAGCGCATCGATCTGGGATTGGCGCCGCTGCGCATCTTCGGCCTGGCTGCGCGCGCCGGTTTGTCCTCTGCGCCAATCGTAGCGGGCCACTTCCGCCTCGGCGGGCGCGGGCAGCAGCGGCGCCAGCAGGCAGCGCAATCCGGCATGCAGCGCCAGCTGCTTGAGCTGGCGGTAGCAGCCCAGCACGCGGGGGCCTTGCTCGGGAAGCACCATCAGCGGGTGCACGGGCTGGCCTGCCAGATTGGCGGCCAGGGTGTCGGCATCGGCATACAGCATGACGATGGCGTAGCCGCGCACATGGCGCTGCAGCCATTGCATGGGCGCCATGCCGGCCTGCCGCGCCTGCTGGGGCAGCAGCTCCAGTCCCAGGCGGGCCGGCAGCACGGCCACCGAGTGGCCGTGGGGCTCGGGGTGCAGGCCGGTGCGGGCCTGCCATGCGCTTTGCTGGAGCAACTGGGTCAGGCCCGGTGCGTCCGGCGCCTCGCCCTGGCCGGCATCGAGTACCAGCACGGGCAGGCCCAGGCGCTGCAGGCTGGCGCAGACCGGCCACAGCAGGGCCTGCTCGGCCTGGCCTTCGGCGTCCGAGGCCGCATCACGCAGCATGGCCAGCACGCGCAGGCCCGACGGCGCGGAGGCGCCGGGCCGGCCGTGCAGGCCCTGGCCCTGGTGCAACTGGGGAAAGGTCTCAAGCATGGAGGGCCTCGCTGTCCATGGTGCTGGGGCTGGAGGGGGTGAAGAAGAAGTCCAGGTCCAGCGCCTTGGGGTCGAAGGCCGAGCGGCTGGCCGATCGCATGGATGCGGACACCAGTTGCTGCGCATCGGCACGCTCCCAGTCCTCAGGCACGCGCTGGCCGTTGGTCACGCCGCGCAATTGCATCTGGTGGCGGATCAGCGTGTCCACCGAGGGGCCCAGCTTCACGGCCTCGTCCACCTTGGTGAGGATGGCCTGGCTGGAGCCACGTGCCTTGAAGGCCTGCATCACATCGTCCAGCGCATCGCCCTGGCCGGCCGCGTTGACGGCCAGCAGCTTGTGCACGCCGGGCAGGTCCAGCAGGTCCAGGATCTCGTCCTTGCGCGGATCACGCGGTGCCACGCCCGTGGTGTCGATCAGCACCAGCTGCTTGTTGGCCAGCAGGCCCAGCAGGTCCTGCAGCGCGGCGCGGTCATGGGCCAGGTGGGCGACCATGCCCAGCATGCGGCCGTAGGAGCGCAGCTGGTCGTGGGCGCCGACGCGGTAGGTGTCCAGGGTGATCAGGCCCACGCTGGAGGCACCGTATTTGGCCGCGCACAGGGCGGCGAGCTTGGCCGTGGTCGTGGTCTTGCCCACGCCGGTGGAGCCCACCAGGGCGTAGACGCCACCTTGCTCGTACAGCGGCTCCTGGCCGGCATCGGTGCGCAGGTTGCGCTCCAGCACCTGCATCAGCCAGCGCACGGCGTCGCCTGCGGACAGGTCCTGGGGCAGATGCTCGACCAGCGCGCGGGCCAGCACGGGGGAGTAGCCCGCGCGGATCAGCTTGTGCGTGAGGTTGGCGTGGATGGGGTTCTGGCGCGTCTGGCCCAGCCAGGTCAGGGTGTTGAAGCGTTCCTCGATCAGGTCGCGCATGGACTGCAGCTCGTCGCGCAGTGCCTGGGCGCCCAGCGCGGGGGCCGGTTCGGCGCGCAGCGCTTCGCGGGCCGGGGCCTCGACGCCAGTGCGCAGCGGGTTGTGGCGGGCCACGGAAGGCGCCGCCGGGGCCTTGGGCTGGGGCATGGCCTGGGGCGCGGCGCCGGGCGTCTCGCGCAGCGCATCACCGAGGCTGCGGCGCTGGGCGAAGCTGGGCAGCGGCTCATCCTCGCCTGCGGCTTCATGGCGACGGCGCAGCATGCGTTCGCGCACATAGTCCTGGAAGGACAGCGTGCTCATGGCCAGCTGTTCCGTGTCTTCCTGCACGCTCTGGCGCAGGCCGGCCGGCTCGACGCCTTCGGGCGACAGCGAGGCGGCCTGCGAAGCCACCTGTGGTGCGCGGGCAGCGGCAGGCTGGGCCGCGCGCAGACGCGACTGGGCCTGGATCAGCTGGGCCTGCAGTTGGGAGGGCAGGCCCGTAGTCTCCTCGGCGGCACGCCGCTCGATGGCCTGCTGCAACGGCGTGCCGCTGGCGGCCGCCTTGCTGTGCTCCAGCGTGTCCTCGGCCGTGGCCATGACCTCCACGCCGTCGGGCGTGCTGCGGTTGGACAGGATCAGGGTGCCTGCGCCGAAAGCCATGCGCGCCTTGGCCAGGGCCTCGCGGGAGGTAGGGGCGTAGAAGCGTTTGATGTTCATGCGGATGCACCTTTAAGAATCGAGCCGATGCGGATGGTGTGCGTCTCGGGGATCTCGCTGTGGGCGAGAACCTGCAGACGCGGTGCCACGCGGCGCACCAGGCGGGCAATGGAGTTGCGGATGGAGTCGGGAACCAGCAGGCAGGCGGGCAGACCCAGCTCTTCCTGCTGGTTGGCCATGTCGGCCGCCTTCTGGGTGAGGATCTCGGCGACGCCGGGATCCAGGGAGGGGGCACCGGGGTTGGACAGCGCCTGCACCAGCAGGCGCTCGAGCCCGGGCTCGATGGCGATGACGTTCAGCTCGCGGGTCGGGCCGTAGATCTGCTGGACGATGGACGGCGACAGCGCGATGCGCACGCGGCGGGCCAGCTCCACGGGGTCCTGGGTGGCCGAGGAATGCTCGGCCAGGGTTTCGATGATGGTGCGGATGTCACGGATGTGCACCGAGTCCTCCAGCAGCAGCTGGAGCACTTTCTGGAACGTCGTGATGGACACCATTTTGGGAATGACTTCTTCGATCAGCTTGGGAGCCAGCTTGGCCACATGCTCCACCAGTTGCTGCGTCTCGGTACGACTGATCAGCTTGGCGGCATGCACTTGCATCAAGTGTGACAAATGGGTGGCCATCACGGTTTCCGAATCAACCACGGTAAAGCCCGCCATTTGTGCCGCTTCCTTCTGGCGTTCGTCGATCCAGTGGGCAGGCAGGCCGAAGGCCGGGTCCGTGGTCTGGGTGCCGATCAGCGGGGTGCTGATGCCGCCAGGGTTGATCGCCAGGAACATGCCGGGAAAGGCCTCGCCTTCTCCCACCATCACGCCGCGCAGGGTGATGCGGTAGGCGCTGGGCTTGAGCTCCAGGTTGTCGCGCACATGCACGGCCGGTGGCAGAAAGCCCACTTCCTGCGCGAACTTGCGGCGCACGCCCTTGATGCGCGTGAGCAGGTCGCCCTGGCGGCTCTTGTCCACCAGCGTGATCAGCCGGTAGCCCAGCTCCAGGCCCAGCAGGTCCACGGGCTGCAGATCGTCCCAGGTGGCCTCGCCATCGCCTGGAGCCGCCACGGGCGCGGGCGCCTGTGCCTGCTGCATGGAGCGCTGCTGCTGGCGGCGCGAGAGCATCCAGGCCAGCCAGCCCAGCAGCGCGCCCGTGCTCAGGAACACGATGTGGGGCATGCCGGGGATGATGCCCAGCAGGGCCAGCACGCCGGCCGTGATGCCCAGCACCTTGGGCGACATGAACAGCTGCTGCGCGATCTGCTGGCCCATGTCCGATTCCTTGCCCACGCGAGAGATCACCATGGCCGCGGCCACGGAGATCAACAGGCCGGGGATCTGCGCCACCAGCGCATCGCCCACGGCCAGCAGGATGTAGCTGTCGGCGGCCTGGCCGGCCGACAGGCCGTGCTGGATCATGCCGATGGCAAAGCCGCCGATGATGTTGATGACCAGGATCAGGATACCGGCGATGGCGTCGCCGCGCACGAACTTGCTGGCGCCGTCCATGGAGCCGAAGAAATTGGCTTCCTCCTGCACCTCGGCGCGGCGGCGCTTGGCTTCCTTCTCGTCGATCAGGCCGGCGTTGAGGTCGGCGTCCACGGCCATCTGCTTGCCGGGCATGGCATCCAGCGTGAAGCGTGCCGAGACTTCGGCGATGCGCTCCGCGCCCTTGGTGATCACCACGAAGTTGATCACCACCAGGATGGCGAACACGATCAGGCCGACGGCGAAGTTGCCGCCGATCAGGAAGTGGCCAAAGGCCTCGATCACGGCGCCGGCCGCGCCCGGGCCGGTGTGCCCTTCCAGCAGCACCACGCGCGTGGAGGCCACGTTCAGCGACAGGCGCATCAGCGTGGTCAGCAGCAGCACCGAGGGGAAGGCCGCGAAGTCCAGCGGCTTGATCATGTAGGCCGCCACCATCATCACCATCAGCGCCACGGCGATGTTCAGCGTGAAGAAGGTGTCCAGCAGCCAGGGCGGGATCGGCAGCACCATCAGCGCCAGGATGGCCACCACCAGCAGCGGCGCCATCAGGCCCTGGACGAGCTTGGCGTGCTCGCCGGACCACATCGATTGCAAAGAGTGGAGCGGATTCGTCGTCATGGAGCGGTACCTTCAGCGGACGCGGCGCCGGTTGCGCGGCGGCCCTGGTGCGGGTCGAGTTCGGCGGGCACGGCGGGTTCGCCAAGTTCCGCGGGCATGGGGCCCTCGCCGCGCAGCGCGGCCTTGAGGCGGTAGACGTAGGCCAAAACCTGGGCCACGGCCGTGTAAAGCGCGGCGGGAATGGCCTGGTCCAGGTCGGCGTGCGCGTACAGGGCGCGCGCCAGCATCGGGGATTCGAGCACCGGAATCTTGTGCGCACCGGCGATCTCGCGGATCTTCAGTGCCACCAGGTCCGTGCCCTTGGAGATGACCTGGGGCGCGGCCATGGTCTTTTCGTCGTAGCGCAGGGCCACCGCATAGTGCGTGGGATTGGTGACCACGAAGTCGGCGCGCGGAACGGCGTTGACGCTGGCGCGGTCGGCGATCTCGCGCTGCTTCTGGCGGATCTTGCCCTTGATCTGGGGGTTGCCGTCGGACTCCTTGTGTTCCTGCTTGACTTCCTCGTGGCTCATCTTCAGGCGCGACTTGAACAGGAAGGCCTGCAGCGGCACGTCGATCACGGCCATCAGGAACACTACCAGCAGCAGCAGGGCCACGCCGCTGGCCAGCCACTGCCCGGTCATGGACAGTGCCATGGCAGAGGGCTGGGCCGACACCGAGGCGATCTCGCCGATGCGGCTGGACAGGAATTTCCAGGCCACGAAGCCGAGGATGGCCGTCATCAGCACCATCTTCGCCACGGTGACCATCTGCTGCTTGGAAAACAGATTCGTCAGGCCCGTCAGTGGATTGAGGCGGCTGAACTGTGGCTGGATGGGCTTGAGGCTGAAGATCCAGCCACCGGCCATCACGCCGGACACCAGGGCCGCCGCCGTGGTCACGGCCGCGACGATCAGCGCAATGGTCAGGCCCATGCCACCCATGGACTGCAGTCGCTCGAGCATCAGCGCCGGCGTCTTGGCCATGTGCGCATCGAAGGCCAGGTGGCGGGCCAGTGCCATGCGCAGGTGCCGGATCAGTGGCTCGGCTCCCATCAGCATCAGCAGTGCTCCCGTGCCCAGGATGGCCAGGTGCGACAGGTCGCGCGAGCGCGCACCCTGGCCGTCCGCACGCGTTTTCTGCAGTTTGCGTTCGGTGGCTGGCAGGCTTTTGTCTTGGCTGGATTCCATGGCGCAATGACGGAAGGATTGGCGTCATTGTCGGAACAAGCCGGAAAGCAGAAGCCCCGATAAGCGGGGCTCAAGCGGCGCTTATGCGCTGTCTGGGGTCTTGGATGCCAACGCGTGGCGACGACACATTGAATGAAACTGGCGCGCCCTAAAGCGAGGGTGCCGTCCCCCTCCCTCGCGGAGCAAGTAGAGAGGCGCCGTGCCACGGGGGAAGGCGCGTCAGCGCCTCAGGGGGGCCTCTAGAACCCCAGGCTGGCCAGCAGGTCGTCCACCTGGGACTGGGAGGTCACCACATCGGGCGTCTTTTCCGGATCGACCACGGGGCCGGCCAGATGCTCCTTGGGTTTTTCGGCCGGTTCCAGGGCGGCCTGCTGGGGGTTGGGGGAGGTCTGGATCAGCAACTGGACCAGCTGGTCCTCCAGGTCGGCCGCCAGCGAGACCACGCGGGCGATGACCTGGCCCGTGAGGTCATGGAAGTCCTGGGACATCATGATCTCGGTGAGGTGCTCGTCGGCCTGCTGCGTGCCCTGCTCGACTTCCTCGAGGAAATTCATCACCCGGCCCTTGGCCACGGCCGCCACGGGGTCCTCGACCAGCTGCGCGCGCATGGCGCGCACGCGCTCGGCCAGCCGGTCCTGCTGGCCCTTGGCCAGCTCGACGCGGTTCAGGACCTTCTCCGCGGCCTCTCCGGTCAGCCGCGCGATGTAGGAAAGGCGGCTTTGCGCATCCGGCAGCTCTCCCATGCTGCCGCGCAGGCGGTCCGCATAGCCCAGCTCATTGAGCGAGTCATGCAGCTGGCGCGTGAGAACGCCGACCTTGTAGTGGACGCTGTCGGGGACATCCGGGTTGCTCATGGCGCGTGCCCTACAGGCCCAGCTTTTTGAGGATGAGGTTGACCTTCTCTTCCAGCGTGGCCTTGGTGAAGGGTTTGACGATGTAGCCAGCCGCGCCGCCCTGGGCCGCTGCCACGATGTCCTCCTTGCGGGCCTCTGCCGTCACCATCAGCACCGGCAGATGCTTGAGCTTGTCGTCCTGCTTGATTTCGGTGAGCAGCTGGAAACCGTTCATGTTGGGCATGTTGATGTCCGTCACCACGAAATCGAATTTGCTGCTGCGCAGCTTGTGCAGTGCCACGACGCCGTCTTCGGCTTCATCTGCATCGGGAAAGCCGCTTTCCTTGAGCAGGTTGCGCACGATGCGCCGCATGGTGGAGAAGTCGTCAACGATCAAAAAACGCAGGGCATTAGCCACGTGAGGCCCTTTCGGTCGGTAGGTGCTCGGTACTGGTAGGAATTCGCTGCGATAGTAACAATTTGAAACCTTCGCGGCGCAATGTGGGAATTTTCCTGCTTTTCGGCAGCATCGGGCGCAAACCTTAATTTGTTACACGCGCGGGCGATGCCGCAGGGGTGGCGGGGGCCTGTGTGGCGGGCTCTGCCATGGCGTCGCCAGTAGCTGCCTGCGCCGGTGTGCTGCCGCTGTCGCCCGCCAGGGATGGGGGCAGGGCGTTGCGTGTCACGGGTCCACGATGGCCCAGCAGGCGCTTTTCCGCCTCCTGCGTGAGCACGGTGATGGTGATGCGGCGGTTCTGTGGCGCGCGCGGGTCGTCGGGCAGCAGCAGATCGCTGCTGGCCAGGCCGGTGATGCGCGCCAGCTGGTTCAGCGGCATGCCCGCCGCCACCAGTTCGCGGCGCGAAGCATTGGCGCGGTCGGCCGACAGCTCCCAGTTGCTGTAGCCGCGGTCGGCATTGCCGTAGGGCGCAGCGTCCGTGTGGCCCGACAGGCTGATGCGGTTTTCCGCACCGGCCAGCGCCGCGCCCACCTCGCGCAGGATGTCGCGCATGTAAGGCTTGACCACGGCGCTGCCGCTGTCGAACATGGGCCGGTTTTGTTCGTCCACGATCTGGATCTGCAGGCCGTCAGGCGTCACGTCGGTGCGGATCTGCGAGCGAAATTCATTCAGGCGCGCATTGCTGGTGATCATGGCGTCCACCTTGGCCTTGAGTGCCTTGATGCGGTTGGAGTCCACCTGGGCCTGGTCCGAGCGGCCCGCGTCGATGCTGGTGCGCCGGTTGGAGTTGTCGGCAGACTCCGAGCGCCGCACCTGGCCGTGCACCTTGGCCAGGTCGTTGCCGCCGCCCGGGATCACGCTGGAGCTGTTGCCCGCGCCATCGCCACCGGCCATGGATACCTTGAGCGGCGAGGAAAAGTAGGCCGCGATGCCCTGCAGTTCTCCCTTGGCCGTGGAGCCCAGCAGCCACATGAGCAGGAAGAAGGCCATCATCGCTGTCACGAAGTCGGCATAGGCGATCTTCCAGGCGCCTCCATGCGGCGCGTGCGCGCTCTTCTTCACGCGCTTGATGATGATCGGCTGTAGCTTTTTCTCTGCCATGGCGTGACGCTGATGTGGGCGGTATTACTTCTTGCCCTTGACGTGGGCCTCGAGTTCCAGGAACCCGGGGCGCTCCGTCGAGAACAGCACCTTGCGGCCGAACTCTATGGCCGTGGCGGGGTTGTAGCCCTGCATGCTGGCCAGCAAGGTGGTCTTGATGCACTCCAGTTCCTTGGCCGCGTCCTGGGCGCGCTGCTCCACCAGTCCCGCCATGGGCTCGACCAGCGCATAGGCCAGCAAGATGCCCAGGAAGGTGCCGACCAGGGCCGAGGCGATCATGCCGCCCAGCACGGAAGGCGGCTGGCCCACCGATCCCATGGTGTTCACCACGCCCAGCACGGCGGCGATGATCCCGAAGGCGGGCAGCGCGCCGGCCAGGCGGGTCAGGGCATTGACGGGGCCGTGCGCCTCGGCGTGATGGGCCTCGATCTCGCTGTCCATCAGGGATTCGATCTCGTGCGAATTCAGGTTGCCCGAGACCATCATGCGCAGGTAGTCGGTCAGGAATTCCACCACATGGTGGTCGGCCAGCAGCTCGGGGTACTTGCTGAAGATGGGCGATTCGTTGGGCGCTTCCACGTCGCTTTCGATGGACATCAGGCCTTCCTTGCGGGCCTTCTGCAGGATCTCGTACAGCAGGGCCATCAGCTCCATGAAGCGGGCCTTGGTGTAGCGCGAGCTCTTCATCACGCCCGGGATGGCCTTGGCCGTGGCCTTGAGCACCTTGGGCTGGTTGCACACGATGAAGGCGCCGATGGCGCCGCCGCCGATGGTCACCATCTCGAAGGGCAGGGCCTTGAGAATGACCTGGACGTTGCCCCCGTGCAGCACATAGGTGCCGAAGATGCAACCGAAGGCGACGATGTATCCGATGATGACAAGCATGGGAGTGGATTGTGAGGCAGCGACTCGCCAGGGTTGATGGAAAAAGCTGGGTGATTGGGGTTCAGATCGACTGTTCTACCGTGCAATGTTGCCGTGGCGGTGACAGGCAAGATGGCGCATGCGCGGTGATCGGCGATGATTGTTCGCAGGCTGCCTGTCTTTCATCTTCGGCCTGTTTTTCCTTTACTTGATCATTTATGCCGTCCTCCAGCACGCTCCCCGACATCGCCCTGGTCATCATCGCCAAAGATGAGCAGCGGTGCATTGCACGATGCATTGACAGTGCCAGAAGCTTCGTGAGCAGGGTCGTGGTGCTGGACACAGGATCCACTGACCGGACAGCGGAGATCGCCGCCAGCTGTGGGGCCCAGGTCCACCATTTCCGATGGTGCGACGATTTTTCCGCTGCCCGTAACAGGGCGCTGGAACTGGCGGATGCCGATTGGAGCCTTGTGCTGGATGCCGACGAATGGCTGTCTGCGGGAGGGGGGTGGCTGCCTTGCCTGGGGCAGATGGGTCACGTGCTCGGAACCGTGGAAATACATAGTGTGTTCGAGAGTGAGCGCATCACCCAGGTCAGCCAATCGTCAATCACCAGGCTGCTTCCGAGGGGAGTGCGCTACCAGGGCGTGGTGCACGAGCAGCCGTGTTCCGATTTGCAGCGTGTGGCCACACCGCTCGTCGTCCTGCACGACGGATACCTGCCCGACCAGATGCAGCGAAAACGAGGCAGGAATCGGCAACTGCTGCTGCAGGAGCTGGACAGGAATCCGGAAAGTTCCTATGTCCGCTATCAGCTGGGGGTGGATGCCGAACTGGATGGCCGCCACGCCGATGCGTGCGACTACTTCGCCGGGGCGCTGGCGGGCCTGTGCGGGAATGCAGGCTATGAACATGACCTGTGCATCAGATATCTGTACTGTCTGGACAAGGCGGGTCTCTACGAAGAGGGCATGGAGTTTGCACAGGCGCAAATGGAAAAGTGGCCAGATTCCCCCGACTTCTTTTTCGCACTGGGCGGTCTGATGCTGGATGTGGCCATTGACCGATCTCCCCGGGAGTCCGGCCACTGGCTGGCGATGGCAGAAGCTGCCTGGCAGCGGTGTCTTGAAATCGGCGAAGTGGTACCGAGCCGCCATGGCAGCGTGGCTGGCAGAGGCAGTTACCTGGCTGCCCACAATCTGGCCGTGATGTATGAGCAGCTTGGCCAGTTGGAAAAGGCACAGGCATTGAGGCGCAACTACCCGATGCCGGCCTGAAGCCCGGGCCGCCAGACGACGGATGATGCGCGTCTGCATGCGGGTGCGCATCACGCCGAAGGTCGCGCATCGCGAAAAAAGCAGGGCTTTCTCTCTGTTGATCCGGAGGCCTCACATGGGCACCGTGCGGCAGCATAGTCGGCATTTGCCTTGGTGTTTCCTGCGCCAGGCACTTGATCCGCCCTGAGAACCAATGACTGATGCCAACTATCTGCAGCAGGCGCTGCAACTGCATGACCAATGGGAGTTCGATGCAGCACGCGAGGCCTACGCGCAGGCGCTGAGACACGAGCCTGGCGATCACCAGGCGCTCTACGGCATGGGCTTGCTGCTCGGCCAGCACATGTTGCTCAGCGCCGAGTCCCTTCCTTACCTGGAGGCCGCCATCGGCGCCAAGCCACGGGCCTTCGCATACTGGCGCACCTATATCAATATGCTGATCCGCGAGGGGCTGGGCGATATGGCGCGCTCGCTGATCGAGCTGGCCAGGAGCCAGGGCATGCAGCAGATGGCCCTGGAGCGCCTGGAAAAGGACCTGGCCTTGACGCAAGGGGTGGAAGCGGCAGCCTTCCTGGAGGAACAAGTCGCCGAGTGGGAGGCTCGACGCCCGTCCCAAGAACCTGATGCGCCTGCACCACAGGTGCAGATTCCTGGGGAATTGCTCAAGGCGCTGTCCCGACAGCTCCAGCAAAGGAGCTTCAAGCAAGCGGATGACTTGCTGGCATCGGCATTGCACGCCTACCCGCGCAGCGCCTTGCTGTGGCAGACCAAGATCAACATGGAGCTGGAGCGCGGGAACCGTGCTGTGGCCCTGGAGGCTGCGCACCGGGCTACCGCAGCGTTGCCCCGGGATGCGAGCCTGTTCATGCTCCTTGGCGAGGTGCATCTGGAGGCGAAGGAGGCTGCGCAGGCCGAGCCCGCCTTGCGCCAGGCGGTCCTGCTGTCGCCGCAGTCGTCCAAGGCCCATGAGCTGCTGGGCAATGCCCTGCTGGCCCAAGAACAGGCACAGGCGTCCTACCCTCATTTTGTCCAGGCCTTGCTGCTGGCTGCCGATATGGAGTCCCAGGCACTGGTCCAGTTCCGATTGATCAGTGCGCTGCATGCCGACGGGCAACCCCAGCTGTGCGCCCAGTTCCTGAGCATGCTGCTGCAGCAGCCGTTGAGTGCCAAGCTCCACTTGGCGTGTGGCGACTGGATGCGCAAGCTGGGCTGGAATCTGCAGGCTGAAATGGCCTACCGCCAGGCCCTGCAGCAGCAGCCCGAACTGTTCATGGCCCTGGTCGGCCTGAGCCTTTCCCTCTCCGGCGATGCCACTCGACTGGCCGAGCGCGAGACCGTGCTGCGCAGAGTCATGGAGCTGAGTAGCGACTCCGAACGCAAGCTGGCTCGGGCCGACCTGGCTTATGTGCTGTTTTCCCAGGAAAGATGGGAGCCCGCGCTGGAATTGCTCGCAACCACTCTGCAAGAGGAGCCGGGAGATTCGCGTGCGCATCGGCTGCGCTGCCTGCTGCTGCTGGAAAAGATGGATCTCGATGCCCTGGAGAAAGCCCTGTCGGAGGGCCTGGTGCATCTGGTGGACGACCATGACCTGCTGTATATCCAGGCGCTTTACTGGGGGCGCCGTGGAGACGTCCGCAAGGCGCTGGCCCAATATGACGCGATGCTGGAAAAGCATCCGAACAGCGCAGGAGCGCACAGCGCGCGGCTGCTGACGCAACTGCACTTTCCCGGAGCCAGCCCCGTGCAAATCGGCCAGTCCTGCCGGGAGTTCGGCCAATTGATGCGCCGTTTGCATGGCGATCCTGCACAGCAGCACGCGAATGGCAAGGATCCCGGGAAGGTGCTGCGCGTCGGCTTCGTCTCTGCCGACCTGCGTGGACACGCCGCAGCCAAGTTCTTCCTCCCAACGATGAGGGAGCTGGCCAAGTGCAGGGAGATCGAATGCATCGCCTACTGCAACAACGATCTCTATGACGATGTCACCAAGGAGTTCATGGAGCTGTTCCAGCAATGGCGGGGCGTGCAGGATATGTCGACCGATGCCTTGGTGCAAATGGTGCAGGAAGATGGCATCGACGTGCTGATAGATCTCAGTGGCCATACCAAGGGCCATCGGCTCGATGTACTTGCACGCAGGCCTGCTCCTGTGCAACTGACGTGGATTGGCAATCCTGGAGGCACAGGCCTGCAAACCATGGACTACATCGTGCTGAGCGATCTTTTCCTGGACCGGCCCGCCGTCCGCGAGCAGTTGACAGAGCGTATCCTGCGCCTGCCTCTGGCCTATGTATTCGACGGCGGCATCCATGGGGAGCCTGTGGCCCCTTTGCCTGCGCTGCGCAACGGTTTCCTCACGTTCGGCTCCTTCAACCGCCTGGTCAAGGTCAATCGCGAAGTCGTGCAGGTATGGGGGGCGGTGCTGCAGGCGCTGCCCACTGCAAGGCTGGTGATCGGTGCCTGCGAGCCGTCAGGCCCTCCCGCACATCTGCGCGAGTGGCTTCAGGAGGCCGGCATCGGTGCGGAGCGTGTGCAATTCGCATCACGTACGGGATTCGAGGGCTATTTGCGTGCACACCACGATATCGATATCTGCCTGGATACCTTCCCCTTCACCGGCGGAGTGGTTACTAACCATGCGCTGTGGATGGGGGTGCCCACACTGACCCTGGTGGGGGATCTTTTGTGTGGACGGCAGTCGGCCGAGGTTCTGGCGCGCGTGGGGCTGACGCAGGACTTCGCAGCGGAAGACCTCGACGGCCTGCTGCAACTGGCCCGTTACTGGAACGAGAACCTGCATCGTTTGGAGCTCATCCGCCAGGCTCTGCGGCCGGCCCTGCAGGCCCAGGAGGTCCGCCAGGCGGAAATCGCCGCCAAATCCGTGGTCATGGGCTTGCGTGAAGCCTGGCGCCGCTGGTGCGATGGACGCGAGGTGGAGGATCTTCGCGTCAGCTATCAGGATCTTGGGTTGGAGCCCCCCAAGCCGCTGGGGCTGTGATGATGATGCCTTGAGCGCCAAGCTCACGAGAGCGGCGCGCGCCCAGCATGGACCTGCGCTCCATGTTGGGCGCGCGCCGGTTTCTTTTGGGGCTTACATGCAAGAAGCGGCGGGGGATGAGGGGGAGGAAAAAAATCCTCAAGTCCGCTTGGATGGTGCCGAAAAGCAGCTCAGTAGATGGAGCAAACATCTTGAGTTCCGCCAAAGGCAAGACGTCGATGGTGGGTTGATTGGACCGGCGCCGCTTGCAAAGCATGGGTGGTTTGCTGGATTTCATACAGATATCACTAAGGAGCTGCCGCCATGGCCATGACCATCAACACCAACATGCAATCGCTCAATGCCCAGCGCAATCTGAGCACCACCCAGGGCCTGCTGTCCACCACCATGCAGCGCCTGTCCTCGGGCCTGCGCGTGAACAGCGCCAAGGACGACGCGGCGGGTCTGGCGATCGCCGAGCGCATGAACGCCCAGGTCAAGGGCATGAACGTGGCGGCGCGCAACGCCAACGACGGCATCTCGCTGGCGCAGACGGCGGAAGGCGCGCTGGGCAAGATCACGGAAAACCTGCAACGCATGCGTGAACTGGGCGTGCAGGCGGCCAACGGCACCAACGGCACCAAGGACCGTGCGGCGCTTGACAAGGAGTACAAGGCGCTGGCCGCTGAAATCGGCCGCGTCATTGAAAATACCGAGTTCAACGGCAAGAAGCTGCTCAACTCCGATGCGCCGACAAGCTTTGTTTTCCAGGTGGGCGCCAATACCGCTGGCGACAACCAGATCACCGTGAACGTGGCTACGAATGCCCTGGCTGGATTGAACAATTCGACGGACACTCTGGGCGCGGATGAAACGACCGCCAAGGCTGCAATGACTGCCATCGACACCGCGCTGGATACCGTCAGTGGCATGCGTGCCGACTACGGCGCGGCGCAAAACCGCTTCGAAGCCACGATCGCCAACCTGCAGGTGGCTTCGGAAAACACTGCGGCAGCCCGTGGCCGCATCATGGATGCCGACTTCGCTGGTGAAACCTCGAACCTGAGCCGCGCCCAGATCCTGCAACAGGCGGGCACGGCCATGGTGGCCCAGGCCAACCAACTGCCCCAGGGCGTGCTGGCCCTGCTGCGCTGAGCCTGGCCGGGCCTGCCCCGGAGGACGATGGAAGGCAGCGTGCTGGATGCACGCTGCCTTTTTGCTTTCCGCGGTACGGGCACCTCGCGGTGCCCTGTCTGCCTGTGCAGGGCGGTGGCCCATGGGGCGAAAAACTTCTTTAAAAAAAATTCAAGTCCTGCAGGCCAATGTCGAAATTCCAATCAGCAGATGGATGAAACATCCTGAGCCCCCTCCAACAGCTCTTGCGATTTCTGACTACGAAGCAAGCCGCTGATGGCAGGTTGATTGGGTTGGCAAGGTTCGCCTGGCATGGGGCCTGGCGACCGAGATGACCCGGTTTCACACAGATTTCACTGAGGAGCTGCCACCATGGCCATGACCATCAACACCAACATGCAATCGCTCAATGCCCAGCGCAACCTGAGCACCACCCAGGGCCTGCTGTCCACTACCATGCAGCGCCTGTCCTCGGGCCTGCGCGTGAACAGCGCCAAGGACGACGCGGCGGGTCTGGCGATCGCCGAGCGCATGAACGCCCAGGTCAAGGGCATGAACGTGGCAGCGCGCAACGCCAACGACGGCATCTCGCTGGCGCAGACGGCGGAAGGCGCGCTGGGCAAGATCACGGAAAACCTGCAGCGCATGCGTGAACTGGGCGTGCAGGCGGCCAACGGCACCAACGGCACCAAGGACCGTGCGGCGCTGGACAAGGAATACAGTGCATTGGCCGCTGAAATCGGCCGTATCACGGCGAACACGGAATTCAACGGCAAGAAGCTGCTGAATGCGGATGCCAGCTTCACCTTCCAGGTGGGTGCGAACACTGCCACCGACAATCAGATCTCCGTTGTGGTCTCTTCTGCCACCAGCCTGACCAGCCTGAGCGCCTCCACTGCGACACTGGGTACCGTCGAGTCCGCTGCGCTGGCCCAGGTCGATGCCATCGACTCGGCGCTGGACAACATCAACGGCATGCGTGCCGACTACGGCGCGGCGCAGAACCGCTTCGAAGCCACGATCGCCAATCTGCAGGTGGCCTCGGAAAATACCGCAGCGGCCCGTGGCCGCATCATGGATGCCGACTTTGCCGGCGAAACCTCGAACCTGAGCCGTGCCCAGATCCTGCAACAGGCTGGCACTGCCATGGTGGCCCAGGCCAACCAGCTGCCCCAGGGCGTGCTGGCCCTGCTGCGCTGAGTCAGGCAGGTGCTGCAAATGCGAGAGCAGTGCTCTGTTTCCAGGAGTTGATGGCGCTCTCGCAGCGGACCATCCAGGCGGCCAGCTTCATGCTGGCCGTTTTTTTTCGGGCGAAGAGGGCCTGGTGAGGGGCTTGGTGGTGATGCAGGGGCCGGGATCGGTGCCCCAAAAAAACACTTAAGTGTTCCGATGAAGTGCCGAAAAACCATTCAGCAGATGGATGAAGCATCCTTAACCCTGAAAGCACGGCGCCCGCAGGGCAAGTGCTTGTCAGCCGACGGATAGGGTTGCTGCATGCGCCAGGTGATTGTCACGGACCTGGTTTTGTACAGATTTGACTGAGGAGTTGCCGCCATGGCCATGACCATCAACACCAACATGCAATCGCTCAATGCCCAGCGCAACCTGAGCACCACCCAGGGCCTGCTGTCCACCACCATGCAGCGCCTGTCCTCGGGCCTGCGCGTGAACAGCGCCAAGGACGACGCGGCGGGTCTGGCGATCGCCGAGCGCATGAACGCCCAGGTCAAGGGCATGAACGTGGCGGCGCGCAACGCCAACGATGGCATCTCGCTGGCGCAGACGGCGGAAGGCGCGCTGGGCAAGATCACGGAAAACCTGCAGCGCATGCGTGAACTGGGCGTGCAGGCGGCCAACGGCACCAACGGCACCAAGGACCGTGCGGCGCTGGACAAGGAATACAGTGCATTGGCCGCTGAAATCGGCCGTATCACGGCGAACACGGAATTCAACGGCAAGAAGCTGCTGAATGCAGATGCCAGCTTCACTTTCCAGGTGGGAGCCAATACCGCAGCCGACAACCAGATCAATGTGGTGGTGTCCTCGGCAACCAGCCTTGGCAGCCTGAGTGACTCCACGGCAAGCCTGGGCTCGGTCGAATCCGCAGCGCTGGCCCAGGTCAACGCCATCGACTCGGCGCTGGACAACATCAACGGCATGCGTGCCGACTACGGCGCGGCGCAGAACCGCTTCGAAGCCACGATCGCCAACCTGCAGGTGGCTTCGGAAAACACTGCGGCAGCCCGTGGCCGCATCATGGATGCCGACTTCGCTGGTGAAACCTCGAACCTGAGCCGCGCCCAGATCCTGCAACAGGCGGGCACGGCCATGGTGGCCCAGGCCAACCAGCTGCCCCAGGGCGTTCTGGCTCTGCTGCGCTGAGGATGCTGCGCCGCCGCGCAGCGGCGCCTCGACAAATGCAAAAACCCGGCTTTGCCGGGTTTTTGCATTGGCACGCGGTCTTACAGCCGGAAGTACTGCCTGGCGAGATCGCGGATCTCATCCTCGTCGCGCGCGCTGTTGCTGGCGATGGCCCAGATGTCAAAGGACTCGGGACGTGCAACGGACGCCACGATCGGGAAGCCTGCGGCGCGCAATGCATCGTTCATGGTCTTGTCCGTGAAGCCGCAGCGGTGCGACATGTAGAGATTGCCCTGGGCCATGGAGGTGCGCAGGCCGTACAGGATGTCCAGGGGGCTGATGGGGCCGGCCGGCGAAACATAGGCCGGGTCCGTCAACTGGCCATTGGCCACCAGGGCGCAGACCGACTGCAGGTCGGGACAGGTGATGATGGCGAAGCCATCGGGTTTGAGCACACGCCGGAACTCGGCGAGGGCCAGCGGGACCTCGTGCGGATACAGGTGCTCGATGTTGTGGCTGGAGTAGATGGCGTCGATGGAAGCGTCCGCCACGGCGGACATGTTGGTCATGGTGCCGATGAGGTCGGGTTCCACGCGCGCATCGATGTCCAGCCGCAGTTCCTGCCAGTCATCGGTCTGGAAGCCGGGGGAGGTGGAGGACTTGCGTTGCGGGCCGCATCCAACGTGCAAAAGGGTTCGGGTCATGGGGTGAGCGCGCCGGGGCGCAGGAGGTGAAAGTGCGCACCTAGAGTAACCATGCGGGGGTGGCGGAATGACGCGAATTGGGGGGGGATGCCCGTTTTTATCGCTGCTTTGGGCTCATGCCTCGTCGGGACAATGCATGGCATCAGATTGGCGGAGCTAGGCGGTGTCTGGCGTGCTGTCTGACGTTCGGTGGCCTGTGGTCACGGAGCGGCTAGCCATTGTCCATGCCTAACGAGGAGCTGCCCTATGGCATCCACCATCAATACCAATCTCATTTCGCTGAACGCGCAACGCAACCTCAACACGTCGCAGTCCTCCCTGTCCACCACCATGCAGCGCCTGTCCTCGGGTCTGCGGGTGAACAGTGCCAAGGACGATGCGGCGGGTCTGGCGATCGCCGAGCGCATGAATGCCCAGGTGCGCGGCATGAATGTGGCCATGCGCAATGCCAATGATGGCATCTCCATGGCGCAGACGGCCGAAGGCGCATTGAGCAAGATCGGCGACAACCTCCAGCGCATGCGTGAGCTGGCCGTGCAGGCGGCCAACGATACCAACGGGAGCAATGACCGCGCTTCTCTGGACAAGGAGTATCAGCAGCTGGCCCAGGAAATTGCCCGTGTGGTCTCCAGTACGCAGTTCAATGGTCGCCAACTGCTGAACACCAGTGCCGTCGCCGTATTCCAGGTGGGCGCGAATGTGGGCACCGACAACCAGATTCAGCTGGATGCAGTGAATCTCGCAACCGCGACTACCGATGGGGGCCTGGGCGTGACCCAGGCGACCGTAGGGGCTGGCGCCAATACGCGCGTGGTCGATACCTTGGATGGCGCTCTTGGCTCGCTGAAGAGCACTGGCACCGACGCAGGTGCGGCCAGGAGCTCCATGGCCGCAATCGACAAGGCACTGGATGAGGTCAACAACACCCGCGCCACCTTTGGTGCAGCCCAGAACCGCTTCGAAGCCGTGATTGCCAACCTGCAGGTTGCCGCGGAAAATACGGCGGCCTCGCGCTCGCGCATCATGGATGCGGACTTTGCGGCCGAAACCGCCAACCTGAGCCGCACGCAGATCCTGCAGCAGGCCGGCACGGCCATGGTGGCGCAGGCCAACCAGTTGCCCCAGTCGGTGCTCAAGCTGATCCAGTAAAAAACGCGAAAACCGGCGGCATGGCCTCAAGTTCGGGGCAGAGATGCCGAAGCATTGGTGGTGGGGCTCCTTGCATGCCGCGCGGCTTGCGCGCGCCCTGGGAGCCTTGCGCGCTGGTGCGGCGCAGGCGCGAGGCCCGTAGCACGAAAAAGGAGTACGTGATGGCATTGACAGCAGCGGGGATCGGCAGCGGCCTGAATGTGGAATCGATGATTTCGCAGCTGGTGACACTGCAAAAGCAGCCTCTGGTGCAGTTGCAGACGGCTGCATCTTCCCTAGACACCAAGATATCGACCGTCGGCAGCATCAAGTCGCTCATGTCGACTCTGTCCGATTCGGCGCGCAAGCTGGCCGACAAGGATGCATGGGCACTGACGACGGCGACCGCGTCGAACACGGCGGTCTCCGTCAGCGTGACCGGTAGTGCGATGCCGGGCAGCACGCAGATCGATGTGGAGCAGGTGGCGCGCAACCAATCGCTGGCATCAAAAAGCTTTGCCGCCGCATCCAGCTTCGGTCCTGGGGCATTGAAGTTCACCATGGATGGAAAGACCACCGAGGTCCAGATCAGCGAATCGATGACCATGGACAAGGTGGTAGCGGCCATCAACGCCAAGCAGGGTGACAGCGGCGTGGTGGCCTCCGTCATCAAAGATGCGAACGGCGAGCGCTTGCTCATGCGCTCGAAGAACTCTGGTGCGGCGGCCGAATTCACCGTCGAGGTGACGGGCGCAGATGCCAATCTGTCTTCCCTGGCCTATGCGGGGCAGGCGGACAACGGCAACACCAGCAACGGCGGCGTGGTTCAACTGGCCCAGAACGCCAAGGCCACGGTCAACGGCATCAAGGTGGAATCGGCGACGAATGAGTTCAAGGACACCATCCCCGGTTTGAGCTTCACGGTCAATCAGGCCACCAAGACCGGCGAACCCACGCTGCTGACTGTGGTTTCCGATACCGAGGGCATGAAGAAGAACATCCAGGCCTTCATGGATGCCTACAACGCCATCAGCGACAAACTCGTGGCGGCCACCAAGTACGATGCCGAGAGCAAGACCGCCGGCGTCATGCAGGGTGACTCCACCATGGTCGGTCTGACCAACGGCCTGCGCGAGGTGCTTGCCTCCCAGATCGGCGGCATCAACCTGTCGGATCTGGGTATCCAGCTGGGCAAGGGCGGCAAGCTGTCGTTCGGTACGCTGGCCAAGGACAAGTCCAATCTGGAAGCGGCTCTGAAGGACCCGAGCAAGCTGGCACAGGTCTTTGCATCGGAAGGCGAGGCCGACAAGCCCGAGACCAAGGGGCTGGCCGTCCGGATGAAGGAGTATGCCGACAAGGTGCTGGAATTCGATACCGGGGTCTTCGATGCCAAGACCAAGGGCCTGCAGCAGCTCAAGAAGGACAACACCAAGGCCCAGGATCGCGTCAATGAGCGCGCTGAAGCCTTCGAGCAGCGCATGCGTGCACAGTATGCGGCGCTGGACAAGAAGATGGGATCGAGCTCGGTGCTCAGCTCGTACCTGTCGCAGCAAGTGAGCCAGTGGAACAGATAAGCCGTGTGCTTCTTGGTTGGGACGGACTGACCACCAGGCTTGTCCGGCATGCAGGGCGAGGCTTCAGTTTCTCGCCGGAATGCCGAAAATCATGGCAACAAGACACCAAGGAACACTGGAATGAATTCGATGTTCAACCGCCGTGGGGCTAGCGCTTACAACCAGGTAGGTGTTCAGTCGGTTGTGAATGGAGCTTCCCCCCATATGCTGATTCAGCTGCTGTTCAATGCACTGGATGCGTCGCTGAATGCCGCCAAGGGCGCCATGCAGCGCGGCAGCATTGAGGAAAAAGGTATCCAGATCGGCAAGGCGGTGCGCATCCTGGAAGAAGGCCTCAAAGCTGCCGTGGATGTGGAGCAGGGTGGGGAGCTGGCCCAGAACCTGATCACGGTCTATGACTACAGCATCACACAACTGACATTCGCCAACCTGCGCAACGATGTGCAGTTGCTGCAATCGGTCCAGGACGTGCTGGCTCCGATCGCGCAAGGCTGGAGCGACATCGCCGACACACCAGCCGTTGCCGGGACATAGAAATGGAGTTGACATTGATTGACTTTTACCGTGCCATAGAAGACAGCAGCGCCAAGATGCTGCAGGCCGCACAGAACAAGGATTGGGAGGGGGTGACGCGCTACGAGGGGACTTGCGCCGTGCTGATCGAGCAGCTGCGGCTCAAGGCCCAGGACGAGCCGCTGGCGCCCGAGCAGCGCAAGGAGAAGGCTCGCATCATGCAGCGCATCCTGCGCAACGATGCCCAGATCCGCACGCTGGCCGAGCCCTGGCTGGCGCAGTTCGAGCACATGTTCGACGGCCAGCCCCATGCCATGCATTGAGTCAGGCCCGAGCGGGCAAGGCGCTGCACCCCGCAGCTCGCCGCCCGCCCAATGAAAAAACCCGCCTGTCATGCAGGCGGGTTTTTTCATTGGTGCAAGGGTTTGCGCCCGGTCGGCCGCAGGCCGTGCACCGGGCTGCCGTGCTTGCGTCAGGCCGAGCGCTGAGGCTGCACCTGCAGCTCGCTGAGCATGCGCAGCAGGATGCGGTTGACGTCCTCGATCTCGAAGGCATGGTCTTCGCGCAACTGGCGGATGGGTGCGGGGTCGTCGGATTCCAGGGCGATGGCCATGAGCAATGCCGGCGCGTAGGGGCCGGTGCGCGTCACGGCGGCATCGAAGATGCGCTCGGACAGCGGGACGCGGCGCAGCACCGTGGAAAGGGGTTCGCCCAGCAACTGGTCCAGCTGAGAGAACAGGCCCAGCAGGTAGACCTCGCGCTGCAGGTCATGGCTGATGCCGGCCTCGATCAGGCGTTCCGTCAGGCCTGCGCGCAGCCGCATGGCCGTGCGCACCGGCACCAGGCTGGGCTCGGTGCAGGCGGAGGGCAACTGGTCGGAAAGCCAGCGCTGCAGCGTGCCATAGCCCAGCATGACCAGGCCGCGACGCAGCGAGTCCACATTGCCGCGCAGTCCCAGGGCCGCGGAGTTGGTGTAGAGCATGAAGCGGTAGGCCAGGACGGGATCCTCCCCCAGGATCTGCTCGAAGGCGTCCAGCGAATGCTCGGCATCGACGGCGCGCATCAGCGCCATCACGGTATCGCGGCCGGGCAGCGCGGGCTGATGGCGCTGGGCGTACAGCGTGTCGGTCACGGGCCAGCCGGCGATGGCGCCCGCATGGAAGCGGTCCAGGCACAGGTCGGCCAGCGCCAGGCTTTCAAGGCCTTCGTACATCTGGCCGCCCAGCAACTGCAACAGGGGTGCAGGCGGGGTGGGTCTGGCCGCCTGCTTGAGGGCCTGCAGCTTGCCGGGTGCCTCGGCCGCCTGCGCGGCCTGTTGCAGGGACAGCGCCGTCTGGTTGGAAAGGCCCGAGGCGCCTTCGGGCGGCAGGTACAGCAGGCTGCTGGCGAACCAGTGGGCCGACTCGGCATCGGGGACATCGGACAGCGGGCCGCGCCAGACCAGCATCAGGCCGCGCGCATGGGCCTGGCGCACCAGGTCGTAGATGGCCGAGTCCTGCAGCCAGTCTCCGCGCACCTCGATCCATGGGCTGCCCTTGGAGGCGTTCTCCAGCAGATCGCACAGCACCTGGCGCGACTGGGGCGACAGCAGTACCGGTGGCGACTGCGTGCCCCAGGTCTCGCGCAGGATGCGCAGCAGATGGGCGACGTCGGCCCGGGCGCCGGGTTCCTCGTGCAGGTAAAGCTGTATGCCGGCCAGACGCCGGGCCTGGTTCCAGAGCGGCCTATAGCCGAGGGTCAGAGAGCTCAGGACGGACTGGACCATGGATGCATGCGCGGGTAGTTATCAGTTGATGAAGTTGAACAGCGACAGCTTCTGGATCGACGCATAGGACTGCAAGGCAGCCTGCATGCCCACCTTCTGCGTGTCCACTTCGGAGAGGGCCTTGATCATATCGATGTCTTCAGCGCGCGAGCGCGCTCCCTCCTGCAGCGTCGCCTGGTCCTTCATGTCGTCCTCGAGACGGTCCGCGCGGTTGAGCTGGTCGCCGGCGAAGCTGCGCATGGCCTGGACGCGGCTCATGCCGGAGTCCAGCTCGTTGAGGCCGCGCGAGAGCATCTGTTGCATGGCGCCGGGGTCGGTGGCACCGTCCTTGACGGCCGAGATCACGCCGTCCAGGACGCTGAACAGGTCGGTGCGTTGGCTGGGTGCCAGCGTGAAGTTGTCGCCTACGCCCGGAGTGCCCGAGATCTTGACGGACATGCCGTCGATGGAGATGCTGTCGCCGGGCTTGAAGGCCGTGGCGGGCACCACCGGGTTGGATGCCCCGCTGGCGCTGGAGTCGATGGTGTACTCCATGTCGCCTGTCGTCGCATTCTTGGCGAACTTGATCGTATAGGTGTTGTTGGTCAGCTGGCTGGGATTCGTCACCGTGCCGAGATCGGCATAGGCCGAGCTACCCGTGGGCGACTGGCGCGACACGCTGAACACGCCGTTGCCCGTGGGGATGTTCATCCAGGTGGAGAACCCGTCCAGCGAGGAAGGCAGGCCGTTGTCGTCGCCGGTGCTCTGGCCCGGCTGCAGCTGCGAAACCGCACCTGGGGTGGTGCTGAGCACCGGATTGTCCTGGCTGCCCAGGCCCCGGAAGATCGGCAGGCCGTTCGAATCCTTGGCATTGGCATAGCCCAGCACCTGGTTGCGCAGGCTTTCCAGTTGCTGTACCAGCGCGTCGCGCGCCTTCTGGTCGTAGGAGCCGTTGCCGGCCTGCAGGACCAGGTCGCGGAAGTCCTTGAGCGCGTCGTGGGCCGTGCCCAGCTTGGATTCGCCCTGGGCGATCACGTCGCGCTGCAGGCCCAGCACGCGCTGGTCGTTCTCCGAGCGGGAGATGCGCGTGCGCGCGCGCTCGGCCTGGGCCGCGGCCACGGGGTCGTCGCTGGCGCGCACCACGCGCTTGCCGGAAGTGGTCTTTTCCATCAGGTCCACCAGACTCGTCTGACGCGAGTTCAGGT
Source organism: Delftia tsuruhatensis (assembly GCF_903815225.1). NCBI lineage: Bacteria > Pseudomonadati > Pseudomonadota > Betaproteobacteria > Burkholderiales > Comamonadaceae > Delftia > Delftia tsuruhatensis. The sequence continues at coordinate 619,432 of NZ_LR813084.1, forward strand.
TGCTGATGGTGCTGTCGTACATGTTGGCCGTGCCGATGCGGGAAATGCTCATGGTGGAATGCTCCTGTCCGGTGATCAGCGGCCGACGGTCTGCAGGACGCTGTCGAAAATGCTTTGCGCGACCTGCAGCATCTTGGCCGATGCCTGGTAGGACTGCTGGAATTGCAGCAGCTTGGCTGCCTCCTCGTCCAGGTTCACGCCAGAGACCGCCGTGCGGTCGGCTTCCAGGTTCTTGGCGATGGTCGCGGACAGCTTGGCCGCGTACTGTGCGCTCTGGGTACGGGTGCCGACCTGGGCCATGGCGGTGGAAAAGCCATCGCTCAGCGTGGTCGAGCCATCGAAGATCTTGGCGTCGCGCAGTGCCAGGAAGGAGCTTGCGTTGCCGGCGTCGCGCTGGTAGGCGGTGCCGTACTGCGGGTCGGTGGCCTTGCCCAGCGTCACCTTGTCGCTGTTGGTTCCATTGATGGCGGGCGTGCCGGTGATCTTGACCTGCAGGCCCGGGGCCAGCTGGATCGACTGGCCGGAGTGGTAAGGGCCGCTGGCGGCGACGCCGCCTGCGGGCGCGGGGGTGATGGTGTACTGCAGCTCGCCGGCGGCGTTCTTGCTGAACGACAGCTCGGCGCCGGCGAAGGTCGACAGGTCAAACCCGGCGCTGACCTGGATTCCCCCCATCTGCAGGGTGGCATCGCCCAGCGACTTGATGCTCGCTGCGACAGGGTTGGCCACGGCCAGATCATTGGCCGAGTGCACCGAGGCCTGGATGTCGTGCGCACCGGCCGCCATGGGGCGGAACAGGATGGATTGGCCGGCGGTGCCCTGGGCCTTGATGTCGAATTTCAGGCCGTCGATCACCTTGGAGTTGAGGTCGGCCATGTCGGTGAAGTCCGTGACCTTGCCGTCGGACAGGCGGATGACCTTGCCCGCGGGCGCCGTGCTGCCGAAGACGACCTGATAGTCGGAGGCCTTGAGCTGGCTGGAGTCGACCACCGTGGTCGTTGGCGTGTTGGCACCTGTCCATTGCGCGCCCGTGGTCGAGCCATTGCTGACCATGGACAGCTTGAACAGGTTGCTGCCGCCTTGGCCCGACAGTGTCAGGCCCAGCTTGTTTTGCTGGTTCAGCGCGTCGCCGATGGCCAGGACCATGCGCCCGAGCAGGTTGCGGCCTTCGGTCAGGTCGCTGCCCTGGAACTGGAGCAGGCCGGCGATCTCGCCACCACCCAGCATGCCGGGCGTCAGCTCCACGCCCTGGCCGCCGGGTTGCTGGAAATAGAGCGCCATCTTGCCGCTGCCCGGAAATTCGGTGGCCTCCTTGAGCACGAGCTGGGCGGAGTTGGGGCCCAGCACCAGCGGCTGGCTGCCGCCCACGAACAGGCTGATGGAGCCGTCGTCCGCATCGATCTGGGTGGTCTGCACGTACTTGTTGATGTCGCGCACCAGCTGGTCGCGCTGGTCCAGCAGGTCGTTGGGCGTATGGCCGGAAGCGATGGATTGGCTGATCTGGGAGTTGAGCGCCGCCACCTGCGCTGCCAGGCTGTTGACCACGGTCACGTCGTTGCCCATCTGCTGCTTGGTGCTGTAGTCCATCTCGTCGAGCTGGGCAGAGGCCGAGCGAAAGCGCGCGGCCAGCTCGTTCATGCGCGTGAGCACCACCTGGCGTGCCGACGGATCGGTGGGCGCGCCCGCCACATCGCCGAAGGCGTTCATCATGTCGGTGATGGCCGCTCCCAGGCCGGTCTTGCCGCCGCCGAAGACCTCCTGCATCTGCGCCAGGGACTGCGCACGCGCCGCATCGCTGGCACTGACCGCGCTGGCAGCGGCCGCCTGGCGGTTGAGCAGGTCATTGAAATTGCGCAGGATGGTGTTCACGTCCACGCCATTGCCGATGTAGCCGCTGCCCATGTTCTGGCCCGGCGAGGTCTGGAAGGCCACGCTCTGGCGCGAATAGCCGGCAGTGTTGACGTTGGCGATGTTGTGGCCCGTGGTCTGCAGGGCGATCTGGTTCGCCATCAGGGCACGGGACCCGACGTTCAAAAGGCTCATGACGTGTTCTCTGGTTAGGCTTGGGCACGTGCCGCGCTCTGCACGGCGCTCTGGATGGCACGGCTGAGCTTGCTGGCGTACTCGGGGTCGGTGGCGTAGCCGGCTTTTTGCAGCTCGGTCGCATAGGCCAGGGCCGATCCGGTCTGGCCCAGGGCTTTTTCGTAGCGCGGGTTGCTGGTGATCAGGCGTGCGTAATCGCGGAACGACTCCTCGTAGGAGCCATAGGCGCGGAACCTGGCCGTGACCTTGCGCGCCACGCCGTCTATGTATTCCGTGGTCGTGACTTCGGCGACCTTGCCCGTCCAGCCCTTGCCCGCCTTGATGCCGAACAGGTTGTGGGCATTGCTGCCATCGGCGTTCTTGATCTCGCTCTTGCCCCAGCCGGTCTCGTGGCCGGCCTGTCCCAGCATGAAGGAGGCCGGGATACCGCTTTCCTGGGCCACGCGGGCCGCGGCGTTGCCGTGATGGGCCACGAAGTTGTCGCGCCCCTTGGGGGCTGGCGCGTAGGCATCGATCGACTGGGCCGCGCTGGCGCGGCTGCCGCTCCAGGCGCCTGTGCTGGCGCCGGCCGTGCTGCGCCAGGCGATGCGGCTCATGCTCAGCGTGGAAGGCACGGCGATCTCCGCATCCTCGGCGGCCTCCGTTCCCATGCTGCGCGCCAGCTGGCGCGTGATGGCGTCCGACAGCCCGCCGGGCTGGCCCGACATGGCCACCGACAGCTGCTGGTCCAGCAGGTCCGTGCTGAGGTTGCCCTGGGCGCTATCCAGCAGGCCGGACTTCATGGTCGCCTCGCGCATGCTCTTGATCATCTCGCGCATGAACAGCGATTCGAGCTGTCTGGCGGTTTCCCTCGCGGCCTGCGGGCTGTTCTCGCCGGCGGCGTACTTGAGTGCGTTGAGGGCGCGGGCATCGGCCGCCAGCGCATTGCTGGACGCCGCCTGCGACCCATTGGGAAGGGCGATGCTCATATCACCTCCAGTTCGGCATTGAGGGCACCCGCAGCCTTGATGGCCTGGAGAATGGCCAGCAGGTCCTGGGGTGTGGCACCCAGCGTGTTGAGCGCGCGCACCACGTCGGTGAGCTGCGGGGAGCCGGGCATGTTGATGATGTTGCCGGGCTCCTGCTTGATCTGGATGTCCGACTTCTGGGCCACCACGGTCTGGCCCTGCGAGAAGGCGCCGGGCTGGCTGATCACCGGCGTGGAGCTGATGGTGATGGCCAGGTTGCCGTGCGCGATGGCGCAGGGGCCCAGGGTCACGGCCTGGTTGAGCACGATGGAGCCCGTGCGGGCGTTGATCACGACCTTGGCCGAAGGCTTGGAGGTCTCGATCGGCATCTCCTGGATCTCGGCGATCATGCGCACGCGCGATCCCGGGTCCTGGGGGGCGGACACGCGCACGGTGCGTCCGTCCAGGGCCTGTGCCACGCCCTGGCCCAGGCGCTGGTTGATGGCGCGCACCACCTTGTCGGCGGTCTGGAAATCGGTGGCGTTCAGGCCCAGCGTGATGCTGTCACCTTCATTGATCGGCGTCGGAACGGCGCGCTCGACCTGGGCGCCCTGGGGCACGCGGCCCGCGCTCAGGTGATTGATCTGCACCTTGGAGCCTCCGGCCGAGGCGCCGGCGCCGCCGACCACCAGGTTGCCCTGGGCCAGCGCATAGATCTCTCCGTCGGCACCGCGCAGCGGCGTGGCCACCAGGGTACCGCCCTTGAGCGACTTGGCATTGCCCATGGAGGAGACGACCACATCGATGGCCTGGCCGGGCTGGGCGAAGGCCGGCAGCTCGGCGGTCACGATCACCGCGGCCACGTTCTTGAGTTGCAGCTGTCCCGCATTGCCCGTGGCGGGCAGCGAGATGCCCATCTGTTCCAGGTAGTTGGCCAGGGCCTGCTTGGTATAGGGCATCTGGGTGGTCTGGTCGCCCGTGCCATCGAGGCCGACGACCAGACCGTAGCCGGTCAACTGGTTGCTGCGCACGCCCTGGATGGCAGCGACCTCCTTGATGCGTGTTGCATGCGCCGGCAGGGTCAGCATGCTGGCACCAAGGACGGCTGCGACCCACAGGGGGCGCTGCGCTTGGCGCAATGTCAGGAGCATGGACAGTACTTTCATGCTGTCCATTCTCGGGAGAATCAGAACGGCATAACGTTCAAAAAGAACCGGGACAACCAGCCAATTGACTGGGCTTCGCCGGCCTGGCCGCGACTGCGCGATTCCACGCGCACATTGGCCACCTGGGTCGAGGCGACCATGCTGCCGGGCTGCAGCGTGCGCGGGTCCACCGTGCCCGTGAAGCGAAGCACATCGACGTTGTGGTTCACGCCGATCTGCTTTTCCCCCGCCACCACCAGATGGCCGTTGGGCAGCACGTCCACCACGGTGGTGCTGATGGCGCCCGTGAAGGTGTTGTCGCTGGACGTCGAGCCCGATCCCGTGTAGTCGTTGTTGTTGTTGAAGCCGATGTTGGAGCGGTCCTTGAGATTGGCCAGCGCGTTGCCCGAGAACAGCGGCAGGGCCGAGATGCCCGCCGTGGTCTTGTTGGAGCGCTTGACGCCGGAGTCCGATTTCTGGCTGGCCGTCACCCGCTCGACGATCTGCACCGTCACCATGTCGCCTACCATGCGCGCGCGCCGGTTCTCGAAGCCGGGCCGGTAGCTGGCCGCGTTGAACAGGCTGCCCGTGGGGCTGGCCGCCACGGGCGCCGCCGGCGGCAGCAGCAGCGGCGCCGTGGATGGCATGTCCACGGGCGGTGGGTCATTGAGCGTCGTGCAGCCGGACAGCGCGGCCGCCAGCGCCACGCAGGCGCTTGTCGCGGACAAGGAGAAAGAGCGTTGGGTCATGGAGATGTTCCCGGTGTTTCGTTATCCATGCTCCGCATGGTCCTGGCGAGCCATAGACATGCGACGCGACCCCGGAGACCGGCGCGGCCCAGGTCAGGGGCGCCGAGCAAGGGCCGCCCCGCAGCGAGGGCGTCGTCCCCCTCCCGCGAAGCGAGAGAGGGGGAAGCGGCGAAGCCGCTCAGGGGGAGATCCGATTACAACTGCGCCAGCTTGGCCAGCATCTGGTCCGAGGTCTGGATGGCCTTGGAATTCATTTCGTAGGCGCGCTGGGTCTGGATCATGGTCACCAGCTCCTGCACCACGTTCACGTTCGAGCCTTCCAGGTAGCCCTGCTTGATCATGCCCAGTCCGTTGACGCCTGGCTGCCCTTGCTGGGGCTGGCCCGAGGAGGCGGTTTCCGTGAACAGATTCTGGCCACGCGGCTCCAGACCGGCCGGGTTGATGAACTGGCTCATGGCGATATTGCCGACCTGCTGGGGTGCTGCCTGGCCGGGCATGGTCACGCTGACCACGCCCTCCGGGCTGATCGACACCTTGGTCGCGCCCTGGGGGATGGTGATGCCGTTGGCGATGGGCATGCCGCTGGAAGTCACGAGCTGGCCCTGGGCATCGACCTGGAAGGAGCCGTCGCGGGTATAGGCCGTGGTGCCGTCGGGCATGTTGACCTGGAAGAATCCATTGCCGTCGATGGCCACGTCCAGCGCATTGTTCGATTGCTGCAGGGGGCCCTGCAGGAAGTTGCGCGAAGTGGCCACGGTGCGCACGCCCAGGCCCAGGTGAAGACCCGTAGGCAACTGGTTCTGTTCCGTGGTCTGTGCGCCCGACTGGCGCAGGTTCTGGTAGATCAGGTCCTCGAACACCGCGCTGGCGCGCTTGTAGCCCGTGGTCGAGACGTTGGCCAGGTTGTGGGAGATCACGTCCAGCTGGGTCTGCTGGGCTTCCATGCCGGTCTTGGAGATGAACAGCGAATTGATCATGGCGTTTCCTTTTCAGTGCTTTCAGCCGTTCATGCTCAGCAGTTGGCTGGCGCTTTTGTCATTGGTTTCTGCCGTCTGCAGCAGGCGCATCTGCGTCTCGAACTGGCGGGCCGCGGCGATCATGCCGACCATGGTCTCCACCGAGTTCACATTCGAGCCTTCGATGGCGCCCGACAGCAGGCGGGCGTTCTCGTCATTGGGCAGCGGGTCGCCGTCGCCCGTGCGGAACAGGCCGTCGTTGCCGCGCACCAGGGCGGCGTCCTCGGGTGGCGTGGCCAGCTTGACGCGGCCCACGGCCACGGGCAGCTGGTTGCCTGTCTTGGCGGTCAGCGTACCGTCCGAGCCCAGCGAGATCGTGGCTTCGGGCGGGATGTCGATCGGGGCGCCGCCGTCGGACAGCACGGGCTGGTTGTTGCTGTTGACCAGCTGGCCTTCGGGGGAGATTTCGAACACGCCATTGCGCGTGTAGGCCTCCTGGCCGTCCAGGCCCTGGACCGCGAACCAGGCGCGACCCATGGCCATGGCGTCCAGCGCGCGGCCCGTGCGCTGCGTGGGGCCCGGTGTCTCCACGTAGCCGGAGGTGGCCTCCAGCGCGAACACCCGCGTGCCCGCGCCGCTGCCCTGCATGGGCACGGAGCGGAAGGTGGACATTTCGGCCCGAAAGCCGTTGGTGCCGGCATTGGCCAGGTTGTGGGCCAGCACGGACTGACGCTGCGCCGCTGCGTTGGCGCCCGTCATGGAGGTATAGATGATGCGGTCCATGCCGGCTCTCCTGACTCAGTGGGGTGCTATCAGCGCAGGTTCACCAGGGTCGAGAACACCTGGTCCTGGGTCTTGATGGTCTGGGCATTGGCTTGGTAGGCACGCTGCGCGGTCATCATGTTCACCAGCTCGGCGGTCAGGTCCACGTTGGAATCTTCCAGCGCGCCCGAGCGCAGCGAGCCGAAGGTGCCAGACTCAGCCGTGCCGGTCAGGGCCGGGCCCGAATCGGAGGTCTCCACCCACTTGTTGTCGCCCACGGCGCCCAGGCCCTGGGTGTTGGTGAAGGCGGCCAGGGCCAGCTGGCCCTCGGTGCGCGTCACGCCGTTGGAGTAGGTGGCGACGACGGAGCCGTCATTGCCGACCTTGACGCCGGTGAGGGCGCCCGAGGTGTAGCCGTCCTGCTTGAGGCTGCTGACCGCGAACTTGGAGCCGAACTGGGAGACGTTCGAGAAGTCCAGCTTCACGCCGGCCGTGCCGTTGATGGTGCCGGGCGTGGGCGCGTTGGGGTTACTGCTCTTGATCTGCGCTGTCACGGGGCTGCCGCTGGTGATCTTGCCGGAGGCGTCGAAGACCAGGGTGGTCAGCAGGGTCGCGACCTTGGGCGGTGTGGCCGTGGGGTCGTCGAGGCCGTCATAGACCTTCCAGGTATTGGCGGCTGTGTCCTTCTCGAAATACATCTGCACGGCCGTGGGCACGCCCTGGCTGTCATAGACGTTGATGGAGGTGCCATAGGTGGCGCGCGGCGTGGCGGGCACGGGCGGCGTGGCCGTGGGGTTGCCCGCCGCGGGCGTGGCACGCGCGTCCAGGTTCAGCGATACGTCGATCTTGGTCGTGGTCTTGGCGGGAATCGGCTGGCCCGACGGGAAGACCATGGGCACGGGCTGGCCGCCGGCCAGCACCTTGCCCGTGGCGGGGTCCACGGGGTAGCCCATCACGTTGTCGCCCTGCACGGTCTTGAGGTTGCCCTGCTTGTCCAGGCCAAAGCTGCCGGCACGCGTGTAGGCCGTGCTGCCATCGGGCTGGCGCACCACGAAGAAGCCGTTGCCGTTGATGGCCACGTCCAGATTGTTGCCTGTGGTCGTGATCGGGCCCTGGCGGAACTGCTGGGTCACGGCGGCCACATTGACGCCGATGCCGCTGGTCTGGCCGCTGGCCGAACCCACGGCGCTGGCCACGGCCTCGGCGAACTCGGCGCGCGAGGACTTGAAACCCGTGGTGTTGGCGTTGGCGATGTTGTGGCCGATCACGTCCAGGTTCTTGCTGGCGGCGTTCAGACCCGAGAGGCCTTGTTGGAATCCCATGGTGTGCTCCTGCGATGGTTTGGGGTGGTGGGGGCGGTGTTCAGTACACGGCCTTGACGGAGGCGTAGGCGACGTTGGTGCCGTCGTCCAGCTCCAGCGTCAGCTTGCCGTCGGTGGTGCCCGTGGCAAGCACGGCGTGCGGCGACAGCGTGGTCGACGCCACGGCCTGGTCGGCATTGGTGGCCTGAACCGTGTAGCGCAACTGGCTGGCGTCGCCCGTGTACTTGCTGCCGTCCCAGGTGAAGTAGTTGCGTCCCGCGGTGCCGCTGCCCAGCTCGATGGTGTCCACCAGCTCGCCGCTGGCCGTGGTGATCTGCACCTTGACGTCGGCGGCCGGACCCTCGAGGTCGAAGGCCGCGGTATAGGATTTTTCCTTGCCCACGCCCAGCGTGTTGCCCTCGGTCAGCACGGTGCGGCCGATCATCTGCGTGCCCTGCAGCACCTGCATGGCCGTGAACTGGCCGGCCATGCTTTCCATGGTCTTGTTCAACTGCTGGATGCCGGTGACGGTGTTGATCTGCGCCATCTGCGAGGTCATCTGCGCGTTGTCCATGGGGTTCATGGGATCCTGGTTGTTCAGCTGCGCGACCAGCAGCTTCAGGAAGCGGTCCTGCGCCGCCGCAGGGTCGGTGTTCGAGTTGCTGGTGGTGTTCTTGTTGTTGATGTCGGCCGTGCTGGCGACGCTGCCTGCGCCATAGATCATGGGAGTGGCTCCTGGAAAGTGGTGCGGACGGGCTTACTGGCCCATCTGCAGGGTTTTGAGCAGCAGCGACTTGGTCGTGTTCATGACCTCGACGTTGTTCTGGTAGGAACGCGAGGCCGAGATCATGTTGACCATCTCGTCCACGGCGCTGACGTTGGAGTGCGTCACATAGCCCTCGGCATCGGCCAGCGGATGCTGGGGATCGTGGATGCGCCGGCCCGGCGTGTTGTCCTGGCTGATGGCGCTGACGCGCACGCCCGAGGAGCCTTCCTCGCCCATGGGCACGGTCTGGAAGACCACCTGGCGCGCCTGGTAGGCCTTGCCGTCGGGGCCGGCCACGGCATCGACGTTGGCCAGGTTGGAGGCCACGACGTTCAGGCGCTGGGACTGGGCGCTGACGGCGCTGCCGGAGATGCTGAAGATGGAAAACATGGACATGGGAAAGCTCCTGTGGTCTGCGGCGCCGCCGCTTACTGGCCCTGGATGGCCGACAGCATGGTCTTGGCCTGGCCGTTCAGAAAGCGCAGCGTGGCTTCGTAGCGCACGGCGTTGTCGACGAAATTGGCGCGCTCGCGGTCCAGATCCACCGTGTTGTTGTCGAGGTTGGGCTGGGACTGCACCGAATAGCCCAGATGGCTCTGCGCGCTCTGGCCCGAGGCGGCGGCGGGCAGCGGGATGTGGCCGCCATGGCTGGCGCTGGCCAGCGTCATGGGCGAGGGGCCGGCGGTGGCGGACGTCAGTGCCTCGCGGAAGTTGAAGTCGCGCGCCACATAGCCGGGCGTGTCGGCGTTGGCGATGTTGCTGGCGATGGCGCGCTGGCGCTCCGCGCGCAGCACCAGCGCCTTGCTCTGGAAGTCCAGTCGTTCGGTCATCTTGTCGAGCATGTCGGCCTCGCCCTCTGGGATTTGCGGTGATCGGTTGACGAAATGGCGGCAGCCCACGGACTGCGGCATGCGTCGATTATGGAAATCGGGCGCCATCGCTAAAGCGCGAAGAAAGCGCGTTTGGCTGCGCAGTTCGGCGCTTCGGAAAAGTGCGGTCGCCCTATATTTGCTGGCATCGTTCCAGATGTCCCTCCCTGTCCTGACGGGATGCCGGAACAAGTCAGGAGCCCCAGCCATGTCGATCTTCCGCACTGTCCGTCCGCCTTGCGCTGCCCGCGCCCTGTGCCGAGCCGCCGCGTGCGCCGCGCTCGCAGCCGGGGCATCGCTGGCGGTGCCGGCGTTGGCCCAGAACGCTCCCGACGGCGCGGCGCAACTGGCCCAGATCGGCCAGCGCTTCGCCGACGAGGCGCTGCAGCAAGGCATGGCTGGCGCAGGCGCCCTGCCATTGCGCATGGAGGTGCAGATGGGTCAGCTCGACTCCCGCCTGCGCCTGGCCGCCTGTGCCAAGGTCGAACCCTATCTGCCCGCAGGCTCTCGCCTGTGGGGTCGTACCCGCCTGGGCCTGCGCTGTCTGCAGGGCGCCGTGGCCTGGAATGTCTTTCTACCCGTCACGGTCAAGGCCTGGGGGCCAGCCTGGGTGCTGCAAAACGGCGTGCCTTCGGGCCGTCCGCTGACGGCCGATGACGCCATCCAGGCCGAGGTGGACTGGGCCGAGGATTCCGCCGCCGTCTATGCCAACCAGCAGGACTGGGTGGGCCTGGTGGCTGCCCGCCCGCTGGTCGCGGGCCAGGCACTGCGCCAGAACATGCTGCGCACGCCGGCCCTGTTCGCGGTCGGCGCCGATGTGCGTGTGATGGTCACGGGCGGTGGTTTCACCGTCACGTCGTCGGGCAAGGCCATGTCCGCGGCTGGCGAAGGCCAGACGGTGCGGGTTCGCATGGATAATGGGCGGCTCATCTCCGGGGTGGTGAATCCCGAGGGCGTGGTGCTGGTCCAGTAAAAAAGCCCTCAAGTTTTGTCGCGGACGGTCGAAAGCTAGGCCACAGCGCCCTACGCCGCCCGGGCGATTGGAGAATCAAGATGAAAATAGGTCAAAAACCGGAACTGCCCACCGCTGCACAGGCCGTCGCCAAGCAGCCCAAGACAGCCAGTGCCGTCGCCACCGAGGAGTCCTCCGCCCAGGCCCAGCCGGCCAAGGCTGCGGGCGTGCCCGTGTCGTTCTCGACCTCGGCCCGCGCACTGGACCAATCCGGCCGTGCCAGCGCTGACTTCGACGCCAACCGCGTCCGCGAGATCCGCGAGGCCATTGCCAATGGCACGTTCCGGGTGAACGCCGATGCCGTGGCCGACAAGCTGCTGGCCAATACAGAGGAATTCCTCTCGCACTCGCGCGTCTGAGCGCGGGCGCTGTTCTTTTTCAGGCGCATACGCGCATTCCCTTTTCTGCAAGGCCTGTTCCATGACCCTCAGCGAAATGCTCGATTCCCTGGACGCGGTGGTCCGGATGGTGTCCGCCTCGCTGCAGTCACGGGATGCGCTCGGGCTGGAGCAGTCGAGCACCCGGCTGCGCGATGCCATGGCGGCGTTTTCCGAGCTGGCGCGCCGCTTCGGCCCTGCCGACTGGACGCCGCAATTGCGCCAGCGCGCCCAGGAGCTGGGCGGGCAGATGGCCATGCAGCGCGATCAGCTGGCGCGGATGGCGGTGGTGGCCCAGAGCCAGGCGGCGGCGCTGGTGCCGCAGGCCGGCGAGGAGGCCACCTATGGGCGCAAACTTTACGGACAGCCGCATTCCGGCCCGGGCAAGGCGCGGATCTATCACTCGGCCAGCTGACGTACTTCTCTTCCTTCCTTTTTCCGAACAACCCTCCGGCAGCCGTGCCCGAGGGTTTTTCTTTGGGGAGCTGTCAGGATCTCATCGTCTCATCGCGCAGGTGCTGGCGATGGGGTGGTTTGAGGGGGTGACGTGAGTCCGACCCTGTGCATGCGCCGGGCTTCGGTGGATGCTGGAGGGTGATGCGACGCATGCCGTGCCGACCGGATGCAGGTTCCGGGCGCGGTGTTTCGAGAGGCAAGGCCGAGTGGCGCTTGCGGTGCGTGGCGGGGTGTGTGCCAGGCGCATGTGCGAAGGGGCGTGCCGGAGCACGGAAGGTGCGCGCAGCGGCTGTCGCCAGGATGGGGCGGGTGCGGATCCAGGGGCGCGGCAGGAGGGGCAAGGAGGGTCGGCCAGGGGCCGGATGCCCTCAGACCTGCATGTTCATTACGTCGGTATAGGCCTGCACGAGGCGGTTGCGCACCTGCATCGTGGCCTGGAAGCCGATCTGCGCCTTTTGCATGGCGATCATCGTCTCTTCGAGGCTGACGGCCGGGTTTTCAAGCTGCACTTCGCGTTGCAGCTGGCTGGAGTGGTGCTGTGCGGCGCTGACGGACTGCAGCGCGCCTTGCAGGGCCTGGCTGAAACCGCCAGCCGCCACTTTGGTCGAAGCGTCACCGGCGCCCACGCCTTTGGGGAGCTGGGTGCCATACAGGGGAGAGGTGGTGCTGGGGATGCGAAGGTCCATGACACATTCCATCGGAGTTTGCGAGATGGGGTGAATCGTAGGGCGGCGGGCTGCGCGCATCGCGGCAAATAGAAGGCCAAACGGCGCGCTTATCGGGCGAATGTGTGGTGGTGGACTCCGAATAATCGGCAGCACGCCAGAGCTCTGTCCAGGGCTCGAACACATGGAACCAAGATGTCTGCTGTCGCTGAAATCCCTGTCCCGAACGCCACTCCCGTGCCCCAGCCTGCCTTGCAGCGGCGCTGGTCGGCCATGGACCGTGGCCAGCGCCTGCGTTGGGGCGCGATCGCCGTTCTGCTGGTCGTTGCCGTCGGGGCAGCGGCCATGTTCTACCGCCAGCCGGACTACAAGGTGCTGTTCTCCAACCTGAGCGACAAGGACGGCGGCGCCATCGTTGCCCAGCTGTCGCAGATGAACGTGCCCTACCGCTATACGGAAGGCGGCGGTGCCATCCTCATTCCCTCCGATCGCGTGCATGACGTGCGCCTGAAGCTGGCCACCCAGGGCCTGCCAAAGGGCTCGGTGACGGGCTATGAGCTGATGGAGAACAGCAAGTTCGGCATCACCCAGTTCCAGGAGCGGCTCAATTTCCAGCGTGGCCTCGAAGGCGAGCTCACGCGCTCCATCCAGGCACTGGCCGCCGTGCAAAGCGCGCGCGTGCACCTGGCCCTGCCCAACCAGAACGGATTCTTCCGCGAGCAGCAAAAGCCCTCGGCATCCGTGCTGCTGAGTCTGTACCCGGGGCGCGTGCTGGACCGCACGCAGATCGCCGGCATCGTGCACCTGGTGGCCTCCAGCGTGCCCGAGATGGCGCCCTCGGCCGTGAGCATCCTCGATGACTCGGGCAAGCTGCTGTCGCAGTCGCCCGATGGCAATGCCAATGCCGTGGACATGCAGCAGCTGAACTACACCCAGCAGATCGAGCAGCAGTACGTGCGCCGCATCCTGGACATCCTGGAGCCCGTGGTCGGCAAGAACAATGTGAAGGCCCAGGTCTCGGCCGAGATGGACTTCAGCCAGACCGAATCGACCTCGGAGCAACATCGCCCGAACCAGTCCGCGGACGCCGGCGTGGTGCGCAGCCAGCAGGTGGTGGAAAGCACGGGCGAGCAGAAGCCGCCCCAGCCCACGGGCATTCCGGGCGCCACCAGCAACCAGCCGCCGCAGAACGCCACCGCCGCCATCAACGGTGCCAACCCCGCGCCCCAGGCAGCCGACGGCCAGAACGCAGCGCGTGCGGCGAGCAAGCGCGAATCCATCACCAATTACGAGGTGGACAAGACCGTGCGCCACACCCGTGGCAGCACGGGCAGCATCAAGCGCCTGACGGCGGCCGTGGTCATCAATGCGCCGCTGGTGGCCGCTGCCGCGCCGAACGCCGCGGGGGCCGCCGCGGGCGCCGCCGAGGCTGCCGTGAAGGGGCTGACGGCGCAGCAGCAGGCGCAGTTGCTGACCCTGGTGCGTGAAACCGTGGGCTACAGCGCCGAGCGCGGCGATTCGGTGAACCTGGTCAGCACGCCCTTCGTGCAGGACGAGGCACCCGCCGAGCTGCCGCTGTGGCGCCAGCCCGAGGTGCTGGACATGGCCCGCAGCCTGGGCGTGCCCATCGGCCTCGCCCTGTTTGGTGCCATCTTGCTGCTGGGCCTGGTGCGCCCCATGCTCAAGGGCCGCAAGAACGCCGTGGGCGGTCAGCTCAACGCCATCGAAGGCGAGGCGCTGGACCGTCCCGCGCTGGCCGCGCCGGCCATCGACCTGTCTCCCACACAGGAGCAGGTGCGCCTGGAGCAGGCGCGCCAGCTGGCCAAGCAGAACCCGATCGCGGTGGCCAACATCGTCAAGACCTGGATCAACGGCGAGGCCACCTGAGCCTCGCACAAACGGATTGCTGAGATATGGATGAACGAGGCCTGAACGACGCCGCCATCTTGCTGGTCTCCCTGGGCGAGGAGGAAGCGGCCGAGGTGTTCAAGCACCTCACACCCAAGGAAGTGCAAAAGCTCGGCGAGACCATTGCGCACATGCGCGGCGTCTCGCGCGAGAAGGTGGACTTCGTCATCAACCGCTTCGCCGATGATGCGGCCGCGCAAAGCCTGCTGGTGGACGATGCCAGCGGCTATGTGCGCTCCGTGCTCAAGCGCGCGCTGGGCGATGACAAGGCGGCGCTGCTGATCGATCGCATCCTGCAGGGTGGCGATGTCTCGGGCATCGAAAGCCTCAAGTGGATGGACCCGCTGTCGGTGGCCGAGCTGCTGCGCGGCGAACATCCGCAGATCGTGGCCGCCATCCTCGTGCACCTGGAGCACGAGCAGGCTGCCGCCGTGCTGATGCAGCTGCCCGAGCGATTTCGCAGCGAGGTCATGCTGCGCGTGGCCACGCTGGAAGGCATACAGCCGACCGCGCTCAAGGACCTCAACGAGGTGCTGTTCCAGGTGCTGGCCGGCGGCGACAAGATCCGCAAGACCTCGCTGGGCGGCGTCAAGACGGCGGCCGAGATGATCAACAACCTGGGCGGCAATGCCGACGTGGCCGTGCTGGACACCATCCGCAACTACGACCCGGACCTGGCCCAGAAGATCATGGACAAGATGTTCGTGTTCGACGACCTGGTCAAGCTGGACGACCGTTCGGTGCAGCTGGTGCTGCGCGAGGTAGTGTCCGAGACGCTGATCATCGCGCTCAAGGGCGGTTCGATGGAAGTGCGCGACAAGATCCTGGCCAACATGTCCATGCGCGCGGCCGAGTCGCTGCGCGAGGACCTGGAAGGCCGCGGCCCCATGCGCCTGTCCGAGGTGGAAGCGCAGCAAAAGGAAATCCTGAAGGTGGTGCGCCGCCTGGCCGAGGAAGGCCAGATCACCATCGGTGGTGGCGCGGAGGACAGCTATGTCTAGTGGCATGGGCTCGCGCTTCATCCCTTCGGAAGAGATCGACGAGCGCCAGGTGGTGCAGTGGCGCTTCGGCGCCGTGGACAACCTCGGCGCACTGCAAGGCCTGCCGGGCCCGTCGGGCGCGCCGGGTACGCCCGGCAAGCCGGCATCCTCGTCGGGGTTCCACAGCCTGTCGTTGCCCGGCCGCTTCGACGCGCCCCGGCTGGAGGCGGATTCCCTGGTGCTGGATGTCGATGCCGACCCAGCTGCCGCGTCCGGCGCCACAACGCCTGAACTGGACGAGGACCGTCTGCATGAGCTTCTGGAGCAGGCACGTGCCGAAGGCCATGCCCAGGGCCTGGAGCAAGGCCGCCAGGAGGCGCAGCAGCAGTGGCAGCAGCACATGGACGACTACGTGTCCGGCGCGGGCCGCGAAGCCGCGCAGCGCATCGAGACCCTGCTGTCCGGCCTGGATGCCGGCTTTCGGCAGCTGCAATCGGATACGGCACAGGAACTGCTGGAGCTGGCCTGCGACATCGCGCGCCAGGTGGTGAGGCAGGAGCTGCGCAGCCAGCCCCAGGCCCTGCTGCCCGTGGTGCGCGAGGCACTGGACATGCTGGCGGCCGATGCCCGGGCCGCCACCGTGCGCCTCAATCCTGCCGACTTCTCTGCGCTCGACGAGGCGCTGCGCGCCGAGCATGGCGCCCGGACCCAGGTGCAATGGGTCAGCGACGCCTCCGTCGCCCAGGGCGATGTGCGTGTGGACGCGGGCGGCGCCCAGGTCGACGGGGGGCTGGACAGGCGCTGGCGTCGCGCCGTGGCGGCGCTGGGCCTGGTCTCCACCTGGTACGACGGAGGCCGCGATGCAGGCTGAAACCCCTGTCGTGGAGCCGTCCGCAGCCGCTGAGCGGCCGTGGACGCAACTGCTGTCCAATGCCCGCGCTCGCCTGCGCGCGGACATCGCGCTGGAAAGCCATGGCACGCTGACGCGCCTGACCGGCCTGGTCCTTGAGGCCACGGGCCTGCAGGTGCCCGTGGGCTCGCAGTGCTGGATACGCCAGCCGGGGCTGGAGCCCGTGCTGGCCGAGGTCGTCGGTTTCGCCGGCGAACGTGCCTTTCTGATGCCCGCAGGCGACATGCAAGGGCTGTCCAGCGGTGCCACCGTGACACCGGCCGAGCCCTTCGTTCCGCCGCTGCGCTTCGGTGCAGGGGTGGAGGAGCCCGTGTCCCTGGCCGCCGGCGTGCTGCGCCTGCCCATGGGCGATGGCCTGCTGGGCCGTGTCGTGGACTCGCAGGGCCTGCCCCTGGACCATGGCGGCCCGCTGGCGGACGTGACGGCCGACCTGCTGGACCGCAATCCCATCAATGCCATGGACCGCGACCCCGTGCGCGAAACGCTGGACACCGGTGTGCGATCGCTCAACGCCCTGCTGACCGTGGGTCGTGGCCAGCGGCTGGGGCTGTTCGCAGGCTCGGGCGTGGGCAAGTCGGTGCTGCTGGGCATGATGGCGCGCTACACCCAGGCCGATGTGATCGTGGTCGGCCTGATCGGCGAACGCGGCCGCGAGGTCAAGGAGTTCGTCGAGGACATCCTCGGCGCCCAGGACCGCAGCCGGGCCGTGGTCGTTGCCGCCCCCGCCGATGCGCCGCCGCTGCTGCGCATGCAGGGTGCCGCCTACGCCACGGCCATCGCCGAGCACTTCCGCGACAAGGGCCAGCATGTGCTGCTGCTCATGGATTCGCTGACGCGCTATGCCATGGCCCAGCGCGAGATCGCCCTGGCCATCGGCGAGCCACCGGCCACCAAGGGCTACCCGCCATCGTGCTTCGCCAAGCTGCCGGCCCTGGTCGAGCGCAGCGGCAACGGGCTCAACGGCGTCGGCTCGATCACGGCCTTCTACACCGTGCTGTCCGAGGGGGACGATCAACAGGATCCGATCGCCGATGCGGCGCGCGCCATCCTGGACGGCCACGTCGTGCTGTCCCGCGCGCTGGCGGAGTCGGGCCATTACCCGGCCATCGATATCGAACAGTCGGCCTCGCGCGTCATGCACAACGTGGTCACGCGCGAGCACTTCGAGCTGGCGCGGCGCTTTCGCGCCATCTACTCGCGCTACCAGAAAGGGCGGGACCTGGTGCAGGTCGGTGCCTACGTGGCGGGCTCCGACCCGCAGATGGACGAGGCCATCCGCCTGCAGCCGGCCATGACGGCCTTCCTGCAGCAAAGCATGTTCGAGTCGGCATCCATGGACGAGAGCATCTCGGGCATGGCGGCCGCGCTCGGCGGTCAGTGAACGGTCACGCGATAACGAACACAGGGAGGAAAGCCCGGTATGTCGTCCTTGAATGCCTTGATGGTGGCCATCGATGCCGCGTCGCGCAAGCGCGATGAGGCGCGCCAGGCGGTGCAGGAGCGCCAGCGGGCGCAGCAGGCGGCGCAGGCCCAGATGGACCAGCTGCAGACCTATGTGAAGGAAATGCAGGCGCGCTGGGGCGTGCACGAGAACCAGTCCGTGCAGCCCGAGGTCATGTTCCACCAGTACCAGTTCATGGATCGCCTCCAGCATGCCATCGGCCTGCAGACGCGCGTGCTGGCGGACCTGGCGATCCGCCTGGAGGCCGCGCAAAAGGCCTTGATGGCCTGTGAACTGCGTGTCAGCAGCCTGCGCAAGGTGGTCGAGGTACGCCGCCGCGACGTGGCGCTGGCGCAGATGCGCCGCGAACAGAAAGAGACCGACGAGCGCGCGGCCATCCAGTTTTTCCGTCGCAGCTTCGGGCTGACATTCCAGGAGGCTTGACGCATGTCCACCCACCAGATCGAGCAGCGCACCGACGCGCGCAGCGCCTTGCAGCGCGCGGCAGAGGGCATCCGTGGCGCACGCGGCACGCAACCGTCCACCAATGATCAGGCTGCGGGATTCTCCTCGGTCCTGGCGGCCCTCGACGGCATTGGCGGCCTTCCCGCGGTGGTGGCAGGCGTCCTGGGGTCGGACGGCGATACCGCGCTGTCCTCCCTCAAGGGCGCTGGCAAGGACCTGCTCAAGGATGCCGTGCAGGACCTGGGCGCTGGCACGGAGCTGGCGCAGGGCCTGCAGCAGCAGCCTGCGCCCGATGCCCTGGCTGCTGCGCAGGATGGCGCCATGCTGCTGGCCGCCAACGGCCAGGCGCCCTGGCTCAGCCTGGTCGGGCAGACGGCCCACCTGGATGGCAAGGGCGACCGCGAACTGCTGCAGGGCGTGGCGGGCGACTGGCTTTCGGGCCGTGGCAATGCCGCCATGGCTGCCTTGCGGCAGGAACAGGGTGCCGGAGCGCATGCAGCATTCATGGCACCCCAGCCCGTGGCCGGTGCCGCCGATGCCACGGGCACGGCGCTTGCCGCGTCTGCCGCTTCCGGCACGGGGGTGGCGGCCGGTGCGGACGGCAGCGCCGTAGTGTCCGATGCAGCTGCCCGCCAGGCGGGGCTGGCACAGGCCGCCGATGTGCTGGCTGCGGTGCAATCCGATGCGGCGCAAACGGCAGCGTCGACGCGCTCGGCCTCCCCGGGCCAGGCGGGACACGGTCACATGCCACCGGATCCGCAGGCCCAGACTGCAGGCGTGCGCCAGGAGGCGGCCCTGGCTTCGGGGATTGCGCTGCATGGAATGACGGCGGTCCGTCCCGAGGAGTGGCGCGGCCTGTTCGACCGGGCCCGCGAGGGTGGCAGCGGCTCTGCGGAGTCCGCGGCGAATGGTCTGCACGGTGTCGCGGCAGCCGTGGGCGCAGCCCAGGCGGGCCAGTCTGCGGGCCAGCAGGCCGGTGGACAGAGCAGCGCAGCCTTTGCACAACCCGAGGCACAGCCCGGATCTTCCGCCGAGCGCGAGCAGCAGGTCTCCGAGCAGGTGGCTTTCTGGGTCAACAGCAAGAGCCAGAATGCCTCGCTGTCCGTGGAGCATGAGGGCAAGG
Organism: Delftia tsuruhatensis; assembly: GCF_903815225.1. NCBI lineage: Bacteria > Pseudomonadati > Pseudomonadota > Betaproteobacteria > Burkholderiales > Comamonadaceae > Delftia > Delftia tsuruhatensis. The sequence continues at coordinate 638,304 of NZ_LR813084.1, forward strand.
CCATCCAGGTGCAGGTCAGCCTGCAGGGCAACGAGGCCCATGTGCGCTTCGGGGCCAGCGAGGCCCAGGCCCGCGACTGGCTGGGCAGCGGTGCCGACCAGCTGCGCGAGTTGCTGCAGGCCCAGGGCCTGCAGCTGGCCGGCGTCAGCGTCGATGCCGGTGGCCAGCCCGGCAGCGGGGATCCGACACGCCAGGGTGCGGGAGGACAGCCGCGCCAGGGGCGGGTGAGCGCCATGGTCGATGCGGCTGGTGCCACGGGCAGCAGCCGCACGGCGCAGACCGGCCAGGGTCGCGCGGCAGCGGGCGGGGTCGATCTCTTCGTCTGATATCCGGCAAGGCGGCGCAGGTGCCACCTCGCGCCATCCATGACAGGCCGGGCCGCGCCAAGCTGCCCGGCCTGTTGCCGTCGAGGGTGGTCAAGCCCATGAGAAACCGGGATTTCACGCGCTTATTCGGGCCATGGCCCGGACCCCAAACACCGAATAATTCCTGCCATGGGCCTGCTGCGTCATGGCGCCGCGCATGAAGCGCGAGCGCGTGGCGGTCCCGCTCACCCAGAGGAATTCCCGTGTCTGCCACACCCAATGCCGCCAACAACAACGCAGCTCCCGCCCCGGCCAAGGGCAAGAAGCTGATCGTGCTGATCGCCATCATCGCCGTGCTGGCCATCGCTGCTGCAGCCGCCTACCTGCTGCTGGCCAAGCGCCATGCCGGCGGGGACGAGGAGGAGGGTGGCTCGAGCAAGGCGGCCATCACCGTGCCCACCTTCCTGCCGCTGGACAACCTGGTGGTCAACCTGTCCGACCCGGGTGGTGACCGCTTCGTGCAGATCGGCATCACGCTGGAGCTGGCCGACGAGAAGACGGCCACCACGGTCAAGCAGTACCTGCCCAGCATCCGCAACGGCATCCTGATGCTGGTGTCGCAGCGCACGGCCGAGGAACTGCTGGAGCGCGAGGGCAAGGAGCGCCTGGCCGCGGACGTGCTCAACGAAGTGTCGGCGCCGCTGGGCTATGGCAACCAGGCCAAGGCCAAGAAGCGCAGCCGCGACGAGGATGCGGACGAGGAAGACGGCGAGCGTCGCCGCCCCGGCAAGAACCCCGTGCGCCGCGTGCTGTTCTCCAGCTTCATCATCCAGTAACCGGGGAGGCAGGCGCCATGAGCGATTCGTTTCTCTCCCAGGAAGAAGTCGACGCCCTCCTGGAGGGCGTGACCGGCGAGAGCCAGAAATCCACGACCGAGGAGGTCGAGGCGGGCATCATCCGCCAGTACGACATCTCCAGCCAGGAGCGCATCGTGCGCGGGCGCATGCCGACGATGGAAATCGTTAACGAGCGCTTTGCCCGCAATTTCCGCATCGGACTGTTCAACTTCATCCGCCGCAGCCCCGAGGTGTCCGTGGGCACGGTCTCGGTGCAGCGCTACAGCGCCTTCCTGCGCGAGCTGGTGGTGCCCACCAACTTCAACATCGTCGCGATCCGGCCGCTGCGCGGCAGCGGTCTTGTGGTCTGCGACCCTTCCCTGGTGTTCGGTGTCATCGACACGCTGTACGGCGGCACGGGTCGCCTGCAGACGCGCATCGAGGGGCGCGATTTCTCGCACACCGAGCAGCGCGTCATCAACCGCCTGGTCAACGTGATCTGCGAGGAATACAAGAAGGCCTGGCACGGCATCTACCCGCTGGAGCTGGGCTACCAGCGTTCGGAGATGCAGCCGCAGTTCGCCAACATCGCCACGCCCAGCGAAATCGTCGTGTCCACGGCCTTCCAGCTGGAGATCGGCGACATCTCGGGCTCCATCCACATCTGCATGCCCTATGCGACGCTGGAGCCCATCCGGGACGTGCTGTATTCCTCGACACAGGGGGACTCCATCGAGGTGGATCGCCGCTGGGTCAAGGTGCTCAAGCGCGAGATCCAGGCCGCCGAGGTGACCCTGGTGGCCGAGCTGGCGCGCGCCGATGCCACGGTGGAGCAACTGCTGGCCATGCGCCCGGGCGACTTCATCGAGCTGGACCGCGAGCCGCTGATCCGCGCCTCCATCGGCGGCGTTCCGATTTTCGAGTGCCAGTACGGCACTCACAACGACAAGTATGCAATCCGTGTCGAGCACTGCCTGCGTGGCGCCGATGCGGGCTGGATGGGAGAAAACAATGGCAACTGAAGATACGCAAAAGCCGGCTGGCGACGATCCGTTCTCGGGCTGGGCAGAGGCCCTGGAAGAGCAGCGCGACCGCGATGCCAAGATGGACGCCGAACAGGGCGGCCCCTTGTCGGGCGAACCCGTGCGCCCCTATGCAGGCGGCGGCGACGTGGCGGTCAACGACATCAACATGGTGCTGGACATCCCGGTGCAGCTGTCGGTGGAGCTGGGCCGCACCAAGGTGCCGATCAAGTACATCCTTCAGTTGGCCCAGGGCTCGGTGGTCGAACTCGACGCGCTGGCCGGCGAGCCCATGGACGTGCTGGTCAACGGCTACCTGATCGCCCAGGGCGAGGTCGTCGTGGTCAACGACAAGTTCGGTATTCGCCTGACCGACGTGGTCACGCCCTCCGAGCGCCTGCGCCGGGTCAGCCGTGGCTGAGAGCGCCGGCATGGGGCCGCTGTGGCCCACGCTGCTCACGGTCGTGGCCCTGGTCGGGGCCATGGCCGCGCTGCCCTGGCTGCTGCGCAGGCTGCAGCAGCGCACGGCCAGCCTGCGCGGCGTGGCGGGATTGCAGTCGCGCGTGCTCGGCGCCGTGGGCGTGGGGCCGCAGCAGCGCGTGGTGACGGTGGAAGTCGGGGAGGGGACGCAGACCGTGCGCCTGGTGCTGGGCGTCTCGGCCCAGGGCATCCAGTGCCTGCATGTGCTGCAGGCACCCCCGGCAGCGGATTTTTCGGCAGCGATGGCGCAAGCGCGCGGCCTGCCTGCGGACGGTGCGAATGTCTGAGTATTCCCCCAAGCTGAAGGCAGCCGGCCGGTTGGCGCTGGCGCTGTGCTGTGCCGTGCCGATGGCCTCCTGGGCCCAGGGCGCCACCGGCGCATCCGCCAGCCTGCCGCTGGTCATCGGACAGGGCAGTGGCGGCACCAGCTACTCGGTGCCCATCCAGACCCTGCTGTTCTTCACGGCGCTGTCCTTCCTGCCGGCCATCCTGCTGATGATGACGGGCTTCACGCGCATCGTCATCGTGCTGTCACTGATGCGCCAGGCGCTGGGTACGCAGTCGGCGCCACCCAATCAGGTGATCATCGGCCTGTCGTTGTTTCTGACGCTGTTCGTCATGGGCCCCACACTGGACCGTGTGTACCAGGAGGCCTATGTGCCCTACACCACCAACGCCGCGACCTTCGAGCAGGCCATCGAGAAGGCCGAGGCGCCCATGCGCGAATTCATGCTCAAGCAGACGCGCCAGTCGGACTTCGCGCTGTTCGCGCGCCTGGCCAAGCTCGAGGCCGGCGTCACGGCCGAGACGGCGCCGCTGCGCGTGCTGGTGCCCGCCTTCGTGACCAGCGAGCTCAAGACGGCCTTCCAGATCGGCTTCATGATCTTCATCCCCTTCCTGGTCATCGACATGGTCGTCTCCTCGATCCTGATGTCCCTGGGCATGATGATGCTGTCGCCCGTGCTGGTGGCCTTGCCGTTCAAGCTCATGCTCTTCGTGCTGGCCGATGGCTGGAACCTGCTCATCGGTTCGCTGGCCGCCAGTTTCTCCGTCTAGCCTCCTCGGAAACCCCTCCCATGACCGCCCAATACGTCCTCACCTTCGGCCGCGAGGCATTGATGCTGCTGCTGATGATCTCCCTGCCCGTGCTCGGCGTGGTGCTGGCCGTGGGCCTGGCGGTCAGTGTCTTCCAGGCCGTGACCCAGGTGCAGGAGGCCACACTGGCCTTCGTGCCCAAGCTCATCGCCGCCGTGCTGGTCTTCGCCATCGCCGGGCCCTGGATGCTGAGCACCCTGGTGGACTTCATCCGCCGCACCCTCGAAACCATTCCGCAGGCGGTGGGCTGAGCCCGCCGCAGCGCAGGAAACTACTCCACCATGATCACCTTTAGCGAAGCCCAGCTGGTGGCCTGGCTCTCGCCCGTGCTCTGGCCCTTTCTGCGCGTGCTGGCCATGTTCTCGGTGGCACCGGTGTTCTCGCAGCGTGTCATCCCCATGCGGCTGAAGATCGGCCTGGCCTTTCTGGTGGCGGTCTGCGCACAGCCCGTGCTGGGCGATCAACCCGTGATCGGCATCAACTCGCCGCAGGCGCTGGGCACGCTGATACAGCAGGTAGGCGTGGGACTTGCAGTGGGCTTTGCGGTGCGCCTGGTGTTTGCCGCCGTGGAAGTCGCGGGCGAGGTGGTCGGCCTGCAGATGGGCTTGAACTTCGCCAGCTTCTTCGATCCGACGACGAATGCCCAGCTCAGCGCGGTGGCGCGCTTCATGGTCCAGATTTCCACGCTGCTGTTCATCGTCATCAACGGGCACCTGCTGGTGCTGATGGCCGTGCTCAAGAGCTACGAGGCGTTTCCTGTGGACGGTAGCTTCCTGCAGGCCATCAACCAGATGCGACTGCATGAAATGGGCGCGGCGGTCTTCGCCAGCGCCTTCTGGATCGCCCTGCCCATGATCGCCATGCTGCTGTTCGTGAACCTGGTGCTGGGCATCATTTCGCGCGTGGCGCCCCAGATGAACATCTATGCCGTGGGCTTCCCGGTCACGCTCACCGTGGGCCTGACAGGGCTGATGGCCACGCTTCCGCTGCTGGAGCAGCCCCTGGTCGCCTTGCTGCAGCGCGGCATCGCGGTGTTTGGCGCATCAATGTAAGCAGTTGTGAAAAACAACAGATTCCACGCACTATCTGTCGGCCACGCGTCAGATCAGCTGGTTGTGAATGGCGTAGGCCGTGAGTTCGGCGTTGCTGCTCATCTGCAGTTTTTCCAGCACGCGCGCACGGTAGACGCTGACGGTCTTGGGGCTGAGCATCAGCTCCTGGGCGATGTCGGTCAGCCGCTGTCCGGCCGCGATCTTGATCAGCGTCTGCAGCTCGCGCTCGGACAGGCTTTCATGGGGTACCTGGGGCGCGGGCTGGGCCAGGCTGTCGGCCAGCATCTGTGCCACTTCGGCGGTCAGGTACTTGCGTCCTCCGGCCACGGTACGCACCGCCTCGATCAGCAGCACGGGGTCGCCGGCCTTGTTGGCATAGCCCTGGGCACCGGCCTTCAGGCAGCGCAGCGCATACTGGTCCTCCGGATACATGGAGACCATGAGCACCTTGATCTGGGGATGGGTCTCGCGCACGCTGGCCAGGGCTTCCAGGCCGCTGCGGCCGGGCATGTTGATGTCCAGCAGCAGGACGTCGCAGAGGGCCGCGCGCAGTTGCTCGCGCAGCTCGGCATAGCTGCCCGCTTCGGCTGTGACGCTGATGTCCACTGCCTCGGCCAGGGTGTCGCGGATGCCCCGGCGCAGCACCGCATGGTCGTCGCACAGCACCACGTGGATCAAAGTCGGCCTCCTGGGAAAAGGGTCACGCCGCCATGGCGTTCAGGATTCATTGCCCGGGATATTAGGGCAAGCGGCGGTGCCGGCCAGCGGAACGGAGACGATGACCGAGGTTCCGCGTCCGGCTTGGCTGCTGACATCGAGCCAGCCCTGCACGGTGCGTGCACGCTCGCCCAGGCCGCGCAGTCCGAAGGACTGGGGCTTGTCGCGCGCGCCGGGCTCCAGCCCCACGCCGTCATCCGTCACCTCCAGCGTGAGAAAGCCTTCGCTGTCCGACAGGTCGATGTCCACATGTCGGGCCTGGGCATATTTGCCGACGTTGGTCAACGCCTCCTGGGCCGTGCGGTAGGCCACGACCTGGATGTCGGCGGGGATGTCCATGCTTTCGCGGCTGCTGCGTACGCGGGTGCGCACGCCTGTGCGGCGCTCGAAATTCTCGGCCAGCCACTGCACGGCGGCGACCAGCCCCTGGTCCAGCACCGGCGGGCGCAGGTTCATCATGATGCGCTGGCTGGCGCCCAGCGCATGCTCGAGCATGTCCAGCGCGGCCAGCGCATGTTCGCGCAGCGCGCCTTCTGGCGCATTGCGGGCGATCCAGGCCAGGTCGAACTTCACCGAGGTCAGGGAGCCGCCGATATCGTCATGGATCTCGCGGGCGATGCTGGCCCGTTCACGCTCGGTGGAGGTCTGCAGGTGCTCCGTCAACTCGGCCAGGCGCCGCTCGGAGGCCGCCAGCTCGGCCGCGGCGCGGCGACGCGCCAGGCGGGCCTCGTGCACTTCCAGCGCGTGCGAGACCACATGGGGCAGCCGCGTGATGTGGTCCTTGAGCAGGTAGTCGCTGATGCCTTCGCGCATCACGTCCACGGCGGCCGATTCGCCGATGGCGCCGGACAGCAGCACGAAGGGCGGATGTCCGGGCTGGCTGCGCACCAGCTCCCAGGCATCGAGCGCCGTGAAGCCCGGCAGGTGGTAGTCGGCCAGGATGAGGTCGAATGTCCGGGACTGCAGCGCGGCTGCGGCATCATCGAGCATGTCGACCGCGACGATCTCGCAGTCCAGCCCGCCGCGCAGCAGGCTCAGCCGTGCCAGGGCCTGGTCGGCCGCCGAATCCTCGATGTGCAGGATGCGCAAGGGCTTGTGCGGTGGTCTGGCATCCCCGGGAGCGCTATCATGAGATACATTTTGGAACATAAATGCAAGTGGTCGTGTACATCAAGGAATGCGCCGCGTTCCCGTAGACGGTTGACAAAGGCGGGCCGTGCCGCGGGGCATGGCACTCGATGGGCTGAAACGCTGGTGGTGGAGTAACAATGCAGTCAATGCACAAGCCTTCGGGCGAGCCTGCCGTTCCCATGCCCGTCATGGTGGCGGCAGACCTGCAAGATGCCTTGCTGGTGGCGATGCGCGATCTGCAGCGCCTGGAAGGCCTTCTCAATCATGCAACGCAGAACCTGCTGGACCGCTTCGACGAGACCCATGGGCAACTGGCTCGCGAGGCGCTAGCAGCGCTGCCCGAGCTCGATGCCGCGCGGTCTTCCCTGCGGCTGGCGGTGACCGAGTTGCAGTTTCACGACATGTCCTCCCAGCTGATCGCCCATATTACGAAGATTTTGCAAGGTTGCGCGTTCCAGCTGGCCGCAGCCACCATGGGCGTGGACGAGGGCGAGGATGAACCCGTGGGCCTGCCGGCGATACCCGACCGGCCCAATCCCGTCACGCAAAGCGAGATGGATGCTGGCTCGGTCGAACTGTTCTGACCGCCTCACATGCGCCCATCCACCTTTTATTGCCCATTTGTTGGAGCTATACATGCGATCGATTCTGGCTGTTGATGATTCCCCCTCGATGCGAAAGATGGTGTCGTTCACCCTCGCCGGGGCGGGATTTCGCGTCGTGGAGGCGGTGGACGGCGTGGATGCGCTCGAGAAGGCCCAGATCGAACAGGTCGACCTGGTGCTGGCCGACCAGAACATGCCGCGCCTGGACGGCATCGGCCTGACGCGCAAGCTGCGTGAAAACCCGAAGTTCCAGAACACGCCGATTCTCATTCTCACCACCGAATCCAGCGACCAGATGAAGCAGGCCGGACGCGCAGCGGGCGCCACGGGCTGGCTGGTCAAGCCCTTCGATCCGAACCGTTTGATCGAAGTCATTCAGAAAGTGATGCGTTGAGCCGATAACCACGGGCAACAGGAAACAGCAGGACCAAAGATGGCGGATCTACACCAGGATGGGGCAGGAGCGGGCGCGGACTTCGACCTGAGCCAGTTCTATCAAATCTTCTTCGAGGAAGCGGCCGAGAACCTCGACCAGATGGAGCAGATGCTGCTGAATCTGGACCTGTCGGCAGCCAATGACGAGGAGCTCAACGGCATCTTTCGCTGCGCGCACTCGATCAAGGGAGGCGCTGCCACCTTCGGCTTTGCCGATGTGACCGAGCTGACGCACCGCATGGAGTCGCTGCTCGACCGGCTGCGCCGGCACGAGATCACCCCGATTCCGGAAATGGTCGATGTGCTGCTGGAATCGGCCGATGCCAGCCGCAGCCTGCTGGCGCGCCATCAGGCGGGCGATGAGGGCGAGGCCATGTCCACCACCGATCTGGTGGCCCGCATCGAGGCGCTGGCCGAGGGCCGCGGTGCCGTGCCCTCGGCGCCTGCTCCGGTGGCTGCTCCCGCACCTGTTGCGGCGGCAGCGCCGGTGCAGGCTCCCGTGCAGGCCCCTGCACCGGCGGCGGCGCAGGGGGGAGCGGTCGGAACTGCGCCTGCTTCCGGCGGCCGCTCGCTGCACATCCTCATCGGTCCGCTGGAGCGCCTGGAGATGGCCGAAGCCATCAAGGAACTGTTCCGCGACATCCCCGGCCTGGGCCGCATCGAGGACCTGGCCTGCGAGCAGCCGCAAAGCCGGCTTTTCGCCGTGCAGACCTCGTCCACCGACGACGATCTGCTGGATCTGTTCGCCTTCCACGTCGCCAAGGAGCAGGTGCGCATCACGGCGGCGGATGCCGCACCCTCCACACCGGCCTTGGCGCCCGAAGTCCATGCCGCCGACGAGCATGCGGCCGCGCATGATCCCGATGCCGCGCTGGCATCGGCTGCCATCCCTCCGGCCGAGGAAGCCTATGGCTTCTTCAACGGCGCCCCCGGCATGCCCCAGGCCGACGGCGCGCTGGCCATCCAGCCGGCGGCCGGCACGGTGGCCAAGCCTGCGGCGGCCAAGGCGTCGGCCCAGGCCCAGCAGGCGCAGATGGAGTCCACCAGCATCCGCGTGTCGGTGGCCAAGGTCGACCAGCTCATCAACCTCGTGGGCGAGCTGGTCATCACCCAGGCCATGCTGGCGCAAAACAGCCATGGCCTGGACGCCTCGGCCTACCAGCAACTGCTGGCCGGCCTCGCCGACCTGGATCGCAACACGCGCGATCTGCAGGAATCGGTGATGTCGATCCGCATGATCCCCATGTCCACCGTGTTCAGCCGCTTCCCGCGCATGCTGCGCGACCTGGCGGGCAAGCTGGGCAAGAAGATCGACCTGATCACGCTGGGCGAGGCCACCGAGCTGGACAAGGGCCTGGTCGAGAAGATCACCGATCCGTTGACCCACCTGGTGCGCAACAGCGTGGACCACGGCATCGAAATGCCCGAGGAGCGCCTTGCGGCCGGCAAGTCCGAACATGGCACGCTGACGCTGGCGGCCTCGCACCAGGGCGGCTCCATCGTCATCGAGGTGCGTGACGACGGCCGTGGCATGAACCGCGACAAGATCCTCAAGAAGGCGCGCGAGCGCGGCATGGATGTCTCGGACAGCATGCCCGACCAGGACGTCTGGCAGCTGATCTTCGCGCCGGGCTTCTCCACGGCAGATGTCGTCACAGACGTCTCGGGACGCGGTGTAGGCATGGACGTGGTCAAGCGCAATATCGCGGCGCTGGGCGGCTCGGTCGAGATCGAGTCCAACCAGGGCAAGGGCATGCGCGTGGCCGTGCGCCTGCCGCTGACGCTGGCCATCATGGATGGCATGTCGGTGGGCGTCAGCGACGAGGTCTACATCCTGCCGCTGTCCTCCGTGGTCGAGTCCTTCCAGGTCAAGGCCGAGGACGTCAACACCGTGGCCAACGGCACGCAGCTGGTCAAGGTGCGTGACGAGTACATGCCCGTGTTCGCGCTCGAGAAGACCTTCCAGGTACCGCGCAGCGACGCCAGCCAGTCCAGCAACATCATGGTCGTGGTCGAGTCCGACGGCAGCCGCGTGGCGTTGCTGGTGGACGAGCTGCTCGGCCAGCACCAGGTGGTGGTCAAGAACCTGGAATCGAACTACCGCAAGGTGCCCAATGTCTCGGGAGCCACCATCCTGGGCGATGGCACGGTGGCGCTGATCCTGGACACGGGCGCCCTGGTGCGCCGCGCGCGCCACTGAGCGGCGCAGGGATACGACCGATAAATCGACGGCGAAGCGGGCAGGGCCTGCGCGCCGTGGAAAAACCAGGGCCTTCGCCGTTGCGGCGCGGCCCCGACAGTTGAGGAGCTGAAATGAGCGTGATCGCTAAGACTGCAGAAGGCGTCGCCACCGGCGCGCGCGAGTACCTGACCTTCCGCCTGGACCAGGAGGAGTACGGCATCGACATCCTGAAGGTGCAGGAAATCCGCGGCTACGAGCCGCCGACGCGCATCGCCAACGCACCGGAATTCATCAAGGGCGTGGTCAATCTGCGCGGCACCATCGTCCCCATCGTGGACATGCGGCTGAAGTTCAACTGCTCGCAGGTCGAGTACAACAGCTTCACCGTCGTCATCATCCTGAACCTGCGCAACCGCGTGGTGGGCATCGTCGTGGACTCGGTCAGCGACGTGATGGAACTGGCGGCAGATGCCGTGCGCCCTGCACCGGACATCGAAAGCGCCATCGACAGCGGCTGCATCCTGGGCCTGGGCTCGGTGGGCGAGCGCATGCTCATCCTGCTGGACATCGAAAAGCTCATGAACAACGTGGACATGGGCCTGGTCGCTTCGGCCGATTGAGCCTCTCACATCCTTGAGCGCGCTCATGCGATCCGGTTCATCCAATGCGGCACTGGCCGCGCGCCCGGTCAGCGATGACGGGGCCGCCAACGGGCCCCTGGCCCAGGGGCGCGAGTTCGAGTGGTCTTCGCGGGACTTCGCACGCGTGCAGGCGCTGATCTACCAGCGGGCCGGCATCAGCCTGCATGATGGCAAGCACGCCATGGTCTACAGCCGCCTGTCGCGGCGCCTTCGGGAGACGGGCTATGACAGCTTCGCCTCCTACCTGGATTGGCTGGAGTCGCAGCACGATGGCGTGGAGTGGCAGGAGTTCGTGAACGCCCTGACCACCAACCTCACGGCCTTCTTTCGCGAGCAACACCACTTCGAGATCTTTGCCCAGCATCTGAAGAGCAAGCCCGCCGGAACGCCCTGGCGCGTCTGGTGCAATGCGGCATCGACCGGGGAGGAGCCCTACTCCATCGTCATGACGGCCATGGAGGTGCTGGGCGCGACACCGAGCTTCCAGCTGCAGGCCAGCGATATCGATTCGCGCGTGCTGGACACGGCGTCGGCAGGCGTCTACCGCGCCGAAAGCATCAAGGGCATGAGCGCCGAACGCCTGCACCGCTTCTTCCTGCGGGGCAAGGCCGGCAATGCAGGCCTGGTGCGCGTCAAGCCCGAGTTGCGCCGCCTGGTGGAGTTCCTCAACGTCAATCTGATTCGCGACGACTGGCCGTTTCGTGAGCCCTTCGATGTGGTCTTCTGCCGCAACGTGATGATCTACTTCGACGCGGACACGCAGCGCCGCGTGCTGGAGCGCATCCACCGCGTCATGAAGCCCGCAGGCCTGCTGTTCGTCGGGCATGCCGAGAACTTCAGCGATTCGCGCGATCTGTTCACGCTCAAGGGGAAGACCGTCTATGAGCGCCGCTGACGCAGGTCCTGTCCGCCGCGAGGAGGTGCGCCCATGATCGGGGACCGCTCCTCCTTCGCACCGCAGCCGTCGCCATCGGAGCGCCGCCGCATGCCGCGCATCAACAGCTACACCGCCGCAGACTATCCCGCGCCCGGCGACCCGGTGCCACGCTCCTCGCTGGAGCAGCTCAAGCGGCAGCCGCGCAATCCCGGCGAGGCCTCGTTCTTCTACTACGACCCGCATTTCCAGCACAACGCCGTCAAGGTCCTGCCCGGGGAGTACTTCGTATCCAGCGAGGACGTGATCCTCGTCACCGTGCTGGGCTCGTGCATTGCCGCCTGTCTCTGGGACCGTGCCATGCGCGTGGGAGGCATGAACCACTTCATGCTGCCCGACGGCGACTCGGCCGACACCTCGGGCCGCTACGGCTCCTACGCGATGGAGTTGCTGATCAACGAGATGCTCAAGCTCGGGGCCAGGCGCGAATACCTGCAGGCCAAGATCTTCGGCGGCGGGCAGGTGATGCACAACTTCACCACCATGAACGTGGGAGAGCGCAACACCGCCTTCGTCACGCAGTACCTGCAGACCGAACGCATTCCCATCGTCTCGGAGGATGTGCTGGACATCCACCCCCGCAAGGTGGTGTTCTTCCCGGCCAGCGGCAAGGCCATGGTCAAGCGCCTGGCGCATGCCCATCCCGAGGAACTGGTGCAGCAGGAATTCACGCGCGGCAATGCCGCCGTCGTGGTACGCAATACGGCAGGCGGCTCGGTCGACCTGTTTTGAGGAAGGTTCAAAGGAATGGACAGGAAAATCCGGGTGATCGTGGTGGACGATTCTGCGCTGGTGCGCAGTCTGCTGTCCGAGATCATCAATCGCCAGCCCGACATGGAATGCATAGGCTCGGCCAACGATCCGCTGGTGGCGCGCGAGATGATCCGCGAGCTCAACCCCGACGTGATCACGCTCGACGTGGAGATGCCGCGCATGGACGGCATCGACTTCCTGGGTCGGCTCATGCGGCTGCGCCCCATGCCGGTCGTCATGATCTCCACCCTGACCGAGCGCGGAGCCGAGGTCACCATGCGCGCGCTCGAGCTGGGCGCCATCGACTTCGTGGCCAAGCCCCGTGTGGGTGTGGCCAACGGACTGCAGGAGCTGGCCTCGCAGATCGTGGACAAGATACGTGTCGCCGCCGTCGCACAGGTGCGGCGCCTGCCCGTCGCTGCGCGTGGAGCCGCCCCTGCGGGTGGCAGTCCCGCAACCGTGTCTTCCGCGGGCGCCGCAGCCGCAGCGCCCCGGCAGGCTGCGCCGTCGCTGCTGGGCCGGCTGTCCACCGAGAAGCTCATCGCCATCGGCGCCTCCACGGGAGGCACCGAAGCCATTCGCGAGGTGCTCACCCACCTGCCGGCCGACTGCCCCGCCATCGTCATCACCCAGCACATGCCACCGGGCTTCACCACCAGCTTCGCGGCCCGGCTCAACAGCCTGTGCCAGATGACGGTCAAGGAGGCGCAGCAGGGCGAGCGCCTCTTGCCCGGCCACGCCTACATCGCACCGGGCGGCAAGCATTTCTCCGTACAGCGCAGCGGCGCCAACTATGTCGCCGTGGTCGATGACAGTCCCCCGGTCAACCGCCACAAGCCCTCGGTCGAGGTGCTCTTCAAGTCGGTCGCGGCCTGCGCGGGCCGCAATGCCTACGGCATCATGCTCACCGGCATGGGCGCCGACGGTGCCGTCGCCATGCGCGAGATGCGGGATGCCGGCAGCTACAACCTGGTTCAGGACGAGGCCAGCTGCATCGTCTTCGGCATGCCGCGCGAAGCCATCGCCCATGGCGCGGCCGACGAGGTGCTCCCACTCAACCAGATCGCCGGCGCCCTGCTGGGCAAGCTGCGCATAGGCTCGGACCAGGTGCACCACCGCATCTGAGCGGCGGGTCGCAAGAGGCAGCCGCCGGAATGCAAAAAGGAGCGCCTGGCGCTCCTTTTTCACGGGGAAACCGTCATTCCGACAGCTCGGTCCAGCGTTCCAGCGCCTCCAGCAACTGCTCGTCAATCTCTCCATCGCGCTGGTGCAACTGCACCGCGCGGGCATTGTCGCTGGCATACAGCGTGCCGTCGGCCAAGGCCTCCTGTATGGATTTCTGTTCGGCCTCCAGGGATGCAATGCGTTCGGGCAACTGCTCCAGTTCGCGCTGCTCCTTGTAGCTGAGTTTGCGCCTGGCCTTGCCATCATTGCGCGCGGCGGCCGGCCTGGCCTCCTCCTTGAGCGGCCTCGGCTGCCCGGCCTCGGCCAGATCCCGGCTGCGGCGCGATTGATCGAGCCAGTCCTGCACGCCCCCTTCATACTCGCGCCACTGGCCCGGTCCTTCCCAGGCGATGGTGCTGGTGACCACGTTGTCCAGGAAACTGCGGTCATGGCTCACCAGGAACACCGTGCCATCGTAGTTCTGGAGCAGGTCCTCCAGCATCTCCAGCGTCTCGATATCGAGGTCGTTGGTCGGCTCATCCAGCACCAGTACATTTGCGGGGCGCGCAAACAGCCGGGCCAGCAGCAGGCGGTTGCGCTCGCCACCGGACAGTGAACGGACAGGAGAGTGGGCGCGCGCCGGGGAGAACAGGAAATCCGACAGATAGCTCTTCACGTGCTTCTTCTGGCTGCCGATCTCTATCCACTCGCTGCCCGGGCTGATGAAGTCCTCCAGCGTGGCATCCATATCGATCTGGTGGCGCATCTGGTCGAAGTACGCCACCTGCAGGTTGGCGCCGAGGCGCACCTTGCCGCTGTCGGGCGCCAGCTCGCCCAGGATCATC